>NZ_JBJIAJ010000001.1:0-655890 GCF_045310925.1 Mycobacterium sp. SMC-15 | reverse complement strand
GGCAGGAGACCTTCACCCATCAACGACTCTTACAGCGTGTCGTCACACTTTCTCAACCAACCTGCCTGGGCAGTACACCTAGGCCGAGGGCGGCGGGCGGTTGCCCGCGTGACGGCGACGATTGTGTCCGCGGGATTCTGCTTGCTGGTCGCACCGGCGGCGCACGCCGACCTCGACGACTTGCTCGACACGCTGATCGGTGCGGCCAGCGCCGGTCCCGACCCGGTCGATGTTGCCGACATTCCCGCGGGCTCGCTGGATCTGGACGCCTCCGGCGTCCTTCAGGACCCGCTGGCACAGCTCGATCAGGTGTTGCACGACGCGCCAGGGCAGTTCAGTCCAGAACCGGCGACCGCGGGTTCGCCCGCCGAGGTCAATCCGGGCGCGCCCTCCGACACCGATTCGGGAGCCCCGGGCGAGACCACCCCGACCCCCGCGGACGGCGAGCACCACTCCGAGAACTCCAACAATTCCAATGGCTTCCCGAAGTTCAGCATGCCCAGCGGCGGCAACGGTGGCGGTGGCTCCGGCGGTAGCGGTAACGGCTCCGGTGCCCCAGGCGGCAATAACAACAAGGTCAAGTCGAACACCAGCGCCGCCAAACCCGGCGCCGATCTGCCGAGAGAGGGCGAAGGCGCTAACTAGCGCCTCGGCGGCAACGCTGCGCCGATGGATGGCAGGCTGAACCGGTGCCCGGTTCGATCTGCGAAATCCTGCCGTCTTCGGCCGCGCTGCTAGGAGTTCCGGGCGCGATCGACACGCTCGGTCTGCGCGAGCGCGTCGGTGACGTGCAGCGGGTGGCGGTGGTGTTGGTCGACGGGCTGGGCTATCACCTGTTGCCGCAACTGACCCAGGACGCACCCCTGCTGGCGTCGGTGCTGGCCGGTACCACCGGTCACCTGAGCGAACTGTCCTGCACGTTCCCCTCCACCACGCCGACCAGCCTGGTCTCGCTGGGCACCGGCGTAGCGCCGGGCGAGCATGGCGTGCTGGGTTTCACCGTCAATGTGCCCGGAACCAATCGGGTGCTCACGCACATCTTCTGGGGTGACGAGCCGCCGCCGGCGCGCTGGCAGCCGGTGCCCACCTGGTTCGAGCGGCTGCACGACGCGGGCGTGGCTGCCCGTGCCGTGCTGCCGGAGATGTTCATCGGCAGCGGGCTGACCGAGTCCGCCTACCGAGGCGCGGAATTCTGCCCAGTGGCAAAGGGGGAGCCCTACGCCCAGCGGGTCGTCGCGGCGCTGGCCTCGCCGGGCCTGGTCTACGGCTACACCGCGGCACTCGACCACGCCGCGCATGTGTCGGGGATCGGCTCACCGCACTGGCACGCCGCGGCCGCCAAGGTCGATGCGCTGCTGCGTCATCTCCTCGAGGAACTGCCCCGCGACGCGGCGCTGCTGGTCACGGCGGACCACGGTGGGCTCAACGTGCCCGAGGAGTCCCGGATCGACCTCGACGCGGATCCGGTGCTGCGCGCCGGAATTCGGGTGGTCGCCGGCGAGCCGCGGGTGCGCTACCTGCACACCGAGCCCGGTGCCACGTCCGACGTGCTGGCGGCCTGGACGGAACGCCTGGCCAAGCGGGCCCTGGTGCAGACCCGCGAGCAGGCCGTTGCCTCCGGGGTGTTCGGACCCGTGCGGGACGGGCATCTGGCACGCATCGGCGACGTCGTGGTGACCTGTACCGGCGACACCGCGATCTTGGCGACCGACCACGAGCCGCCGCAGACGGCGCAACTGGTCGGCTTCCACGGCGGGCTCACCCCGGCCGAGATGGCGATCCCGCTGCTCGCCTTTTCCCGTTGACTCTGCGTCCAGGGCGCAAAAGTGCGAGTAGCCCCCGCCCTCAGCGCAGAGTCAACGCAGGCGGGGTTACTCGTTGTCGCCGTACTCGTCGAACCAGTGGGCCAGTTTGCCGCGCCGGCTGACCGCCCGTAGTCGACGTTCGGCCGACAGGCGGGTCTTGCTGGTGGTGACGATCAGTAGCTCGTCGCCGACGGTGATCCGGGTGTCGGGCTGGGGGACGAAGGTGTCGCCCTTGCGGATGATCAGGGTGATCACGCTCGGGTCGGGCAGCCGCAGTTCCAGCACCGAGACGTTGTGCAGCTTCGACCCCGGCTGCACCGTCATCGTCAGCAGCTCGGCCTCCAAGACGTCCAGCGGCGCCGCCTCGACCTGGATCTCGCGGGTGGCGTCGCGCGGGATCAGCCGCAGCCAGTGCGCGAACAGGCCCAGGCTGGGGCCCTGCACCACGGTGTAGACCACCACCAGGATGAACACGATGTTGAGCAGGCGGTAGCTGTCCGGGACGCCCTCGACGATCGGGAATGTTGCGAGCACGATCGGAACCGCGCCACGCAGTCCCGCCCAGGACAGGAAGATCTGTTCTCGCCAGGGCACTTTGAACCAGATCAGCGACGCCACCACCGACAACGGCCGGCTCAACAGCAGCAACACCGCCCCGATGATCAGCGCGGGGATCAGTTCTCCGGACAACTGACTCGGACTCACCAGCAGGCCCAGCAACACGAACAGTCCGATCTGCGCCAGCCAGCCGAGCCCTTCAGCGAAGGAGCGGATGGCCGCGCGGTGCGGCAGGCCGGAGTTGGCCAGCACCACACCAGACAGGTAGGCGGCGATGAATCCGCTGGAGTGCAACGACGCCGCCGCCGCGAACGCCACCATGGCGAGCCCGAACGTCGCCAGCGGATACAGGCCGGACGCCGGCAAGGCCGCCCGACGCAGCATCATCGCGCCGAGTAGCCCGACGACCAGGCCGATCGCCGAGCCCGCTATCAGCTCATAGAACACCCCGCCGATGGCGTGGACCGGGTCGATCACCAACGGCGTGGTGCTCAGCATCAGCACCACGATCGCCGCCGGCGCGTCGTTGAAACCGGACTCCGCCTCCAGCAGGCCGGCCACCCGTCTGGGCAGCGGCAGCACCCGCAGGATGGAGAACACCGCCGCGGCGTCGGTCGGTGAGACGATCGCACCCAGCAGGAACGCCAATTGCCAACTGATGCCCAGCAGCAGGTGCGCGGCCACCGCGATCACCGCCATGCTGACCACGACGCCGACAGTGGCCAGCACGGCCGCCGGCGCCAGCAACCGGCGGATGTTGGCGAACCGGGTCGTCAAACCACCTTCCACCAGGATCACCGCCAACGCGGTGGTGCCCAGGTCACTGGCCAGTTGCACATCGGAGAAATCCAGGCCCAGCCCGTCGTTGCCGATCACCACTCCGACCAGCAGGAACAGCAACAGGCTGGGCAACCCGACTCGATCCGCCGCGCGGGTGGCGATGATGCTGGCCAGCAGGACCAGGCCCCCGATCAACAGAGCCAGGTAGAGCTGTTCCAGGCTCATCTGATCCCCGTTCGGGCTGTTGGTGGCGGTCGGACCCGCCCATGTGATTCGCTCAAAGTCAGCGGGTTCGTGTTATCTGTCAGTAAATCAGTAGCGCTGTCACGACCGTGTTACGCCCGGAGCGGCCGCGGCAGCCCGGGGATGAGGGGAGCCATCATGCGCATCGGGATCGCCGGCGCCGGCGCGGTGGGGCGATCCGTCGCACGAGAACTGATCGGCGACGGCCACCGGGTGCTGCTGATTGAGCGCAACCCGGCGCACTACCAGCCGCAGACCGTCCCGGAAGCCGAGTGGCTGCTGGCCGACGCCTGCGAGCTGAGTGCGCTGCGGGAATGCGGAATCGAGATCTGTGATGTGGTGATCGCTGCCACCGGTGACGACAAGGCCAACCTGGCTACCGCGTTGCTGGCGAAAGCGGAGTTCGGAGTGGCCCGGGTAGTGGCCCGGGTGAACAACGCCCGCAACGAGCCGCTGTTCACCGAAGAGTGGGGTATCGACGTGGCCGTCTCCACCCCGCGGGCGATGGTCGCCGCAGTGGAGGGCGCCATCGATGTCGGCCATCTGGTGCCGTTGATGGGCTTGCGGCGCGGTCAGGCCAGCCTGACGAAACTGACCCTGCCCGACGACAACCCGCTGATCGGGAGGCGGGTCTGCGACATCGTGCTGCCCGAGGGCGCCGCGTTGGTCGCGGTGCAGCGTGGTGACCGGGTGATCCTGCCCCGAGCGACCGAGGAGTTGCAGGCCGGCGACGAAATGCTGTTCGCCGCGGCCAGCGGGATCGATGACGAGGTCCGGGCGGTGGTGCACGGCGCACCGGCCGGCAGAAGGATGCATTGACGCCGTGCCGCCGCGGTGGGGACCCATGAATACGGCGCCGAACGAGCAGGACGACGCCGGGAGCTTGGCCAGCGGTGCCGGTGTCATTGCCACGGTGCTGGCGGCCGCACGGGCCGCGGCCGCGTCGCGTGATCTGATCAGCGACCCGTTCGCGGCGCCGTTGGTGCACAAGGTCGGCCTGGAGTTCTGCATTCGGGTAGCCGACGGGGACCTGGACATCAGCCGGCTCGGCAAAGACGGGGGATTTCCCCGGTTTGCGGAGTTCTCCGCGGCACGAACCCACTTCTTCGACGCGTTCTTCACCGACGCTGCCCGCGGTGGCATCCGCCAGGCGGTGATCCTGGGCTCCGGGCTGGACACCCGCGCCTACCGGCTGTGGTGGCCCGCCGAGACCATCGTCTACGAGGTCGACCACCCCCACGTCGTCGACTTCAAGACCACCACGATGCGAGCCTGGGATGCCACGCCGAGCGTCAACCGGCGCGCGGTCGGTGTCGACCTACGCGGCGATTGGCCGGCGGCCTTGCGGCGGGTGGGTTTTGACGCCGCCGCGCCCACCGTGTGGGTCATCGAGGGGCTGCTGGTCTGGTACGTCCCCTCGGACGCACAGAATCGTCTGCTCGACGGGGTTACCCAGCTCAGCGCCCCGGGCAGCCGGCTCGCCGCCGATCACGCGGTGCCGCCGAGCCGGCCGCAGGCTGTGCACCACGAATCGCTCGTCGAGCGGTGGCGCCGACGCGGTCTGAGCCTGACCGGGCCCGGACCGTTCTATTCCGGAGAGCACACCGATGTCGTTCGGCATCTCACCGAAAGCGGCTGGACCACAACCCAATCCGGTATTGCCGACCTGTTCGCGGCGGCCCGGCTGCCCCGGCTTTCCGATCCTGAACTCGACGGGGCGCCGGCGGCTATCCGCTACGTTGCGGCCACCCGGATCTGACCGGCCGGCCTCAGCCCGCCATGAATTCGGCGTAGGCAGAAGCCAACTCGGGCGGAAGTCCGGTGGTTTGGCATTGCCGTTGGGTCTCACCGATAGGCGCCAGGATTCCGCGCAGTTCGTAGTACTCCTGGGGGTGGGCAGTGAAGTAGCTGCGCACGTCGGCTGCGGCCTGCGGCCGCGGGGAGCTGATGGCCTGATTCACCACCGCGTTGGCGCCGGGGTGAGCGGCCAAGTATTGCTGGGCTGAACCGGTAACGGAGTTCACCGTGCCGGACACCCCGGCCGGACTGCAGTCCGGTGCCGCCGACGCCGACGGCGCGATGACCAGGGTGGCGGCAGTAGCGCCCAGGAGTCCGGCGCCGAGGCCGAGTCGGCGAATCATGGTGAAGCCATGGGCTTTCGACATGGTGGTTTTCCTTCCGGGTTGTGAATGCAATTCCCGTCCGGAGCCCAAGGTACGCGCGGCCGGAGTGCACGCCATGTGTCCTGGGGCACAGCCATCGACCCTCGCGGCCACCGCTTCTGTACTTGCCGAACCTTTTGGCGGCAATCACTCCACAAGTGCGGAGCGATTTATTAAGACCCGCTCTTAATCGCCAGGATCAGCGCTTATCCGATCGTGACCTTAATGTTTGCTGGCACGGTCGATTGCGGCCTCGGCGGCTTCCTTGATCGGCCCATGCCAGACATCGCCGTGGCCGGGTGCCAAGACCTCGGTCTCCAGCAGAGCCAGGGCGCTGAGGCTGCGTAGGCAGTCTTGCTGGCTGTGGCTGAACAGCGCCGGCAGCAGTTGCGGTCCGTTGTGGGCCAACACCGGGTGGCCGGTGATCAGCGCGTCTCCGCTGGCCAGAACGCCATCGACCAGATAAGAGCAGTGCCCGCGGGTGTGGCCCGGGGTGGGGATGGCGACGGGCTGCCCGGGCAGTCCGGCGGCGATCTCGCCGGTCAGCGGCTGCGCGGACGGGATGCCCTCACGGTTCAGGCCGCCGCTACGCACCACGTGCGCGCTCCACAGCGCCCAGCTCGGCCGCCACAGGCGCGGAGCCAGCGCCAGCGGTGAAACCTGCTCCAGGTACTCGCGTTTGGCGTGGCCGACCTCGTCGGCGTGGCAGTACACCGGGGTGCCGTGCGTCTTGGCGAGCCAGATCGCCGCACCGAAATGGTCGACGTGGGCATGGGTGAGCAACACCGCTCGCACGTCGGCCGGGTGGTAGCCGAGGGCGCCCAGCGACGCCAACACGTCGGTGCGATCACCGGGGTAGCCGGCGTCGATCAACATGACGCCGGTGTCATCGGTGACTAGCAGCCAGTTGACGGCTTCGCCGCGGGCCAAGTACACCCGCTCGGTCACCGGAACGAGTTCGACGAGCTTCTCACCCATGCCCGTGAGTTTAGAAAGGCAGCGGGAGAGTAGAAAAGGTGGAATGGCGGAACTAAAACTCGGGTACAAGGCATCGGCAGAGCAGTTCGGGCCGCGGGAACTGGTGGAACTCGGCGTAGCCGCCGAAGCGCATGGCATGGACAGCGCCACCGTCAGCGACCACTTCCAACCGTGGCGCCACGAAGGCGGGCACGCCCCGTTCTCGCTGGCCTGGATGACCGCGGTCGGCGAGCGTACGAGCAAGATCCAGCTCGGCACCTCCGTGCTGACCCCGACGTTCCGGTACAACCCGGCCGTCATCGCGCAGGCTTTCGCGACGATGAGCTGCCTGTACCCGCAGCGGATCTTCCTGGGCGTCGGCACCGGAGAGGCCCTGAACGAGATCGCCACCGGCTTCACCGGCGAGTGGCCCGAGTTCAAGGAGCGGTTCGGGCGCCTGCGCGAGTCGGTGCGCCTGATGCGCGAACTCTGGCGTGGTGACCGGGTGGACTTTGACGGCGACTACTACAAGCTCAAGGGGGCCTCGATCTACGACGTCCCGGAGTCGGGCGTACCGGTCTACATCGCGGCCGGCGGGCCGGCGGTGGCGAAGTATGCGGGGCGCGTGGGTGACGGCTTCATCTGCACCTCCGGCAAGGGCGAGGAGCTCTACACCGAAAAGCTGATGCCGGCCGTGTTGGAAGGCGCGGCCATCGCGGAGCGCGACGCCGACACGATCGACAAGATGATCGAGATCAAGATCTCCTACGACCCCGATCCTGACTTGGCGTTGAACAACACCCGTTTCTGGGCGCCGCTGTCACTGAGTGCCGAGCAGAAGCACTCCATCGACGACCCGATCGAGATGGAGAAAGCGGCCGACGCGCTACCGATCGAGCAGATCGCCAAGCGCTGGATCGTCGCCTCAGACCCGGATGAGGCTGTTGAGAAGGTCGGCGATTACGTGAAGTGGGGCCTGAACCACCTGGTGTTTCACGCTCCCGGTCACGACCAGCGGCGCTTCCTGGAGCTGTTCAAGACCGACTTGGAGCCGCGGCTGCGCCGGCTGGGCGCAGGCTCAGGGGCCGGTCAGGCGTAACCGCAGCCGGGGTCGGGCGCATCCTCGACAAGGGTGGCGCCGAGCGGTAGCAGGTACACCGCTTGCAGCACTACCGGAGTCGATCCCAGGTTGCGACCGATGTGGACATGCTCGGGGCCGCCGGGTTCGATCATCTGAGCACCCGGTCCGTAGCTGCCGTCGAGGCTGCAGTCCGCGAGATTGTGGGTCAAGGTGCCTTGGCGGACGACGCCGAACACCGTGCCCGGGTGCCAATGCCAACCGGTGCTGCCGCCGGGCTCGATGGTGATCTCGCGCAGGACGTAGTCGCGGCCATCGACCGTGGTCTGCGACAGGGTCACCCCGTTGATCCGGTCGCTCGGCGTCGCGGTGGCCGACGGCGCCGCGGCGACCGCCAAGGCCACCGAGAGCGCGCAAGCTCCCCGACGCCAGCTGTGCACGGCCATCGGATCTAGAACGTGCTCATCGGGCGCACCGCATTGGCCGTGTCGACCAGCCGGTAGCGATGCTCCTGGGTGGGCGCCAGCCGGGCCAGGGCGCGCAGCGCCATCTCCACACCGAGTCGCAGCCCGTGCTCGGTGAACGGGAAGCCCAGGATGTGGTTCGTGCTGGCCTCGTGCTCGGTCAGCCAGTCCATCGCGGCGCCCAGGACCAGCGCCCTGATCTGCAGTACCCGCGGCTCGGTGTCCGGCAGCGCCTCCACCCGGCGTGCGGCATCACGGATCTGGGCCTCGCTGATCTCGCTGGATGAACGCCCCGACAGCAACGTCACCGCACTGGTCAACCGCGCGGTGGTGAAATGCCTTGAGGTGGCGGGCACTTCGTCAAGGGTGCGAACCGCTGCCGTCCGGTCAGCTTCTACCGAGAGGGCGCGGGCCAGACCAAAGGCGGCCGAGATGACGCTGTCGTCGGTGCGCCACACCGATTCGTAGAAGCCGCGCTCGTCTTCGGTTCCGGCCAGTTCGGCGGTGGCGGCCAGGGCCATCTTCGGTGCCAGCTCGCCGGGGAACATGTCGAGGACCTCGGTGAAATCCTTACGGGCAGCCTCGTAGTCGCCGGTGAGCAGCTCGGCTACCCCCCGGAACCAGACCAGCCGCCATCGCCAACCCACCTGCTCGGCCAGTTCGTCGAGCTTGCTGGTGGCCTTGGTGACGTTGCCGAGGTCGAGCAGTGCACGCACCTCCATCAACGGCAGCCCGATGGACTCCGACAAATCGATGCCGTCGGATTCCAGCGAGCTGTTCCGCACCGCCCGCAGCGAATCCAGCGTCTGCACCGGCTCGCTGAGCTCCATCGACGACAACAGCGGGGCGGCAACGTCACCCGGGTCGATCAGCGGTACCTGCAAGGCGGTCACGATCTCACGGGCCGTCAGGTTCTGGGAGTGCACATGCCCGTCGAGGTAGACGTCGGTGTGCGCGACCAGCAGGTGCTCACCGAAGGTGGACCGCGAACGGGTGAACACCGTCGACAACCCGGGCCGTGGTGTACCGGTGTCGCGCGCGACCACTTCGCGCAGCACGCCCATCAGCTGCGCGGACATCTCCTCGGCGGAGGTGAAGCGCCGGCGCGGGTCGGGATCGATGGCCCGGCGCAGCAGCCGGCGGTAGGAGTCGTACTTCTTGAGCACCGGGTCGTCGTCGGGCAGTCCCTCGACGTAGCGCCCGTCACGAGTGCGGAGCTTCAGCGTGAGCGCGGCCAGGGTCCGGCCCACGGTGTAGATGTCGGTGGCGACGGTGGGTCCGGTGCGAACGATGTCGGGCGCCTGAAAGCCCGGGGTGCCGTAGAGGTAGCCGAATGAGTTGATGCGGGCCACCGCGCCGAGGTCGATCAGCTTCAGCTGCTCTTCGGTGAGCACGATGTTCTCCGGCTTGAGGTCGTTGTAGACCAGCCCCAGAGAGTGCAGATAGCCCAGTGCGGGAAGGATTTCCAGCATGTAGGCGATGGCTTGAGCCACTGGCAGCCGGGTGCCGCGGCGTTGTTTGAGCGACTGGCCGCCGACGTACTCCATGACGATGTAGCCGACCGGGTCGCCGTGGGAGTCCGGGTGCTGGACGAAGTTGAAGATCTTGACGATCGACGGGTGGGTCACCTCGGCGAGGAACTGCCGCTCGGCCATCGCGATGGCCTGCGCCTCGGCGTCGCCGGAATGCACCAGGCCTTTGAGCACGACCGGGCGCTCATTGACGTTGTGGTCGACCGCCAGGTACACCCATCCCAGGCCGCCGTGCGCCACGCAGCCCTTGATCTCGTACTGCCCAGCGACCATGTCGCCCGGCTTCAGCTGCGGCAGAAAAGAATACGGACTTCCGCAGTGCGGGCACCAGCCTTCGGACGCGCCCTTCGCCTCTCCGGTGGACCGGCCCACCGGCCGTCCGCAGTTCCAACAGAACCGCTTGGACTCGGCGACCTCCGGATTTTCCATGAGCGCGGCGAGGGGGTCGATCGGGGGGACCCGAGGGATCTCCACCAGGCCACCGCCCAAACGCCGTCGCGGAGCGACGGTGCGCACCACCGTCGTGTCGTGGGATTCGGCCGAGCCCGTGGAGTGCGAACCCTCCCGGGGACGGAAGATCGCTTGGGTCGACATCGGCCGGCGTACCGACGACGATTCGGCCAGCACGTCGGCCCGCTGGGTGGCCGGGCCGTCGTCTTCCAGCTCGGCTGCGGCCTGGTCCGGTGCGTCGTCGTCGTGCTCGCTGCGCCGCTCCTCAGCGTCGCTGCGCTCCTCATCGTCGCGGCGCGCCATCAGTCCGAGTACCTCGGTGTCGGAGGCACCGGCGCCGGCCCCAGCACCGTCAACCACTTGCGGTACAAGGTGTTCCACGTGCCGTCGCGGCGGATGCGCTCCAGGGTTCCGTTGACGAAACGCACCAGCCCGGTGTTGTTCAGGTTGATTCCGATGCCGTAGGGCTCTTCGTCCATGCTCGGTCCGACGATGTGCAGATACGGGTCTTGGGCCATCAGGCCGGCCAAGATCGAGTCGTCGGTGCTGACGGCGTCGACCTGACGCTGTTGCAGCGCCACCAGGCAGTCGGCCCAGTTCACCACCGAAACGATGATCGGGGCCGGTGTGATGTTGCGGATCCGCCGCAGCGAGGTGGTGCCCTGCGCGACACAGACCCGTTTGCCGGAGAGGTCCGCGGCCTGGCGGATCGCGGAGTCGCGCGGCACCAGCAGACGCTGGTTGGCCACCAGATACACCGTCGAGAAGTTCACCAGCTCACGTCGGCCGCAGGTGATGCTCATGGTCTTGACCACGATATCGACTTCGGACTTCTGCAGGGCCGCGATCCGTTCGGCCGACGCCAGGATTCGGTATTCGACCTGCGAAGGGGTGCCGAAGATGTCGCGGGCCACCTCCCCGGCGATGTCGACGTCGAAACCGGTGATCTCACCGGTGATCGGGTCGCGGAAGCTGAACAGGTTGCTGCCGATGTCCAGGCCCACGATCAGCCGGCCGCGGTGGCGGATCTTGGCCACCGCGGCGTCCGCTTCGGCCTTGTTGTGGAACGGGCGCAGGCTGGCGGTGGCGTCGCAGTCCTCGGTACGCGGGTCGGGAGGGCGCGGCGCCTCGGGCGCCAGCTCCTCCATGCCGGCCGGAGTGGGCGGCGGCAGCGTCGGCATCGCGGTCGCCGACACGAACTCGGTGCGACCGCATCCGGTCAGGCCGGACAGCACCAATGCCGCACTCAGTGCGCACAGCAGCAGCCGGGGCCGACGGCGTTTCATCATCTGTACTCGTTCAGTCGAGGCCACAACCCGAGCGCGACCGCGATCGCGGCACCCATGCTGAGTACCGCGCCCCCCACCGGGGCCACCGACAGTACCCGGCGGGCGTTGAGGACATCGCCGCGCAGCTGATTGCGACTGTGCTGCAGCGCCTTATCCAGGGCCGCGTCGAGCTGGTCGAACGCCGGCGTCGAGTCATCACCGCTGCCGCCCAGCGCTACCTGGGTGGCGGCCCGGTAGTTGCCGACGCTGATGTAGGCGTTCATCCGGTCATTGGCCTGCCGCCACCGAGCCAGCAGCTGCCCGGCGTTGGCCAGGTCGGCCTTGTCCACGGCGTCGCCGCGGTCCAGATAACCCTCCAGCTGCTCCTGCATCATGTCGAGGCGCTGGTAGAAGGTCTGTTTGCGGGTCTCTTCGTCGCCGCGCCGGATCAGTGACAGGGTCTCGTCGGCACGCGCCTGCTGCGCGGTGATCGCCAGGTTGGTGATCGCCTTGAGCGACTCGGCGCCGGTGTCCTTGGCGTTGCGACTGCCCGCGGTGGAGATCACCAGCACCGTTCCGACCCAGATGATCATCAGCAGGATCGCCAGGCCGCCGGCGACCAGGCCGGGATTGATGCGCCGCCGGGTGTGCCGGGCCAGCCAGCGGTGTGCGAACGCGCCGAACAGCACGGTGGTCGCCACCACCAGGATCACCGGGGCCGGCACCCGCGTCGACGCTGTGGTCTGAAGGTCCACGGTCGCCGAAGTGGCCTGGTAGAGGCGCTGAGCGTCGGGAAGGATGGTGTGTTGCATCAGCTCGGAGGCTTCCGACAGGTACGACGAGCCGACCGGATCGCCCGAGCGGTTGTTGGTGCGGGCGGTCTCGATCAGCCCGGTGTAGACGGCCAGCTGCGCATTGATGCGCCCCAGCAGCTGCAACAGGGGCTCGTCGTCCAGACCGCCGGAGGCCCTGGTCACCGCCACCGCGGCGGCGGTGATGGCCTGTTCGTAGCGTTCCCGCACCGCACGCGGTTCGCCCTGAGCGATGAACGCGGTGGCAGCTGCGGCGTCGGCGACCGACAGCGTGGTGTACAGCTGCCCGGCGGCATACGCCAACGGCTCGGTGTGGTCGAGAACCGTGGTCAGGGTGTTCTGTCGGTTGTTGATCGCGCTGGCGGTGGCGAAGGCGCTGATGCCGCCGAGGGCGGCGAGGATGAGTCCGATGGCGAGAATGCGTCCGGGGGTGGTGGTGAAGAACCACCAGCGGGGTCGGGCCGGTTCGGTCGGCGACCGTAACCCCGCCGGCTCGGTTGACGGGTGCGCCAACTCAACGGTCACGTCTGTTCAGACTCCATCCCTGTGCGGCTGCTCGCGGCACCAACGATAATAAAGGGATTCTAAGAGCGAGGGCGGTGTCTGCGCGTCCTGTCGACGCGGTTGTTGTCGAAAACGTCGCGCGATCTCACCAGAACCGAGACCTTGCCCGCCCCGATACGCTTCCAAGCGTGCGTGGTGACGGCGATGGGTGGGCGTTTTCCGATACTGGCGTCCGCTTCTGGGGTCGGCACGGTGCGGCAGGCCTGCTGCTGCGGGCGCCCCGCCCCGATGGCTCCCGCACCGTACTGCTGCAGCATCGCGCCTGGTGGAGTCACCAGGGTGGCACTTGGGCACTGCCCGGCGGCGCCCGCGACAGTCATGAGACCGTGGAAGAGGCCGCCATCCGCGAGGCGCAGGAGGAGGCCGGCCTGCCCGCCGATCGGATCGTGGTGCGCGCGGCCGTGGTGACCGCGTCGGCCAGCGGCACCACCTGGACCTACACCACCGTGGTCGCCGACGCCGACGAACTGCTGCCGGTGGTGCCCAACGGGGAGAGCACCGAACTGCGGTGGGTCGACGAACACGAGGTCGCCGGGCTGCCGCTGCACCCGGGGTTCGCCGCCAGCTGGGAGCTGCTGCGCGGCGTGTGACGTCGGCAATGACGCTCCGACTCGGCGAACGTGTACTCAGCGCGAAAAATACTGGGAAATCTCGTGCTCAGTGCACGCTCGGCGCGAGCCCGGTCCGCAGCGCCGCCGCAGCAGCCCGCGGATCCTCGGCGGCGGTGATCGCCCGCACCACCACCAGCCGGTCTGCGCCGGCGGCCAGCACCTGCGGCAACCGCTCGAGGTCGATGCCGCCGATGGCGAACCGCGGCTTGGCGGGTTGCTGGTCGGCGGCGAACCGCACCAGCTCCAGGCCCGGTGCAGACCGGCCCGGTTTGGTCGGGGTGGGCCAGCACGGCCCGGTGCAGAAGTAGTCGACCGGTTCGGCCAGGGCCGCGGCGACCTGATCGCGGTCGTGGGTCGAGCGGCCGATCAGCACCTCGGGCCCGATGACCTCTCGCGCCGCCGGCAGCGGCAGGTCGTCCTGGCCCAGGTGCAGCACGTCGGCGCCTGCGGCGCGGGCAATGTCGGCGCGGTCGTTGACCGCCAGCAGTGCCCCGTGCCGGCGCGCGGCCTCGGCCAGGATCTCCAGCGCCGCCAATTCGCCGAGCGCCTCCAACGGCCCGAACCGCTGCTCGCCCGGCGAACCCTTGTCGCGCAGCTGGATGATGTCGACGCCACCGGCCAGGGCGGCGTCGGCGAACTCGGCCAGGTCACCGCGTTCCCGGCGGGCATCGGTGCACAGGTAGAGCCGGGCATCAGCGAGTCGGGCGAGACGGTCGGAGCGTTTGTGCACACCGCGACGCTAGCGGCTAGCTTGGTGTGTTGACACGCGAGCAGGTGGAAGGGAGCAGCACATGCCCGGACCCTCGCTCGGTTCGCTGGCCGTCATCGGCGGCGGCGTCATCGGACTGTCGGTGGCTCGGCAGGCCGCCCGGGCCGGGTGGACGGTGCGCGTGCACCGCACCACCGAGCACGGTGCCTCCTGGGTGGCCGGCGGCATGTTGGCCCCGCACAGTGAGGGCTGGCCGGGCGAGGATCAGCACTTGCGGCTGGGGTTGCGCTCGCTGGAGTTGTGGCACGACTTCCTCGACGGGCTGCCGGCCCACCTTGTCACCGCACGCGAATCGCTGGTGGTGGCCGCCGACCGGGCCGACGTCGCCGACCTGCGCACCGTCGCCGACTGGCTCTCCGCCCAAGGCCATCCGGTGATCTGGGAGTCCGCCGCCCGCGATGTCGAACCTCTGCTGGCCGGCGGTATTCGGCATGGTTTCCGGGCACCCACCGAACTGGCCGTCGACAACCGCGCGGTGGTCAGCGCGCTGGTCGACGCGTGCGAGGAACTCGGCGTGAGTTGGGCTCCGCCGGTGCGCGATCTCGCCGAGGTGGCCGCCGACGACGCCGTCGTGATCGCCAACGGTATCGACGCCCCCGCGCTGTGGCCCGGCTTGGCGATCCGGCCGGTCAAGGGGGAGGTGCTGCGGCTGCGCTGGCGTAAAGGCTGCCTGCCCCCGCCGCAGCGGGTGATCCGGGCCCGGGTGCACGGCCGGGCGGTCTACCTGGTGCCGCGCCCCGATGGCGTGGTGGTCGGGGCCACCCAGTACGAGCACGGCCGCGACACCGCACCGGCGGTCTCCGGGGTGCGTGACCTGCTCGACGACGCCTGCGCGCTGGTTCCGGCGTTGGGGGAGTACGAGCTCGCCGAATGTGCCGCGGGCCTGCGGCCCATGACGCCGGACAATCTACCGCTGGTGCAGCGTCTCGACGAACGGACCTACGTCGCTGCCGGGCATGGCCGCAACGGGTTCCTGTTGGCGCCGTGGACCGCCGAACAGGTTGTGTCCGAACTACTTCCGGTTGGAGTGCAACGATGATCATCAATGTCAACCAGAAGCAGGTAGAAGTGGCCGAGGCGACCACGGTCGCGACACTGCTTGCTTCGATGGGTTATCCCGACCGCGGTATCGCGGTGGCGGTGGACCAAGCGGTGCTACCGAAATCGCGTTGGGCCACTGCGCTGTCCGACGGTGCCTGTCTCGACGTGGTGACGGCGGTGCAAGGTGGTTGATGACGCGAAGCTGACCATCGCCGGGCGAGAGTTCAGCTCCCGGCTCATCATGGGAACCGGTGGGGCGCAAAGCTTGACATCGCTGGAAGAGGCGTTGGTGGCGTCCGGCACCGAGCTGACCACGGTCGCGATGCGCCGCGTCGACGCCGAAGGCGGTACCGGCATGCTGGATCTGCTGAGTCGGCTTGGCATCACGCCGCTGCCCAACACCGCCGGCTGCCGTAGTGCCGCTGAAGCGGTGCTGACGGCCCAGTTGGCGCGTGAGGCGCTCGGTACCGAATGGGTCAAGCTGGAGGTGATCGGCGACGAGCGCACCCTGCTGCCCGACGGCATCGAATTGGTGCGTGCTGCCGAACAATTGGTCGACGACGGGTTTGTGGTGTTGCCCTACACCAATGACGACCCGGTGCTGGCCCGCCGGCTCGAGGACGCCGGATGCGCGGCCGTGATGCCGCTGGGTTCGCCGATCGGCACCGGGCTGGGCATCGCCAACCCGCACAGCATCGAGATGATCGTTGCCGCCGCCGGGGTGCCGGTGGTGCTTGACGCGGGGATCGGCACCGCAAGCGATGCCGCGCTGGCAATGGAACTGGGATGCGATGCGGTGCTGCTGGCCACCGCGGTGACCCGAGCGACCGACCCGCCCGCCATGGCCGCGGCGATGGCCGCCGCCGTCACCGCGGGGTATCTGGCGCGCCGCGCCGGACGTATTCCGAAGCGGTTCTGGGCGCAGGCGTCGAGTCCCGCCCTGTGACGCCCACCGAGTGTGAAAATCGCGACGCTTGGGCGGCGTGTCGCGTCGCCAGATTCACACTCGGCGGAAGCGGCCCAGCGTGAATCGCTATGTCGCCCTCGGAAGTTCGATGGCGGCCGGCCCCGGGATCCGGCCTCGCGCTGCGGGGGCGCCCCCGGCGTCGGGCCGCTCGGCGCGCAACTACCCGCACTTGGTCGCGCAGGCGCTGAACCTCGACCTGGTGGACGTCACGTTCTCCGGCGCCACGACCGCCCATCTGTGCAGCGAACGCCAACATGGTGCGCCGCCGCAGATCGAGGCTCTCGACGGTTCGGAATCCCTGGTGACCATCACCATCGGCGGCAACGACGTCGGCTACGTGCCGCTGTTGATGGCCGCGACCCTGCCGGGGGTCTTTCGGCTGCTGCCTGCCATCGCCGGTCTGCTGGATCCCGGGCAGCGCGAGCAGGCACTGGATGAGGTCGAAGCAGCCCTGCGAGCGGTCGGCGCGGCGGTGCGGGACCGCGCACCGCGCGCTCGGGTGTTCTTCGTCGACTACCTGACCCTGCTGCCGCCGGCCGGGGTCCGGGCCGGGCGGCTGCCGCAGGACGTCGTAACCCTGGCCCGCCACGTCGCCGATCGACTGGAGCGCCACACCGCCGCAGCGGCGGCGGCCACCGGCTGTGAGGTCGTCCGCGCCGGACAGGCCAGCCGAAAGCACCACCCATGGTCGGCGCGGCCCTGGACGGTGGGGGCGGGCGTGCCGCTGCCCTGGCGGCCGTGGCCCTTTCACCCCAACGCCGCGGGGATGGCCGCGGTCGCCGAGTTGCTCGCCGTGCAGGCTGGCGGCCGGGCCTGACTTCACCCGTGCTGCGCACCCACTAACGTGGACGCGGTGGAGTACAAGTCGAAGTTAATCCCTGCCCTCGGCGTTGTGTTGGTCGGTGCGCTGTTCAGCGCCGGCTGCAGCCGCACCCCGGAAAACACCGAGCAGGGAGCGGATCCCGCAGCGGCAGCTGAGTTCGCCAGTAGCCTGCGCGACAAGGTCACCGTCGACGCCATGATGGCCCACCTGCAGAAGCTGCAGGACATCGCCGACGCCAACAACGACACTCGGGCCATCGGCACCCCGGGCTATGACGCCAGCGTCGAGTACGTGGCCAGCACCCTGCGCGATCACGGTTTCGACGTCCAGACCCCCGAGTTCACCGCCCGGGTGTTCAAGTCCGAACCGGGCTCGGTGCACCTCGGCGACAAGACCGTCGAGGCCCGCGCGCTGATGTACAGCCTCGGCACCGCGCCCGAGGGTGTCACCGGTCCGCTGGTCGCGGCGCCGGCCGACGACAGCCCGGGCTGCAGCGCCGAAGACTATGAGGGGCTCACGGTCAAGGACGCCGTCGTGCTGGTCGACCGCGGAACTTGTCCGTTCAAGGAGAAGATGGCCGTCGCCGTGGAGTTGGGTGCGGTGGCGATGGTGGTGGCCGACAGCGTCGACGAACCGAAGATGGGCGGCACCCTGGGCGAGCAGACCGAGGTCAAGGTTCCGGTGGTGAGCGTGACCAAGGCAGACGGCGCGATGCTGCGCGACGGACACGGGGCGATGACGGTCAAGCTGGACGCGCACACCGACGACATCCCGTCGCGCAATGTGATCGCGCAGACCAAGACCGGGTCGACCGAGAACGTGGTGATGCTCGGGGCTCACCTGGACAGCGTTCCGGAGGGTCCGGGCATCAACGACAACGGCTCCGGCGTTGCCGCGGTGCTGGAAACCGCTTTGCAGTTGGGTGATTCGCCGCAGGTGCACAACGCGGTGCGGTTCGGTTTCTGGGGCGCCGAGGAGCTCGGCCTGATCGGCTCGCGGAAGTACGTCGAGTCGCTCGACGTCGAGCAGCTCAAAAACATTGCGCTGTACCTGAACTTCGACATGCTGGGCTCGCCGAATCCGGGCTACTTCACCTACGACGGCGACCAATCGCTGCCGGTGGACAAGCGGGGCCAGCCGGTGGTGCCGGAAGGTTCGGCGGGCATCGAGCGGACGATGGTCGCCTATCTCAAGTCGGCCGGCAAGGAGCCCCAGGACACCTCATTCGACGGACGGTCCGACTACGACGGATTCACCCAGGCCGGTATCCCGTCGGGCGGGCTGTTCTCCGGCGCGGAGGTCAAGAAGTCGCCCGAGGAGGCCAAACTGTGGGGCGGCGCCGCAGATGAGCCGTTCGACCCGAACTATCACCAGAAGGGCGACACCGTCGAGAACATCGACCGCGACGAACTGGCCATCAACGGCGGCGGCGTGCCCTACTCCGTCGGCTTGTATGCCCAGGATCTCAGCGGTCGCAACGGGGTCCCGGTGCGAGACGATCGCACCCGCCACGCCGTCACCCAGCCATGATCCGTCCGGCGGCAGCCCTGCTGGTCGCCGTCGGCGTGCTGGCGGGCTGCGCGCCGGAGCCGGTCTCGCCACCGCTGTCGAATCGGCTGGCCGGTCAGGTCACCGTTGGCGCGATGCTTGCGCACCTGCAGCGCCTGCAGGAGATCGCTGACGCGCACCAGCGGAATCGGGCCGACGGCACACCGGGGTTCGACGCCAGTGCCGACTACGTGGCCAATGCCCTGCGGGACAAAGGCTTCGAGGTGGCGACACCGGAGCTCATCAGGCTGGACACCGTCTCGGCCGGCAAGCCCACGCTGACCGTCGGCGGGATCGGCTACTCGGTCGATCAGGCCTCGCTGCTGGTGCGCACTCCGGCCGGCGGGGTCAGCGGTCCGGTGGTCCGCCCGACGCGCTCGTCGGGCTGCGCGGCGGCCGACTACCCCCCGAAAGTGCCCCGCGGGGGAATCGCCGTGGTCAGCGACGCCGGCTGTTCGGTGGTGGTCAAGCAGAACGTGGCGGCCGAGCATGGCGCCGCCGCACTGGTCGTGGTGAGCCTGCCGAGCCGCAACGGGGCTCCTGCCGGATTGTTCCCGCCCGAGTACTACGACCACCTCACCATGCCGGTGGCGGTGGCCGGGCGCGACGGCGACAGCGCGCTGCGGCGCACCACCGGGAAGGTGCGGCTGGTGCTCGATGCCAACACCGTGAAGATCACTTCCCGCAATGTCGTGGCGCAGACGAAAACAGGCTCTGAGCATGAGGTCGTGATGGTCGGGGCGCACCTGGACGGTGCACCGGGCGGGCCGGGAATCAACGACAACGGCTCTGGGGTGGCCGCGGTGTTGGAGACCGCGCTGCAGCTGGGCCCGGAACCGGCTGTGACCAATGCGGTCCGGTTTGCGTTCTGGGGCGCCGAGGAACAACAGCTCGGCGGTTCCAGCGACTACGTCTTCGGGCTCGACCGCGATCAGCTCAACGACATCGCGCTGTACCTCAATTTCGACATGCTCGCCTCGCCCAATCCTGGCTTCTTCACCTATGACGGAGATCAGTCCGCGCTGCCGAGCCGCGACATCACCCCCGCTGACGTGCCGGTGGGATCGGCCGGAATCGAACGCACCCTTTCCGGCTACCTCAACCTGGTGGGCGTGCGGCCCGCCGATATGCCGCTGAGCAGTGACACCGACTACAGCCCGTTTGTGGTGGCCGGGGTGCCGATCGGGGGCATCACCACCGGTGCCTCTCAACTCAAGACCACCGCACAGGCCCGACTGTGGGGTGGAAAGCCCGGAGCGGCGTTCGACCCGAACTACCACGGCCCCGGCGACACGGTCGAACAGATCAATCAGCACGCATTGGCGCTAACCGGTGCCGCGGTGGCGTTCACAGTGGCAAACTATGCGCAGTCCATCGGCGGTCCCAATGGTGTCCCGGCGCGCGATAAGCGTCATCGGGCTCCGCTGGGGCCGTAGTCCCGCATTGGGCGGGCATCGGTACACGTACGGGCGGGCTCTATATTGAGTCCGCTGTAGCCCGTTTACCCGGCTGTGTTAATAATGCTGTGCACGTGACAGAGCTGGCCTGAGTTGATCGGGGGTGGTGACCTCGCTTGGTGCCACGAACGACCCTGTCGGACGTACTGGTGCCCGCATAAAGCGGCGCCCCAAGGACCGCAAGGCGCAGATCACGCGTGCTGCCGCGGAAACTTTCAGTGCGCAGGGCTACCACGCGACAAGCATGGAGGCGATAGCTTCCAAGGTCGGGATCTCCGCGCCGGCGCTGTACCGGCACTATCCCAGCAAGTACGAGATGTTCGCGGTCGTCGTCGGCTCGCTTGGCCAGCAGTTGATCGACTCGACTGCTTTCGTCGACGAGTTGTCCGATGCCGACGTGCACAGCGCCGCACCGGCGGTGTTGGACCAGGTGGTCGACGGGCTCATCACCTCATCGATCCTCAACCGTGAGGCCAGCGGGCTGTTCCGGTGGCAGGCTCGCTACCTGCAGTCAGAAGACCAAGCCAAGCTCATGACGCAGATGCACACCGTCGGTGCGCGTCTGAAACGGCCCATCAGCGTCATGCGTCCCGAACTGAACTCCTTGGAGCAGTGGACGCTGACGGTAGCGCTGGTCAGTGTCGCCGGCAGCATCATCGGGCACCGGCTGCAGCTCCCGGACGACGAGATCAAGCCGTTGCTCATCGATGCGTCGCGATCAGTGGTCGCCGCGCAGCTTCCCGGAACCGACGACGTAGGGGTCAATCGGCCGTCGGTGTGGCGTATCTTCACGCCGGACGCCGGCCCCTATGAGGCGCTGCTGAACTCGGCGGTGCTGTTGTTCGGCAAGCAGGGATATGCCGAGACCGGCGTCACCGAGATCGCCGACGCCGTGGGTGTCCCCGCATCCGGCGTCTACCGCTATTTCTCGAGCAAGAGCGACATCTTGACGACGGGGCTGCAGCGCGCCGTGGACCGGATTGCCGGGGAGATGGCGGCCATCGCCGGTGTTTTCGCCGAGCCCGAAGAGGCGCTGCGCCGGTTGATCGAGGCGTATGTGGCTACGGTGTTCGCCAACCCCGAGTTGGCGTCGGTCTATGACACTGAGCGGGTGAACCTGGCGCCGGCGGAACGCGAACTGCTGCGCGCTTCCGAGCGCGCGTTCATCGAAACCTGGGCCCGACCGCTGATGGCGATCAGGCCGGACCTGGATTCGATGCACGCCAAGTTCTTGGTGCACGCTTTGGCGGCGCTCGTGGACGACCTGGGGCGGGTCGCCCGAGGCGGCGAGATACCGGGTACCGGTTTTCTGGCCGGGGGACCCGGTTATGCGCAGGCCTGCTTGCGCAGGCTGATGGAGTCCATCGTGTTCCGCGGCCTTGACACCTGAGAAGGTTGGCGTCGAGCCTCGCTGAACCGCTGGTTTATGAGGCGGTCCCAGCTTCGCCTCTCCTGCGTCGAGCCTCGCTGAACCGCCTGACGGATCAGGCGATTTCGTAGTCCTCTAGCGGGAACTGCGAGCCGTCGCGCACCGCGTTGCGCACCGTGGTGGGCCGCAACAGGGTCGCTTCGCCGCTGGGGTTGTAGTAGTAGGACCGCGATGTCGTGCAGTCCCCGGCGTAGAACACCGTGTGGTCCAGCCGTTTGGTCATGGCGTCCAGGAACCGGGTGTTGGCGGCTTCGGTGACCTCGAACGTGGTCGCGTTGCGGCGCTGCAGCTCGCCGAACAGTCGGCCCATGTGCCGCATCTGGTATTCCATGGTGTTGAAGAACGACAGGCCGGAGAACCCGTATGGGCTGGCCAGGCTCAGGAAGTTCGGGAAATGCGGTATCGACAGGCCCTGGTAGGCCTGGAACCGGGTCTCCCGCCACCACTTACCCAGGTTGCGCCCCTCCCGCCCCACGATCTCGATCGCCGGGAAGTTGGCCTCCCACAGGTCATACCCGGTGGCCAGCACCAAGGTGTCGATGACGGTCTTGCGGCCGTCGACGGTGACGATGCCGTCCGGTTCGATCCGCTCGATGCCGGTGGTCTCCAGGTGCACATGCGGCTTGGTGAAGCTGCGGTAGTAGTCGTTGGACCAGCTGGGCCGCTTGCAGCCGATGTCGTAGTTCGGGGTCAGCTTGGCCCGCAGTTCCTTGTCGCGGATCTGGACGAACCGGTGGATCTTGCACGCGTCCATCCCCGCGATCGACAGCCGCCGGAAGGCGGGGTAGTTCAACACCGCGGTCACCGTCATGAACTCCAGCAGGTAGTCGCTGATGAAGCGCATCACCCGCTGGGCGAACGGGACCCGGGCGAACAGTTTCTGCAGCCGCGCCGGGATCCGGAAGTCGAGCTTGGGCGCCACCCAGATCGCGGTGCGCTGAAACACGGTCAGGTCTGCGACGGTCTTGGCCAGCTGCGGAATCAGCTGCACCGCGGTAGCGCCGGTGCCGATCTGCCCGACCCGACGGCCGGTGAAGTCGTAGTCGTGGTCCCAGGCGGCGGTGTGTACCACCTTCCCGGCGAAGCTGTCGATCCCGGCGATGTCCGGGTTGCGCGGCTGGGACAGGAAACCGGTGGCGGTGATCAGGAATCGGGCGCTCAGCGTCTCGCCGCCGGCCAGGGCCACCTGCCAGCGCTGGGCGTCCTCGTCCCACTGGGCACTGTCCACGGTGGTGTTGAAGCGCATGTGGCGGCGCACGTCGTACTTGTCGGCGACGTGCTCGGCGTACCGCTTGATCTCTTCGCCGGGGGCGAACATCCGCGACCAATAGGGATTCGGCTCGAACCAGTACGCGTAGGTGGTCGACGGGATGTCGACGGCCAGGCCGGGATAGTGGTTGACGTGCCAGGTTCCGCCGAGATCGTCTTCACGCTCGAGCAGGACGATGTCGTGGTAGCCGAGCTTCTTCAGCTCGATGGCCGCACCCATTCCGCCGAAGCCCGCACCCACGATAACGACGTCGAACTGCTCGATACCCATGAAAATTAAGGTACCTGACTCACCGGTAACCAGCGAAGCTCCCGGGCCGCCCGGCGGATGGGAGACAATGGGGCTTGCACGCTGTTCGGAGATTTCGGGGAGGGCAGTCATGACCAGCCGCAATGTCGAAGCCAGCGACGCAGATTTGGCCGAACAGGCGGTTCCGGCCGCCGTGGGCGACGAGGCCGACGACGAGACGCCGGGCCCCGAGATCTCCGCCGGTGACAACGCCGACATCGCCGACGTGGTCGAGCAGCATCGGGGTGTGCCCGCCGATGAGGATGCCTACGACCGCTGAGGGGTTGCCGGTACGGGGCCGTCGCCGGCGCAGGGGGCGTTATGGTTAGACGCTTTAGTTAGCTGTTGGCCTAAGGCCGAGAGACGTTTTCTTGAGCGAGATTCGCCATCCTGCCGCCACCCGACCGATCGGCCTGCTCGGCGTCGGCGCTTCTCGCCCGGCGCGGGTGGTCACCAACGACGAGATCTGCGCGCGCATCGACTCCTCTGACGAATGGATTCAGTCCCGTACCGGAATCAAGACGCGCCGGTTCGCCGATGAGACCGACACCGTGGCGGGTCTGGCCATCGAGGCCGGCCGCAACGCGCTGTCTCAGGCCGGGCTCGACGGGTCTGGGGTGGACGCGGTGATCGTCGCGACCAGTACCAACTTCCGCCAGACCCCTTCGTGCGCGCCCACCGTCGCGGTCGCCCTCGGAGCGCAGGGCGTGCCTGCCTTCGATGTGGCCACCGGATGCGCAGGGTTCGGTTATGCCCTGGGGGTGGCGGCGGATCTGCTCCGCGGCCGGACCATCAACACCGCTTTGGTCATCGGTTCTGAGGTGCTCTCGCCAACGATCGACATGCAGGACCGTTCGAACTGCTTCATCTTCGGCGACGGGGCCGGTGCGGTCGTCGTCGGCGAGACTCCGGTGCACGGTATCGGCTCGATCGTGTGGGGCAGTGACGGCGAGAACCGTGACGCGATCCGCCAGGACATCGACTGGATCAGCTACACCGAGCAGCCGGACGGACCACGGCCCTTCCTGCGCATGGACGGCAGCACGGTATTCCGCTGGGCAGCATACGAAATGAGCGACGTCGGGAGACGAGCCATCGCGGCGGCCGGTCTGCAAGCCCACGATATCGATGTCTTCATTCCGCACCAGGCCAACAGTCGGATCAACGCGTTGATCGCCAAGAGTCTCGAGCTGCGCGCCGACGTCGTCGTTGCCAATGACATCGAGAACAGCGGCAACACCTCTGCGGCATCCATCCCGCTGGCGATGGAGCAGCTGCTCTCGGCCGGCATCGCCAAATCCGGTGAGCTGGCACTGCTACTCGGCTACGGGTCGGGTTTGAGCTACGCGGCCAGCGTCGTCGTCCTGCCCTGATCGCCGCGGGCTCAGCCCAGCAGGCGTAGCGCCGCGTCGACCGCCAGCACCGGCACGTTCAGTGTCTTGGACGCCAGATCGTGGCGGGCGCCGGTGATCTCGACGACTTCATGCGGCGCGGGTATCAGTGCGGCGGCAGCGCGGATCTCTGCGCCGGTTCCGAAGCTGTCCGAGCTGCCGTGGGTGAACACCGTCGGGACGACGATCTCAGGCAGGTGTTCGGTGCGAGTGCGCTCGGGTTTGCCCGGCGGGTGCAGCGGATAGGAGAACAGTGTCAGCAGGTCGACCGCGACATCGCCGGCAGCCACCACCATCGAGGTCTGCCGGCCGCCGTAGGAATGCCCGCCGACGATCAGCGGACCGTCGGCCAGGCCGCGGCCGTATTCGATCGCCTCGGTGATGCCCTCCCGGTCGCCGGCGCCCGATCCCGAGGGCGGGCCCTTGGGGCGGCGCCGCCGGAACGGCAGGTTGTAGCGGATCGCCAGGAAACCGCGACGCGACCATTCGTCGCAAAGCCGTTGCAGCATAGGGGAATCACGGTTGCCGCCGGCGCCGTGTGCCAGCAACACCACTCCGGCGGGGGATTTGGCGGGGCGGTGCGCCAGCCCGTCCAAACCGGCGATTTCCTCCAGGCTCACGAGGCGCCCAGCCCCAACCGGAACAACGGCGAGACCGGGCCGTGCCCCCGGCCCAGCGGGTAGGCGGCCCGCAGGCACTCGGTCACCCAGCGTTTGGCGAACGCCACGGCGTCCGGCACGCTGAACCCGTGCGCCAGCGCCGCCGCCGAGGCCGCCGCGAGCGTGTCGCCGGCGCCGTGGTCGTCGCCGGTGGCCACCCGCGGCCCGGGGAACTCCAGAAAATCGGTGCCGTCATAGAGCAGGTCCGGACTGTGTTCCGTCGAGGGCAGGTGCCCGCCCTTGACCAGTGCCCACCGCGGTCCCAGGGCATGCAGCGCACGAGCCGCCGCACGCTGGGACGCGGCATCGACCACGTCGATACCGACCAACAGTCGCACCTCGTGCAAATTCGGGGTCACCAGGGTCGCGAGCGGAAACAGGTTGTCGCGGAGCGCATCCAGCGCCGACGACGCCAGCAGTGCATCGCCGTGCATGGACGCGGACACCGGATCGACCACCAAGGGGACCGTTAGCCCGAGTTCCCGCCAGGTTGCCGCCACCGCGGTGATGATCTGCGCCGACGCCAGCATCCCGGTCTTGGCGGCCTGAATCCCGATATCGGGCACCACCGTGTTGATCTGGGCGGCCACGGTGTCGGCGGGAATCTCGTGAAAGCTCTTGACTCCCACGGTGTTCTGCACCGTCACAGCGGTCACCGCGACGCAAGCGTGCACCCCGAGCAACGCACACGTACGCATATCGGCCTGAATCCCCGCGCCGCCGCCGGAGTCCGAGCCGGCAACGGTGAGTATCCGTACCGGTGTCGCCCCCGGCGGGGCCAGTGGGAGGAAGTCCACTGTGCTGGATGAGTGGCGACCCGCTTCGCCCGGCTCCGCCGCGCTTGCGATCACCACTAGGTGGAGATGGGCAGGTACACCCGGTTGCCGTGGTCGGCGAACTCGGCGGACTTCTCGTCCATGCCCTTCTTGATGGCGGCGTCGATGTCGTCCTGGGTCTGCAGGCCGTGCTCGTTGGCGTAGTCGCGCACATCGTGACTGATCCGCATCGAGCAGAACTTCGGGCCGCACATCGAGCAGAAGTGTGCGGACTTCGCCGGCTCGGCAGGCAGTGTCTCGTCGTGGTACTCGCGTGCGGTGTCCGGGTCCAGGGACAACGCGAACTGGTCATACCAGCGGAACTCGAAGCGTGCCTTGGACAGTGCGTTGTCGCGATCCTGGGCTCCGGGGTGTCCCTTGGCCAGGTCGGCGGCGTGTGCGGCGATCTTGTAGGCGATCACCCCGTCCTTGACGTCCTTGCGGTCGGGCAGCCCCAGGTGCTCCTTGGGAGTCACGTAGCACAGCATCGCGGTGCCGGCCTGGGCGATGATGGCCGCGCCGATCGCCGAGGTGATGTGGTCGTAGGCCGGCGCGATGTCGGTGGCCAGCGGCCCCAGGGTGTAGAAGGGCGCCTCGTCGCACCATTCCTCTTCCAACCGCACATTCTCGACGATCTTGTGCATCGGGACGTGGCCCGGACCCTCGATCATCACCTGCGCGCCACGGGATTTGGCGATCTTGGTCAGCTCACCGAGGGTGCGCAATTCGGCGAACTGGGCTTCGTCGTTGGCGTCGGCAATCGAGCCCGGCCGCAGCCCGTCGCCGAGGGAGAACGTGACGTCGTAGCTGGCCAGGATGTCGGCCAGTTCTTCGAAGTTGGTGTACAGGAAGGACTCCTGATGCCGCGACAGGCACCACGCCGCCATGATCGAACCGCCGCGCGACACGATGCCGGTGACCCGCTTGGCGGTCAACGGCACATACCGCAACAGCACCCCGGCGTGCACGGTCATGTAGTCCACGCCCTGCTCGCACTGCTCGATCACGGTGTCGCGGTACAGCTCCCAGGTCAGTTTGGTCGGGTCGCCGTTGACCTTCTCCAGTGCCTGGTAGATCGGCACCGTCCCGATCGGCACCGGCGAGTTGCGCAGAATCCACTCGCGGGTCTCGTGGATGTCCTTGCCGGTGGACAGGTCCATGACGTTGTCGGCGCCCCAGCGGGTGGCCCACACCAGCTTGTCCACCTCTTCGGCGATCGAGCTTGTCACCGCGGAGTTACCGATGTTGGCGTTGATCTTCACCTTGAACGCCTTGCCGATGATCATCGGCTCCAGCTCGGGGTGGTTGTGGTTGGCCGGGATCACCGCTCGCCCGCGGGCGACCTCGTCGCGCACCAGTTCGGCGGGAACTCCCTCGCGGGCGGCGATGAAGGCCATCTCGGCGGTGATCTCACCGGCCTGGGCGCGCTGCAGCTGGGTTCCTCGATCGGTCACCACCCCCGGTCGAGGCGCCAAGCCGCGGTGCAGGTCGATGTCGGCATTGGTGTCGGTGTAGGGACCGGAGGTGTCGTAGACGTCGAAATGCTCACCGGTGGTGAGGTTGATGCGCCGGAACGGCACCTTCATTTTCACGCCGCCGGGAGCTTCGATCTCGCGGTAGGCCTTCTCGCTGTAGGGGATGGGCCCGGTGGTGACCTGCGGCTCCACTGCAACGTCAGTCATAGTTCTTCCTCTCCCTTGCCGGCATGACCCGGTCAGGTTCGTACGGTCGACGGCCCCGGCCGTCCTCTCAGCGCACTGGTTGCGCTCCCGCGGTTCTTTGGCGATTTCTGCACTGGCGATTCGTGCACTGCCACGCTATCGCAGCGCAGCAGTCGGCGTAAGGCGCCGAGGGCGCCGGACGAGAATTAGGTAACTGATCATTTGCTTAGCTAACATATGTGGTCGGGGTAGAGGTAGCTGGGAGAGACATGACGGCGCAGATAGAGCAGGTGAACACCGGTGTCCAGGACCCGGGCGCCGTCGCCACCGCTCGCCGCCGACTGCGCTACGACCGTGACCACCCGCGCTACAAGTGGGTCGCGCTGTCCAACACCACGCTGGGTGTTCTGTTGGCGACCATCAACGGCTCGATCGTGCTGATCTCGATGCCGGCGATCTTCCGCGGTATCGGCCTGAATCCGCTCGAGCCGGCCAACGTCAGCTACCTGCTGTGGATGTTGATGGGCTATCTGCTGGTGTCGGCTGTGCTGGTGGTGTTCTTCGGCCGGCTCGGGGACATGTTCGGCAGGGTGCGCATCTACAACCTGGGCTTCGTGGTGTTCACCGTCGCGGCGATCGCGCTGTCGATCGACCCGTTCGACATGGGCCGCGGTGCCCAATGGCTGATCGCGTGGCGGGTGGTGCAGGGCGTCGGCGGGGCGATGCTGATGGCGTCGTCGTCGGCGATCCTCACCGACGCGTTCCCGGCCAATCAGCGCGGCATGGCGCTGGGTGTCAACCAGGTGGCCGCGGTCGCCGGGTCGTTCGTCGGCCTGCTGATCGGCGGCGTGCTGTCGGAGTGGGACTGGCGCGCGGTGTTCTGGGTCGGGGTGCCGATCGGAGTGTTGGGCACCGTCTGGTCGCTGCGCTCACTGCACGAACTCGGTGAGAAGGCGCCGGCGAAGCTGGACTGGGCGGGCACCGCGACGCTCGGTCTGGGGCTGACCGTGGTGTTGACCGCCATCACCTACAGCATTCAGCCGCATGGATCTTCGCCGACCAGCTGGGGCAGTCCCGCCGTGCTGGGTTCGCTGGGGCTCGGCGTGGCCCTGCTGGTGCTGTTCTGTTTCATCGAACTACGGGTTGCCTCGCCGCTGCTCGACGTGCGCCTGTTCGCGATTCCAGCGTTCGGGATGGCCAACATGGCCGGGTTGCTGTCGGCGATTGGGCGCGGTGGCATGCAGTTCATGCTGATCATCTGGCTGCAGGGCATCTGGCTGCCGCTGCACGGCTACAGCTACGAATCGACGCCGTTGTGGTCGGGTATCTATCTGCTGCCCATGACGGCGGGGTTCTTGTTGGCCGGTCCGGTGGCCGGTTCGTTGTCGGACCGCCGCGGCGCCCGTCCGTTCACCGTCGGCGGCATGGTGCTGATGGCGGCGACGTTCGTGGGGCTGGTGCTGCTTCCGGTGGACTTCGACTACCGGGTGTTCGCGGCGCTGGTGTTCCTCAACGGCCTGGGTGGCGGGATCTTCACCGCACCCAACAGTGCCGTGGTCATGTCCAGTGTCCCGGCCGACCAGCGTGGGGCGGCGTCGGGCGTGCGAGCCACGTTCTTCAATGCCGGCACGTCGCTATCGATCGGCATCTTCTTCTCGCTGATGGTGATCGGACTGGCCAACACGTTGCCGGCGGCCCTGGGCGCCGGATTACAGCAGCAGGGGGTGTCTGCCGGTGTCGCCGATCAGGTGGCCAGCACCCCGCCGGTGGGAAGCCTGTTCGCGGCGTTTCTGGGCTACAACCCGATCGCCGAGCTGCTCGCGCCGTCGGGTGCGCTGGCCGCGCCCGGTGTGGACGCCGAGGCGCTGACCGGGCACAGCTTCTTCCCGCAGCTGATCTCCGGGCCCTTCCACGCCGGCCTGGCGGTGGTCTTTGCCGCCGCGGCGGTGATGATGCTGCTCGGGGCGCTCGCGTCATGGCGGACGCCGGGGCGCTACGCCGTCGAGCCGCTGAATCTGCGGGACTGACGCACGCCAACCGCCGCGGAGGCCCACAACTGGTTTCGACGGCAATCATCGGGTGGTCATCGCTCTTGCCGGTCGACCGGCGCTGAAATCCATGCGGGCCGCGGAACAAAGGTCACGTCATCTGGAGCGGCCGCGCCCTCGCGATGACGCGGCGACGCGTGGAATTTAGTTGACAATGCAACGAGAACGCCCTTAGGCTCTGATGTAGTTGAATACGCAACTACAAAGTGTGAGAGGGGTCCGTTGTGGACATCGTGATATTGATCGGCCGAATCCTGTTCGGCGCCGTGTTCGTCGGCGGAGCGCTGGGGCACTTCACTCAGACCGCCGCGATAGCGGCCTTTACCGAGAGCAAGGGCATCAAGCCCGGCAGGCTGGCGGTGCTGGGCTCGGGCGTCTGGATGCTTACCGGCGCGGTCTTGGTGATCGTGGGCGCTTGGGCGGATCTCGGCGCGCTGATGCTGGCGGTCTTCCTGCTGCCGACAGCGTTCCTCATGCATCCGTTCTGGAACGAGCGGGACCCCGAGGCCAAGGCCGGCGAGCAGACCCACTTCAACAAGGACGTGTCGCTGGCCGGCGCCGCGCTGGCGCTGTTCGGCTTCTTCGTCACCGCCGGTGCCGGCACCGGACTGCAGCTGACCGGACCGTTGTTCGCGTCGCTGGCCGGCTGACTCGAGCCGCTGCGAAGCCTGACGGCCCGGTTCTGCGCGTTGGTCGCAGAACCGGGCCGTCACGGTCTCGTTCTGGTACCAAAGTGACTGGTGTGACACCTCGTGCGCAGGGGGTCTGGGGGTATCGCTGCACGTCAGAGACCCTCGACACACCCGAATCGGGTGGAGTTGACCCCGCCCCCTCGGTGGTGCACTATGGACCGTGCAAGCACCTCGTTAGGTGAGGCGTCTGCACGGACATAGGCCACTGACCCCGAACGTCGAAAGACGCCCCGGGTCAGGACAGCTCCTCCCGGCTTAAGGGTTGAGCCCAAGTGGCTTCCTGAATAGGGACACGCCGTGCAGTGTCGAAGCTCTGACGAGAGGGGTGCGGTCTTCCGACAGTCGTCGGAGCTGCCCTCCTAAGCATGCGGTGAATCCGGCGCGCTTGCGCGCCCGCGACCGAGAGGGGGTGAGGGACGAATGAGTTCCGGTGATAGTCCGAGCCGATATCTGACATCTGTTCCGTCCCCATCCGAACGGTCGCATACCGCCTCCAGCTGAGCCACGATCCCGGCCTCCAGCTGAGCGCGTAGCACCGTTACGCGACTAGGAGGCCATCATGGTTGCAATCGCCTACACCGACATCACGGCTCCGGCTCCCGCCCCGCGTGCGCTCAGCACGGCGAAGAAGCTGGACCACCGTCCTGCCGCTCCTACCTCGGACCCGCTGGTCGACATGACCACGCGGCTGCTCAGTGGTCCGCTGCACCAGATGTACGCACTCCTGTGGCGCGTCGGAGTGCTGACCGTCAACAACTGAGGGTCAACCGAGGCCGGACCTCGGCTAGACCTCTTCTAGGGCCTCGCCGAGTTGTTCGAGCACTTCACTGCGGTGGTTGCTGGCCAGAATGTGGCCGGCAGCCACCGCCACGGCCACCGGCCAGTCAATGATCTCGAACGCGGCCAGCAGTGCCAGTCCGCCGTAGTAGGCCAATTGCTCGGGCCGCGGCACCGTCACCTTGCCGAACAGCGGCAATTCAACGGCGAACCCCTCCGCCTCGCGGATGTGGGCTACTGCCTCGCGCTGGGATGCGCTGCGCCGCGGTTTGTCCGCCATCATGAACCTCCTGGTGGCGATGGATCGCCGGATGATCGAGCCGCGACCGTTCCGCGACGAGAGTCAGTGTCCCCATTGTGCACAAGCCGCAGCCGCGGCGCTCCTTGACCGTTGGATGATGCCTGCGGGCGGTCCGGTTGCCGCGGCCCGGGAACGATGAACTCCTTCGGCTTCACCGTGTCGTCCTGCGACCCCGAAAGCAGCCGAGGCACCACGGCCGCGCCGAGGGTGGCCACCGTCGCCGTACCCAGTGCCTGAGCCCAGCCCAGCGGTCCGATCGGGGTGCAACCCAGCAGCTGGCTGATACCCGGGATGGTGATCAACGTCCCCATCACGCCGAGCGAGCCGACAGCGGTCGCCACGACCAGCGGGTCGTGCGAGTCCAGCAGCGTCTGACCCAGCTGCGTGGCGACCAGCGACACCAGCGCCACGGTCGAGGCCCGTTGCTGGCGACCGGTGACCGACGCCAGCCCCCACGCTCCCACCGCGGCCGACGCCGTCGTCACGCCACGCACGGCCACCGTGCGCCACAGCGCACGCTCGTCGGGACCGTGCCCGCCGGCGGCGGCCGACTCGTTGAGCGAACTGACCGCCAGTGCGGTGGCCGGCAGTGCGTCGGTCAGCATGTTGACCAGCAGTAGCTGGCGGGCGTTCAGCGGCGAGCGGCCGGTCAGTGCGCTACCGATGATCGCGAACGCCACCTCGCCGGCATTGCCGCCCAACAGCACCGCCACCGCGGCCTGCACCCGCTGCCACAGCTCACGGCCCTCATCCAACGCGTCCAGCAGGGTGTCGATTCGCTCGTCGAGCAGCACTACATCGGCAGCGGTGCTGGCCGCTTCACTGCCGTGCGCCACCACCGCAATACCGACGGTGGCGGCCCGGATCGCCGCGGCGTCGTTGGCGCCGTCGCCCACCATCGCCGACACCTTGCCGGTGCGTTCCAGGGTTTGCACGATCTGGACCTTGTTCTCCGGAGACATCCGGGCGAACACCACTCGCTCGGCTACCGCAAGCTCCTGTTCCTTGCGGGACAACGCATCCCACTGTGCGCCGCTGATCACCTGATCGCCGTCGACCTCCAACCCCAGCTCCCGGGCGATCGCCGTGGCGGTCAGCGGGTGGTCGCCGGTGATGAGCCGCACCGGGATTCGGCGGCGCTTGAGATCGGCGAGCAGTTCAGCGGCCTCGTCGCGCGGGGTGTCGGACAAGCCGAGCAGGCCGACGAACGTCAGCCCCTCGGCGCAGAACTCGGCGATCTCCTCGGGCTCGGGATCCTCGCCCAGCGCAGAGCATTGTTCGGGGGTCAGTTCCCGGCGGGCCACCGCGATCACCCGCAGACCGCCGCCGGCCAGTGCAGCCACCGACTTCCTGACGGTCGGGCCAGAGCCGGTGCATGCCAGCACCACTTCCGGTGCGCCCTTGAGGGTTAGCTCTGTTCCGCGGATGGAGGCCGAGAACGGGCGTCCGGAACGGAACGGCAGGTGCGCGGCGGGCCCCTGCGGTGCCGGGGCGCCGGCGCTTTCGGCGCCTTCCACGATGGCGGCGTCGGTCGCGTGCACCTGGCGGGTGCCGTTGGGAACCGGCGCCGCGCTTGCCGCGAAGCGCAGCACGTCGTCGTCGGTGAAGCCCGCCGCCGGGTGCACCTGCGAGACCCGCAGCCGGTTGCGGCTCAGGGTTCCGGTCTTGTCGAAGCAGACCACGTCGACGCGCCCCAGCGCCTCGACGGAACGCGGCACCCGCACCAGCACACCGGCCTTGGTCAACCGGCGGGCCGAGGCCTGCTGCGCCAGGGTGGCCACCAATGGCAACCCTTCGGGGATGGCCGCGACGCTCACCGCGATACCGCTGGCCACCGCCTGGCGCAATCCGATCCGGCGGGCCATGCCCAGCCCGGTCACCAGCGCACCGCCGGCCAGGCTGATCCGCCATGCCTTACTGGTGAGCAGGCTCAGCTGATGCTGCAACCCGATGGCGGACTGATCACCGGCCACCAGTTCGGCCGCCCGGCGCCCGTGGGTATCGCCGCCGGTCGCGGTCACCAGCGCCAGCGCCGTGCCGGTCACCACGGTGGTTCCCGCGTAGACCATGCATTCCCGGTCCGCCAGATCCGCACCCGGGGTGGCCTCTACCTGTTTGACCACCGTCAGCGACTCGCCGGTCAGCGACGACTCGTCGACCTCCAGATCGATCGCGTCGATCAACCGTCCGTCGGCGGGTATCACCTCGTGCGGGTGTACCTCGATCACATCGCCCGGGAGCAGGTCCTCGGCGGGAATCTCGCAGTGGCTGCCGTCGGGCAAGACCTTGCGTGCCGGCGGAACCTGCTCGTTCAGCAGGACGCTGAGCCGGCGCTCGGCGATGAGTCGTTGTGCGGCGGCCAGCATCGCGTTGCCGCCCAACACCGAACCGACCAGCATCGCGTCGACGGGTGAGCCCAGCACCGCGCTGGCCGCGGCGCCCAGCGCCAGCACCGGGGTGATCGGATCGGACAGCTCGCTGCGTACGGCCTGGGCGAATTGCCAGACCAGTCGCGGCGGCGCGGTGCGTTGGGCGCCCCGGCGGGCCAGATCCACGGCCGCCAGCGCCGCCGCCGCAGCGGGCGCATGATGGGGCTTGGTCGGCTCCACCAGTTCCGGCGGCGGAAGCACCGCCCGCACCTGGTCGACCGACATCGCGTGCCACTCGTGCACCGCGGCCGGCCGGGGGACCGCGGCGTCCACGGCACGGCGGGCCAGCCAGTAGCCCGACAGTGCGCCGGCCGCCGCGCCGGTGGTCACCGGCCCAGGTCCGCTGCCGCGCACCCCGGGCAGCATCAGCAGCGACCCCAATGCCGTAGCGCCGATGGAGATCTCGACACCACGGTGGCTGGCGGAGCGAGCCGCGGGAAGTGCATGCAGTACCCGCCACACCGCGGTCAGGTCGGTCAGCAGCACGTCGGCGCACCAGGGCGGGACGCCCTGTCCGGGCAGCACGCCCAGCGCCACGTCGGCTGCCGCCAGGGCCTCGACGGCCACCGAGGACAGCACCGCGACATCATGGCCATCGGCCTGATAGGCGACCACTGCGGCAGTCAGCGCCTCATCCACCGATGCCCCGTCCAGCGGCCGGATCTCATCGAAAATCGGCCGCAGCTCCCCGAGGGCGTCGGCTTCTACCGAGACCACCTCGACGTCGGCGCGGCGGGCCTCGGTCACCACGGCGGCCGCCAGCGGCAACAGCGCGGGTTGGAACGAGGCCTGCACACCGGAGCGCGGTCCGATTCGATGCCATCCGGGGGTGAGGCCGGTGTCGGTCAGCCGAGCCTGGGCCTGCGCCCACACCGCACGCAGTTCGTCGTCGTCGGCGCCGCGCACCTGCATCACCCGCAGGGTGTCACCGCACAGCACTCGGGGATCGATGACCACGGTGTCGACGCGGTCGAGTTCACGCAGGCTGCCGGGCCGCAACACGACGGTGCCGTGCTGATCGGCCAGGCCGCGGCCCAGGGTGGCGGCGAACGACTCGCGGGCGGTGCGGGTGGCCTTCGGAGCGGTCACCGCGGCGGCCGTGCCGGCCAGATCCGGATTGCGGGTCGCGGCGCCGATCAGCCCGGCGCCGGCGACTTGCGCCCAGGCGCTGCGGGTCAGGTGCCGCTCCACCGGACCGGGCGGTCGCGGCGCCGGTCGTTGCGGGACGGCGACCGAGGGCTGCTCGGCGTGGTCGGCGAGTTCTGGCTCGAGGCGGCGCCAGGCCCGCGCCTCGGCGCGTTCCTCCCCGGCGCGCATCGCCTCTACCGACAGGTCCACCGCCAGCGAGGTCGGCGCCTGGTTGAGGGCGTGCACGCCGGCGCTGGCCAGCGCCAACAGCGCATCGGTCGTCTGCTTGCCGATGCTGTCCTCCAGCAGCCGGCGCAGGCGAGGCTGATAGTCGACGACGACCACGCCGGCCTCCAGGCCCAGCGGCAGGCCCGGCAGCCGCAGCAGCCGGCTCACCGTCGCCGCACCCAAGCCGGCGATGTTGGCGCCGACAGTCAAAACCCGCAGCGCTTGGGTCATCTCATCACCGGGCAGGCTCACCGGCGCATGCCCGCTGCGGGCTGTCGGGCGGTACTGGCGCTCGATGTCCGACACCGCCTGGCACAGTTCGCGTATCGAGACGACGTCACCGCCGGCGGCGGGGTCGAGCCCGACCACCAGGCGCGACAGCGGGTGGTTCAACCGGACCGAGACCACTCCGGGCAGCGCGCGGGCCGCCCCCAGTACAGCGGTCGCCAGTTCGTCGCCGGCCGGGCCGTCGAGCCCACGGATCTCGACCCAGGCTCGCCCCTCGCCGCGGAAGCATCGCCGGGACAGCACCGGGCCCCCGTCGCCGTTCGGCAGGACAGCGCCGGCTACCCCAGCAGCGGTCTGAACCGAGGCGTCTATCAGTGCGGAGGTCAGTTGGACACCGAAATTCGCTGCGCGCAGCGGCAGAGAGTGCCTTACGGCACGACCTAAATTCACTCGCGCCGACTAGTGGCGCGTGCGCGTGCGGGTGCTGCTGCTGGCGCCGCTGCGTGATTGCCGTGCCGCTGTCTTCTTCGGCTGCGGGCTGCGCCGCGCCGAGGTCGATGAGCTGGCCGACTTCACCGGCTTCGTCGCCTTCGCCGGCGGCGCCGCCTTGAGGGGCCGCACCGGGGCAGCTGGCGTCTGGGCCGCCTTGCCGTCATCGGATCGGTTGGTCAGTTGCTTGATTGCCAGCGCGGTGCCGCCCACTGCCACCAGCACCGGCCACTCGACCAGTCCGGTCACGCCGAGAGCGCCCAGGGTCAGTGCAGCCGCGGGCGTCGAGTGGCTGCCGGTGCGCAACCCGCGCTGTACGCCGCTGGCCGCCCCCTTCACGCCGCCGATTACCCCGTTGACTGCGGCCCCGCCGATCGCTCCGGCTGCCTCAGTGGTCATGGTGACCGCGCGGTTCGCCGCCCCGGCCACCTTTCTTACCGTCCCTGCGACGGCGTTCATGGGAATTCCCTGCCCTTCAAATGAGCAAATTGGATAATCCGCCTATCTTATGCGCGATTTCGCGATCGGTCCGAAATCCACACCGAATTCATAGAACTGCCGGTAATCAGTCCCGCCGGATCTCGACCAGCACCGGGGCGTGGTCACTGGGCGACTTGCCCTTGCGCTCTTCGCGGACGATCTCGGCGTGCGCGACCCGTGTCGCCAGCGCGGGGGAGCCCAGGATGAAGTCGATGCGCATGCCCTGCTTCTTCGGGAACCGCAGCTGGGTGTAGTCCCAGTAGGTGTAGACGCCCGGCCCTGGCGTGAAGGGGCGCACCACGTCGAGGAATTGGGCGTCGGCCATCGCCTGGAACGCCGTGCGCTCCGGTTGCGAGACGTGTGTGGCACCCTCGAAGAACTCCATGCTCCATACGTCGTCGTCCTGCGGCGCGATGTTCCAGTCGCCGACCAGAGCGATCGGGGCCGACGGATCGTCGCGCAACCAGCCTTCGGCGGTATCGCGCAGGGCCGCAAGCCAATCGAGCTTGTAGGTGTAGTGCGGGTCGGTCAGGGCGCGTCCGTTGGGCACGTACAGGCTCCACACTCGCACCCCGCCGCACGTGGCACCGAGCGCGCGCGCCTCCACGGCGGGATCGGCTTCGGCCTTGGCCCAGGCCGGCTGGCCGGGGAACCCGACCTCGACGTCGTCGAGGCCGACCCGCGACGCGATCGCCACGCCGTTCCACTGGTTCAGCCCGACATGGGCGACCTCATAGCCCAACTCGTGAAACGGCAGCGTCGGGAACTGGGCGTCGGTGCACTTGGTCTCCTGCATGGCCAGCACGTCGACCTCGGCTCGGGCCAGCCAGTCGGTCACCCGGTCCACCCGGGTGCGGATGGAGTTGACGTTCCAGGTGGCCAGTCGCAGCGCAGTCACGGAGCCACCCTAAAGCTCGTTCGACGGCGACGAGCCGCGGCCCAGCAGCCGGGCGTCGATGTAGCGGGTGCGGTGCTGGCCGGCGAATCCGACCGCTTCGAAGAACTCGAACGCGCCGGTGTCGCTGGTCGCCACCTGCGCGTAGCCGCGGGTGGCACCGCGATCGGCCCCCCAGGACTGCAACGCAGCGCAGATCCGGCGACCGTGGCCCTGCCGCCGGTGGTCCGCGGCCACCCGCACCGCCGTCAACCCCAGCCAGCGAGTGCCGTCCGGCCCCTCGGTGACGGTGCCCCGACCGACCGCCACCCCGGGGATCGAGGCGAAGATCGCCTCGCCGTCGACCACCGCGGTCAACACCTCCACCGAAGCCGCCCCACCGCCCTGTACCGCCAGCCAGTCGGCGTCGGGCCCGGCGGCCGTCACCAGGTCACCCGGGGCCGTGCCGGCAGCGACGACGTCGCACACCAGGGTGCGGGTCTGGTGCCGGGTCGCGATGTCCTCCGGCAACCGCAGCAGGCGCTCCGGGACCGCCAGGTAGGGGGGCAGACCGCGCCGCGCATACCAGTCGATGATCGCCGGAATGGCATTCGTGTGGGCAAACATGTCCAGGGGCACAGCGGAATTGGCCGCGAGGTCGGCACCGGGACCGGCGCGCAGGATCCAGCCGTGGAGCCATTGGTGTTCGCTGCCCGGCCAGGCCAGCGCGGCGGCATGCTCAACGGAGCGGATCGTCGAGTTCTTCACCGGGCGATCGGTCAGCCGGCGCACGTACAACACGTCGGCGTGGCGACATTCGTGGATCACCCCGTCGGCAGAGCGGACCCGCACCACCGGCCCGGTCGCCACCAGCTGCCCAATCACATCGCCCATCGACGGCTCGGAGCCGGGGGGACGCAGGTAGCGCAGACTCACCCGGACGCCGATCTCAGGGAGTTCGGGTGGTTGGGGCATGGAGGGCTCGTCAGTGACCGAACGGATCGGGCACGTCGCCCGGCATCCAGGACAGGCCGGGCACACCCCAGCCGTTGGACTTCACCGTCCGTTTCGCGGCGCGGGCGTTGCGGCCCACCAACATGTCCAGGTAGAGCAGCCCGTCGAGGTGCCCGGTCTCGTGCTGCAGCATCCGGGCGAACAATCCGGTGCCCTCCAACGTCACCGGGTTCCCGTCGGCATCCAATCCGGTGACCCGCGCCCACTGCGCCCGACCGGTCGGAAACGATTCGCCGGGCACCGACAGACAGCCTTCGTCGTCGTCATCCGGGTCGGGCATGGTTTCGGGCCGCTCGGAGGTCTCCAGCACCGGGTTGACCACGACGCCGCGGCGCCGGGTGGTGGAGCGGCGGTCGTCGGCGCAGTCGTAGACGAAGACCCGCAGCCCCACGCCAATCTGGTTGGCGGCCAAGCCGACGCCGTTGGCGGCGTCCATGGTTTCGTACATCGAGGTGATCAGCTCACCGAGGTCAGCCGGCAAGGAGCCGTCATCGGCGACGGGCACCGGGCTGGTCGGTGTGTGCAGGACGGGATCGCCCACAATGCGGATGGGTAGGACGGCCATGACCGCAAATCTTAGGTGGGCGGTTTAGCGAGGCTCGACGGAGGAGAGGCGAAGCTGGGGCCGCTACCGGTCAAGTGCAGCGGCCATGGCGACGCGCGGGCCAGGCTCCCGGTTCAACACAGCCTGGCGTGATTCAATATTCGCTCAGAACACGCCGCCGAAAACTAGCGAACGTTTGCAGCGAGAGAACTTTCCGGAAGGGTCCAGGAAACGATATGGACGGCGCCATGGCGCAGGCGAATCGCTCAGGGGACGATTCGGAACCCACCGACGGTCTGAGCCGTCGCGAACACGACATCCTGTCCTTCGAACGGGACTGGTGGAAGTACGCCGGTGCCAAGGAAGAGGCCATCAAGGAGCGCTTTGCGCTGTCGGCGACCCGCTACTACCAGGTCCTCAACGCGCTCGTCGACCGGCCCGAGGCCCTGGCCGCCGACCCGATGCTGGTCAAACGCCTGCGCAGGCTGCGGTCCAGTCGTCAGAAGGCGCGTGCCGCGCGCCGGCTCGGTTTCGACATCACCTGATTGCCTGACCCCTTGATTGCTGGGCGTTTATCGGTCCTGGCCCGCTGCTCGATACAGTGGGCGCAATGAACGACCACGTTCCTGACTCCTCCCGACTCCCGCTCCGGGCAATGGTGATGGTGCTGCTGTTTTTGGGCATCGTCTTCCTGCTGGTCGGCTTTCAAGCCCTCGGATCGTCGGGTAGCAGCGACGACGCCGACCACTCGCCGACCGCCCAACCCGTCACCACCGCCTCGGCGCCGGCCAAACCCGAGCGCCCGGCCCGCAAGTCCGACGTGCGAGTCTTCAACATCTCCGAACAGGCGGGGCTGGCCGGCCACACCGCCGACCGGCTGCGCGAGGCCGGCTGGAATGTGACCGAGATCGGGAACCTCGAGCTGCCCGAAGTCACCCAGACCACCGTCTACTTCAGTGACGCCGAGGGCGAGCAGGACGCGGCTCATTCGGTGGCCCAGGTGCTCGGCGCCGCCGTCGAGCCGCGGATCCCCGACGTCGCTGAGCAACCACCGGGCGTCATCGTGGTGGTCGCGGGTTAAGCTCCTCGCATGGTCACAGGTCACCGCAGAGCTCTTACCGCCGTCGTCTTCGCCACCCCGGCCATGCTGCTGGCGGCGTGCAGTCCCAACCAGCTGCCTTCCGACGCGCCCGGCACCACTCCGGCCATCTGGACCGGGTCGGCAGCGCCGTCCGCCCCGGAGTCTGAGTCCGGTGGCTCGAGCGGTTCGGACAGTCTCGTCGCGCACCTGACGACCCCCGATGGCGGCCAGGTCGCCACCGCGACGTTCGAGTTCAGCAAGGCCGGCGGCAAGGAGTTCGCCACCGTGACCGTGCGGACCACCAGCACCGGGGTGCTGTCGCCCGGTTTCCACGGCCTGCACGTCCACGCCATCGGTAAGTGCGAAGCCGACTCCGTGGCCCCCACCGGCGGGGCTCCCGGCGGCTTCCTGTCGGCCGGCGGACACTTCCAGGCGCCCGGCCACAGCGAGCACCCGCAGAGTGGGGACCTGACGTCACTGCAGGTGCGCTCCGACGGCAGCGGGCTGCTGGTGACCACCACCGACGCCTTCACCAAGGCCGAACTGCTCGGTGGCGAGGGGACCTCGATCATCATTCACGCCGATGACGACAACTTCGCCAACATTCCGGCGGATCGCTACACCCAGGTCAACGGCACGCCCGGCCCGGACCAGACGACGCTGACCACCGGAGACGCCGGAAAGCGGATTGCGTGTGGTGTTATCGGCGCCGGGTAGCCCGACCAACAACTGGGCTTCCTCGAGGTCCGAAGCCCGAATCGAGTTCGCCCGCAGCGCCCGTCCCACCATCGGCGTGGAATGGGAGCTGGCTCTTGTCGATGCCCAGACGCGCGATCTGAGCAACGAAGCCAGCGCGGTCCTGTCCGAGCTCGGCGAGAACCCGCGTGTGCACAAGGAATTGCTGCGCAACACCGTCGAGCTCGTCACGGGCATCTGCGACAACACCGGCGAGGCCATCGAGGACCTGCGTCAGACACTGGCCACCACCCGGCCGATCGTGCACAGCCGGGGCATGGAGTTGTTCGGCGCCGGCACCCACCCGTTCGCACAGTGGTCAGCGCAGAAGCTGACCGACGCGCCGCGCTACGCCGAGCTGATCAAACGCACCCAGTGGTGGGGGCGGCAGATGTTGATCTGGGGAGTGCACGTCCATGTCGGTATCTCCTCGTCCTACAAGGTGATGCCGATCATCTCCTCACTGCTGCAGCACTATCCGCACCTGCTGGCGTTGTCGGGATCCTCGCCCTGGTGGGACGGTCACGACACCGGTTACGCCAGTAACCGCGCGATGATGTTCCAGCAGTTGCCCACTGCGGGCCTGCCGTTTCAGTTCCAGACCTGGGAAGAGTTCGAGGGCTTCGTCTACGACCAGAAGAAGACCGGGATCATCGATCACACCAACGAGATTCGTTGGGATATCCGGCCATCGCCGCATCTGGGCACCATCGAGGTGCGGGTCTGCGACGGGGTGTCCAATCTGCGTGAGCTGGGTGCGCTGGTGGCGTTGACGCACTGCCTGATCGTCGACCTGGACCGGCGGCTGGAGAATGATGAATCCCTGCCCACCATGCCGCCCTGGCACGTGCAGGAGAACAAGTGGCGCGCCGCCCGCTATGGGCTGGACGCCGAGATCATCCTGGATGCCGACAGCAACGAGCGGCTGGTCACCGAGGACCTCGACGAGCTGCTCAACCGGCTCGAACCGGTCGCCGCGCGACTGCACTGTGCCGACGAGCTGGCGGCCGTCGCCGACATTTACCGGACGGGCGCGTCCTACCAGCGCCAGCGCCGGGTCGCCGAGGAACATGACGGCGATCTGCGTGCCGTGGTCGATGCACTGGTGGGCGAGCTCGATATCTCGTGATGGAACTGCCGATGTTCCCGCTGGAATGGGTGTTGCTGCCCGGCGAGGAACTGTCGCTGCGGATCTTCGAGTTGCGTTACACCGTGTTGGTAGGCGACCTGATGCGCAGCGGCGATCCCCGCTTCGGGGTGGTGCTGATCGCCCGCGGCCGTGAGGTGGGCGGCGGCGAGCAGCGCAACGACGTCGGCGCGATGACCAGCATCACCGGGTGCACCGAACTCGGGGCAGGCCGGTACGGCTTGCGCTGCCTGACCGGGGAGCGGATCCGGGTGCGTGAATGGCTCACCGACGATCCCTACCCGCGGGCGATCACCGAGGTGTGGCCCGACGAGCCATCAGAACCGGTGAGTGACGAGCAGTTCATTGCGCTCGAAGACCGCATTGTCGCGCTGCACAAGCGGATGGCCCAAGCGCAGCGACGCTGGGTGATGCCGGGGCGCAACAGCCTGCTGGGTGGCCGGCGGCTGCGCTCGCTGGACCCGGTGCAGCGGCTGTACTCGCTGGCCTGCCGGGTCCCGATGGGGGAGGCCGACCGGTACGCGGTGCTGGCCGCGCCGTCGCTATCCGACCGTTTGGCGGCGGTGTACGAGGCGATTGAGACCGTCTCGGCCCGAGTCGAATTCGATATCCCTCGTTGACTCTGCGTCCAGGGCGGCAAAGTGCGAGTAGCTACCGCCCTGGACGCAGAGTCAACGGGTTCTGACGTACACCGCGCCGAATACCGCCGCCGCCGCGGCCAGCAGGGCCGAACTGGCCAGCCAGGGCAGGATGCGCCCCGCGGAGAACAGGGCGGCATACATGCCGGGCGCAACGGCGGTCGCGGCGGCCCACGCCGTCTGCAGCAGCGAGGCGTGTCGTCCAGACGACTCGTCGGGCGCGAACGTCAGCATGATGTTTGCGCTGAGCGCGTTGCCGGCGGCGTCGGACACACTGAACAGTGTCAGACCGAAAGCCAAGACGGCGAAAAGAATTGCCGGTACGGCGTTTTGGATGCCGGCGAGGAGGTCGATCACCAGGAAACTGATCGAGCACAGTGCGGCCGACCACGCCAGGATCCGAAGGTGCGGGACCCGCGAGCCGATTCGGGCGACCCAGCGCGCCGCTATCGCGACCATGACGCAGATGAATAGGTAGGCCACCGTCGTCGACCAAGCGGGCAGGCCCACCGACAGCATGAACAGCGGCAGTGCCGTGTCCATCCCGATGGTGGTCAGCGCGATGACGAACACGCCGGCGATGAAGGCCATAAAGGCGCCCTGGCGCAACACATCGCGGTAGCGCGGCGGCTCGCAGTCCGGCGACTCGTCGTCGGCGACGGCGCGGTCGATCCAGCGCAGCCGCCAGAACAGCAGGCCGGTGGTGAGTTCACCCGCGGCGATGGTCGCCACCAATGTGGTCCAGAACCATTCGCCGTTCCGGTCGATGGCCAGGCCCACGGTCGCGGCCAATGCGCCGAGACCGAACCCGAGTACCCGAACCGAGGTGAGCAGCGCGAACATCTGGGTGCGGTCGTCGTGATCGCGGGTCAGCCGCCGGACGGCTTCGGGATCGGCGGTGAAGAACAGGTTCGCACTCAGTGCCGCGGCGAAGGAGAAGATCGCGACCTCGGCCAGGGTGTGGGTGTACAGGAAGCCCAGGAAGGCGCCGGAGGCCCCGACGCCGGCCAGCGCCATGGTCCGACACGGACCGAACCGGTCAACCGTGCGCCCGGACACCAGCACCCCCAAGATGAGTGCGCCGGTGTTGCCGAGGGTGGCGGCCACGCCGGTCCCGGTCAGCGGCAGCCCGCGCCCGAGGGTGAAGAACAAGAAGATCAGCGGCACCCACAGTCCGGCGCTGGCCATGGCGACGGTGGTCGCGAGAATGAACGACCGGCGGGCGCCCAGCAGCTCTTCGGGCATCGTTTCGGTGAGCATGGTCTCTTTCGTCCTCCGGGCAGACGAAGGTACCGCGGCGACCGCGGGCGGTGCATCCAATTTTCGGTGTTACCGGCCGAACTGGCCGCGCGTACGCGCTGGCCGGCTAGCGCCAATGGGCTGGTCGATCGATCAGCATTCGTGCCGTCGGGGTCGTGTTGGCCACCGTTTCTGGGGCGGCGCGGGCTAGGAAGTGCCAGGCGGCGGTGCCAGCCGGCCCAGCTCGCGATCGATCAGTGCGCGCAGTTCGTCGTGCCCTTCGGTGACACCGACGGCGCTCTCATTGCACAGGTTGCGGGCGGTTTGGGCGATCAGGATCGAGATCGCGATCGGGGGGTATTCCGCCAGATCCACGCCATTGGCGCGCAGTGCCACCGTGACCGCCGCGGTCTCGATATCCCGTACTCGCTCGGCATAGGCCTTGAGTTCGGTCCGGATCGCCTTGCGATGGTTGGCCAACGCCATGAACTCAGTGTTCAAGCTGGTCAGACGTGTATCGCTGTTGATCGCCCACAATGCGCGTAGCGGATCGTCATCGGTCAGGGCGGTGCGCATCCGGTCCAACGCGTCGTCGGCGCCGACCCGCAGCACCTCGACGAACAGGTCGTCCATGGTGGGGAAGTAGTAGTAGACCAGGGCTTGGCGCACACCGGCCTCGGCGGCGACCCGCCGCGACGTGGCCGCGGCATAACCCTCGTCGCGCATCAGTCGCGCCGTCGCCTCGATCAGGCGGCGCCGGGTCGCATTGTCGGTCGATTTGGCCTTGCGCGGAGCCGCCATTCAGGCCGGCCCGGGCTTGCGATTGCTTGACCGTCCGGCGCCGCGCGTGGTAGGCATGACGCATTCTAGCAATTTGATCGATCGATCAGCGCTACGAGGTCGCGGCGCGAGCGAAAGGGCGTATCGGGCGATGGTGGATCTCGCGGCGGTGGACTACTTCTCCGACGAAACCGTCACCCAGGATCCCTACGCCTACTACGAATACCTGCGCGGATGCGGGCCGGTGTTCGCCGAGCCGCATCACGGCGTCGTGGCCGTCACCGGCTACGACGAGGTGCTCGCCGCCTTCAAAGACCACGACTCGTTCTCGGCGGTGAATGCCATCGGCGGACCTTTTCCCCCGCTGCCGTTCGAGCCCGAGGGCGACGACATCACCGAGCAGATCGAGGCACACCGGCACGAGTTCCCGATCTTCGAACACGTCGTGGTGATGGATCCGCCTGCGCATACCCGAGCGCGCTCGCTGCTGAGCGGGCTGCTGACCCCCAAGCGGCTGAAGGAGAACGAGGAGTTCATCTGGCAGCTGACCGATACGCAGCTCGACGAATTCATCGGCACGGGACGCTGCGAGTTCCTGTTCGACTACGCCAAACCGTATGCAACCCTGGCCATCACCGATCTGCTCGGGGTTCCCGAGGAGGATCGCGCCGAATTCCGCAGTGCGCTGGGTGCCGGGCATCGCGAGGGGCAACATGTCGGATCCCTTGACGGTACGCCGGTGGGACTCAATCCCCTGCGGTACCTCGACGAGAAGTTCAGCGGGTACCTCACCGAGCGGCGGCGGGAGCCTCGTGGCGACGTTCTCAGCACCCTGGCCGCCGCGACCTACCCCGACGGTTCCACGCCGGAACTGCTGGAGGTGGTTCACCCGGCCACCTTTCTGTTCGGCGCCGGTCAAGAGACCGTCACCAAGCTGCTGGGGGCGGCGGTGCAAACCCTGGGGGAGCGACCTGAGTTCCAGCAGACGCTGCGCGAGAACCCCGCACTGATCCCCGCATTCATCGAAGAGTCGCTGCGAATTCAGAGCCCCACCAAGATCGACTTTCGCCTTGCCCGCAAGACCACCACGCTGGGCGGGGTGCCGATCAAAGCCGGCACCGTGCTGATGCTCTGCCTGGGTGCGGCGAACCGTGATCCGCGCAAGTTCTCCAACCCCGACGAGTTCCGGCTCGGCCGCAAGAACGTGCGGGAGCACATCGCCTTCGGCCGCGGCATCCACACCTGCGCTGGGGCTCCGCTGGCCCGGGTCGAGGGACGCATCACGGTTCACCGCATGCTGGACCGGATGCGCGACATCAGGATCAGCGAGTCTCACCACGGGCCCGCCGGACAGCGACGCTACTCCTACGAGCCCACCTTCCTGCTGCGCGGGCTCACAGAGCTGCACATTGAATTCGACCCGGTGGGCTAGCTCTCTGCGGCCCACTCCTGCGTAACGCGCTGCTTCTGCTCCTCGATCACCTGCATCAGTCGCGAAGCTTTCGCCCATCCGTAGTAGGCGCCGAAATGCAAAGCAACTTCGTCCATTTCGTCGAACGAGACGTCCCTGCTCTTCAGTGCGGCGTAGACGTGACTGAAGATCGGGTACGGCGCATCCTGGAACGCCACGCACGCCACGGTCACCAGGCGCCGCTGTTTCATGCCCAGCCCGGGCCGCAGCCACATCTCACCGAAGACGAAATTCAGAATGCCCGCACCCGAATACGGGTCGTCTCGGACCGGAGCGAAGGGCAGACAGTTGACGTCACGGAAGGCCTGCTCTCCGGCCCGTAGTCGCGCCTCGGGGTCACTGGGTGTGGCCAGCGGCAACAGCGGCGCCGCGGACGGCACCGGCTCGCCTTGTTCGGCATGGATGCGTGCCCACTGCTCGTCGACGACCATGTTGAACAGTGATGCCTTGGGCCAGCCCGAATACACCGCGAAATGCAGTACGGCTTCGCGCATCTCCTCGATCGTCACGTCGCCGTGGATCAGGGCGGCGTAGATATGGTCACGCAGCGGCTGCTCGGTGTCGGCGGCGGCAACGCATGGCAGCGCGACGAACCATCGATCCCGGCGGCTCAGGCCTGGCCGTTGCCAGATCTGCGCGAAGACGAAATCCAGCAGGGTTGCCGCCGCTGGCGTGGCGTCGGCGGGAACCGGCAGGTTCATCAGCTCGGCGAAGGCGTGGGCACCGGGCCCCGCCTCACCGCAGGGTGGCGCCGGCATCGACTTTGAATTCCAGTCCGGTCACGTGCCGGGACTCGTCGGAGACCAGGAACAGCACCGCGTTGCTGACGTCGCGCGCCTCGGTCATCACGATCGGCAAGGCGTTGCTGAAGATCGGTGCCAGATCCGAGCGGGTTTCGGCCAGCAGTCCGTGTAGCGCGTCCGGGCGCATCCCGGTCTCCACCCCGGTGGGGTGCACGGTGTTGACCCGAACATTCACCGCGGCAAGCTCATTGGCCAGCGCGCGGCTCATGCCGACGACGCCATGCTTGGACGCCGTATAGGGCGTGTGCAGTGGACTGCCCTTCAGCCCGGCCACCGAGCTGATGTTGACCAGGCTGCCGCCGCGGGAAACCAGGTGCGGCAGCGCCGCCGCGCAGGTGTTCCAGGTGCCGATCAGGTTCACATCGACAACGGTGCGCCACTGTGCCGAGGTGGTGGTGTCCCACGTCCCGGCGGTGATCACGCCGGCGTTGGCGATCGAGGCGTCCAGGCCGCCCAACTGGGCCACGCCCTCGGCGACCGCGGCGGTCAGGGCGGCTGCGTCGCGCACGTCCAGGACGTGGGTGATGGCCCGGCGGCCGTGCTGTCGCACCAATTCAGCGGTCTCGTCGAGATCTTCGGTGGTGGCCAGCGGATAGTCGACCTCGGGCAGCGATGCGCAGATGTCGACCAGGATCAGGTCGGCGCCCTCTTCGGCCAGGCGCACCGCGTGACTGCGCCCCATGCCGCGCGCGGCTCCGGTGACCAACACCCGTTTGCCGGTTACCCGCCCGGTCATAGCTTGTTGCAGAAGCCGGCGTCGACAGGGAACGTGACCCCGGTGACGTACTGGGCTGCGTCGGAGACCAGGTAGGCGATCGCGGCGCTGATGTCCTCGGGTTCGAGCATGCCGACCGGCATTGGATTCTGTAGATGCGGCCCTCCGTCGGGATAGTTCTCCAGAAAGGCCGTCATCGCCGGGTTCACCGCCATCATGGTGTTCACCGCGGTAGGGTGCACGGTATTGACCCGGATGCTGTGGGGGGCAAGAGCATTGGACAGGGTGCGCATCAGGCCGACAATGCCGTGCTTGGAGGCGGCGTAGCCAAGGCCGCCGCCTTGCATGCCGCCGAAGCCCTTCAGGCCGGCCGTGGAGCTGGTGAAGACGATCGAGCCGCCGCGGCCACCGGCTATCAGGTGCGGGATGGCGGCTTTGGCGGTGTGAAACGAACCGACCAGGTTGACGTCGAGGACGTCGGTCCACATCTGCAGGTCTTCGTCATCGGTCAGTTCGCGGAATGCCATCGCGGCGATACCGGCGTTGGCGCAGGCGATGTCCAAGCGGCCGAAGTGCTCCACGCCGGCATTCAGCGCCGCCTTCAGCGCCGGAAAGTCGCGGACGTCGGCAACTGAGGCGATCATTTTGCCGCCCTGGGCTTCCACCAGCGCAACGGTCTCGTCGAGTTCGTCGCGGGATCCCATGGGGTAGCCGTTGGAGGGGATGTCGGCACAGATGTCGACGCCGATGATGTCCGCGCCTTCGGCGGCCAGTCGCACCGCGTGACTGCGGCCCTGCCCGCGCGCCGCGCCGGTGATGAAAGCGACCTGTCCATTCAGGGAACCCATGCGGCTACGGTAACCTGGTTACTCATCGGCGGCAAGGGGTGATCGATGGACAGTGCGCAAGACCGGATCTTGGCCATCGTGGTCGAGATTCTCGAGACCGAAGGCTATGACGCGGTCCAGCTCAGGGAGGTCGCCCGACGCGCCCGGATGTCGCTGGCGACCATCTACAAGCGCTACGCCACCCGCGACGAACTGATCCTGGCGGCGCTGGACGCCTGGATGCAGCAGAACCGTTACTCGGGTATCGCCCCGCACGCCCGCGAGCCCGGCGAATCCCGGTATGCGGCGTTGATGAGCTTGTACCGCACCATCTTCGAGCCCTGGGAGCAGCACCCGGCGATGCTGACCGCCTACGTCCGGGCGAGGTCGGCTCCCGGTGGTGACGCCTTGGTTCGGCGGGGCCTGGATGCGGTGGGGCCCGCGATGCTGGCGGCAATGTCCGACGTCGACGACGACTTCATCGCCGACCTGGACGTCATCATCTCCAACCTGGTGCACGGGTTGTCCGCGCGGTTCGCCGCAGGCGAGATCGCCATCACCGAGATGCTTCCCAGCCTTGATCGGGCGGTGTACTGGCTCACCAGCGGGTATGAGCAGCAGCGCGGCCGCTAGCCGTTGGTGCCGCGACGTACGCTGACGCTATGGCCGACATCGAGTTCACCTCGGTCGCACCGATCATTCCCGTGCGAGACCTCGACGCTGCGCTGGACCGCTACCGCCGGCTCGGGTTCACCGTCAACCATTACGGCGGGCCGGCCCGGTACGGATTCGCCGACCGCGGCTCGGTTTCGCTGCACCTTTCCGAGTGGGCCGAACACGATCCGCTGCGCACGGCCGCAAGTGTGTATTTCTATGTCGACGACGCCGACGCGCTCTATGCGCAATGGTCGGCATCGGGCGTACCGGGCCGCTTTGTCGAACCGGTCGACACCGACTACCAGCTCAGGGAATTCGCCTACGTCGACCCCGAAGGCACCTTGCACCGCGTCGGCTCGCCACTGCCGGCGAAGGTCGTCAGCGCCAGCAGGGTGATCGCGGCGCCGGCGAAGCTGATCTTCGACTTCATCGCCGACCCGGCACGCCAGCCGCGCTGGGACGGCAACGCGAATCTGGCCGAAGCCGCATCCGGTCAACGGGTTCATGCCGTCGGGGACGTTTTCACCATGACGCTGACCATGGGAACGGTGCGGGAGAACCACGTGGTGGAGTTCGAGGAGGGACGCCGTATCGCCTGGCGCCCAGCGGCCCCCGGGTGTACGCCGCCGGGTCACCTGTGGCGGTGGGAGCTCGAGCCGCTCGGGCCGGCGCGCACTCGAGTCACCCACACCTACGACTGGTCGGAGCTAACCGACCCCAATCGTCTCGCCCGCGCCCGCGCCACCACCCCGGATAAGCTCGCGGCCTCGTTGTCCCGGCTTGCCGCGCTGGTCGAAGTCTCCTGAACTCGGGTACTCGGAGTTCAGCGGTTGTCGGCGAACGAGCGCAGCGCGTCGACCTGAGCGGGATCCAGTGAGGGACGGACGTTTTCGCGGGCCGCGGCGATATCTGCCACGGTGACGTCGGCGGCGTCGATACTGCGCCGCATCGCCGTCAGGGCGGCTTCGCGCAGCAGTGCCACGCAGTCCGCGGCGCTGTAGCCGTCCAGGTCCGCGGCCAGCGCGTCGAGGTCGACGTCGACGTGCAGCGGAACGGATTTCCCGGACACCCGCAGGATCTGGCGGCGGGCATCGGCATCCGGCGGTTCGACGAACACCAGCTTCTCCAACCGGCCCGGCCGGGTCAGGGCCGGGTCGATGAGCTCGGGACGGTTGGTGGCGCCGACCACCACCACGTCGCGCAGCGGGTTGACGCCGTCGAGCTCGGTGAGCAGCGCGGCCACCACTCGATCGGTCACCCCGGAGTCGAAGCTTTGACCGCGCCGCGGTGCCAGGGCGTCGATCTCGTCGAGGAACACCAGTGACGGCGCCGAATCGCGGGCGCGCTGGAACAGATCCCGCACCGCCCGCTCACTGCTGCCCACCCACTTGTCCATCAGCTCCGCGCCCTTGACGGAATGCACGCTGACTCGACCGGATCCCGCCAGGGCGCGCACCACGAAGGTCTTGCCGCAACCGGGCGGGCCGTAGAGCAGCACGCCGTGCGGCGGATCGACGCCCAGGCGGGTGAACGTGTCCGGGTGCTGCAGCGGCCACAGCACCGCTTCGGTCAGTGCCTGTTTGGTGGCCACCATGTCACCGACGTCGTCGAGGGTGACCGAGCCGACGGACACCTCTGCGGCCGCCGAGCGCGACAACGGCCGGATCACGCTGAGCGCACCGACCAGGTCATCCTGGGTGAGCGTGGGTCTCTCATCGTTGTCGCTGGCCCGCGACGCTGCCCGCAGTGCTGCCTCCCGAACCAGCGCGGCAAGGTCCGCGGCGACGAAACCCGGTGTGCGTTCGGCGATCTCGCCCAATGTCAGCTCCGCGGTGGGAACCGAGATGAGCAGGGTGGCCAGTAGTGCTGCCCGGGTCGCGCCGTCGGGCAGGCTCAGCCGGATCTCGCGATCGCACAGTTCCGGAGCCCGCAGCCGGGGATCGACATGGTCCGGCAGTGCCGAGGTCGCGATGAACGCCACCCCTTCGGTGGCCACGACGTTGCGCAGCTCGGCCAGGATCAGCGTCGCCACCGGTTCCGACGGTTCGGGCAACAACGTGTCGACATCGGCGATCAGCAGCACCCCGCCGTCGTCGCAGACCTGGGCCGCCGCGGAACGTACCGCGGCCAGCCGCTCGTCGGCGGCCAGCGCCCCGATCTCGGGTCCATCCAGCTCGATCAACCGCCGGCCCTCACACACCGCCCGGACCAGGGTCGTCTTGCCCACCCCGGCCGGACCCGACACCAGCACACCGAGATTCGTGCCCGCGCGCAGGGTTTTCAGCAGCTGCGGTTCGTCGAGCGCGAGCTTGAGCCATTCGGCGAGCTTGGCGGCCTGCGCCTCGCACCCCTTGAGCTCGTCGATGGCGATCCGGGCCGGGGCAGCCGGCTTGGCAACGGTCGCCACCGGGGCGGTGGGGGCGTTGCCAAAGGTGACCAGCGAGTTGGGCTGCACGCTGACCGGCCCGGCCGGGTCGACACCGGTGACCGTCAACAACTCCGAGGTCCAGCTGATGCCCACCGCCGACGCCAACGCGGAGGTGGCCGCCGACGTGGACGTGCCGGGGCCCAGGTCACGCGGCAGCAGGGAGACCGCATCGCCGACGGTCATCACCTTGCCCAGCAAAGCCTGGCGCAGCGTGGTGGGCGACAACGTCTGGGAGGCCAGGGTTGATCCGCTCAGCGTCACCGACCGGGCCCCGTAAACGGTCACCGCGGCCACGACGACCTGCGTGCCATCGCGCAGGCCGGCGTTGGACAGCGTCACATCGTCAAGCAGCGCCACACCGGCCGGGGCGTCCGGCCCCGTCAGCCCCGCCACTGCCGACGTCGTGCGAGAACCGGTCAGCGACACCGCATCCCACTCCCGGATGCCCAGGGCGGCAACGGCTTCGGGGTGCAGCCGGACTACGCCACGGCGGGCGTCGACGGCGGAGGTGTTGAGCCGGGCGATCAACGTCAGGTGCCGGGAGGTATCGACCCGGCGTTCTTCTTCGCGCTCTTGCGTGGAACCCACCCGGCCATTATCGGCATAGCACCGGGCGGCCTCCCCGGTAACAGGCGGATCGACCGGGCGGGTTTGATAGAGCCATGCGACCCGGCGTGCTGATTTCGGCGATCTGTGCGGTCGCCGTGCTGACCGTCCCGGCCCCGGCCGGGGCCGACGAGGCATCCCCGTTGTCCGACCTGGTGGACGCCGCCGCCCAGCGGCTCCAGGTCGCCGACGACGTGGCGGCGATCAAATGGCAGACCGGCGGCGCCATCGAGGACCCGGCCCGGGTCGGGCAGCAACTGGCGAAGCTGGCCGCCGACGCTGCCGGGAAAGACCTCGACCCCGACTACGTGCGGCGGATCTTCGCCGATCAGATCGCCGCGACCGAAGCCGCCGAGCACTACCGGTTCGCCCAATGGAAGCTGGACCCGGCGGCCGTCCCGTCAGCCCCCGAACTGGCGGCCTCGCGGGCGCGTATCGACGGCTTCAACCAGGTCATGCTGGCCCAGATCGGCCAGCGATGGGAGCTGCTGCACTCACCGGATTGCGCCGGACAACTCGGCGCGGCAACCCGAACCGTCAGCGACGCACGCCAGCTCGACGAGTTCTACCGGCGGGCGCTGTCGTCCGCGACGCAGGACTACTGCGCCCGGTAACCGCGCCGCTACCGACCCGGCTTGCGCAGCCGCAGCCGGGCCATCGACTGCCCACTGGGCCGACGGATGCCCCGCCGCACACCGGGACGGCGGCTCGGCTGCGCCCGGCGGATCGCCCGCCGCGCGGCGCGGCGCTCCCGGGGGGCGTCTTCCCACGCCTCCGGGTGTGCGGCAACCCAGCGCTGACTGCGGACCGAGAACGGAATGGTGCACAGGTACGCCCCGATCAGCACCAGCACCAGCACGTAGGGGAACAGGAACGCCGCCGCGGCCACCAGCGCCAGCACCGCCAGCAGTACCGCCGCCAGGTGCGGCGGCACCGACACGGCGTGCATCTTGCGCATCGGGATCCGGCTGACCAGCAGCATGGACGTGCCCACCACCCAGATGCAGGTGAACCATTGCGATGTCCACCATCCGTCGCCGAACTCCAGCTTGGCGGCCAGCAGGCCCATCAGGGTGATCGCACCGGCCGGGGCGGGCATGCCGACGAAGAACTCCCGGGTGTAGGCCGGCAGCGTGGCGTCGTCGAGCAGCGTGTTGAACCGGGCCAGCCGCAGTACCACGCACACCGCGTACAGCAGCACCACGATCCAGCCCGCCGGCTGCGTCGACAGCAGCGTCACATAGATCACCACCGCGGGAGCCACCCCGAAATCGACGGCGTCGGCCAGGGAATCGATCTCGGCGCCCATCCTCGACTCGGCGTCCAGGATGCGTGCCACCCGGCCGTCGAGGCCGTCGAGAATGGCGGCCGCGGCGATCAGTGCCATCGCGAGGTGCGGCTGCCCGTCCAGCGCGTACTTGATCGAGGTCAGGCCGGCGCAGATCGCCAGCACCGTCATGGAGCTGGGCAGTATGTGCAGACCCACCGGGCCCCGGCTCCGGGCCTGCTGGGCGGGACTCGTCATGACAGGTCGGCCAGGACGGTCTCGCCGGCGACCATGCGCTGGCCGACGCCGACCAGCGGCTGCGTTCCGACCGGCAGGTAGACGTCGAGGCGTGAACCGAATCGGATCAGCCCGTAGGTGTCACCGATCGCCAGATGATCACCGGGCCGGGTTTCACAGAGGATGCGGCGCGCCACCAGCCCGGCAACCTGCACGGCGATCACCTCGGCGCCGTCGGCGGTGCGGATCCGCACGCTGTTGCGCTCGTTGTCTTCGGCGGCTTCGGCGCGGTCCGCGGACCCGAACCGGCCGGCCCGGTGCAGCACCTCGATCACCTCACCGCCGATCGGAGCCCGTTGCACGTGGGCGTCGAAGACCGACATGAAGATGCTCACCCGCGGCAACGGAGTATCGGGCAGGTCCAGCTCCGGCGGCGGAGGTGCCGAATCGACCAGGCAGACCACACCATCGGCGGGGGCCACCACCACACCGGGACGGGTGGGGGGCACCCGGTGCGGATGCCGGAAGAACCCGGCGCAGGCGCCCGCGGCCAGCAGCCCGGCACCGCGCAGCCAAGGCTGTTTGCGGCCCAGCAGAGCCACGCCCAGCGCACTGCCGACGAACGGCAGCCCGGCACTGTGCATCGGCGGCACCGTCGAGCGCACCAGCTCGATCACGTGCCGAAGACCGCCGGGATCATCTGCTGCGCGGGGGCGTCTGGCCATTGGGCCATCTTAGAAGCTGGGCGGTTCAGCCGGTGAGGTCCCAGACTTCCACCTCGGTGCCCACCGGCAGCTCGGTCACCTCGTCGGCGATGTCCAGGAGGCAGTTCGCCGACGCCAGGTAGCGCAGATGGTGCGAGGCCGGGGGCCCGTAGTTGGTGACGGTCCCGGTTTCGTAGTCGAGCAGCCCGCGCCGGAACTGCCGCTTGCCGGCCGGCGACACCAGCTTTTCGCTCAAGATGGCGGTACGGCGCGGCCGATTCGGCTTGGGCAGGTCCATGGCGCGACGCAGCGCGGGGCGAACGAAGACCTCGAAGGAGACCTGGGCGCTGACCGGGTTGCCGGGCAGGGTGATGATGGCCGCGTCGCCGACCCGCCCGATGCCCTGCGGCATCCCGGGCTGCATCGCCACCTTGACGAAGTGCACGCCCTGGTCGCCGTCGCGGCCGAACACATCCTTGACCACCTCGTAGGCCCCCGCGCTGACCCCACCGCTGGTGATCACCAGATCTACCGCCCCGGCGCGCACGCCATAGCGGTCGAGGACTTCGGTGAAAGCCGCGGTGTCGTCGGCGACCGTCACGGCGGCCACCACCTCAGCGCCGGCGTCACGCACCGCGGCCGACAGCATCACCCCGTTGGACTCATAGATCTGACCGGGCGCCAGCGGTGTACCGGGTTTGACCAGTTCGGAACCGGTGGAGATCACCAGCACTCGCTGTCGGGGCCGCACCGTGAGCTGCGCCAGACCCAGCGCCGAGGCCAGGCCGGCCGCCGGCGCGCTGACGAGTTGCCCGGCCCAGAGCACGGTGGCGCCCTCGGCGACGTCGCCGCCGGCCCGGCGGATGTGGCGGCCCCGGTCGGTGGCCGCGCTGATCTGGACCACGTCGGTGCCGCCGTCGGTGGCCTCGACGGGAATCACCCCGTCAGCGCCGTAAGGGATCGGTGCGCCGGTCATGATGCGGTGCGCGGTTCCTGGCGTCAGCGTGGGGATATCGGTGCGTCCGGCCGGAATGTCTTCGGTGACAGGCAACTTCACCGGCGTTTCGGGTGTTGCCATGGCGATGTCGTCGGCGAGCACGGCGTAGCCGTCCATCCCGGAATTGTCGAAGACCGGCAGTGAGATCGGTGCGATCACGTCTGCGGCCAGTACCAGTCCCTCGGCATCGGCCAACGCGACCGTGACCGGCGGTCGGGCCCGGATCAGATCGGCGACGGCCCGCTGGTGCTCTTCGACGGATCGCATCACGACAGTCTGACTCAGACCGGGAAGGTGATTCCTGTCAGCTCCTGCGAGACCGCCCACAACCGCTGCTGCAACTCGACTTCGTGCGCCTGCTTGCTGGCGTCCACCAGCTTGGGATATCCGCGCTGCTCGCCGATGCCGCTGGGACCGTAATACTGCCCGCCGGTCACCCCTGGGTCGGTGGCGGCACGCAGAGTGGGCAATGCGCCCATCGCCGCACTTTGCACGACCAGGGGCGTCAGCAGGCGGTCTGCGGGACGCAGTAAGGGCGGCAGGTGCCGGGTCAGTTCGGTGTTGGCGGTGCCGGGATGCGCGGCGACGGCGACGGTCGAGCGGCGTTTGGCGGCCAGCCGGCGCTGCAGCTCGTAGGTGAACATCAAATTGGCCAGTTTGGACTGCCCGTAGGCGGCGATCCGGTTGTAGCCGTGTTCCCACTGCAGGTCGTCGAAGTGGATCGCGGCCATGATCCGGTGCGCCATGCTGGTGACGGTCACCACGCGAGACCGCTTCACCCGCAGCATTCGCGGCAGCAGCAGGCCGGTCAAAGCGAAATGCCCCAGATGGTTGACGCCGAACTGCATCTCGAAGCCGTCGACGGTGTGCTGTTTGGGGGTGTACATGACGCCGGCGTTGTTGATCAGCAGATCGATGCGGGAGTGGGCGGCGCCCAGGGCCTCGGCGGCTTCGCGGACCGACGCCAACGAACTGAGATCGAGTTCCTGTACCTCGACGCGTGCCTGCGGGCTGGCGCTGGTGATTCGCTTCGCCGCCGCGTTGCCCTTCTCGAGGTCGCGCACCGCCAGCACCACCAGTGCGCCGTGCCCGGCGAGTATCTCCGCGGTGTGATAACCGATTCCGGTGTTGGAGCCGGTGATTACCGCGACGCGGCCGGTTTGATCCGGCACGTCTTCCGCAGCCCATCTGTCCCGGCTACTCATGTGACAAACGATACTCAGGTGACGCATCGTGCGCCGGATGGTTTTTCGCCGGTCCCGCGGTCGACGGTGCGGCGCGGCCTGAGCCCTGACATCCTCTCCTACATGGCGCAGCATGCAGACCGGCCCACGGCGACCAGCTTGGTCGACCCCACCAATCCGCCCAGCTCCCGCGCGCCCTTGGTCTGGGCGCTGGTCGGTGCGGTGCCCTGGCTGTTTCTGGCCCTGCTGCAGCTGGGTTGGGCGATCGCCGATGAGCGGTTTGCCTGGCTGCACGTCACGGCTCTGGCGTTCACCGCGCTGGGGCTGGTGGTGTCGGCGGTGATCGCCCCGTTGTGGCGCTACCGGGTGCACCGGTGGGACGTCAGTGACCAGGCCGTGTTCACCCGCACCGGCTGGTTGGTGCAGGAGCGACGGATCGCGCCGATCTCGCGGGTGCAGACCGTCGACACCTACCGGGGTCCGCTGGATCGGCTGCTGGGGTTGGCCAATGTGCGGGTCACCACCGCGTCGTCGGCGGGCGCGGTGCACATCGTGGCGCTGGATGCCGCCGTCGCCGACCGGATCGTGGCGCAACTGACCGACATTGCCGCGCTGGGTGCCGAGGACGCCACCTGAGCACTGCCGCCGATGCAGTCAGGGACGAATCCGGCGGGTAGCCACAACGATCAAGCGTTGGAACGAGCATTCCATCGAGCGATCACTTGGCCGGCGAACTCAAGCATCTGGTCAAGGGTGGGGAACATGGCGAAGGCATCCACGATCGCCTCATCGGCACCGGACCCGGCTAGGCGCTCGAGCTTGTCGGCCACAGTCTCAATGGACGTGCCCGGTTCGAGGTTGATCCGCATGGCCGACTTCAGCGCATCCGGATCGCGGCCGGCATCCTTCGCCGCACGGCGCGCAATCGACCACAGGTGGTCGGTGAGCTCGTCCTGTAGTCCCTCGACCCCGAGCCAGCCGGTGCCGATGCGGCCCACCCGGCGCATCGCGGCCTCGCTGGCACCGCCGATCCAGATGGGCGGACCGCCGACCTGCACCGGGCGCAGGTCGGCGTGCACCGGCGGCAGCGAGAAGAACTCGCTGTTCCAGGACACCGGGGTGGTCGTCCACCACTCGTGCAGGAACGCCAGCAGGTCATCGAGCATTTGCCCGCGGCGGCGCCAATTAGCGCTGCGGGCGATGTCGTGTTCGTCCTTCATCCACCCGATTCCCACGCCCACGTCAAGGCGGCCGTCGCTGAGCACGTCGAGCGTGGTCAGCATCCGGGCCAGGTGCGGCGGCTCGTAGTAGAACGTGCTGAGCGTGCTGGCATTCAGCCGAATCCGACTGGTCGCCGTGGCGGCGACCGTCCACAGCAGCACCGGATCCAGGTAGCGGGTCATCTGCGGCGGGTACGGCTGCTCTGTGCCCGGATAGGTGCTCTGCATATCGACCGGGGTGACCAGGCGGTCGCCGACCCACAGCGTGTCGTAGCCAAGGTCCTCGAGTCCGCGGCAGAACGCACTCAGACCGGCTGCGCTGCCGACAGCGGGGCCGACTATGGGGAGCGCGAAACCAAGCTTCATCGCAAATCCTTTCGGTGATTCATCAACCATTGTCTGGGTGCGTGCCGCCCCGGCTCATTTCATGGCTTGGACCGCGGTGCTGGGGCTCAGGCGGCAGGCGCGGCGCCGAGGGCGAAGTCGTAGTTCCCCACCCCGTGGCGTGCGAGGCCCATCATGACCAGGCCCGTTCCTTCCAGCCAGTGCGCCATGTTCAAGCCGCCGACGTCCAGCGGGCGCAACGTGAGGCTTTCGACGAACGCCGCCACGTCCGCCTTGGCGCGTGCGTCGTCGCCCGCGATGAAGACGTCGAGTGGCCGGCCCTGCGCCAGGACAACACCGAAGATGGTGTTGAAGGCCTTCACCACGCTGGCGCTTGCCGGCGCGGCCTTGGCAACTTCTTGGGCGATCGAGGTGTCCGCGGGGATGGCGAGCCCGTCGGCCGCGGGGTTGAAGGGGTTGCTGATCTCGACGATGACCTTGCCTGCGAGGGCGTCTCCGTACTGGGTGACGACCGGAACGACGTGGGCGTACAACAGGGACACGATGACGATGTCCCCGGCCGGAACGGCGCCGAACTCTCCGGTCGTGGTTCCGCCGCCGAGTGCCTGGGCCAGGTTGGCGGCTTTGGCCGGGTCGCGGCCGATGATCTCGACGGTGTTGCCGCCCGCTATAGCCAGCGCGCCGATGGTGCGGGCCATGTTCCCGGTGCCGATGATGCTGATGCTGCTCATGAGGTGTCCCGTCTATACTGAGGCTCGAATAGGTTGACTCTTCAACCTTAGGATCAGTTTGGTGACGTGTCAACAAATCGAGGAGGTGTGGAGGCTGATGGAACCGAACTGGCTGAACCCGCGTGAAGACCGTGCCTGGCGGGCCTTCGTGTACGCGCATCAACAGATCGAGGCTCACCTCAACCGGCGCCTGCAGAAATCAGGCCTGTCCGGGGCCGACTACGAGGTCCTGGCGGTGCTTTCGGCTCTCGACGAAGACCGCATGCCCGCCCATGCACTGTGCAAAGCATTGAGCTGGGAGAAGAGCCGTCTGTCCCATCAGGTGCGGCGCATGCAGAAAGACGGGCTGATCAGCCGGGAGCCCAACCCCGAGGACGCCCGCAGCACCATGGTCTGCCTGCTGCCGGCCGGCCGGGATGCGATCGAGAAGGCGGCGCCGGGGCACGTGGAGGATGTGCGCCGGAACTTCATCGACCTGTTTACCGAGGCTGAGCTCGACATGCTCGCCGCCCTCAACCAACGAGTCCTGCACCACCTGGCCGCCGACGACGATTCCTCGTAGCCCGCATCAGCCGTGAGCGATTCGCCCCCGCATCCCCGCTTGGCGGTCACTAGGCAACTCGTGCGGATACGGTTCCAAGCAGGACGCGGCGAGATGCCGACCCACAGGCGCATTGTGCCGAGGCACGGAGAAGGCAGATGAACAGCACACCGCGCGCTGACCAATGGCAGCGCTTGAGTCCGCGGATGCTGCTGGTGCATCCGCTGCACGAAGTGCTGCGTGAACTGCCGCTGCTGATCGCGGTGGTGGTGTTCGGCTCGGCGACCGACAACCGGCCCTGGGTGCTGGCGGTGGTGTCGGTGATCGCTGTGGTGGGTGTGACGCGCTGGTTCACCACCACCTACCGCATCGAGCCCGACCCCGAGGCCGGCCGGGTCCAGCTGCGCTCAGGTCTGTTGCGCCGCAAGATGCTTTCGGTGCCCCGCAACCGGATTCGCTCGGTGGAGACAGACGCCCGGCTGTTGCACCGACTGCTGGGCCTGACGGTGTTACGGGTCAGCACGGGTCAGCACGCCGCCACGGACGGCGCCTTCGAGCTGAACGCGGTCGAGAGCGGCGAGGTCCCCCGGCTGCGCGCGACGCTGCTGGCCCACACCGGGCAGACCGCGCACGCTGCGACCGGATCGGCGCCCGCCCCTGCGACGGTACTGGCACGGTGGCGGCCATCGTGGTTGCGCTACAGCCCGCTGAGCCTGTCCGGGCTGGTGATGGTCGGGGCCGCGGTGGGCGCGCTGTACCAAAGCGGAGTCTGGGCGGCGCTGGAGGATTCGCCGGTGAGCCGGTCTTGGCTTCAGGCCGCCGAACAGTTCGGAGTCCAGCAGAGCCTGACGCTCATCGCTGCCCTGCTGGTGGTGGTCTCCATGCTGCTGGCGGTGCTGCGGTCTTTGGTGACCTACGGAAACCTGGTGCTGTCCCGCAGTTCCGGGGCGGGCGGCGACGTCTTGGCGTTGAGCTACGGCCTGCTGCGGGTGCGCGAGCACAACTACGACATGCGCCGGCTGCGCGGCGGAACGCTGCGCCGGCCGTTGTTGGTGCGGTTGTTCGGTGGCGCGCGGCTGGACGCGGCGATGACCGGGGTCAACGGGGAAGGTGAGTCGTCGATCCTGCTGCCGCCCTGCCCGCGGGCCACCGCCGAGGGAGTCTTGACCGGGTTGGTCGCCGACCCCGTGGTGGTCACCGGCCCGCTGCGCAGGCACGGCCCGGCGGCGACTCGCCGGCGCTGGACTCGGGCGCTGCTGCTGCCGGTGACTGTAGGGGCCGCGCTGGCGATCGCGACGGCGTTCGTTGAGCTACCGCAGTGGTGTTGGCCGGCCTGGGCGTCGATAACGCTGGGTGCCGCGCTGCTGGCCGTCGACCGGGTGCGCGCCCTGGGGCATCGCGTCGACGCGCACTGGCTGTCGGCCCGCACCGGCAGCTGGGAACGGCGCCGCTACTGCATCGCCACCGCGGGCATCGTCGGATGGACGGTGCGCCAGAGCTGGTTTCAGCGCCGCGCCGGGGTGGCCACCCTGATCGCCGCCACCGCCGCCGGGGTCAAGGCCTACCGGGTGATCGATGTGCCGCAGGAGTGGGCGTGGTCGGTGGCCGCGCAGGCGTCCCCGTGGGTGGCCAACAGTCGCTGGACGCGACAGCGCTGAGTCTCGTGGCGGCCGGTGCCGCAACTACTCGGACCCGGATGCTGCAATAGTGGAATCTTAGAACCGACTAGTAAATAGTCGTCCATGGCAATTTCCCTGGATTGGGCCACGAATGGGTTGTATTCACGATTCGTTGCCGCCGGCGAGCGGCGGTGCGCAGCCTGTGAGGGGTCAAATACCGCCTTTACGTGGGGATTTGGTGCGATAAGCGCCCCTGTTTGACACTGACTGGCTGATCGCCATCAGGATTTTCTATCGATTTTTCAGAAATGACATTCATCACGCCTAACTTCGCTTATGCTCCGAAACTAAGGGAAAGCTGAGTTGTACTTAGCGAAAGGGGTGGAGAAATGGGTGTTCGGCAACGTGGTGTGAGGAATGGTCGGGTGGGGACACGCCGACGCGAGCGTGCGGTGGGTGCCGCCGCCTCGGTCGGGGCGTTCTTGGCATTGGGGTTGGGGCCGTTGGCGTCGGCTCCAGCGGCCAACGCGGACTTTGAGGATCTGTTCACCGATCTGTTTGATCCCAGCGCGTGGGGCAATCTGTCGGGCGATTTCGACAGTCTGTTCACCGGTTCGGACTGGGGCCTTGGTGCGGCTGACGCGTCCGGGGCTGAGCTGGCCCAGATGTGGGACACCTACTTCTATGCGCCGCTGCACGACAGTTTGCAGGCCTGGATCGACTCTGACTTCGGGTCGCAGGTAAACGGTGTGATCAACCAGATGTTCGCGCCCTTCACCGAGGGCTTCTGCGGGATGATCTGCAACGGCGTCGACGGCACCGAGGCCGACCCCGACGGCGGCAACGGTGGCCTCTGGTTCGGCGACGGCGGCGACGGCTGGTCGTCGACCCTCGACGAGGTGGCCGGCGGCAACGGTGGGCACGCCGGTGGGATCGGCGACGGCGGCGACGGCGGTGCCGGCGGCCTGGGTGCCGACGGCGGCCAGGGCGGCCATGGCGGTGAGATGTGGGGTAACGGCGGCGACGGCGGGGCTGGAGGTAACGCAACGGCGACGCTGACCGCAGGTAACGGCGGCAACGGTGGGTCGTCGGGTCAGGCCCAGGACTTCTTCGGCATGGGCGCGCTGGGTAACGGCGGCAACGGCGGTGTCGGCGGCGCGGGTTACACCGGTGCGGCCGGGTCGTTCGCCAACGGTGGTGCCGGCAACGGCGGCAATGGCACCAACGGCGGCAACGGCGGTAACGGTGGGGCCGGTTCGTCGATCCTGGGCATCGGCGGCAATGGCGGTACCGGCGGTGCGGCCGGTAACGGTGGCGCGGGGGCCACCGGCACCGCCGCCAACATCAACGGTGGCGCGGGCGGCAACGGTGCGGCCCCGGGCACCGGCGGCAAGGGCGGCACGGGAGCCAGCTTCTTGGGTGGCAGCGGCACTGACGGCGCCCGCGGCGGTGGCGGTAACGGTGGCGACGGCGGTAACGGCTATGACGCGGCCGCCGATGCCAATGCGTTGGCCGGTGCGGTCGGAGGCAACGGTGGCGCCGCTGGCGACGGCGGGGCGTACGGCAACGGTGGCAACGGCGGCGCCGGTGGCAACGGCGCGAACGGTGCCGTGGGTACGGCGGGCACCGCCACCGACATCAACGGCGGCAACGGTTCCGGTGGTGGTATCGGTGGCAACGGCGGTAGTGGTGGCGCCGGCGGAACCAACGCCGGTAACGCCGGTGCCGGTGGCGCTGGCGGCGCCGGTGGTAACGGTGGTAACGGCGGTGCCGGTGTTGAGGGCACCGATGGCGCCGACGCCGAGGCCGGTACTGGCGGCGACGGCGGTAACGGCACCGACGGTGGCAGCGGCGGCAACGGTGGGTCCGGCGCCAACGGCGGTGCGGGCGGTGCCGGTGGGGTGGCGCAGGCCGACGGCTACAGCGACGGTGCCGCCGGTGCGGGCGGCGTCGGCGGTAACGGCGGAGCGGCGGGCAACGCCGGTGACGGCGGTGACGGCGGAGCCGGCGCGGCCGGCGGAACCGGGACCACTGCCGGCAGCGGCGGCAACGGCGGCAACGCCGGAGACGCCGGTACCGCGGGCGGCGCCGGCACGGGCGGGAGCAGCGGTGACGGCAGCGCCACTGCGGCCAACGGCACCGCCGGTGCGGCGGCCACCGGAGTCGGCAACGGCGGCAACGGTGGTGCGGGCGCGAACGGCCAAGTGGTCACCACCGGTGGCGGCGACATCGCCCAGGACGGCGGCAACGGCGGCGCCGGCGGGGCTGCGGGCGCGGTCGGCAACGGCGGTAGGGGTGGCGCCGGCGGCGCCGGCGTGGACGGCACCGGCGGCAATCCGCCGGCCCAGAACATTCCGCCGGCGGCCGGTGACGGCACCGACGTGCCGGACAGCACCGGTGGTGGCGGGCAAGCCGCCAACGGTGGCGACGCCAGCGATGGAACCACGGCCGGACAGGCCGGCGGTACCGGTGGGCGCGGCGGCACGGTCTTCGATCCCGAAAGCAACACCACCGGCGGCAACGGCGGGTCCGGCGGGTCCGGTGGCCTCGGCGCAGTCGGCGGTGACGGCGGAGGCGGCGGCACGGTATTCGGTGGCGGAGCCGGCGCCGACGGTAACGGCGGGACTGGCGGTGACGGCGGTGACGGCGGGGCCGGCGGTGCGGGCGGCAACGGTGGGGTCGGCGGTAACGGCGACGTCGGCGGCAACGGCACCGGTGGCAACGGTGGCAACGGCGGCAACGGCGGCACCGGGGCCGCGGGTGGTAACGGTGGCAACGGTGGCTACGGCGACACCGATGGTGCCGGCGGCGGCACCGACGCCACCGGTGGTGGCGGCGGCAACGGCGGTGACGGTGGCAACGGCGCCAGCGGCACCAGCGGAAGCAACGGCGGGGCCGGTGGCGCCGGCGGGGCCGGCGGCACTGTGAGTGGTGTCGGCGGTGACGGTGGCGTCGGTGGTGCCGGCGGTAGCGGCGCCGACGGCGACGTCGGTGGTGGCGGCGGGAACGGCGGCACCGGTGGCGTGGCCAGCAATGGAGAGGTGTCCACCGGCGGTAACGGCGGCGACGGCGGTAACGGCGGCGACGGCGGTAACGGCGGTAACGGCGGCAATGGCGGTACCGGCGGGACCGCGGGTACCGGCGCCGACGGCGCGGGAACCGCGGGCGCTGGTGGGGCTGCGGGTACGGCCGGCACCGGCGCGGCCGGCGGCGACGCGGGTACGGGTGGGGCCGGCGGCACCGCGGCCAGCCCGGGCGGCACCACCATCGTCGACGGCACGGCCGGAAATGACGGCACCGCCGGCGGTCACGGCACCGACGGAACCGCCGGAACCGCAGGCCAGGCCGGCGGTCAGCCCTGACCCGAGGGTCGACGGGCTTCTGCTGGCCGAGGCAAAGGTCCCCCAGATCACCCGATCTGGGGGCTTTTGCGTCTATCTGGGGGCTTTTGCGTCTACTGGGCGCACGCCGGCCGCATCGACTGTGCGGATTGGTCGGCGAAATCAGCGGATCAGCAACGAAACCGCACACTCGGCGGGGCGGGGGAGGCGTCAGTCGAGAGCTACGACTCGCGATTGAGCTGCCGGATGGCCACGATCCGCGCCCGCAGCTGATCCGACGTCGCCGCCGCCACCGGGGGGCCGCCACAACGCCGCCGCAGCTCGTTGTGGATCCAGCCGTGCGGCTTGCCCAGGCGATGATGGGCCGCCGACACCAGCGCGTTGAGCTCGTGGCGCAGCTCGCGCAGCTGCCCGTGCGTGGTCACCGGCACCGGAACCCCGCCGTCGTTGACTGCCTTGGACCGCCGATCCAGCTGCTCTTCCTGGCGCTGACGCAGCAGGTCACGCATCTGGTTGGCGTCCAGCAACCCGGGGATACCCAGGTAGTCGGCCTCTTCGTCGCTGCCGGCCGGGGTGGCGGTGCCGAACGAGGCGCCGTCGAAGATCACCTGGTCCAGCTCGGCGTCGGCCCCCAACGACTCGAACTTGTTCTCCATCTCCGACGGCTCGTCGCGCCGGCGCTCGGCCTCGGCGAACTCGTCGCGTTCGGATTCCCGGTGTGGCTTACCCAGCACGTGGTTGCGCTGCTGTTCCAGCTCGCTGGCCAGGCCCAGCAGCGACGGCACCGACGGCAAGAAGATGCTGGCGGTTTCGCCGGGCCGCCGTGACCGCACGAACCGGCCGATCGCCTGCGCGAAGAACAGTGGGGTGGAGGCACTGGTGGCATAAACCCCGACCGCCAGCCGGGGCACGTCGACACCCTCGGAGACCATCCGCACCGCCACCAGCCAGGGGCTGGTGGCCGCGGAGAACTGTGCGATCTTGTCCGACGCGCTGGGATCGTCGGAGAGCACCACGGTGGGTTCCTCGCCGGTCTGCCGTTTCAGCAGCACCGCGTAGGCGCGGGCCGCCTTCTGGTCGGTGGCGATGATCATGCCGCCGGCATCGGCCATGCCGCCGTCGCGCAGCTGGCGCAGCCGGGTGTCCGCGGCGGTGATCACCGCCGGCATCCATTCCCCGGCCGGGTCCAGCGCGGTGCGCCACGCTCGGGCAGTGTGCTCGGCGGTCAGCGGCTCACCGAGGCGGGCCGCGTGCTCCTCGCCGGCGCTGTCACGCCAGCGGGCCTCGCCCGAGTAGGCCATGAACACCACCGGGCGCACCACGCCGTCGGCCAGCGCATCGGTGTAGCCGTAGCTGTCGTCGGCCACCGAGCGCAGATGGCCGGCGCCGTCGGGCTCGTAATTGACGAATGGGATGGGGCTGTCGTCGCTGCGGAACGGGGTCCCGGTCAGCGCCAGCCGGCGGGTGGCATCGTCGAACGCCTCGCGGATGCCGTCGCCCCAGCTTTTGGCGTCGCCGCCGTGGTGGATCTCGTCGAAGATCACCAGGGTTTTCGCGGCCTCGGTACGCACCCGGTGCCGGGTGGGGTGGCTGGCCACCTGCGCGTAGGTGACGACCACGCCGTGGTACTCCGAGCTGGTCTGCGAGTCGGAGTTGGAGAACCGCGGATCGAGCGCGATGCCGTGGGAGGCAGCCGCTGAGGCCCACTGCACCTTGAGGTGTTCGGTGGGCACCACGATGGTGATCCGCTCGACGGTGCGGTCGGCGAGCAGCTCGGCGACGATGCGCAGCGCGAACGTCGTCTTACCGGCGCCGGGGGTGGCCACCATCAGGAAATCTCGCGGCTTGGCGGTCAGATAGCGCACCAGAGCCCGGCGTTGCCAGCCCCGCAAAGCCCGGGTGCTGGGCGCTGCTTCAGCCCGCACCCGGTCTCCTATCTGATCGAGATGCAGTCTAGGGCAAGCCGATAGGATCGTTGGCGTGTCCACCCCGCGTGAGCCGGAATCCATTCGTGTCGAGCGGCTCCGCGACGCGCAGGCCAAGGCCGTCGCGCTGTTCGACGAGATCGAGCGTCGCGGCATGGTCCGCCCCGGAGTCGGCGAGCGGCAGCTCTCCGATGAGATCCGGGACCTGGCCGCCGACATGTTCGGGGTCACGAGGCACTGGCATCGGCGGGTGGTGCGGGCCGGGGAGAACAGCCTGTTGCCGTTTCACGCCGACCCGCCCGACCGTGTCATGGCCGACGACGACATCGCCTACCTCGATCTGGGGCCGATCTTCGAAGAGTGGGAGGCCGACTTCGGCCGCACCTTCGTGCTCGGCGACGACCCGGACAAACTGGCGTTGCGTGACGCGCTGCCTGGGGTGTGGCGTGCGGGTCGCGCCTTCTTCGAGGCGCACGCCGACATCACCGGCACCCAGCTGTTCGAACACGTCGTAGCCCTGGCCGAGGATGCGGGCTTCGAGTTCGGCGCTCCCATCGCCGGGCACCTGCTCGGGGAGTTTCCGCACAAGAAGATCTCCGGTGACGACGCCCGGTTCTACGTCGCGCCCGGATCCGACGAGCCGATGCGCCGGACCGATCCCACCGGCCGGGTCTGTCACTGGATCCTGGAGGTACACCTGGTGAACCGGGCCCGCGGGTTCGGCGGTTTCTACGAGCAGTTGCTCGACGTGGCGTGAGCCCGGATCAGCCGATGGGGTAGACCACCCCGGTCAGTTCTTCGGAGACGGTCCAGAGGCGTTGTTGAACGTCGACGTCGTGTGACTTGCTGCTCGATTCGACCAGCTTGGGGTAGCCGCGCTGCTGACCCCAGCCATCGGGGCCGTAGTACTGCCCGCCACGCACACCGGGATCGGTTGCGGCACGCAGCGTCGGCAGGGCGCCCATGTCGGCTCCTTGGAAGAGGGGCTCGATCAGCGGCGTGATCCGCGCGAGCAGTGGGGGCAGATTGCGGGTCAGCTCGGTGCGGGAGCCTCCGGGGTGCGCGGCCGTCGCGATAGTCGTGGCGTGCGGGGCCAGGCGCCGCTGCAGTTCGTAGGTGAACAGCAGATTGGCGAGCTTGGCCTGCCCGTACGCTGCTACCCGGCTGTAGCTCCGCTCCCACTGCAGGTCGTCGAAGTGGATGTCGGCGCGGATGCGATGACCGATGCTGCTGACCGTCACGACCCGCGAGCCGGGGACCGGCAGCAGCCGATCCAGCAGCAGCCCGGTGAAGGCGAAGTGGCCCAGGTGGTTGGTTCCGAACTGGAGCTCGAAGCCGTCCTCGGTGGTCGACTTCGGCGTCCACATCACCCCGGCGTTGTTGATCAGCAGGTCGATGCGGTCGTGGTCGGCGCGCAACTGTGCGGCGGCGGTGCGGACGGAGTCCAGTGACGTCAGGTCGAGTTCCTGCAGCGCCACGCTGGCTCCGGGGCTGCGCTTGCTGATGAGGGTCGCGGCGTCCTTGCCCTTGTCGAGATTGCGCACGGCCAGCACCACGTGGGCGCCCCGAGCGGCGAGCGCCAAGGCGGTTTCATAGCCGAGGCCGGTGTTGGCTCCGGTGATCACGGCGACCCGACCGGTCTGGTCGGGGATATCGGTGGTTGTCCATTTGGCCATGGGAGGCTCCTGAGCGGTAGGGTAAACGGGGCGGGCGCTCCGGTTGATTCGACTATACGGAACGCGCGCCCCGTTTTGTCAACCGATTGGGGCTGTCACGTGGCTGAGCAGGCACGTCCGTTGCGCGCCGACGCTGCGCGCAACCGTGCGCGTGTGCTGGAAGTCGCCTACGAGACCTTCGCGGCCGAAGGGCTGTCGGTGCCGATCGATGAGATCGCCCGGCGCGCCGGAGTCGGGGCCGGGACCATCTACCGCCACTTTCCGACCAAGGAGGAGTTGTTTCGGGCGGTGGTCCGGGACCACATCCGGCGCCTCATCGAGGGGGGCTACGCCCTGCTGGAGTCCGATGGTCCCGCCGAAGCGCTCTTTGGCTTTCTGCGCTCGATGGTGAGGTGGGGGGCGAAAGACCGCGGTGTGGTCGAGGCGCTTGCCGGGCTCGGCATCGACGTCGGGCAGGAGGCCGAGGAGGCGTTTCTCGCCCTGCTCGGGGAACTGCTGCGATCTGCCCAGAATGCCGGCACCGCGCGCCGTGATATCGGCACGCGTGACGTGAAGTCGCTCCTGGTCGGATGTCAGGCGATGGAGTCGTACAACCCGGAGTCTGCTGAACGGGTGACCGACGTCGTCATCGACGGTCTGCGCGCTCCGAGGTAGGGCCCTCCGACCTTGCACTCTCCATAGGCGAGTGCTAAAAATGACGTTGGCACTCGCGACCAGTGAGTGCTAGGTCGGGACGGTGAGGCACGGGGCCGCACCTGCGGAGCACACCCACAGCCGTCCGTCGCGGGCACTGCACCCGACCGACAAGACGTGCACCCCCTAACCGGAGGAATCACTTCGCAATGGCTAAGCAAATTGCGTATGACGAAGAGGCCCGTCGCGGCCTCGAGCGGGGCCTGAACGCCCTCGCCGACGCGGTCAAGGTGACGCTGGGCCCCAAGGGCCGCAACGTCGTCCTGGAGAAGAAGTGGGGCGCCCCCACGATCACCAACGATGGTGTGTCCATCGCCAAGGAGATCGAGCTGGAGGACCCCTACGAGAAGATCGGCGCCGAGCTGGTCAAAGAGGTCGCCAAGAAGACCGACGACGTCGCGGGTGACGGCACCACCACCGCCACCGTGCTGGCCCAGGCCCTGGTCAAGGAAGGCCTGCGCAACGTGGCCGCCGGAGCCAACCCGCTGGGTCTGAAGCGCGGCATCGAGAAGGCCGTGGAGAAGGTCACCTCGACCCTGCTGGCTTCGGCTAAAGAGGTCGAGACCAAGGAGCAGATCGCGGCGACCGCCGGTATCTCCGCGGGCGACCAGACCATCGGTGACCTGATCGCCGAGGCCATGGACAAGGTCGGCAACGAGGGTGTCATCACCGTCGAGGAGTCGAACACCTTCGGCCTGCAGCTGGAGCTCACCGAGGGCATGCGCTTCGACAAGGGCTACATCTCGGGCTACTTCGTCACCGACGCCGAGCGTCAGGAAGCCGTCCTGGAGGACCCCTACATCCTGCTGGTCAGCTCGAAGATCTCGACCGTCAAGGACCTGCTGCCCTTGCTGGAGAAGGTCATCCAGTCCGGCAAGCCGTTGCTGATCATCGCCGAGGACGTCGAGGGTGAGGCCCTGTCGACCCTGGTCGTGAACAAGATCCGCGGCACCTTCAAGTCCGTTGCCGTCAAGGCCCCGGGCTTCGGTGACCGTCGCAAGGCGATGCTGCAGGACATGGCGATCCTCACCGGTGGCCAGGTCATCAGCGAAGAGGTCGGCCTGTCGCTGGAGAGCGCCGACGTCGCCCTGCTGGGCACCGCCCGCAAGGTCGTCATCACCAAGGATGAGACCACCATCGTCGAGGGCTCGGGCGACTCCGACGCCATCGCCGGTCGGGTGGCCCAGATCCGCGCCGAGATCGAGAACAGCGACTCCGACTACGACCGCGAGAAGCTGCAGGAGCGCCTGGCCAAGCTGGCCGGCGGTGTTGCGGTGATCAAGGCCGGGGCTGCCACCGAGGTGGAGCTCAAGGAGCGCAAGCACCGCATCGAGGACGCAGTGCGCAACGCCAAGGCCGCCGTGGAGGAGGGCATCGTCGCCGGTGGTGGCGTGGCTCTGCTGCAGGCCGCTCCGTCGCTCGACGAGCTCAAGCTCGACGGTGACGAGGCGACCGGTGCCAACATCGTGCGTGTTGCGCTGTCGGCCCCGCTGAAGCAGATCGCCTTCAACGCGGGCCTGGAGCCCGGCGTTGTCGCCGAGAAGGTCACCAACTCCGCCTCGGGCACCGGCCTCAACGCCGCCTCCGGCGAGTACGAGGACCTGCTCAAGGCCGGCGTTGCCGACCCGGTGAAGGTGACCCGCTCGGCGCTGCAGAACGCGGCGTCCATCGCGGCACTGTTCCTGACCACCGAGGCCGTTGTCGCCGACAAGCCGGAGAAGGCGGCCGCACCCGCGGGCGACCCGACCGGTGGCATGGGCGGCATGGACTTCTAAGTCTGGTTGCACGACAAGGCCCGGCCTGCCTGCGGCAGGCCGGGCCTTCGTCGTTTACGTTGACTCTGCGCGGAGGGCGGGAAAGTGCGAGTGGGGCCCGCCCTGGACGCAGAGTCAACGAGGATGGGTGCATGGAGATCCTGCTGCTGGGCACCGGCAGCGCCGACGGCTGGCCGAATCCGTTCTGCCGGTGCGACTCCTGCCGGTCGGCTGCAACGCAGGTTCGCGCCCAGACCGCCGCGCTGGTCGACGATGTGCTGCTGCTGGACTGCGGGCCGGAGGCACCGCGCGCCGCGATGCGCCACGGGCGAACGCTGGCCGATGTCCGGCACATCCTGTTCACCCACGGCCACCCCGATCACGTCGGCCCGGCCGCGCTGCTGATGCGGCACTGGACCGGGACGGTCGAACCGCTCGATGTGGTCGGCCCGGCCAGTGCGCTCGACCAGTGCCGGCAGTGGGTGGGGCCCGACGATCCGGTCCGATTCGTGACGGTGCAGGCCGGTAACCGTATCCGGCTCGGTGACTACGACGTGCGGGTGCTGGCCGCCGCACACGGTGCCGACATCGGCGGTGACGCGGTGCTCTACGACCTGGCATCCGTTGGCGGCCGCATCTTCTGGGCGACCGACACCGGCCCGCTATCCGAGGCGACCCACGCCGAGCTGGCCGGCGCCGGCTACGACGCGGTGTTTTTGGAGGAGACGTTCGGGACCTATACCGAACACGACACCGAGCACCACGACCTGCCGGCATTCGCGACAACGGTGGCGCGGCTGCGTGCCAGTGGCGCCGTCACCGACACCACCGATGTCGTCGCAGTACACCTGAGCCACCACAATCCTTCCGAGTCGGAATTGACTGCCGTACTGTCGGATTCAGGCGCCCGGCCGGGGCGTGACGGTGAGGTGGTGCGAGTGGGTGCAGCCGACGGTCACGCCACCCGCACCCTGGTGTTGGGCGGCGCGCGCTCGGGTAAGTCCGCGCACGCCGAGGCGCTGTTGGCCGCCGAACCGGCAGTGACCTACCTGGCCACCGGCGGAGTACGCGAGGGCGATCCGGAATGGGCCGAGCGGGTGCGGCTGCACCGGGCACGCCGCCCCGGCTCCTGGCGCACCGTCGAGACCGTCGATGTTGCCGAGGAACTGCGTTCGGCCCCCAACGCACTGCTGCTGGACTGCCTCGGCACCTGGCTCACCGCGCGGATGGACCTGCACCACGTGTGGGACGGCGGTGACGGACTGAACGCCGTCTCGGCCGACATCGATGAGCTGGTGGCGGCCTGGCGGGCCTGCCCGGCACCGGTGGTGGCGGTGAGCAACGAGGTGGGCAGCGGGGTAGTCCCGCCCACCGCTTCGGGACGGCTGTTCCGTGATCTGCTGGGAGTGCTCAACGCGCGGATCGCCGCGGCCTCCGACGAGGTCGTGCTGATGGTGGCCGGGCGGCCGCTCAGGCTCCCTGCGGACTGACTTTGAGGTCGACGCAATCGCTGTAACAGGGTGTCTCGCCCGGTGATTCGGGCGTGGCGACCCGGATCAAAACGGCACGGGTCGGGGAGATCGCCACGCTGGCCAACTCACCGGCATCGGACACCTGGGCCGTGCCGTCGACGATGACGGTGTAGCCGCCCGGAACCGGTGGTGGCCACATCACCGTCACATCCGCTGTGCGCGCCAGATTCGCCCGGCTGCGCCGACCGCCCAGCGCACCGATGTGCACGGTGTCGCCCCGCAGCACCGGCATCACCGGCACCGGATGCGGACGACTCTCGGTATCGACGGTGATCAGGTAGGCGTAGTCGTGGCCTGCCAGCTTCTCTGCGAGTCGATCGAAATCCACGCTAGAACTCATGAATTCGAGCCTAAACCTGCAGGCTGTCAATCTGCCTTGAGCTGCACGCAGTCATGGACGGTGCCGACCGCCCGCTGAGTCCCGGGCTCGAACACCGGCCGGTGCAGCAGGGCCTTGGTCGGCGTGACCAGTACCGGGCCGGCCGGATCCTCGGGCAGCTCGGCCAGGCCATCGACGAACAGCGAGTATTCGCCGACGTCGCGGCCGGGCCAGACCAGGGTGACGGCGTTGCGGGTCGACAGGTTCTCCCGGCCGTGCGATCCCACCGGTCCGATGTCCAGCCGGGTGCCGTCGAAGCTCGGGGTGATCGCAGTGGTGCGGACGCGGTAGTCGTCGCCGACGGTGACCAAGAAGGCGTACCGGTAATCGCGCAGCAGCTCGGCCAGGCGTGCGAGGTCGACGGAGCGGGCCATGGTGTCCAGGATAGTAATCCGGCACGAGACACGTCCCAGAGTCGTGCGCCATGATGGGCCTATGGAATTTCGCTACCTGGGCAACTCCGGCCTGCAGATCTCCGAGATCACCTACGGCAACTGGCTCACCCACGGCTCGCAGGTCGAGAACGACGTCGCCACCGCCTGCGTGCACGCCGCGCTCGACGCTGGAATCACGACCTTCGACACCGCCGACGTCTACGCGAACGGGCGGGCCGAGGAGGTGCTGGGCGCCGCATTGGCGGGCCGGCGGCGTGAGTCGCTGGAGATCTTCACCAAGGTGTACTGGCCGATCGGGCCGGCCCCGTTGGGCCGCAACGACACCGGCCTGTCCCGCAAACACATGATGGAGGCCATCGACGGATCGCTGCGCCGGCTGGGCACCGACTACGTCGACCTGTACCAAGCGCACCGCTATGACTCCTTCACCCCGCTCGAGGAGACCATGCAGGCCTTCGCCGACATCGTCCGGGCGGGCAAGGCGCTCTACATCGGCGTCAGCGAGTGGACCCCCGAACAGATCCGCCAAGCCCACGGCCTGGCCCGCCAGCTCGGCGTATCGCTGATCTCCAGCCAGCCGCAGTATTCGATGCTGTGGCGGGTGATCGAGCCGGAGGTGGTCCCGGTCTGCCAAGAGCTGGGTTTGAGTCAGATCGTCTGGTCACCGATGGCCCAGGGCGTGCTGTCCGGTAAGTACCTGCCCGGTCAGCCGCCGCCGGCCGGCTCGCGTGCCACCGACGAGAAGGGCGGCGCGAACTTCATCAAACGGTTCATGACCGACGATGTGCTGACCCGAGTCCAGCAATTGGCGCCGATCGCGGCGGAACTGCAGCTGACCACGGCACAGTTGGCGATCGCCTGGGTGCTGCAGAACGACAACGTCGCCGCCGCTCTGGTCGGGGCGTCTCGCCCGGAGCAGGTCGCCGAGAACGTTAAGGCTGCCGGCGTGCGGATTCCTGATGAGCTGCTGGCACGCATCGATCAGGTTCTGGGCGACGCGGTGACCAGCGACGCCGAACTGGTAGCGCGTTCCACCCCACCGAAGCGCCTGATCTAAGACGTCATGCCCGGCACAGGAGCTGGCTGTGCGGGATCATCAGATAGCCGTCTGGATCGTCGGCCCAGTTTCGCCAGGCCCGCGAAATCGCCTGCAGCTTGGCCTGATCGGCGACACCACTGTCGAGCAGTTGCTGGGCGATGGCCGATTGCAGGATCCGGTCGGCCCACATGCCGCCCCAGTGCTCTCGGTCGGCGGGGGTGGCATAACAGGTCGCGCTCGTCGTAGGGGTGATGTCGGTGAACCCGGCCGCGTGCGCCCAGGCCAGCAGATGCCGGCCCGCGTCGGGCTCGCCGCTGTTGGCCCGCGCCGCGTCACGGTAGAGCCGCAGCCAGTCGTCCAACTCTGCCGACGCCGGATACCAGGTGAACGCCGCATAGTCGCTGTCGCGCACGGCCACCACCCCGCCGGGCTTGCATACTCGGCGCATCTCGGTCAGTGCGGTCACCGGGTCGGCGACGTGCTGTAGCACCTGATGGGCATGCACCACGTCAAAACTGTTGTCACCGAACTGCAATGCGTGCACATCGGCAACCACAAAGTCGATGTTGTGCTGCCCCCGCTCACCTGCGCAGGCGCGGGCCAGATCCAGTGCCTCGGGGACCGGCTCGATGGCGGTCACTCGGCCCGGCGCGACGAGGACGGCCAGATCCACCGTGATGGTTCCCGGCCCGCAGCCGACATCGAGCAACTGCAGGCCCGGCCTCAGCGATCCCAACAGATAGGGCGCGGAGTTCTCCGCGGTGCGGGAGCGGTGGGCGCGTAACACCGATTCATGATGGCCGTGGGTGTATTTGGGCTCTGATGGCTCAGTCACACTCCGAAACGGTACGCCGGTGAACTCGGCGGGCGGTCAGGCCGGCGCGGGTTGACGGCCGCGCACCAGCCTGCCGGGCCGGGCCGCGGTGGGCTTGCCGTTCTCGGCGATGATCTCGCCGGAGACGATCGTCGCGACGTAGCCATCGGCGGTCTGATCCAACCGGCGCCCACCGGCCGGCAGGTCATAGGTGACCACCGGCTTGTGCAGCCGCAGGTTCCGGTGGTCGATGACGTTGAGATCGGCCTTGTAGCCGACCGCGATGCGACCGCGGTCGTGGAGTCCGGCAACCCGGGCCGGTGTGGACGTCAGTTCGCGGATCGCCGCTTCGACGCTGAGTCGTCCCGACGCGCGGTCACGGGCCCAATGGGTCAGCACATAGGTGGGAAAGCTGGAGTCGCAGATCATTCCGTAGTGCGCACCACCGTCTCCCAAGCCCAGCACGACGTCGTCGCGACGCATCAGTGCGCTGACGGTGTCCAGTGAGTTGTTCTCGAAATTGGCCAGCGCATCCAGCAGGATCGCATGCCCGCCGTCGTCGAGCAGCCGGTCGTATGCCTCCTCGACCGGGGAGACCCCACGTGCTCTGGCCCGCGCCGCAATGCTCTTCGACGCGTCGGGCTCATAGTCGGGATCATCGCCGAGCGGGAAGGTCCACTCCCAGGACTGGGCCAGGTAGGCGAGCGGGTTGGTCGGGACGATCGTCGGGCGGTCGGACAGAATCTGTTGCCGCACCTCCGGTTTACGCATCTGGGCGACTCGCTCTGCCAGCGGCAGGCGAGCGATCCTCTGGTAGCTCGGGTACAGCACGAACGGATGAATGCTCAGGTCCAGTCCGACCATCAGTCCGATCGGGCGGGGAAATATCTGCGCGGTGATCGCGGCTCCGGATCCGTTGGCCTTCTCCACCATGTCGATGGCGTCGCGCCAAAGCCGCGCACCGGCATTGCCGATCAGCAAACTGAACGTGACGGGCAGCCCCGCTTCGGTAGCCGCGTCGAAAACCTGTTGCAGCACAGGCTGGTAGGTACCTTCGGGAAGATCCGGGACGAACTGGATCAGCCCGCCCCCGCCGTCGGCCAGACCGCGACTGATCGCGAGGATCTCGGCGTAGGAGGCGTCGTAGCTGGGGATCTGGGTGCCGGTCTTGGTGCGGTGCGTCATCAGCCGTGAGGACGAGAACCCCAGTGCGCCAGCCTCGGCGGCCTCTTGGGCCAGTCGGCGCATCTGTGCCAGATCCTCGGGCGTAGCCGGTTCGCGGTCCACACCGCGCTGGCCCATCACGTAGACGCGCAGCGGTGAATGCGGCAGGAACGCCGCGACATCGATATCGCGCTGACGCTTGTCGACGGCGTCCATGAACTGCGGGAAGGTCTCCCAGGTCCATGGCAGACCGTCCGTCATCACCACACCGGGAATGTCCTCAACGCCGGCCATTAGATCCACCAGCACGTCGTGATCGTCGATCCGGCACGGCGCGAACCCCACCCCGCAGTTGCCCATCAGCGCGGTCGTCACGCCGTGGGCCGAGGAAGGATTGAGCCGATCCGACCAGATCGACTGTCCGTCGTAGTGCGTGTGTAGGTCCACGAAACCCGGTGTGACCAGCAGCCCGGTCGCATCGATGACGCGGTGCGCCCCGCCATCCCTGCCGGATACCTCGCCGATCTCGGTGATGACGCCGCCGCGGACCGCGAGATCGCCGACGTAGGGTTGCCCGCCCAGTCCGTCGACAATCGTGCCGTTGCGGACCACGACGTCGAGGCTCATCTAGTTAATCTACGACCCTGCGGTTCCGCATGCCAGGATGTATTCCGTGATTGACCACGTGGGCATCAACTGCAGCGACTACGCGAAATCGCAGCAATTTTACGACGCGGTGCTCGACGTCCTGGGCTACACGCGGCAGCTGGATGTCGGCGTGGCGCTCGGTTACGGGCGAGACGGCAAGCCGACGTTCTGGATCGCCGACGCCGGCGCGGGTGACGCCTCCGGGCCGAACCGCGAGATCCACGTCGCGTTCAATGCCGCTGACCCCGAGCAGGTGCAGGCGTTCTACGACACCGCGGTGCGACTGGGTGCCGAGTCCCTGCACGCGCCGAGGCTGTGGCCTGAGTACCACCCCGGCTACTTCGGCGCCTTCGTCCGCGATCCGGACGGCAACAACGTCGAGGCGGTCTGCCACCAGGCGTAGCGTCGGGCGGTATGACGGAGAACGACACAACCGCCGCTCTGCGGGCCCTGCTCCGCGACGCGTTCACTCGGTTGATCGAGCACGCCGACGAAATCACTGACGGGCTCACCGACGAGGTGGCCGACTATCGCCCGACGGCGCAGGCCAACAGCATCGCGTGGCTGCTCTGGCACAGCGCCCGGGTGCAGGACATTCAGGTGGCCCAGGTCGCCGGCGTCGAGCAGGCGTGGACCCGCGACGGCTGGGTGGATCGATTCGGTCTGGACCTGCCGCGTGATGACAGTGGCTACGGCCATGGCCCGGAAGATGTCGCCAAGGTTCGGGCCCCGGCAGCACTGCTTGCGGGCTACTACCGCGGAGTGCACGAGTTGACCCTGGGCTATCTCGACGGTGTCACCGCCGACGAGCTGTCCCGGGTCGTCGACACCCATTGGGATCCACCGGTGACGGCCGGGGTCCGGCTGGTCAGCGTCATCGACGACTGCGCCCAGCATCTGGGACAGGCCGCGTACCTGCGGGGCTTGAAAAGCTAGGTTCCCCCGGACTTGACACCTGTCGAGGCCCGGTGCGATCCGGGTCACAGCCCGGACTAGCATGGCGCCATGACCGCCACCAACTCAGTCGCCGCTTTCACCGGCACCGGAACCGTGTTCAGCCCCGCTACCGGGGAAGCTGCCGGCGAGGTGCGGTGGACCGACCCTTCCGACGTCGAAAAAATCGCTGCCGGGCTGCGCACCGCCCAGCGGGAGTGGGAGCACCGCGGCGCCAAGGGCCGGGCCAAGGCCCTGGCCCGTTTCGCCTTGTGGCTCGGCGACAACCGGGACGAGATCGAGAAGCTGCTGATCGCCGAGACCGGCAAGTCCGGCACCGACGCCGCGCAAGAGGTGCCGCTGCTGATCATGATCCTGTCCTACGTGATCAAGGTGATGGACAAGGCGGTGGCCCCCGAGACTCGGCCCGCATCGCTGCCGGTGATGAGCATCAAGAAGATCGCCATCCATTATCGGCCCCGGCCGGTGGTCGGCGTGATCGCGCCGTGGAACTACCCGGTGGCCAACGCGCTGATGGATGCCATCGGTGCTTTGGCGGCCGGCTGTGCGGTGCTGCTCAAGCCGTCCGAGCAGACCCCGCTCACCGCGGAACTACTTCGCGAAGGCTGGCTGGCCTCCGGCGCACCGGACGTGTTCGCGGTGGTGCAGGGTGCCCGCGAGGTCGCCGAAGCGGTGATCGACAACTCCGACTACGTGCAGTTCACCGGCTCCACCGCCACCGGGCGCAAGGTCGCGGAGCGGGCCGCGAGCCGGCTGGTGCCGGTCAGCCTCGAACTCGGGGGCAAAGACCCGATGATCGTGTGCGAGGACGCCGACATCGACCTGGCCGCGCACGCCGCGGTCTGGGGCGCGATGTTCAACGCCGGGCAGACCTGCGTATCGGTCGAGCGGGTGTACGTGCTGGAACCCGTCTACGACAAGTTCGTCGCGGCCGTGGTCCGCGATGTCGAGGCGCTGCAGATGGGCACCGGCGAGGGCAAGCACTTCGGGGCCCTGATCAGCGACCAGCAACTGGCCATCACCGAGCGGCACGTGGAGGAAGCCGTGGCCGCCGGCGCGCGCGCACTGACCGGCGGTGAACGCGCCGGCGGTCCGGGCAGCTTCTACCCGCCCACCGTGCTGGTCGACGTCGACCACTCGATGGCCTGTATGACCGAGGAGACCTTCGGCCCGACCCTGCCGATCATGAAGGTCGCCAGCGTCGACGAGGCGATCCGACTGGCCAACGACAGCGCCTACGGATTGAGCGCCTCGGTGTTCTCCCGTGACGTTGCGCGGGCCAAAGACATTGCGCTGCAGTTGGATTGTGGAGCGGTGAACGTCAACGACGTGATCTCCAACCTGATGTGCACGACGGCGCCGATGGGTGGCTGGAAGACCTCGGGCATTGGTGCGCGCTTCGGTGGTGCGGACGGCATCCGCAAGTTCTGTCGGCAGGAGACCGTCGTCGCGCCGCGCACCAATGTCGGTGCGGGCGGGAACTTCTACCACAATTCGCTGAAGACGCTGGCCCGAAGCAACCGGCTGATCACCAAGCTGGCGCTGGCGCGACCGCGCCGCACCGCGAAATAGTGCGCGTCTTCACCGCGACACTGTTCTGGCTGCTGGCTACCGCAACGCTTGCGGTGGCATTGCCGACGGCGTGGGCGCAGTACAACCTGATCGACGCGGACGGCTACGCGCGGTTGGCGGCCCGTGCCGCGGCTCAGCCGGCCCTGCAGGACGCGGTGGCGGCTGAACTCAGCGCCCAGACGGTCCAGCTGATCCGGGGGAGCGGCTTCGGCATCGACCCGTCGGAGGTGCGGCAGGCCGCCCGCCAGTACACCGCCGGGCCGTCGTTTCCGGCGCAGTTCGTTCGGGTCAACCGGGACGGGCACGCCTGGCTGCTCAACGTCGGCGATCCCGGTCCCTGGGAGATCGACGTGATACCGATGCTGCGTGACGACGCGTTCGCGCAACTGTTGTCCGACTACCCGATTACGCTGCCCGCCTCGTTGACGGTGCCGCTGACCTCGACGTCCACCGAGGTGATGCGTCCCGGTGGGTTGCATCGGCTAGCGGTGTGGGGGCCGTTGCTCACGGTCGTACTGGGCGCAATGGGCGGACTGTGCGCGATCCTGACGCTGGTCGCGGCGCGGCGCCGTGGCAGGGCGTTGGCGAGCCTGGGTGTTTCGGCGCTGCTGGTGGGCGCCGTCGGCTGGTCGGGAGTCGAAGTGGCGCGGCGCCTCCTCGACCAGGTGCTCAGCCAGGCGACCGGCGATATCCGCCGGATCACCGATGCCCTCGCCGACGTGGCCGAGGGGAGCCTGCACCTCTGGCTCAATCTGACCCTGGCGGCCGGTGCGGTCTTGGTGCTGGTCGGGGTGGGAATCGCGCTGGCGGGCGGCCTGCGCAAGTCCTGACTGTCCAACACCACGGCCGGGCGAACGGCGTTGTCAGCCCTGATTGCCCAGCATCCGCCACAGAAACGAAAAGCTCAGCGCGGACTTGAACGCCGCCTGGGCGTTGTCGGCCGCGCCGCCGTGCCCGCCCTCGATGTTCTCGTAGTACCAGACCCGGTGCCCGCTGTCCTGCAGTGCCGCGGTCATCTTGCGGGCATGCCCCGGATGCACCCGGTCGTCTCGGGTGGAGGTGGTGATCAGCACCGGCGGGTACGCAGCATCGGCGGAAATGTTCTGGTACGGCGAGTACTGGCGGATGAATTCCCACTCATCGGGGTCATCGGGGTCGCCGTATTCGGCCACCCAGGACGCACCGGCGAGCAGCAGATGGTAGCGGCGCATGTCCAGCAGCGGCACCTGGCACACCAGGGCGCCGAACAGGTCCGGGTAGGCGGTGAGCATGATGCCCATCAGCAACCCACCGTTGCTGCCGCCCACCGCCCCGAGCTGCTCGACCCTGGTGATGCCGCGGTCCACCAGATCGGTTGCCACTGCGGCGAAATCCTCGGCCACCAGGTGCCGGCCGGCACGCATCGCCTGGGTGTGCCAGCCCGGCCCGTACTCGCCGCCGCCACGAATATTGGCCAGCACGTAGGTGCCGCCGCGTTCCAGCCACAGCCGGCCCAGCACGCCGTCGTAGCCCGGTGTGCGCGCCACCTCGAATCCGCCGTAGCCGCCCAGCAGCGTCGCGCCGGTGGCGCCCGCCGGGCGCACCACGAAGTACGGGATCGCGGTGCCGTCTTTGGAGGTGGCGAAGTACTGGCTGACGTCGAGTCCGTCGGCGTCGAAAAACGCCGGAGCGGATTTGATCTCGGTCAGCGTCCCGTCCACGGCGCCGTGCAGCAGTCGCGACGGACGGTCGAATCCGCTTGAATCCAAGAAGATCTCGTCACCGGTATCGTCGGCGGCCGCGATCACGGTGTTGGTGTTGGCCGGTACCTCGGCAACGGGGCGCCGCTGCCAGTCGCCGGGCGTGACCACTTCCACCCGGCTGGCCACGTCGTGCAGCGTGACCAGGACCAGGCGGTCGCGGGTCCACGCGTAGTGATGCAGTGCGGTGTGGGCGTCGGGTTCGAAGACGACGCTGCACTGCGCTGCGCCGGTGAGGAATTCGTCGTAGTCCGCAGCCAACAGCGAGCCGGCCCGATATGACGCGGTGCCGGTGTCCCAGTCGGTGCGCAGATCGATCAGGATCCATTGCCGGTGTACCGACACCGAGGCGTCGGTAGGCGCGTCGATGCGGATCAGCTCGCCCTCGCGCAATTCGTAGACTTCGTCGTTGAAGAAGTCGATCGCCCGCGACACCATGGTTCGTTCGAATCCCGGGGTGCGGTCGCGGCCCGCAGCGACCACCACATCGGTGGCCGACCCGGTGAACACCGTCTCCGCCTGCGCCAGATCCTGGCCGCGGCGCCACCGCTTCACCATCCGCGGGTAGCCGGACTCGGTCAGCGAGTCGGCACCGAAGTCGGTGCCCACCAGGACGGTGTCGTCGTCCTCCCAGCCGATCCGCGTCTTGGCCTCGGGAAGCTCGAAGCCCTGGCCGTCGGGTCCGACGAATTCCCGTGTTGCCATGTCGAATTCACGCACCACCACGGCGTCCGATCCGCCGCGCGACAGCGATATCAGAGCCCGCGTGTGGTGGGGTTCGATCACGTTGGCCCCGCCCCAGACCCAGTTCTCGTCGTCGGCGCGGGCCAGCTCATCGAGGTCGATGACGACATCCCACTCCGGACTGTCGGTGCGGTAGCTGTCCAAGGTGGTGCGTCGCCACAACCCGCGCGGGTTGGTGGCGTCACGCCAGAAGTTGTAGAGGTACTCGCCACGGCGTCGCACGTAGGGGATACGGGCATCGGTGTCGAGCACCTCGCGCGCAGTGGCACGCATCGCCTCGAAGTCGTCGCCGGCGAACTCCTCAACGGTTCCGTCGTTGTGGGCGCGCACCCAGTCGAGTGGCTGCTCGCCGGTAACGTCCTCCAGCCACAGGTACGGGTCGTCAAAGTCCTTAGCAGGCTGGGTAGACATAGCAGTCATTGTGACCGCGACGGTAATGTGAGTTGAGTAACACCCATGGCTAAGGAGCAGCATCGATGACCGTTTTCGCACGTCCGGGTTCCGCCGGCGCGCTGATGAGCTACGAGTCCCGCTACGCGAACTTCATCGGGGGGCAGTGGGTGGCACCCGTCGGCGGTGAGTACTTCGAGAACACCACGCCGGTCACCGGCCAGCCGTTCTGCGAGATTCCCCGCTCCACAGCGGCCGACATCGACCTGGCGCTCGACGCCGCGCACGCCGCCGCCCCGGCCTGGGGCAAGGCGTCCCCGGCCGAGCGGGCGGATGTCCTGGCCAAGATCGCCGACCGGATCGACCAACACCGCGAGGAGCTGGCGGTCGCCGAGGTGTGGGACAACGGCAAGCCGGTCCGGGAGACGCTGGCCGCAGACATCCCGCTGGCCGCCGACCACTTCCGCTACTTCGCCGCGGCGATCCGCACCCAGGAGGGTGCGCTGAGCCAGCTCGACAACGACACCGTCGCCTACCACTTCCATGAGCCGCTGGGCGTGGTCGGTCAGATCATTCCGTGGAACTTCCCGCTGTTGATGGCCGCCTGGAAGCTGGCGCCCGCGCTGGCTGCCGGCAACGCGGTGGTGCTCAAGCCGGCCGAGCAGACCCCCGCCTCGATCCTGTTCCTGATGAGCCTGATCGGCGACCTATTGCCGGCGGGAGTCGTCAACGTGGTCAACGGATTCGGTGTCGAGGCGGGCAAGCCGCTGGCGTCGAGCAACCGGATCGCCAAGATCGGCTTCACCGGCGAGACCACCACCGGGCGGCTGATCATGCAGTACGCCAGCCAGAACATCATCCCGGTCACCCTGGAGCTGGGCGGCAAGAGCCCCAACATCTTCTTCTCCGACGTACTGGCGGCCAACGACGACTTCCAGGACAAGGCCTTGGAGGGATTCGCGGGCTTCGCCCTCAACCAGGGCGAAGTGTGCACCTGCCCGTCCCGGTCGTTGGTCCAGGCCCCCATCTACGACGAGTTCTTGGAGCTGGCCGCTATCCGCACCAAGGCGATCCGCCAAGGCGATCCACTCGACATCACCACGATGATCGGGGCGCAGGCCTCCAACGACCAGCTGGAGAAGATCCTGTCCTACATCGCGATCGGCAAGGAGGAGGGCGCCACCACCGTCACCGGCGGCGAACGCGCCGAGCTCGGCGGTGAGCTGTCCGGCGGCTATTACGTGCAGCCGACGATCTTCGCCGGCCACAACAAGATGCGCGTCTTCCAGGAGGAGATCTTCGGCCCGGTGGTCTCGGTGACGTCGTTCACCGACTACGACGACGCGATCTCGATCGCCAACGACACCATCTACGGGCTGGCCGCCGGAGTGTGGAGCCGCGACGGGAACACCGCCTATCGGGCCGGCCGTGACATCCAGGCCGGGCGAGTCTGGGTCAACTGCTACCACGCCTACCCCGCGCACGCGGCGTTCGGCGGCTACAAGCAGTCCGGCATCGGCCGGGAGAACCACAAGATGGTGCTCGACCACTACCAGCAGACCAAGAACCTGCTGGTGTCCTACTCCCAGTCGGCACAGGGTCTTTTTTGATGGGCCCGTACTGATGGAGGCACCGGCCTGATGGACGCACCGGACCGGGTGCTGATCACCGACGCGGCCGCCGACCTGGTGGCGCGGCTGGTGGCGCGCCACGGTCCGGTGATGTTCCACCAGTCCGGCGGCTGCTGCGACGGGTCGGCACCGATGTGCTATCCCGACGGCGACTTCCTCATCGGCGACCACGACGTGCGGCTCGGTGTGCTGGATGCGGCCGGTGTCGACGTGCCGGTCTGGATCTCCGGTCCGCAGTTCGCGGCATGGAAGCACACCCAGCTGATCATCGACGTGGTGCCGGGCCGCGGGGCCGGGTTCAGCCTGGAAGCACCCGAGGGCCTGCGGTTCCTGACCCGCGGCCGGGCTTTCACCGACGCCGAGAACCGCCTGTTGGAATCAGTCCCGGTGATCACCGGGTCGCTACCGCGCTGACCGGTGCGATCGCCGTAAAATCTGGTGGTGTGATTCCGCTGCCACGCCCTTGGTTGTTGAGCAGCGCCATGCTGGTCGGGGCGGCGGTCGGCATCTTGACCGGGATCGGATTGAGCCTGGTCATCACCGCGCCGCTGCGCCCGGACGTCGCGATCACGCTGGTGCTCGGAGCGCCCAGCGTCGCGGGGCTGGTGCTGGTGTTCGTCTCCTCGCGTCGGTGGGTAACCGCTCTGGGTGCGTTTCTGCTCGCGATGGCGGTCGGGTGGTTCGGCGCACTGGCCGCGATTCAGGTGGTGTCGGGTGTCTGAGACCACCGATACCGGGTCACTGCCCATGACCGAGCCGCACATGGCTCCGATCTTCGACACCGGGCCGCACCCGGTACCGCTGCCCGGACCGGCGGAGGCGCTGGACGAGCCAGTCACCGGTGACGAGCCGATTGCCTGGCCTGAACCGGAAGGGGCCGCGGCGGCGCCCGCATCCACGCCGGTCAAACCGCCTAAACCGGTGGTCCTCACCGGCCAATACCAATTCCTGAAGTGGTGGCAGCTGGCCCTGGTGCTGTTGGCGGTGTGGATTCCGGCGGCGGGGATCGGCCTGGGACTGTTCTCCTGGTGGTATTCGCTGGCCGACAAGACGCCGGCCGTCTTCGTCGTACTGGTCTATGCGGTGGTGTGTATGGTCGCCGGGCTGATCGTGGCGATGGTGGGGGAGAAACCGCTGGTGTCGGCGGTGGCAATCGCGCTGATGTCGGCGGTGTTCGCCGCCGCGGTCGCCGCGGCGCCGCTATACGGGCACTACTACTGCCAGCATGTGAGTCGCTGCGTCGCCGGAATCATCCCGTACTGAGTCGCCGGCGCGCTGTCCCGTTAGGGTGGGTCTGTGACCCACTTTGACGTCGTCGTCCTCGGAGCCGGCCCCGGCGGATATGTAGCGGCCATTCGCGCCGCCCAGCTGGGCTTGAACACCGCCATCATCGAACCCAAGTATTGGGGCGGGGTCTGCCTCAACGTCGGCTGCATTCCCTCGAAAGCGCTGCTGCGCAACGCCGAGCTGGCGCACATCTTCTCGCGTGAGGCAGCCACGTTCGGGATCAGCGGCACCGCCACCTTCGACTACGGTGCTGCGTTCGACCGCAGCCGCAAGGTCGCCGAGGGCCGGGTGGCCGGCGTGCACTTCCTGATGAAGAAGAACAAGATCACCGAGATCCACGGCTACGGCACCTTCACCGACCCGAACACGCTGTCGGTGGCGCTCAATGACGGTGGTACCGAGACGGTTACGTTCACCAACGCGATCATCGCCACCGGGTCGAGCACCCGGCTGGTGCCGGGCACCTCGCTGTCGGACAACGTCGTCACCTACGAGCAGCTGATCCTGAGCCGGGAACTGCCGAGCTCGATCATCATCGCCGGCGCCGGGGCCATCGGCATGGAGTTCTCCTACGTGCTGGCCAACTACGGAGTGGACGTCACCGTGGTGGAGTTCCTGCCGCGGGCGCTGCCCAACGAGGACGCCGATGTGTCCAAGGAGATCGAGAAGCAGTTCAAGAAGCTGGGCGTCAAGATCCGCACCGGAACCAAGGTCGAGTCGATCGTGGACAGCGGGGGCAATGGCCCGGTGACCGTCACGGTCAGCAAAGACGGTCAGACCGAGGAACTCAAGGCCGACAAGGTGTTGCAGGCCATCGGATTTGCCCCCAACGTCGACGGCTACGGGCTGGAGGCGGCGGGTGTCGCGCTGACCGAGCGGCGCGCCATCGGTGTCGGCGAGTACCTGCAGACCTCCGTCCCGCACATCTATGCCATCGGCGACGTCACCGGGCTGCTGCAGCTGGCGCACGTCGCCGAGGCCCAGGGCGTGGTGGCCGCCGAGACCATCGGCGGGGCCGAAACCATGTCGCTGGGTGATTACCGGATGATGCCGCGGGCCACCTTCTGCCAGCCGCAGGTGGCCAGCTTCGGGCTCACCGAGGAACAGGCCAAGGCCGAGGGTTACGACGTCAAGGTGGTCAAGTTCCCGTTCACCGCCAACGGCAAGGCGCACGGCGTGGGTGACCCGAGCGGGTTCGTGAAGTTGATCGCCGACGCGCGCTACGGCGAGCTGATCGGCGGGCATCTGGTCGGCCACGACGTGTCCGAGTTGCTGCCGGAGCTCACCTTGGCGCAGAAGTGGGATCTGACCGCGGGTGAGCTGGCCCGCAACGTGCACACCCACCCGACCATGTCCGAGGCGCTGCAGGAGTGCTTCCACGGCCTGACCGGCCACATGATCAACTTCTGATTCCCTGTCAGCCCTTGACGAGCGTGAACTGGGCGACATAGCTGACGTTGCGTTGAAAGAAGTCTGCGCAGCCCAGCAGGTACTTCACGTACCGCTCGTAGATCTCTTGAGAGGTCACTGCGATCGCCCGCTCACGGGCCGCTTGCAGCCTGGTCGCCCAGGTGTCCAGAGTGCGTACGTAGTGCGGCGTCAGATCCTGGCGATCGGCGATGGAAAACCCTGCGGCGCCGGCGAATTCGACGACATCCTCGTCGCACGGTACCGAGCCGCCGGGGAAGATCTCCTTGCCGATGAAGCGCATGAACCGCAGGTCCGTCATCGTGATCGGGATGCCCAATTCCGGCCAGCGCTTGAGCGGGTGGCCCATGATGGTCTGTAGGACCATCCGCCCGTCGTCGGGCATCAGTCGGTGGCACAACTCGAAGAACGCGGCATACCGCTCTTTGGGAAAGGCTTCGAACGCCTCGATGCTGACGATGCGGTCGACCGGTTGGTCGAATTCTTCCCAGCCGCGCAGCAGAATCTGGCGGGAGCGCTCGCTGTCGACGTCGTCCAGGAGTCGCTGGCCGAGGCTGCACTGGTTTCTGCTCAACGTCAGACCCACCACGTTGACGGCATGGGTTTCGATTGCCCGCTGCATCGCAGATCCCCATCCGCAGCCGACGTCGAGCAGCGTCATCCCCGGTGCGAGATCCAGCTTGGACAGGGCGAGATCGATTTTGGCGATCTGCGCCTCTTGTAGGGACATGTCCTCGCGCTCGAAGTAGGCGCAGCTATAGGTCCGGCTCGGGTCCTGGAACAAGCCGAAAAAGTCGTTCGAGATGTCGTAGTGGGCTTGCACATCCTCGTACGCCACCGCCATCTTCGGTGCACCGTGCGTGGTGTCGGCCATCTGCCGGACCTCCTATCCGGGCGCCTTTTCGCAGGTGAACTGGACGACGTCGGTATAGCCGGTGTCGAACAGTTCGGCACAGCCGGTGAGGTACTTGTGGAACCGCTCGTAGATCTCTTCCGACGTGATGGCGACGGCCTCGTCCTTCTTGGCCTCGAGGTTGGCCGCCCAGGTGCTCAAGGTGCGAACGTAGTGCGGCTGCAGGTGCTGCTCGCGGGTCACGGTGTAGCCGGCGTCGGCCGCGTGGTCGGTTATCTGCGCGGCCAAGGGAAGGCGTCCGCCGGGGTAGATCTCGTCCATGATGAACTTGATGAACCGCAGCCGCGACATCGTCAGCGGCAGCTTCTTGGCCTTGATCTCCTCGTCGCTGGGGATGACGATGCTATGCAGCAGCATCACCCCGTCGTCGGGCATCCAGCTGAATGTCTTCTTGAAGTAGTCGTCGTATTTGTTGAAGCCGAAGTGCTCGAACGCACCGATCGACACGATCCTGTCGACCTGCCCGTCGAACTCCTCCCAGGGCTGCAGCCGCACTTCCATGTGGCGCGTGCTGGTCGAGTTCGCGAACACGTTGTCCTCGATGTGCTGCTTCTGGTTCTCCGAGAGGGTCAGACCGATGACGTTGACGTCGTAGCGCTCGGCGGCCCGCCGAATCGTGGAACCCCACCCGCAGCCGATGTCGAGCAACGTCATCCCGGGTTCCAGGCCCAGCTTGCCCAGCGACAGGTCGACCTTGGCCAGCTGCGCTTCTTGCAGCGTCATGTCGTCGCGCTCGAAATATGCGCAGCTGTAAGTCTGCGACGGGTCCTGCCACAGCTTGAAGAAGTCGTTGGAGATGTCGTAGTGGAACTGGACCTCGTCTTTGTCTGATCCGCGGGTCTGCGCCGCGGAGTTCGACAGCCATTGGGATTTGGCTTTGGGTCCGGCGCTTGGGGAATGTGCCACCGTGGGTCCTCCCGGGAGAGACCTATGTCGGAGAAACGACGTGCTGGTGGCTCAACACTTGGGCCGACACTACGCCCCCCAAGGTAGGAGTGCCCTGTGAGTTTTTGGCCCGAGCGCGCCCGGTAAACGGTGCTGAGGCGGGATATGCCGGGCGATGCTCGGACGAGCGAAACACCGTCGGCGGCCGGCGAGCCGCCGGATCAGCCTCCGAAAAGCCCGAAGACCCCGAAACCCACCACCATGCCGGCTGTGTTCGCGCAGGCGTTGACCACGTCGTTGCCCACCCACCGCCAGCCGGTGGACGGTGTTGTCGGTGCGCCGCAGTGCAGGGCGTCCTCGACCGTGGCGCCGCACGTCGCGCAGGTGAAGCGGGCCTGAACGCTGGCGCCGATCAGGGTGTCGACCAGCGAGCCGACGACTCCTGCCGCCAGGCCCACCGCCACCATCGCGAGCCCGCCGAACAGGGCGCCGAAGGCGCCGACGGCCAGCGCCCCCAGCACCGTTGCGCCCGAACCCAGCGGGGAGACCGCCCCGGAGGTGCCCTTGGGCACCCGTCCCCAGGTGCGCAGCGACAACGGCTCCCGAGAGGAGAAGCGGCCGATCTCCGAGGCCCAGGAGTCGGCGATGCCGGCTGCGATCCCGCCGATCGACACGGCGTACCAGAGCGGGTCACGGGTGAATGCGTAGCCGATCACCGGGACCAGCACCGGGAGGCCCGCGTTCACCGCGACCTGGCTCAGGGTGCGCATGCCCCCACTTCGGGTGGGCCGTCGATACGCGGTGAGCAGGCTGGTCAGTGAGAAGAACAACGCGGCCGGGATGATCCACGCCCAGCCGCCGAGGCCGACGGCCACCCCGGCGATCAGGCCGCCGGCCAGTGCGCCCGGCAGGTCCAGCCATCGCATCCGCAGCATGAACGGCACGATGGCGCAGCCGAATACCACCGCGGCCAGCCACCGCAGCCCGTCGTCGGTCGACAGTTCCCGTGCCACGTGCAGCAGTAGCGCAACCCACGGTGTGATCAGCAGGTTGTCCGCCGCCGGTAGCACCAGAAGTTCCACGGCTGCTGTGGTTATCGCGACGAACAGCGAAACCGACACCGCCATAAACGTATTCAGTTCAAGTCCGACCCGGCAGAACACCCACGAGACGGCGAAGGCGATGGCCACGAAGGCGACCGACCCCTCCAGGGAGCGCACCCCGCCACCGGCTTCGACTCGGTGTCTGCCGTAGCGGTCACCGATCAGCGCCGCGCCGGCGTCGGCCAGTCCCAGCACCACCACGCCTGCCGCGATGGCGACCCGGTCCGGCCAGAACGCCAGCACCGCGACCAGCGCCCCGGCGGCGAAGCCCACCAGTCCGTAGTCGCGGGACCGGGTGCCGTCGAAGACGCCGGGCACCGGGACCAGACCGCGCTCCACGATGACCGCCAAAGCCACCGTCGCGGCGGCCAGCACGCCCGCCACCACCACGCCGTGCGAGAGCTGGAAGGCCGCCAGCGCGGCGAACAGCCCGCACAGCGCGTGCGGGATCTTGCGGGTGACCAAGGGGCCGGCCCCCCGTCGTGCCAGTGCGCGCCCGACCACGATCAGGACCGCTGCGATCAGCAGAACCCCGCCCCCGGCGACGGCCAGGTCGTGGCTCACGGTAGCTGTCACGCAGGACTACTCATCGAAATCCAGCGGCACCCGCAGTGCGCTCAGGGTGGCGGCCAGCGCGTCGTATTGGCTGGTCAGCATGACGAATTCGATCAGCCGGGGACGATCCAGATGGGCAGCCAGCTGCGCCCAGGTGGCGTCCGAGAGCGTGCGGGTTCCCACCAGTTCGTCGACCCCGGTGAGCAATACGCGCTGCCGGTCGGTGAGCCCGTCCGCGCCGGGCCCTTCGAAGATCCGCGCCTGGGTAGCGTCGTCGAGGCCGACCGCCCGGCCCATCCGGCGATGGTGCTGCAGCTCGTATTGGCTGTCGCGCAGGTGTCCGACCCGCAGGATCACCAACTCGGTGTCGCGGTTCGGCAGCTTGCCGCCCCGCATCAGCACCCCGCCGAACGGCAGCCAGGACCACATCAATCGCTTGTGCTGGCCGAGTGTGGTGAACAGGTGTGCCCGGGGTACATGCTGGCGCAGGGCGATGACCTTGCAGACCAGCCAGTTGGCGACGCCGAGGTCGCGTAGGCCGGGGGAATCGGGGATACGAACAGTCACCGCTGTTGCTTTACCAGATACGGCGAGACAGTGCTGCGATGTTCGTTGAGATCCAGGTCACGGCCGAGCGCGGGGAAGGCCCGCTGCGGGCAGTTGTCGTGGTCGCAGACGCGACATCCCACCCCGATCGGGGTGGCCGGGACGTCGTGACCGGTGGCCAGATCCAGGCCTTCGGAGTAGACCAGCCGGTGGGCGTGGCGTAGTTCGCAACCGAGACCGATCGCGAAGGTCTTGTCTGGCTGGCCCCAGCGGGAAGCGCGGCGTTCGACGGTGCGCGCCACCCACATGTACTTGCGGCCGTCGGGCATCTCGGCGATCTGCACCAGGATCTTTCCCGGGTTGCCGAACGACTCGTAGACGTTCCACAGCGGGCAGGTGCCGCCGCTGGAGGAGAAATGAAAACCGGTGGCGGATTGTCGCTTTGACATGTTGCCGGCCCGATCGACCCGGACGAAGGAGAACGGCACACCCCGCATCGACGGCCGCTGCAGGGTGGACAGCCGGTGGGCGATGGTCTCGTAGCTGACGCGGTAGAAGGCCGACAGTCGTTCGATGTCGTAACGGAACGTCTCGGCGCTGTCGTGGAACTGCCCGTAGGGCAACACAATCGCCGCCGCGAAGTAGTTGGCCAGCCCAAGCCGGGCCAGCGTGCGGGAGTCCTTCGAGGTGAACTTGCCCTCTTCGACCATGGTCGAGATCTGGTCGTCGAACTCCAGGTAGGCCAGTTCGGCGGCCATCTTGAACACCCGCTGCCCCCAGGACAGGTGGTTGGAGATGTCCAGTGTCCGGGTTTCCGCGTCGTAGCGGTGCAGCACCGTCTCGCCTAGGTCGATCCGGCGGTTGATGTGCACGCCGTGTACCTCGGTGAGTCGATTGGCCAGCTCGACGGCCAGCTCGCCCTGGTGTCTGCGCATCCGGGTGGCCAGTTCCTCCGCGGCGGTGTCGAGTTCGTGCAGGTAGTTCTGGCGTTGATAGAAGTAGTCCCGGACCTCTTCGTGCGGCATGGTGATCGCGCCTGTGCCGCTGCCGTCGGAGAAGCGTTCCTCGGTGGCTGCGGCGAGTTGGGCCGTGGTGATGCGGTAGCGGCGGTGCAGGTTGACCATGGCGTGGGCCAATTTGGGGTGGGCACTGACCAATTCGGCCACCTCGGCCAGGTCAACGTCCATGTCGAGATCGCGGTCCATGGCGACCTCGCGCAACTCGGCGACCAGCCGGGTGTCGTCCTGGGAGGCGAAGAAGCTGGCGTCCACACCGAAGACTTCGGCGATGCGCAGCAGGACCGCCACGGTCAGCGGACGAACGTCATGTTCGATCTGGTTGAGGTAGCTCGGCGAGATCTCCAGCATCTGGGCCAGTGCAGCCTGGCTGAACCCGCGTTCGCTGCGCAGCTGGCGCACCCGGGCGCCGACATACGTCTTGGCCACCCAACCGACCCTACCTGCTGCGAAGGCGGCATTCGCATTGTTGGCATGGCATGATCCGCTCAGGGAAGACCACGGGAGCATCGATGCAGCAGATTCAGCAGCCGACCGGCCTGGCCAAGGTTTTGATGCCGGTGCTGGACCCACATCCCGACGTGTTCGACCGGCAGTGGCCGCTGCGGGTCGCCGACATCGACCGGCTGGGCCGCCTGCGGATGGACGCGGCCGCCCGGCATATCCAGGACATCGGCCAGGACCAGTTGCGCCAGATGGGATATGAGGCCACCCACCCCCTGTGGATCGTCCGGCGCACCATGATGGACCTGATCCGCCCGATCGAGTTCCAGGACATCTTGCGGGTGCGCCGCTGGTGCTCGGGCGCCTCCAACCGCTGGTGTGAGATGCGCGTGCGGATCGACGGGAAACGCAAGGGTGGTTTGGTCGAGGCCGAATCGTTCTGGATCAATATCAACCGGGAGACCCAGGGGCCGGCGCGGATGTCGGACGATTTCCTGGCCGCGCTGATGCGCACCACCACCGTCGACCGGCTGCGCTGGAAGGCCTACTTGAAGGCCGGTGGCCGTGAGGACGCCGACGAGATCCACGAGTACCCGATCCGGTTTACCGACATCGACCTGTTCGACCACATGAACAACTCGGTGTACTGGAGCGTGGTCGAGGACTACCTGTCGAGTTATCCCGAGCTGCTCGCGGCGCCGCTGCGGGTCACGCTGGAACACGACGCGGCCATCGCGCTGGGCGACAAACTAGAGATCGTCTCCCACGTTCACCCGGCTGGATCGACCGACAGGTTCGGGCCCGACTTGGTCGATCGCACTGTTAGAACGCTCACATACCTGGTGGGTGAAGAGGTCAAAGCCCTCGTCGCAATCTTCCCGCTGTAACACGTTCTAGTCAGTACGGGCGTACTGCTGAAACATGCGCTGACCTGTGTCGATATGTTACTGGCCGGTAGCTTTTGCGGCCGGTGTCGCGACAGGGCCTCCGCGCTATTCTTCGCAAACTTCGCATAACGTTCGTACTGTTTGGCCAAACTTGGCAATGAAAACCGGTGGACCTGGGCTGATGTGGTGTGTCAATGTCTTGTTAACACACCAGTGAATCCGTCGGGGTGTTGGCAAGTCCGATAAGCGGCCCGGCGATCGCGCGAACACGAAGGAGCCGCCATGTCGACCGTTGGCACGCCGAAGAGCCCCGAGCAGATCCAGCACGACTGGGACCACAACCCGCGTTGGAAGGGTGTCAGCCGCACCTACACCGCCGAGGATGTCGTCGCGCTCCAGGGCCACGTCGTCGAGGAGCACACCCTGGCCCGTCGTGGCGCCGAGGTGCTGTGGGAGCAGCTGCACGACCTGGACTACATCAACGCCCTGGGCGCGCTGACCGGCAACATGGCCGTCCAGCAGGTTCGGGCCGGCCTGAAGGCCATCTACCTGTCCGGGTGGCAGGTCGCCGGTGACGCCAACCTGTCCGGCCACACCTACCCCGACCAGAGCCTCTACCCGGCCAACTCGGTGCCGCAGGTGGTGCGCCGGATCAACAACGCGCTGCTGCGCGCCGACGAGATCGCCAAGGTCGAGGGTGACACCTCGGTGGACAACTGGCTGGCCCCGATCGTGGCCGACGGCGAGGCCGGCTTCGGTGGCGCGCTCAACGTCTACGAGCTGCAGAAGGCGATGATCGCCGCGGGTGTCGCGGGTTCGCACTGGGAGGACCAGCTGGCCTCGGAGAAGAAGTGTGGCCACCTGGGCGGCAAGGTGCTGATCCCCACCCAGCAGCACATCCGGACCCTGACCTCGGCCCGTCTGGCCGCTGACGTCGCCGACGTGCCGACCGTGGTGATCGCCCGGACCGACGCCGAGGCCGCCACCCTGATCACCTCCGACGTGGACGAGCGGGACCAGCCGTTCATCACCGGCGAGCGCACGAAGGAAGGCTTCTTCTACACCAAGAACGGCCTGGAGCCCTGCATCGCCCGCGCCAAGGCCTACGCCCCGTACGCCGACCTGATCTGGATGGAGACCGGTACTCCGGACCTGGAGCTGGCCCGCAAGTTCGCCGAGGGCGTCAAGGCTGAGTTCCCGGACCAGATGCTGGCCTACAACTGCTCGCCGTCGTTCAACTGGAAGCAGCACCTGGACGACGCGACCATCGCCAAGTTCCAGAACGAGCTGGGCGCCATGGGCTTCAAGTTCCAGTTCATCACGCTGGCCGGCTTCCACGCGCTGAACTACTCGATGTTCGATCTGGCCCACGGCTACGCCCGCAAGCAGATGAGCGCCTACGTGGAGCTGCAGGAGCGCGAGTTCGCTGCCGAGGAGCGCGGCTACACCGCCACCAAGCACCAGCGCGAGGTCGGTGCCGGTTACTTCGACCGGATCGCCACCACGGTGGACCCGACCTCGTCGACCACGGCGCTGGCCGGCTCGACCGAAGAGGGCCAGTTCCACTGAGTCGAGTGGCGCCAGCCACGAGGCGAGGTGGAACCGAAGGCGTGAGCCACTGAGTCGAGTGGCACCAGCCACGAGGCGAGGTGGAACCGAAGGCGTGAGCCACTAGGCCACTGACCTTGCCGCGAGCGTGCGCAGTTGTACGCCCTGACACGGCGTGTCGACGTACAGACACGCACGCTCGCGCCAGGGAAGCCAGGGAAGAGGTTTCCCGCGGTGGAAGTCGGATTGCACCGCGGGGGAGTTGACAGCACAGGCCCCGCCCAGCCAGCCTGGGCGGGGCCTGTTGCTGCCGTTGACTGAAAGGGAGACCGTGTCGATCCAACGAGTAGGTGTCATCGGAGCCGGGCAGATGGGCGCCGGAATCGCCGAGGTGTCTGCGCGTGCCGGCGTTGAGGTGAAGGTCTTCGAGACCACCGACACACTGGTCACCGCGGGCCGCAACCGGATCGTCAAGTCGCTCGAGCGCGGCGTGAGCGCGGGCAAGATCACCGAACGCGAGCGCGACGACGCCGTCGGCAATCTGACCTTCACCACCGACCTGGGCGACCTGGCGGATCGGCAGCTGGTCATCGAGGCCGTCATCGAAGACGACACCGTCAAGTCGAAGATCTTCGCCGAGCTGGACCGGGTGATCACCGACCCGGACGCCGTGCTCGCGTCGAACACCTCGTCCATCCCGATCATGAAGATCGCCGCCGCGACGGCGAACCCGCAGCGGGTGCTGGGGCTGCACTTCTTCAACCCGGTTCCGGTGCTGCCGCTGGTCGAGCTGGTCAGCACCCTGGTCACCGACCCCGCCGCCGCCGACCGCACCGAGGAGTTCGCCAGCGCGGTGCTGGGCAAGCAGGTGGTGCGCTGCTCGGACCGGTCCGGCTTCGTGGTGAACGCCCTGCTGGTGCCCTACCTGCTGTCGGCGGTCCGCATGCTCGAGTCCGGGTTCGCCACCGTCGAGGACATCGACAAGGCCATCGTCGCCGGCCTGTCGCACCCGATGGGACCGCTGCGGCTGTCCGACCTGGTCGGTCTGGACACGCTGAAGCTGATCGCGGACAAGATGTACGAGGAGTTCAAGGAGCCGCTCTACGCCGCGCCGCCGCTGCTGCTGCGCATGGTCGAGGCCGGCCAGCTGGGCAAGAAGTCCGGCCGGGGCTTCTACACCTACTGATCCGTTAGTGCGTGGGGCTCACGCCGAACGCGAACCAGCACGGCTTGCCCTCCATGGGCGAGTCGAACGGTGACGCGGTGCGGGTCAAGCCGCTCGGCGGTATGAGCGTGGGAACCCCGTTGAAGATCACGCAGGCCGAGTTGGTGATCAGGTCCTGTGGTGGGCGGTCACCGGGCGGGTTGTTCTGACCGTTCTGGCCGGCGGCGCGGGCTGCCTGGTCGGCGGCGTTCTGGGCCTCGCTGATGGCCCGATTGGCGATACCGGCTCCGCACGCCTGCGGGTCCTGCGGTTGTTGGCCCTGGTCGCCACTGGCGCAGGCATCCTGCCCTTGCCCGGGCGGCTGTTCCGGGTCGTCCGCGCTGGCCAGCGGCGGACAGCTGACGAATGCTCCGGCAGCGATCAGTGCCGACAAGACCGCTCTGGCGGCCAGCCGGTAGTCCGTTGTGGCCATGGTAAGGCACCTGCCTTCCCTCATAGGACATCGCATCACAACTGGTCGGTTCAGACGACCCGCTTGCGACGGTAGGAGCTTCAGTCCCGCAGAGATACAGGGATTTCCCTGGTAATTGGCGGTGCCCCGGGGCGAGGCAAGGTCAGCGGGCAGACCGGGTCGATACGTCGGTGTTGCGCGCTTGCGCATTGGTCGCTCGCCGCCACGGCAGTATCGGCGACGGGTGCGGGCCGGCGTTGAATTTCTCCAGCGATCCGCCCACCTCGACGATGCCGCACAGCGCATTCCAGGTCATCATCGTCAGGTAGTCGATCAGGTCGTCGGCGCTCATCCGCGGGTCCAGCAGCCAGGAGTGCGTGGCCAACTGCACGCCGCCGACGGTCATGTAGGCCCACGGCTCGACCCCGCGGGTGTCCATCCCGACCGCGTTCATGCGGCGCCGCAGCATCACCGCGAGCATCCGGGCGATGATGCGCTCGGAGTCGGCGATCACCTTGCTCTTGCTGGCCGAGCTGTTGGCCATCACGAACCGGTACGGCTCGGGTTCGTTGGCCACTGTCTGCACGTACACCCGGATGATCTCGCGGACCAGGTCGAACCCGTCCAGATTCGCCGACAGCGCCTTGGCCATATTCGGGATCAGCGTGGTCTGCGCGAAGCGCATCATCACCGCGGTGGTCAGGTCGTTCTTGTCGACGAAATACCGGTACAGGACCGTCTTGGACACGCCGATCTCCGCGGCGATCTCGTCCATGCTCACATAGCGGCCGCGGCGCCGGATCGCCTCGATCGTTCCATCGATCAGGTCGTTGCGGCGGTCGACCTTGTGCTGGTGCCAACGCCGTTTACGACCGTCGGTCTTGGCGGTGCCGGCCTGGAGCTGCTCTGCCACTATCGCGGATTCCCATTCCCTAGACGCAATAGATAATACGGGCTGGTGCAGCAAACTTTGTGGGCCGGTAACAGTTACCGGTGGTTTGGCGAGGCTCGCCAAAGACGAGACGAAGCTGGAACCGCCGCATATGCCCGACCGCCCGCGCAGATGGCGGATGATGGTGGGGTGGTGCATCCAGAGAACCAGTCGAGTTGGCCGGGTGCCGCGCAAACGGTGCAGTCGTTGGCGGAGTCGTTCGCCGGCGCCGATCCGGGCGCGGACGCGGTTCGGTTGCGTGATCTGCGCCGGATGAAAGTGGTGGCGCTGAGCTTCCTGCTCGGCGCCACTGTGGTCTTCCTACTGTGCCGATGGGCAGCCGCCCGCGGCCTGGAGGGCGGGGCCCCCGTCTGGGTGGGCTACGTCGGCGCGGCGGCCGAGGCCGGCATGGTGGGTGCGCTGGCGGACTGGTTCGCGGTCACCGCACTGTTCAAGCATCCGCTGGGCATCCCCATTCCGCACACCGCGATCATCAAGCGCAAGAAGGACCAGCTCGGGGAGGGGTTGGGCACCTTCGTGCGGGAGAACTTCCTGTCACCGCCGGTGATCGAGACCAAGCTGCGTGACGCGCAGATCGCCGGCCGGGTGGGTAAGTGGCTCTCGGAGCCGGCGCATGCCGAGCGGGTGGCCGCTGAGACCGCGACCGTGCTGCGGGTCCTGATCGAGATGCTGCGCGACGACGACGTGCAGGAGGTGATCGACCGGATGATCGTGCAGCGCATCGCCGAGCCGCACTGGGGTCCGCCGGTTGGCCGGGTTCTGGGCTCCCTGCTGGCGGAGAACCGGCAGGAGGCGCTGATCCAGCTGCTGGCCGACCGGGCCTTCCAGTGGTCGCTGAATGCCGGTGAAGTCATCCAGCGGGTGGTGGAGCGCGATTCGCCGACCTGGTCGCCGCGGTTCGTCGACCACCTGGTCGGTGACCGCATCCACCGTGAATTGATGGATTTCACCGACAAGGTGCGGCGTAATCCTGATCACGAATTGCGGCGCAGCGCGACCCGATTCCTGTTCGAGTTCGCCGACGATCTGCAGCACGACCAGGCGACCATCGCGAAGGCCGATGCGGTCAAGGAGCAGTTGATGGCCCGCGAGGAGGTCGCCAATGCCGCGGCCACGGCCTGGCGGACGCTCAAGCGGCTGGTGCTCGAGGGTGTCGACGACCCGTCCAGCGCGCTGCGGACCCGGGTGGCCTCGACGGTGGTTCAGGTCGGAGAGTCGTTGCGCGACAAGGCCGAATTGCGCGACAAGGTCGACAACTGGATCGTGCGGGCGGCGCAACACCTGGTGGGCCACTACGGGGTGGAGATCACCGCGATCATCACCGAGACCATCGAGCGCTGGGATGCCGCCGAGGCGAGCCGGCGCATCGAACTGCACGTGGGGCGGGACTTGCAGTTCATCCGGATCAACGGGACCGTGGTCGGCGCGCTGGCCGGCCTGGCGATCTACGCCATAGCTCAACTTATGTTCTGACCTGCGCTAGCAAGTGCTTGCAAAAGTTAGCACTGGGCCGTATCGTGGCACGTGTCAGCACTCGCCAGTCCACGAAAGGGGTCACCGGTGTCGCAGGATGACAAGCTCACCGCAGTGGTCTCCACGGCTGCGGCGGATATCGGTAGCTTTATTCGGTCCCAGCGCGAAGCCGCGCAGGTGTCCATGCGTCAGCTGGCCGACAAGGCCGGCGTCAGCAACCCGTATCTGAGCCAGATCGAACGTGGACTGCGCAAGCCTTCCGCTGACGTCCTCAACCAGATCGCCAAGGCCCTAAGGGTTTCCGCCGAGGTGCTCTACGTCCGGGCGGGAATTTTGGAGCCGAGCGAGAAGAGCGAGGTCCGTGACGCCGTCATTGCCGATGCAGCGATCACGGAACGGCAAAAGCAGGTTCTGCTCGACATCTACACCTCCTTCGTCCAGCAGAACGAAGCCGACGGTGAGGAGACGCCACCTGACTGATCCTCTGTCGTTCTCCTGACCGAATTACCTACGCACGATTTCAACCCGAAAGGAACCCGACATGGCCGAGAACCCGACCATCGAAGAACTGAAGGCCCCCCTGCTCGCCGCGCTCGGCGCCGCCGACCTGGCGCTGGCCACCGTGAACGACCTCGTCGCCAACTTGCGCGATCGTGCCGGCGAAGCCCGCGAAGACGCCAGCACCCGGGTTGAGGAGAGCCGCGCTCGCCTGAACAAGCTGCAGGAGGAGCTGCCCGAGCAGCTCGCCGAACTGCGGGAGCGCTTCACCGCCGACGAGCTGCGCAAGGCCGCCGAGGGCTACGTGGAGGCTGCCAGCGACCGGTACAACGATCTGGTGGCGCGCGGTGAGGCCGCGCTGGTGCGGCTGCGCAGCCAGTCCGGTCTGGACGACGCCTCGGCGCAGGTGGAGGGCTACGTCGACCAGGCCGTCGAGCTGACCCAGGAGGTGCTGGGCAACGTCGCGTCGCAGACCCGCGAGGTCGGCGAGCGCGCCGCCAAGCTGGTCGGCATCGAGCTGCCCAAGAAGGACGAGCCCGCGCCGGCTCCGGCCAAGAAGGCTCCGGCCGCCAAGAAGGCCCCGGCCAAGAAGGCTCCGGCCAAGAAGGCTCCGGCTGCTAAGAAGGCTCCGGCCAAGAAGGTCACCCAGAAGTAGTCGCAGTTCGACGCCCGGGACGGTGCCCGCCTAGGCTTGCAGCGTGATCGCTGCGAACCTGGTGGGTACCGTCCTTGGCGTTTTGCAGATCGCCGTCTTCGCGACGTCGGTGTACGCCTTCGTCCACGCGGCGATGCAACGCTCCGACGCTTACACCGCCGCCGACAAGCTCACCAAGCCGGTCTGGCTGGTGATCCTCGGGGTGTGCGGGCTGCTGGCATTGGTGTTGCAGGTGATGGGGATGGCGATCGCGGCCTGCGCGGCCGGGGTCTACCTGGTGGACGTGCGGCCCCGACTCCTTGAGGTCCAAGGCAAGTCCCACTAGTCCCATGCCGCGTGCGTTCGTCATTGCCGCCTTGGGTGCCGCGGCCGCGGTGCTGGGTGCGGCGCCGGCCACCGCCGAGACCGGGTTGTTCGGCTATGTCGACCACACCGAGTGGGTCAGCTACGACGGCCAGTCCAGCCTGCGGGTGTATCCGACTCCCGCTGCGCGGGCGGCGGCGCTGCGGCTCGACACCGATGCCGCGGGTGAACAGGCTTGGAGCGAGGTGCTCGCCAGCGCTCCCGATGCCGATACCCCCGGCATGCGCGACCAGTTCCTCTGCCACTTCAGCTATGCCGAGTTCGCCCGACCCGGCAAGACCAGCTGGAATCTCGAGCCGTGGCGCCCCGTCGTCGACAACGTGACGATGCTCGAATCCGGATGCAATCCTGGTGCCGCCGAGGAGGCTTTCTGATGCTCACCACCCGATGGGACCGCGACCGGGTGGCCAAACTGGTCGACCACACCCTGCTCAAACCCGAAGCCACCGCGGCCCAGGTGGTCGCCGTCGTCGCCGAAGCCGCCGAGCTCGGTGTCGCCGCGGTCTGCGTATCGCCGTCCATGGTGGCCATAGCCGCTGGAGCCAACCCCTCCGGCGTCCCGATCGCCGCGGTTGCCGGCTTCCCGTCCGGCAAGCATCTGTCGGTGGTCAAAGCTCAGGAGGCGGCACTGGCCGCCGCGGACGGAGCGGCCGAGATCGACATGGTCATCGATGTCGGCGCGGCACTGGCGGGTGATTTTGCCGCGGTGGGCGGCGATATCGCGACCGTGCGCGCCGCGGTGCCCCAGGCGGTGCTCAAGGTGATCATCGAATCCGCCGCGCTGCTGGAGTTCGCCGGCGACGCGGCTGTGGTCGCTGCCTGCCGGGCCGCCGAAGACGCCGGCGCGGATTTCGTGAAGACCTCCACCGGATTCCATCCTTCCGGCGGGGCAAGCATGCACGCGGTGTCGCTGATGGCCGACACCGTCGGTGGCCGGTTGGGGGTCAAGGCCAGCGGCGGTATCCGCACAACGGCGGACGCGCTGGCCATGATCGAGGCCGGGGCGACTCGGCTGGGGTTGTCCGGCACGCGGGCGGTGCTCGACGGCCTGGGGTAGCGCGGCTTGGGTGACTACCCAAGCCGGCAGAGCGCCGATAACCTTTGCGGCTATGCCCGATGTGCGTGGTGCGTTCGCCGACGCCGCGCGTGCGCGCGAGCAGAATCTAATGCAGCGTCTCGCCACCGCGGTCGAGGTGGATCGGACTTTCGCCGAGGCGCTGGGTGGGGCCTGCCGAAAGGCGGCGTGGGGGCGCCGGCGCCTGGACGCCATTGAGGTCGAGATCAGCGACGTCGTGGCCCGACGAGGCGTACTGGGCTTGGACACCCCCGCGGGCGCTCGGCAATTCCAGGCCTTCCTGGCCACCAAGGCCAGGGAGATCCATCGGGTGGTGGACGAGGTTTCCGCTGACAGTGCGAGCAGGACGGGGACGCTGCGGTCGCTGCGGTATCCGCTGGGTGACGGCGCGCCGCTGTCTCCCCCGATCGATACGCGCGGTGGCCAACACCGGTGGACCGCCAACGATCTCTACCCTCATGACCCGACCGCCGCCGACGTGAAGCAGGACAGCGTCGGGGACTGCTATCTAGACGCCACCATGGGTGCCATCGCCAACGCCAACCCACAGTGGATTAAAGATCGCATTCAATTCGACGACCAGACGGGGACTTTCGACGTCACCCTCTGGGACGGGCGGGAGTGGAAGCATATCGGCGTCACGCAGGCCGACATCGACACCGACATCAAACACAACGGCGCGAGCTGGCTCGACAATGGCCGGCCCGATGCGGCGTTGTGGCCGACGGTGCTGGAGTCGGCGTACGCGAAACTCAAGTACCCGGGCCGGGATCTCGCCGACGCCCTCGGCAACGACGCGGGGATCGGGCAGGGTGGCTACGCCAAGGATGCGATGGAGGCGCTGACCGGCAACCGCGGCACCGTGATCAACCCGCAGAACGTCTGGTTCACCAATCAGCATATCGACCAAGCGATTTCCGGGGCGTTGGCCAATCATCAGCCGGTGACGATCTCGACTTCTCCTGAGGGAGCACCGTTGACGCAAAGTCATGTCTATGTGGTCGAAGGCATCAGCGGTACCGGCAGCGACGCCATGGTGACGCTGCGGAATCCCTGGGAAACCAATACCGGCACGCCGATCGACACCCCCGATGCGCTGGTCACCGTGCGGCTCGGCGACCTGATCGGGTCCGGGCTGCCCGGTCCCCTCGGCACGCACCCGATGGCGGGCGTCAACATCGGTTCACTCGGATGAAGGCAAGCAAGGCGATGGTGATAAGCGCAGCGGTGGTCATGGGAGCCGTCACGGTCCTTGCCGGATATGCCTTCTGGCACTACCGAAGCGCTGCACCGCCCGCGCTGGGTGACATTCGGGTGTACGCCCAGAGCGCCGACATTCCCGTCACATCGGTGCCCGATCACGCCGGCGCCGAGAAGCAGTTGCGCGAATTCGCCGACGGCATAGCGCCCGGCTACCGGGTGGCCGACGAACGGTTTCTCGCATCCGGTGTCCCACTGGTGTGGGATGCGTTGCGGCACTTCGTCGGGCCGGAGCTCGCGCCGTCCGGCTACGCGCTGACGGCGGATGGTTTCGCTACCGACTTCGCCATCGAATACAGCGTGTACGGGCACAACGGCGGGCTTCGGCGTTGGTTCAACGACGACCTGATCCTGGTCGCGGGCTTCAATCGCACCCCGGGATCCGACGCGGCCGACACCGACGCTTACCTCTACGGATACTTCCGGCTCGCCCGGAACTGACGCGTTACAACGAGTCGAAGCACTGGCTCGACGACGACCCCTGCTCGATGGCGGCATTCTGGGTCGAGAATTTCACCACCACACCGGAATCGGTGACTTGCACGCTGTCGAGGTGTATGCCCAGCGGAAGATCATTCGTCACTTTGGCGGTGAGTTCGTCGAGGCGGCGCTGCACGGTGTCGGTGTCCAGATCATGCCCCAGCGCCTCCAGGTCGACCACCTGCAGCGACAGCCCGTTGTTCACCAGCTGCGGCTTGACGGTCGCCTTGTTGAGCAGGCCCTTGAGTTGGACGGTGCCGGCGCCCGGATCGGCGGTGACACTGCCGGTGACGATGCTGCCGATCATCGGAACAACGTCTTGAATCGACTGCTTGATGCCGTCGGCCGGCCAGGTGATGGTGCCGTCCAGTGATCCGATGGTGCCCTTCGAGGCTGAAGCGTCTGAGTCCTTCTTGTCCTTGTTCAGCTTGACGTTGCGGATGTCCAGGTCGAGCTGCATGCCCTTGGCCTGCCGGATCTGGTTGCCTGCGGTCTTGACCGAGATGTGGGAGTACTCGCCGTTGAAGTACTGGGCCAGCACCGGGGGAGTGGTCCCGAAGGACACGGTGGCGCTGTCCTGCGCCTCGCATTGGACGGCGTCGGCCACCAAGGTGTTCGCGCGGTGGCGGGCGTAAAGCTCACCGCCGAGCATTCCTACCAGTGCTATTGCGAGCACCGCGGTCAAGGCCAGCATGATCGCCGGCAGGCCGGAAAACCGATGTGTGGGTCCGGGTGCGCTCATTGTGCAAGGTTACAGATGCTCGAAGCAGGGGTCATCCGTCCGCGGAATCGAGGCGTTGTGGGTGGAGAACCGCGCCACCACGCCGGTGTCGGTGACCTCAATGCCGTCGGCGCGTAGACCGAGTGGATAGCGCTTCGTAAGCTCCGTGGCGAACCTGTCCAACTCGGGCTGCAGCGATTCACGGGGCAGGGTCAGGGCGCCCAGGCCGGTCAGCTTCTGCACCTGCAGGGACAGGCCTCCGTTGACGACTTCGGGTTTGACCACAACGGTGGCCAGACCGAATGCACCCCGCAGCTCCACGGTGCCGTCGGCCGCGTTGGTCTTGAGGTCGGAGACCAGGTTGCCCAGGATCGGCACCATGTTCTGGACGGTCTCTTTGATGCCGGCCGACGGCCAGGTCAACGTCGCTTGCAGGGAACCGATGGTGCCCCGCGAGTCGCCGCTGCCGTGCAGATCGACATCGGAGATGCTCAAGTCGGCCGTCATCTGCTTGGCGTCTTTGACCTGATTTCCCGCGGTGTGGATGGAGATATTGGTGTAGTTGCCGGTGATGTGCTGCCACAGGAACGGCGGCGTCACCCCGAACGAGGCACTCGCCTTGTCGTTCACCACGCACTCGGTTGCCTTGGCCACCTTGCTGTCGCCGATACGGCGAGCGATCAGCTCGGCGCCGATCAACCCGGCCAGCGCCAGCGCGATCACTGTCACCAAGATCAGCACCAGAGCCAGCGGGTCACGCAGTACCGAAGCCGACCGCGACGGGGCAGCCGGGGCTTCGATCACGGTGGTGGGCGCCTCGCCGGCAGGTGCCGGAGGCGGCTGCGGCACCGGGTCGGTGGGCGGCGGCACGGCGCCTTGCGCGGGCGCCGGGGCCTGCGGCGGCACCGGAGGTTGTGCAGGTGCCGCGGGAATCCGGGTGGTGGCCTCTTCACGCCGACCCGCCGGCATCTGCTGGGTGGGCGAGGCGGACGGTTCCGGCGGACGGGGCGGCGTAGCGCCGCCTTGGGGCTCGGGCTGGCCGGTGGGGCGAGCCCAGGGTGACTCGTCTTGGGGAGGTCCGGGCGGATTGCTCACCCGCGCGATTCTGCCTTACCGACCTGAAGGAAGGCCGCACGATTGCCCAACACGGCCAGCGTCCGGCGGGCGGCGGAGACCGCGTCGAGGTCGACATCGCTGACCAATAGCTGCGGCGCGGCACCGGCTTCGGCGATCACCTCACCCCACGGTGAGGTGATCATGCTGTGGCCCACTCCGGTCGGCGCGCCGGAGGAATCCGCCGGACCGCCCGGGTCGGCCTGCCCGACCGCGACGACGTAGCTGGTCGAATCCAGCGCCCGAGCCCGGGCCAACAGCTCCCACTGGGACCGTTTCCCCGGGCCGGCGCCCCACGAGGCGCCGACCGCGATCAGCTGCGCGCCGCGGTCGGCCAGCTCGGTGTACAGCGCCGGGAATCGGATGTCGTAGCAGGTCGACAGTCCGACACCGACGCCGTCGACGTCGATCACCACCGGCTCGAATCCCGGTGCCACCGTGCGTGATTCGGTGAAACCGAAGGCGTCGTACAGGTGGATCTTGTGATAGTGCGTGTCGGTTCCCGGGCCGACGGCCAGCAGTGTGTTGGCGACGCGTCCATCAACGGCCGGGGTGAACATCCCCGCGACAACGGTGATCTGAGCTCGCGCGGCGACTGCGCGAACCTGCGTGGCCCACGGCCCGTCGAGCGGCTCGGCAACCGGGCCCAGCGGTACCCCGAACCGGCACATCGCCGCCTCCGGGAACACCACCAGCGACGCCCCCTGCTCGGCGGCCCGCTCGGTGTAATCGGTCACCAGTTGCAGATTCGCGGCCGGGTCGGTGCCGCTGAGTATCTGCGCACACGCAATCCGCATGGATCCAGCCTATTCCGTCGGTGTTGCGCCGCCGCGCCTCAACCACGTCGCGGTGAACCGTTGCTCGGTGGTCATCAGCTCGGCCAACTGCCCGCCGATGAAGCTTTCGATCTTGCCGCCCACCAGCGGGATATCGACCTGCACCGTCGCGGTCAGTCGCAACTCACAACCGCCGGCCGCCGGCGCCAGCACCGCGTCGCCGGACAGCTTGGCCGGTGCACCGACGACCTTGCCGGTCACCTGGGCGTGGGCCTTCCCGTCGTGCACCGGACGCCATGTCTCATGCCGTGCCACGTCCAGGTTGCCGGGATGGAACTGGGCCGCCAGCGCGGGCAACTTCTCCCGGTGAATGCCCTGGGTGGTGGCGACGTCGACGCCGCCATCGGGGCCGACGGTCATCGAGTCCAACGCCACGACATCGGCTCCGGAGTCGGCCAGCCGGGCCCGCCAGTAGTGCTCGTCGGCGAAGACTGCGTACACCTGCTCGACGGTTGCCGGGTAGTGCTCGGAGAGCGTGAATGTACGCGGCATAGCTGGTCACGCTACCGTTACCGGCCGTGGCGGGTTCCGAGTTCGCGGGCGCGCGTGTCGCTGAGGCGGTACCGCTGGCGCCGTTGACCACCCTGCGGGTGGGACCGGTCGCCCGACGCGTCATCACCTGCACCGACACCGAGCAGATCGTGGCAACGCTGGGCGAACTCGACACGGCCGGTGACCGCCCGCTGCTGCTGGCGGGGGGCTCGAACGTGCTGATCGCCGACGACCTCGAGGACCTGACCGTGGTGGTGCTGGCCAATGCCGGCATCACCATCGACGGCAATCTGCTGCGGGCCGAAGCGGGCGCGGTCTGGGACGACGTCGTCGCGTACGCGGTCGCTGCGAACCTGGGCGGGCTGGAGTGTTTGTCGGGCATTCCCGGCTCGGCCGGCGCCACCCCGGTACAGAACGTCGGGGCCTACGGTGTGGAGGTTGCCGACCGCCTGACCCGGGTTCTGCTGCTGGATCGACGCACCGGCGAGGTGCGCTGGACACCGGCGGCCGAGTTGGGGCTGGGCTACCGCACCAGTGTGCTCAAGCACTCGGATGCGGCGGTGGTGCTGGAGGTGGAATTCGAACTGGACGCGGGCGGGCGCAGCGCGCCGTTGCGGTACGGCGAGTTGACCGCCGCGCTGCAGGCCGCCGACGGCGAGCGGGCCGACCCGGCTGCGGTCCGCGCTGCGGTGCTCGCGCTACGGGCGGCAAAGGGCATGGTGCTCGACGCGAGCGATCACGACACCTGGAGTGTTGGCTCGTTCTTTACCAATCCGGTAGTGCCCCAAGATGTCTACCGCACCCTGGCGGATCGGGAGAGCGGCTCGGTGCCGCACTGGGAAGCCCCCGGCGGCGTGAAGTTGGCGGCCGGTTGGCTGGTGGAGCGGGCCGGTTTCGGCAAGGGCTATCCGGGTGCGGGGGCGAGTGCCCGACTGTCCACGAAACATGCGTTGGCGTTGACCAATCGGGGCGGCGCCACCTCCGCCGACATTGTGGGCCTGGCTCGCGTCGTGCGGGACGGGGTGCACGAGGCGTTCGGCATCACCTTGCATCCCGAGCCGGTGCTCGTCGGGTGCGCGCTGTAAACCAGGTGTAAGCAGCATCGCAGGTGGTCAGGCGGCTGGGCCGGTATCTTGGAATGCCGTGACCCTGAACCGGCGACGTGCATTGGCTGCGCTGGCTGCCGGGGTTGTGGCGCCGACCACTCTGGCGGGATGTTTCGGCCGGCCCGGGACGAGCGCCGAGAAGGCGCCGCAGTCTGCGCCCGCCCTCACGTTCGAGCCCGCCCTGGAACACGGAACGGTGGCCGACGTGCTGCCCACCGCTGCCGTCGCCGTCACGGTCCGCGACGGCTGGTTTCAACGGGTTGCGCTGACCAGCCCGGCCGGCAAGGTGCTCGCCGGGACCTTCAATCGGGAGCGCACGCGCTACACCGTCACCGAACCGCTGGGCTATGACTCGGTCTACACCTGGAGCGGGTCGGTGGTGGGCCACGACGGCAACGCCGTGCCGGTCACCGGCAGCATCACCACGGTCGCGCCCACCGCCGTCATCGATGGCGGCTTTCAGCTGGCCGATGGCCAGACGGTAGGGGTCGCCGCGCCGGTGATCCTGCAGTTCGACGGACCGATCGCCGACAAGGCTGCTGTCGAGCGGGCCCTGACCGTCGTCACCGAGCCGCCGGTGCAAGGCGGCTGGGCCTGGTTGCCCGACGAGGTGCAGGGCGCCCGGGTGCACTGGCGCAGCCGCGACTATTTCCCGGCTGGAACCACCGTCCGAGTCAGCGCCAAGCTGTACGGCCTGGCGTTCGGCGACGGCGCCTACGGGGCACAGGACATGTCGCTGGACTTCTCTATCGGACGGCGTCAGCTGGTGCGCGCCGAAGTCTCCTCGCACCGCATACAGGTGATCCGCGACGAGGGCGTGATCATGGACTTCCCCTGCAGCTACGGGGAAGCCGACAAGCCGCGCAACGTCACCCGCAACGGCATCCACGTGGTGAGCGAGAAGTACGCGGACTTCTACATGTCCAACCCGGCCGCCGGCTACAGCAACATCCATGAGCGCTGGGCGGTCCGCATCTCCAACAACGGCGAGTTCATCCACGCCAACCCGGCCAGTGCGGGCGCTCAGGGCAACACCAATGTCACCAACGGCTGCATCAACTTGTCCACAGACGACGCCGAGCAGTACTTCCACAGCGCGATCTACGGCGACCCCGTCGAAGTGACCGGCAGCTCGATCGAGCTGTCCTACGCCGACGGGGATATCTGGGACTGGGCGGTGGACTGGGACACCTGGGTCTCGATGTCGGCGTTGTCGAATTCCGAACCACCCCGGACCTCGCTGCCCAGCACCGCGCCGGCCACCCCGACCGACGCGCCGACACTGTCGGGCACGCCCACGACTACGACGAGCCCGAGTCCGAATCCGAGTCCGCCACCCGGCGGTTAGCCCGGGTCGCCGATGCCTGGTCGCGGGGACGGATGACGATCTGGTCGAGGTCGACGTGTGGCGGCCGGGAGGCCACGAACCCGATCACCTCGGCGATGTCGGCCGCCGTCAGCGGGGTCAGACCGGAATAGACGGCGTCGGCCCGCTCCCGGTCCCCGCCGAAACGCACCAGGGAGAACTCGGTGTCCACCATCCCGGGGGCGATCTCGGTGAGCCGCACCGGCTTTCCCAGCAGTTCGCCCCGCAGCGTGCGGTGCAGTGCGCTCTGGGCGTGTTTAGCTGAGGTGTAGCCGGCGCCACCGTCATAGATCTCGAACGCCGCGATCGAGGTCACCGTGATCACCAGGCCGTCACCGGAGGCGACCAGTTTCGGCAGCAACGCGCGTGTCACATGCAGGGTGCCCAGCACGTTGGTCTCCCACATCCAGCGCCAGTGATCGAGGTCGGCCGCCTCCACCGATGCCAGTCCTTTGGCTCCGCCGGCATTGTTGACCAGCACATTGATCGAACCGGCGACCTGGTCGCACGCCTCGGCCAGTGCGTCGACGGCGACCGGGTCAGTGACATCCGTCACTACCGCGGTACCGCCGATCTCCTCGGCCAGCGCGGCGAGCCGATCGGCGCGACGAGCCACGACGATGACGTGAAAACCTTGTCCGGCAAGAGTTCTCGCGGTCGCCTCGCCGATGCCCGAGCTGGCTCCGGTGACCACGGCAATGCGCTGATCGCGCGCAGATGTCGTCATCGCCACAACCTTAGTGATCGTGATAGATTCTCAGCTATGTCTCGCAGTGCCCGCTTTCTGACAGCGGTCTGTCTGGTCGCCCACGGCGCGTGTTGTCGCGCATGTTGCTGCGCCTGACCTGCTGCGAGTAGCGCTCCTTAGGAGAATCCGCCGGGTCGTAGGCGTAAACGGCCCGTATTGGGATTTTTCTCCAGACAAGGACATCGCGTGCGTACTACCTCTCTCACCGCTCACCTGGCCAGCCACCGGAACGGCCGGCTCCGCTCCCACCCGCGCGTGGTAGCCCCGGCCCTGCAACTGGCCGACAGTGCCGGTGCCGAAGTCTTCGCCGCGGTACGCCAGCACGGCCCGGTCGCCCGTGAGGCCATCGCCGGCGCCACCTCGCTGAGCGTCGCCACCGTCAACCGCCAGGTCAGTGCCCTGCTGGAAGCCGGATTGCTGCTGGAGCGTGCCGACTTGGCCACGTCCGGGGCGATCGGGCGGCCGCGTCGGCCGGTGGTGGTCAACCACGAACCGTTCCTCACCCTGGGCCTGCACATCGGGGCCAAGACCACCAGCATCGTGGCCACCGACCTGCTCGGCCGCACCCTGGACGTCGTCGAGACCCCGACCCCGAACAATGGTGCGACGGCGGCGCTGGCGTCGCTGGCGGCCAGCGCCAGCCGGTATCTGACCCGCTGGCAGAAGCGCCGGCCGCTGTGGGTCGGGGTGGCGACCGGTGGCGCGGTGGACGGGGCCACAGGCCATGTCGATCACCCGCGGCTGGGCTGGACCGCGGCGCCGGTCGGGCCGGTGCTGGCCGAGGAGCTGGGCCTGCCGGTGTCGGTGGCCTCCCACGTGGACGCGATGGCCGGGGCGGAACTGCTGTTCGGGGTGCGGCGGCCGACGGCGAACAGCACCACCAGCCTTTACGTCTATGCCCGGGAAACGGTCGGCTACGCCCTGGTGATCGGCGGGCGGGTGCACAGCCCGGCCAGCGGTCCCGGCACGATCGCCGGCCTGCCGGTGTATTCGGAGCTGCTCGGGGGCTCCGGGCATCTGGAATCAACCGTCAGCGATGAGGCGGTGCTGGCCGCGGCTCGCCGGCTACGGCTCCTTCCGGAGGGCAGCGGGGCGGTGTCGGCGGCGGTGACCACTCTGGTGCGCGAGGCGCGCGGCGGCGACCAGCGGGCGGTGGCACTGCTGACCGAGCGGGCCCGTGCGCTGGGCGAAGCGGTGGCGCTGTTGCGTGACGTACTCAACCCCGATGACCTGGTGGTCGGCGGCCAGGGGTTCACCGAATACCCGGAGGGCATGGCCGAGGTGGAGCGGGCGTTCACGCAGCGTTCGGTGCTGTCGGGACGGAGCCTGCGGGTGACCGCGTTCGGCAACCGGGTCCAGGAAGCCGGTGCCGGCACGGTGTCACTGGGCGGGCTCTACGCCGATCCGGTCGGCGCGATGCGCCGCTCCCGCGGTCCGGTCGCCCGCGTGGTCCCGGACGTGTCCGCCTGATCGGACCTGTAAAGATGGCGGGGTGGGCTATGGCATCGGAGGGGGCGGAGGCATCCGATCCGACGTGCACCGGGTAGCGCTGCTGTCGGTACACACCTCGCCGCTGGCTCAACCCGGCACCGGCGATGCCGGCGGAATGAACGTCTACGTCCTGCAGAGCGCGCTGCATCTGGCGCGCCGCGGGGTGGCCGTGGAAGTGTTCACCCGCGCCACGTCGTCGGCCGATCCGCCGGTGGCCCACGTCGCGCCCGGCGTCCTGGTGCGCAACGTGGTGGCCGGGCCGTTCGAGGGTCTGGACAAGAACGACCTGCCCACTCAGCTGTGCGCGTTCGCCGCCGGGGTGCTGCGCGCCGAGGCAGCCCACGAGCCCGGTTACTACGACGTCGTGCATTCGCACTACTGGCTGTCGGGTCAGGTCGGCTGGTTGGCTGCGGATCGGTGGGCGGTGCCGCTGGTGCACACCGCACACACCCTGGCCGGGGTGAAGAACGCCGCCCTGGCCGCCGGGGACACCCCGGAGCCGCCGCTGCGCACGGTCGGTGAGCAGCAGGTCGTCGATGCCGCGGACCGGTTGATCGTCAACACCGACGACGAAGCGCAGCAACTCATCGCACTGCACGAGGCGGACCCGCGCCGGATCGACGTGGCGCACCCGGGCGTCGACCTGCAGGTGTTCCGGCCCGGCGACAAGCTGGTGGCCCGGGAGGCGTTGGGGTTGTCGCCGACCGAACCGATCGTGGCGTTCGTCGGCCGGATCCAGCCGCTCAAGGCGCCCGACGTCCTGCTGCGGGCGGCCGCGAAACTGCCCGGGGTTCGTGTGGTGGTGGCCGGCGGACCATCGGGCAGCAGCGGATTGGCGGCGCCGGGCGGTCTGGTTCGGCTGGCGGCCGAACTGGGTATCAGTGACCGGGTGACGTTCCTGCCGCCGCAGTCCCGCGAGGATCTGGCGACGCTGTTCCAGGCCGCCGACCTGGTGGCGGTGCCCAGTTACTCCGAATCGTTCGGTCTGGTCGCGTTGGAGGCACAGGCGTGCGGGACGCCGGTGGTCGCCGCGGCCGTCGGTGGATTGCCGGTGGCGGTGCGCGACGGGGTCACCGGGCGACTGGTCGACGGGCACGGGATCGAGGCGTGGGCGAGCGCCCTCGACGAGCTGCTGCGGCTGAGTTCCGGGCCCCGCGGTTGGGCGATGCGCCGGGCCGCGGTCAGCCACGCGACGCAGTTCTCCTGGGAGCGCACCGTGGACGCCCAGTTGGCCAGCTACACCCATGCGATCGAAGACTTCGGCTCGGCCCGGGGTGGGCGGATGCGGGTGCTCGGAGCGACGCGCCGGCCCCGCCGCTGGCCGACTCGGCGCGGGGCACGCGCGTGAACCGCGGCGACGTCCAGGAGCTCATCGAGAGCACGCTGCAGGCGGCCGAGCTGACCTACTCGCCGACGCCGGGCTCCCACGGCGGGCTGCCGGGGCTGATCGTGGAATTGCCCGGCGAGCGCAAACTCAAGACCAACACCATCCTCAGCATCGGCGAGCACTCGGTGCGCGTGGAGGCGTTCGTCTGTCGTCAGCCCGACGAGAACCACGCCGGGGTCTACCGCTACCTGCTCAAGCGCAACCGCCGGCTGTACGGGGTGGCCTACACCTTGGACAACGTCGGCGACATCTACCTGGTCGGCCGGATGGCGCTGACGTCGGTGACCGCCGAGGAGATCGACCGGGTGCTCGGGCAGGTGCTCGAAGCCGTCGACTTCGACTTCAATACGTTGCTGGAGTTGGGATTTGCCACCTCGATCCAGAAGGAATGGGAGTGGCGGGTGTCCACCGGGCAGTCGCTGAAGAACCTGCGGGCGTTCGAGCATTTGATCGACAGCGACGGTGACGCCGACAACGCAGGTTGAAGCACTGCGGGTATTGCGACGGGTTCTGGTCTCGTCAGCGACCGATCAGTGCAGGGTGACGCCTCGATCTGAGTTGGTTTCGATGCGGCGGGCGGCGAACGCCGCGGCATCGGCCGGCATGCCGTTCGTCGGGTAATCCATATGCCCGAGCGGGAGGCCGTCGGTGCCGTCGCAGACGGCGTCATTGTGAGCGCAATACTCGCGGGTATTGGCCGCGTAGAGCGGGCCGACCCTGACCTGCGGCGCGTCGTAGCGCCGGATGAACGTGGCCGACGGCTTCCCGAACAGGATCACCGCCGCGACGTGGTCGGCCACCACCTCAGGCATCGGTCGCGGTAGATCCGGCACCAGCTCGTCCGGCAACCCGGCCGGCACCGACTGCGCTGTCGCATAGCCGGTGACGGCCGCGCCCTGGGAGTAGCCGCCCAGCACGATCTGGGTATCCGGACAGTCCAGCGCCGTCCACTCGATGTGGCTGACCTCGTCGCGGATCCCGGCGATCACGCTTCGGTCGAAATCGAGACCGCTGGAAAAACCGCTGGCGGCGGCGTAGTTGACCGGATACACCACCATCGACCGATCGGTGAGCGCGGAGCGCAGGGCGTCGACGAATGCCTGCCCGACCTTGCCGACGCCGGGCGGCTCGTCGCTACCGCGGGCGAAGATCACCTCGACGTCGGCGCACGGCTTGGCGGCCGCTTCCGGAGATGCCACGGTCAGCCCCACCGCCGCGATCGTCAGCAGTGCGGCGGCGAGGAGGTGGCGGACCGGCCGCAAGCAAGGAAGCTGCACCAGCACACCCCCGATCCCGGTCACCGGACCTTCCTTCGAAGGTAACCCGCATTGGTGCCCGTGAGACACTGACGCCCATGTCTGACACTGCCACCCTGGTGCTGCTGCGCCACGGCGAAAGCGAATGGAACGCCAGCAACCAGTTCACCGGTTGGATGGACGTCAACCTGACCGACAAGGGCCGTACCGAGGCAGTCCGTGCCGGTGAGTTGCTGGTTGAGCACAACCTGCTGCCGGACGTGCTCTACACCTCGCTACTGCGCCGGGCGATCACCACCGCGAACCTGGCGCTGGACGCCGCTGACCGGCACTGGATCCCGGTGCACCGCACCTGGCGGCTCAACGAGCGCCACTACGGCGCGTTGCAGGGCCTGGACAAGGCCGCCACCAAAGCGCGCTACGGCGACGACCAGTTCATGACGTGGCGGCGCAGCTACGACACTCCGCCGCCGCCGATCGAGGCCGGCAGCCGCTACAGCCAGGACACCGATGCCCGTTACGCCGACATCGGCGGCGGCCCGCTGACCGAATGCCTGGCCGACGTGGTGGCGCGCTTCCTGCCGTACTTCACCGATGTCGTCATCCCGGACCTGCGGTGCGGCAAGACGGTGATGATCGCGGCGCACGGCAACTCGTTGCGGGCGCTGGTGAAATACCTCGACGGAATGTCCGACGAGGACGTGGTCGGGCTGAACATCCCGACCGGCATCCCGTTGCGCTACGACTTGGATGCCGACCTGCGCCCGAAGGTTGCCGGCGGCGTCTATCTGGACCCGGAGGCGGCCGCCGCCGGGGCGGCAGCGGTGGCCAGCCAGGGCGCCAAGTAGCGGTTTTAGGCTCGCCCAGTGTGAATACAGGGTGGAGCCCGGGTGAAATCTTCGCGTTGAATTCACATTCGGCGCACGTCACGGTCGAACGCTGGTCAGCTCACGGTGCCGGACTGCGTACGATTTTGCCGTGGCTGCGACCTCGGCGCTGACGCTTGCTGCAGCGTCGGCGATTCCTGCCCTGGCGGCGGGCGTGGCGGCCGGCGTTTGGCTGTCGCCGCGGCTGGCTGAGCGGCGCCGCAAGGCGGCGACCGAACGGTCCGGGATCACCGTCGCGGAGATGCTGCAGCAGATCGTTTCGCACGCCTCGCTGGGGATCGCGGTCGTCGACTCCCACCGCGACGTCGTCTACCTCAACGAGCGCGCCACCGAGCTGGGACTGGTGCACGGCCGGTTGCTCGACGACGAGGCCTGGGTGGCCGCACAACGCGCGCTGGCCGGCGACGAGGAAGTCGTCTTCGACCTGACGGTGGCCAAGCGGGCGCCCGGGGCCACCCGGTCGGATCTGTCCGCGGTGCGCGGCTATGCCCGCATGCTGTCGGAGGAGGACCGCCGGTTCGCGGTGGTGATCGTCGACGATCAGTCCGAGCAGGCCCGCATGGAGGCCAGCCGGCGCGACTTCGTGGCCAACGTCAGCCATGAACTCAAGACCCCGGTGGGGGCGATGGGGCTGCTCGCCGAAGCACTGCTGGCGTCGGCCGACGACCCCGAAGCGGTGCGGCCGTTCGCCGAGCGAGTGCTGGTGGAGGCCAACCGGCTCGCCAGCATGATCGGTGAGTTGATCGAACTGTCCCGGTTGCAGGGCGCCGACCCACTGCCGGACCTGGGCGTCGTCGACGTCGACGCGGTGGTCAACGAGGCGATCTCCCGGCACAAGGTGGCCGCCGACAACGCCGAGATCACCATCACCACCGATGCCCCTAGCGGGCTGCGTGTGCTCGGCGACGAACCACTGCTGGTCACCGCGCTGGCCAACCTGGTGTCCAATGCGATCGCCTACTCACCGCACGGTTCACCGGTTTCGATCAGCCGGCGTCGCCGGGAAGGGGTCATCGAGATCGCCGTGACCGACCGTGGCATCGGCATTGCGCCCAAGGATCAGCAGCGCGTGTTCGAACGGTTCTTCCGCAGCGACAAGGCCCGCTCGCGGGCCACCGGGGGCACCGGGCTGGGGTTGGCGATCGTCAAGCACGTGGCGGCCAACCACAACGGCACCATCACGTTGTGGAGCCAGCCGGGCACCGGTTCGACGTTTACCTTGGCGATTCCCGCATACCAAGGCAGTGTGGACCCAGAGAAGGAGGAGCAGTGATGAGACCCACTGTCGATGACGCAGAGGGTAGCTACGGGGAGGGACGGCGTCGATGACACATGTCTTGATCGTTGAGGACGAGGAATCACTGGCCGACCCGTTGGCATTTTTGCTGCGTAAAGAGGGTTTCGAGGCCACCGTGGTGGGCGACGGAACCGCCGCCCTGGCTGAATTCGACCGGGCCGGCGCCGACATCGTGCTGCTGGATCTGATGTTGCCGGGGATGTCGGGCACCGACGTCTGCAAGCAGCTGCGCGCGCGTTCGAGTGTGCCGGTGATTATGGTCACTGCCCGCGACAGCGAGATCGACAAGGTCGTCGGCCTGGAATTGGGCGCCGACGACTACGTGACGAAGCCGTATTCGGCCCGCGAGCTGATCGCCCGGATCCGGGCGGTGCTGCGCCGCGGCGGTGACGACGAGGGCGGCGTGGGCGAGGGTGTGCTGGAGTCCGGCCCGGTGCGCATGGACGTCGAACGGCACGTCGTCATGGTGAACGGCGAGCAGATTACCTTGCCGCTCAAGGAGTTCGACCTGCTCGAATACCTGATGCGCAACACCGGCCGCGTGCTGACCCGCGGCCAGTTGATCGACCGGGTCTGGGGTGCGGATTACGTCGGCGACACCAAGACATTGGATGTCCACGTCAAACGACTTCGGTCCAAGATCGAGTCCGATCCTGCCAATCCGGTGCACCTGGTTACCGTGCGCGGACTCGGGTACAAGCTGGAGGGCTGAATCCGCGGCACTCCCCGGTAGCCCCTTGGTGGGGTCTCCTAACTTGCTCGGCGGGGTCGTCGTCGCCGAAAATTACGCGAATTGGACGTCCGACTTCTTAAGGTAACCTTAATCAAGGTTGCCTGTGGGAATCCTTGGGCCCAATCCACACTTCGTCAGTTACACGGGAGACGCGATCGATGAGCGGGCCGGACGACACGGCGCACACCTTGCGCACGCTGGTTGATCTGCTGACGCAGCGTGCGGCGCAGTACGGCGAGAACTTGGCTTTCACCTTCTCGCGTGACGGCGATGAGCACGAAATCAGCCAGGCGACCTACGGCGAGTTGGACCGGCGCGCCCGCCAGATCGCCGCTGACCTGCAGGGGCAGGGCGCGTCCGGGCAACGCGTGCTGGTGTTGTGTCCCCCGGGGCTGGACTTCATCGCCAGCTTCTTCGGCTGTCTGTACGCCGGAGCCATCGCGATCCCGGTGCATCCGCCGATGCGCGAACACCTGCTGCCGCGTGTCGAGTCGATCATCGCTGATGTCCAGCCCGGCTACGCGCTGACCACCAGCGAGATCGAACCCAAGATCAAGCCCGCGATCGACGGCCTACCCGGCGGGCAGGCACTGCGCTGGACCATCACCGACATCGACGCCACGAGCAGCGAGGCGGCCTGGGTGGCGCCGCAGATCGACGGCGACAGCATCGCAATGCTGCAGTACACCTCCGGGTCGACCAGCGCACCCAAGGGAGTCGTGCTAACCCACGGCAACCTGGTGCACAACATGGCGACCATCGCCGAGGCCTGGGGCGCGAATCCCAACATGCCGTACGTGACCGGCGTGTTCTGGCTGCCGCCGTACCACGACATGGGTCTGATCGGCGGATTGCTGGGCACGATGTACGTCGGCGGGCATTCGATCCTGATGCCGCCCACGGCGTTCATCAAACGCCCGATGCGGTGGCTGGAGGCCATCTCGCGGCATCGCGCCATGATCACCGCCGCGCCGAACTTCGCGTTCGACCTGTGCGTCGAGCTGAGCACTCCGCAGGAGCGCGCGGCGCTGGACCTGTCCAACTGGTCGGTAGCGTTGTGTGGTGCCGAACCGGTGCGCACCGCCACCCTGGACGGGTTCGCCGAGTTGTTCGCACCGGCCGGCTTCCGGCCCCAGTCGTTCTACCCCGTCTACGGACTGGCCGAGGGCACCCTGCTGGTGTCCGGCGGGTCGGACCTGCCGGTGCCGATGGTGCAGCACGTGGACCGGGTCGCGCTCGGCGACAACCGGGTGATCGATGTCGCCGCCGACGATCCGAACGTGGCGACCATGGTCGGCTGCGGCAAGCCACGCGGCGGCCAGCGGGTGATCATCGTCGACCCCGAGACCCGGTTGGAGTGCGCCGGCGACCAGGTCGGCGAGATCTGGGTGTCCGGCGGCAGCGTCGCGCACGGCTACTGGGGCGCCCCGGAACTGTCCGCGGAGACGTTCGCCGCGACGCTGGCCGACACCGGTGAGGGCCCGTTCCTGCGCACCGGCGACCTGGGATTCCTGCATTCCGGGGAATTGTTCGTCACCGGTCGTCGTAAAGACCTGATCATCATCCGGGGCACCAACCACTACCCCAACGACATCGAGCTGACCGTTCAGAACACCGACCCGGCGCTGCTGCGCGGCCGCGGTGCGGTGTTCTCGATCGCCCCGGAACCGGGTGCGGCCGAGCAACTGGTCGTGGTTCAGGAAGTGGACCCGAGCCGGCTGAGTGGCGAACAGGCCGACGAGGCCATGCAGGTCATCCGCACCGCGGTCACGCAGAACCATTCGGTCCGCACCCACGCCGTCGTGCTGGTCCAGCCGTTGCAGCTGCCCACCACCTCCAGCGGCAAGATCCAGCGCAGTGCGTGCAAACAGCAGTACCTCGACGGCGAACTGCCGGTGGTGGCCCAGTGGCCGTCGGCGGCCGCCACCGCGCAGCCGCAAGCCCAGGCCGAGCCGGCCCCGGTGGCGGAGCGAACCGAGTCGGGCGCCCACAGCGCGTCCGAGATCAGCGCCTGGCTCATCGAGCGACTGTCGCAAGACCTCGAGCTGCCGCTGGCCGAGATCGATCCGGCCAAGCCGTTCGCGTTCTACGGACTGGACTCCATCCACGCGGTCCGGCTCTCCAGCGCCCTCGAGACGTGGCTGGGCTTCGAACTGGCCCCCACCGTCGCCTACGAATACCCGTCGATCGACATCCTGTCGGCGCATCTGGCCCGGGTCGCTGCAAAGACGCCGGCGGCCCCGAGCGCCGGGGCTGCTGCCGAGCGCACCGAGCGGCCCGCCGCCGACGAGCCGATCGCGATCGTCGGTATCGGCTGCCGCTTCCCGGGCGCTGATGGGCCCGAGGGTTTCTGGCGGCTGCTCTCGGGCGGTGCGGACGCCACCAGTGACGTCCCGGCCGACCGGTGGGACGTCGACGCCTTCTACAACCCCGACCCGTCGGTTCCGGGTACCGCGGTCACCCGCCGCGGCGGCTTCCTGGGCCAGGTCGACCAGTTCGATTTCCAGTTCTTCGGGATCTCGCCGCGCGAGTCGGCCCAGATGGACCCGCAGCAGCGATTGCTGCTCGAGGTGGCGTGGGAGGCGCTGGAAGACGCCGGCCAGGTGCCAGACGAGCTGGCCGGCAGCCGCACCGGCGTCTTCGTCGGCATCTCCACCAATGACTACGGCTTCCTGCGGCTGGGTCAGCCGCAGCTCGTCGACGCCTACACCGGCACCGGCAACGCGCTGAGCATCGCCGCCAACCGGCTGTCGTACACGTTCGACTTCCACGGGCCGAGCATGTCGATCGACACCGCCTGCTCGTCGTCGCTGGTCGCCGTCGACTTGGCGTGCCGCAGCCTGCGTGACGGTGAATGCAACATGGCGCTGGCGGCCGGGGTGAACGTGATCCTGTCGCCGGCACTGGCGATCAACTTTTCCAAGGCTCGGGTGATGGCGCCCGACGGCCGTTGCAAGACGTTCGACGCCGACGCCGACGGCTATGTCCGCGGCGAGGGCGCCGGCGTGGTCGTGCTCAAGCCGCTCAGCAAGGCGCTGGAGGACAACGACCCGGTCTACGCGGTGATCCGCGGCAGTGCCACCAACTCCGACGGCCGGACCAACGGCCTGATCGCTCCCAGCGGGCGGGCGCAGGAGGGCGTGGTCGCCGAGTCGTTCCGCCGGGCGGGCCTGCCGGTTGGCGCGGTCCAGTACGTCGAGGCGCACGGCACCGGGACATCGATCGGCGATGCCATCGAGGCCAACGCCTTGGGCGCCGCACTGGCCGAAGGCCGACCGGAGGGCAGTCGCTGCCTGGTCGGCTCGGTCAAGACCAACATCGGCCACCTGGAGGCGGCGGCCGGTATCGCCGGCCTGATCAAGGTGGCGCTGTCGTTGCAGCACCGGGAGATCCCGGCCAGCCTGAACTACACCGAGCCCAACCCGCACATCGGATTCGACCGCCTGCCGCTGGAGGTGGTCCAGAAGCTGACCCCGTGGCCGTCAGGCAGCCGGGCGATCGCCGGGGTCAGCTCGTTCGGCTTCGGCGGCACCAACGCCCACGTCGTGCTCACCGAGGCCCCGCAGGCCCGCAGCAGCTACTACGACGACACCGCGGCACCGCGCGCCGAACTGCTGGCGCTGTCCGCACGATCGCCGGAGGCGCTGACCGCGTTGGTCGGCGAGTACGAGATGGCTTTGTTCTCGGGCGGTTTGATGGGCGGCGCCGCGCTGACCGACTTGTGCTACACCGCCGGTGCCCGCCGCGGCCACCACGACTACCGGCTCTCGGTGGTCGGTGACACCCCGGCGGCGATGTTCGAGTCGCTCTCGGCGTACCGGCAGGGCGAGTCACGGCCCGGATTGTCGGTGGGCCACTGTGTGCCGAGCCGGCCCGGCCCGGGTGTCACGTTCGTGTTCTCCGGCCAGGGCTCGCAGTGGCACGGAATGGCGCGACAACTGCAGGCCGACGAGCCGGTGTTCGCCGACGCCCTGGCCGCCTGCGACAACGCGCTGTTCCCGCATTTGGGGCACTCGATCCTCAAGGAACTGGCCGCGCAGGACGGTCCTGAGGAGCGTTCCAAGCTCAAAGACATCGGCATCCTGCAGCCGACGATCTTCGCCATTCAGGTGGCGCTGGCGGCGCTGTGGCGGTCTTGGGGTGTCGAGCCCGCCGCTGTCGTCGGGCACAGCCTCGGCGAGGCCGCGGCCGCCCACGTCGCGGGCGCGCTGAGTCTCGATGACGCCGCCCGGGTGATCTGCGCCCGCGCCCGGATGCTGCGTGGCGTACGTGGCCGCGGGGCGATGATGGTCACCGAGACCACGATGGCCGAAGCGCAGGAGCTCATCGCCGGCCACGAGCAGCAGGTGGCCGTCGCCGCGAGCAACAGCTACCGCTCGACGGTGCTCGCCGGCGAGCGCAAGGTGCTCGAAGCGCTGATGACCAAACTGCAGCAGCGGGACCGGTTCTGCCGCTGGATCGACGTCGACGTCGCCTCGCACAGCCCGCAGATGGAGGCCCTCGGCGCCGGCCTGCGCGGCAGCCTGGTGAAGCTGAAGCCGACCGTGCCGACGGTGCCGATGTATTCGACGGTCACCGGGGAACTGGTGGGCTCCAAGCTGCTGGACGCCGACTATTGGGTGGCGAACCTGTGCTCGCCGGTGCGGTTCTCGCCGGCGCTGCGGCGGCTGCTCGAGACCGGACACAACACCTTCGTCGAACTCAGCCCGCATCCCATCTTGCTGACCGGAGCCCGCGAGGACGCCGAGCATGTGCACCGCAGCGCCACCCTGCTGCCCTCGATGCGCCGCGATGACGGCGGCCGCTCCACCATGCTGGGCTCGCTGGGCACCCTCTACACCCTGGGGCACCGGGTGGCCTGGGAGCAGATCTACCCCCAAGGCAGCCGCTGCGTTCCGGCTCCGACCTATCCCTGGCAGCGGGTGCACTCCTGGCTCAACGCCGGATCGATCGCGGCGCCGCGGCGAGGCGGCGCCGGCGGCCACGGCGGTGGCTGGCGCGGACCGATCCGGTCGGCCGCGCAGCCTGCAACGGTGCTGGCCGAGATCGACGTGACCACTGCGGCGCTGTCGGCCGAGCAGTTGGCCGAGCTGGCTCTGGCCGCGGCCGAGGTCGCGTTCGGCCCCGGCACGCGGTCGGTCGCCGAGCTGAGCCTGCGTGACGGTCTGGACCAGGCACGCACCGTGCAGTTCGCCCTGACCGGCGACGCTTTCGACTGCTATGGCAGCGCCGGTGCCGACTGGTCGCTGCTGGCCACCGGAACCCTGTCTGCCGAGCAGTCGCACGCGCCGACCGTCATCACCGCGGCCGTGGACCCCCGGGACCGGAGCTACCGGATGCGCTGGCAGCCGGCCTCTTTGGCGACCGACAGCGAGGGCCGGCCCGCCGAGCCCGGCAGCTGGCTGATCCTGTCCGATGGCGCGGTCGCCGACACCTTGCGGGACCACCTCGAGGCGCAGTCGCAGTCCTGCGTGTTGGTGGAACCGGTCGTCGGGCTTGCCGAGATCGAGCGGGTGAGCGCCGACAGCTACCGGGTCGATCCAGCCCGTCCGGAACACTTCGCCGAGCTGCTGCGCGCAGCGTTCGGCGGCGACCGGCCGCACTGCCGCGGAGTGGTGCACCTGTGGAACCTGCTGGCCGCCGCGCCGGCTGACACCACCGAAGAGTCGCTGGCGACGGCCACCGACGTCGGATCGCTGAGCGTGGTCCACCTGATCCAGGCGCTGACCCTGGCCGGTTGGCCGGAATCGCCGAGGCTGTGGCTGGTGACGCGCGGGGCGCAGCCGGCCGGGGACGAAGCCGGCCTTGGGGCCCTGTCGGTCGGCCAGGCTCCGGTCTGGGGGCTCGGCCGTTCCCTCGATCACGAATACCCCGAGCTGCACGCCACCGGCGTCGACCTGGCGGCCGACGGCGGACCCGAAGAACTGCGCGGCCTGTTCAGCGAGATCTGGTCGGACAACCCCGAGACGGACGTGGCCCTGCGCGGCCATCGCCGCTATGTCGCCCGGCTGGAGCCCTACACGGCTCCGTCGGAGGCGGCGGGTGAGCTGCGCGGCAGTGACATCCACGACCAAGCCACTTACCTGGTCACCGGCGGCCTCGGGGCGGTCGGCGGCAAGGTGGCCGGCTGGCTGGTCGAGCGCGGTGCCCGCCACCTGGTCCTGATGGGTCGCAGCGCGCCCTCGGCCGCGGCGCAGGCGACGCTGGATCAGCTGCGAGCCGCCGGCGCGCAGGTGACCGTCGCACAAGGCGATGTCACCAAGTCCGCCGACGTTGCCGCGGCACTGGCCACCATCGCTGCGTCCATGCCGCCGCTGCGCGGCGTGGTGCACGCGGCCGGCACCGTTGACGACGCGATTCTGGCGCGCCTGGACGCGGCGAAGCTGCGTGCGGTGATGGCGCCCAAGGTGCAAGGTGCCTGGAACCTGCACACCCTGACCGCCGACGCGGAGCTGGACTTCTTCGTGCTGTTCTCCTCGGCGGCGTCGGTGCTGGGTTCGCCCGGCGCGGCCAACTACGGCGCCGCGAACGCTTTCCTGGACGCGCTGGCCTGGCATCGCCGGGCGGCGGGCCGGCCGGCGTTGAGCGTCAACTTCGGGCCCTGGGCCGGGTTGGGTATGTTCACCAACTCCGAGCTGCACCGGCACTTCTCGCACTACGGCGTTGAAGGGCTGCCGGCCGAGGACTACTTCGCGGCGCTGGCGGTGCTGATGGCCGATGGCGCGACCGAAGCGATGGTGCTCGACATCGACTGGGCGCGCTGGCGCCCGAGCGCACAGTCCCCGCTGTTGCGCGACCTGCAGGTCACGGCCACTGACGGCCAGGGCGGCGGGGCGTCGGGCAGCGGGCTGTTCGAGGCGGTGCAGGCTGCCGACGCCCAGGAGCGCCAGCGGCTGCTGGAGACCTATCTGCGTGACTTGGTTGCCGGCAAGCTGGGCCTGGCTCCGGCCAGCCTGGACGTGCACGCACCGCTGAGCAGCCTCGGTGTGGATTCGCTGATCACCCTGGAACTTCGCATCCAGGTCGAGCGCGAACTCGGTATCGTGGTTCCCGTTGCCCGGCTGCTGGACGGGCCGAGCGTGGTCAGTCTTTGCAGCTGGCTTGGTGAGCAGCTGGCCGCCGGGACGGACCGGGTTGTGGCTGACGACGGGGCGGCGGTGCCGGATGTCGCCAACGCGGCCCCCTCGCAGGAGATGGAGCTGTTGGCACAGGTCACCGAGCTGTCCGACGAAGCGGTGGATGCGCTGCTGGCGAAGATGATGGCCGAAGATGGGGGCAGCGCGTGACGGATCGTCCGGACGTGCCCACTGACATCTCCAGCCTGTCGCCGGAGAAAAAGCGTGAGCTTCTTGCCCAGCTACTGAGGGCCAAGGCGCAGGACGCGGCATCCGAACACGAGCTGTCCTACGGGCAGCGCTCGATGTGGTTCATGCACCGGCTCGCGCCCGACAGTGCGGCCTACACCGTCGCCTACGCCGGACGCATCGACGGGGGCCTGGATGTGCCGGCCCTGGAGCGGGCCGCGCAGGCGTTGGTGAACCGGCACCCGATGCTGCGAACCACCTACACCGAACGGGACGGCCAGCCCGTCGCGCTGGTCCACGCGCACTGGCCGCTGCGTATCGCCACGCAGCGCATCAGTGCGGACGCAGCGGAGCTCGATCAGTGGGTCCAGGCCGAGATCGACCGGCCCTTCGACCTGCGCACCGGCCCGGTGCTGCGGCTGACCCTGCTGGCGCGGCCCGACGACCACGTGCTGCTGCTGACGGTGCACCACATCGCCGTCGACTTCTGGTCCATCGACATCATCCTCGACGAGCTGCGTGCGCTCTACGCCGCCGAACACGGCGTTACCCCACCAGAAGAGACCGCCGACCGCTACGTCGACTACGCCGCGCAGCAGTCCCGGATGCTGGCCGGGCCCGAGGGTGAGCGGCTTTGGGAGTATTGGCAGCAGACGCTGGGCGGCGAACTGCCGACCCTGGCCCTGCCCACCGATCGGCCGCGGCCGGCGATCCAGACCTACGACGGTGCGCTGCACCGGTTCAGCGTCGACGCCCAGGTCACGGCCGGGATCAAGCAGGTGGCGCGGACCGTCGGGGCGACGCCCTACATGACCCTGCTGGCGGCCTATGCGGTGCTGCTGCAGCGCTACAGCGGGCAGGACGATCTGGTCATCGGTTCGCCGTTCGCCTGCCGCGATCGGGCCGGGCTGATGGGCATGGTCGGCTACGTCACCAACCCGCTGCCGCTGCGCGTCGATGTGGGTGACGATCCGAGCTTTGCCGCGCTGCTCGGTCAGGTCAAAGACACCGTGCTGGGCGCGATCGGCCACCAGGAATACCCGCTGCCCCTGCTCGTCGAGCGGCTGCGGCCGGTGCGTGACGCCGGGCGCACCCCGCTGTTCCAGGTGTCGTTCGCCTGGCAGCAGGTTCGTTTGTTCGACGAAAACACAGTCAATGCGGCCGAATCCGACGGCATCCTGCACCTGCAAACCCTCTACATCGGCCAGGGCGGCTCACCGTTCGACATCACCATGCAGGTCGGCGAGCAGGATGACGAGCTTCAGCTCGCCCTGCAGTACAACACCGACCTGTTCGATGCCACGACCATCGAGGCTCTTGCGCAGCACTTCACGTTGTTGCTGACCGGGCTGGCTCAGCCCGGGGCGGCTGAGGTTCCGGTCTCGCAACTGACCCTGCTCACCGACGCCGAGCGCGCCACGCTGGCGGCCTGGAACGACACCGCGGTCGACTACGCGGTTTCTTCGGCGGCCCCTGGGACCTTGCACGAGATGGTCGCCGCCAGCGCCGCGCGCACACCCGACGCCGTCGCGGTCAGCTACGACGGTCGCGACATCAGCTACGGCGAACTGGACCGGCGGGCCAACGGCCTGGCACACCGGTTGCGCCAGTTCGGTGTCGGTGCCGGCCCGGGACCCGCCGTGGTTCCGGTGCTGCTCGAGCGCTCCGAGGATCTGGTGATCGCGCTGCTCGGCGTCCTCAAGGCCGGCGGCGTGTTCCTGCCGCTGGATCCCGCGCAGCCCACCGGCCGGATGGAGGCGATGCTCGCCGACGTCCCCGAGGCCCCGGTCTGTGTCACCCATCGTGCGCATTTGAGCTGCGTTCCAACGGGTTTCACCGGTGCCCGACTGTGCCTGGACCAGCCCTCCACGGCTCCCGCCGAGGAAGCCACAGCCCCCGAGGCGGGCGCTACGTCAGCGGACCTGGCCTACCTGATGTACACCTCGGGTTCCACCGGGGCGCCGAAGGGCGCGCTGAACAGTCACGCCGGCATTCGCAACCGGCTGTTGTGGATGCAGGACGCCTACCAGCTGACCGCCGAAGACCGGGTGCTGCATAAGACCCCGATCAACTTCGACCCGTTCGTCTGGGAGATCTTCTGGCCGTTGACGGTCGGTGCCCGGGTGGTGATCGCCAAGCCCGAGGGGCACAAAGACGCCGCGTACCTGGCGCGCACCATTGTCGAACAGCGCGTCACCACAATGCATTTCGTTCCTTCGATGCTGCGCCGCTTCCTGGCAGAACCTCAGTCGGGCTCCTGTACCGGCCTGCGCAAGGTGTTCTGCAGTGGCGAAGCGCTCACCGCAGACCTGCGCGACAGCTTCTTCGCCGCGCTGCCTGCCGAGCTGTACAACCTGTACGGCCCGACCGAAGCCGCCATCGACGTCACCCATTTCCATTGTGAGCGTGGGACAACCGATCCGATCATCCCGATCGGACGGCCGATCGCCAACATCGCGATCCACTTGCTGGACGCGGCGGGCAACCCGGTTCCGGTCGGGGTGCCCGGGGAGCTGCACATCGGCGGCGTGGGTGTGGGCCGCGGCTACCTGAACCGGCCCGAGGCCACCGCGGCGGCGTTCCTCGACGACCCGTTCAGTTCCGTTCCAGGTGCCCTGCTGTACCGCACCGGCGACCTGGCCCGTTACCGACCCGACGGCAACATCGAATACCTGGGCCGCCGCGACGACCAGGTGAAGATCAACGGCTTCCGCATTGAGCTCGGTGAGGTGGAGGCCGCGCTGGCCCAGCACCCCGGTATCGCCGAGAACGCCGTCGTGGCACGCAAAGACGCGTCCGGCAACACCCAGTTGATCGCACATGTAGTGCCAGTTGCGGCAATGCCCGGCACGGCCGAGCTGCGTCGCTTCCTGCTGGACCTGGTGCCGGCGGCGATGATTCCCGCGGTGTTCCACGCAGGCGACCTGCTGCCGTTGTCGGCCAGCGGCAAGGTGGATCGGCGGGCGCTGCTCGCCCTGGACAAAGATCTGGACGCCGCGCCGGTGGAGTTCGTCGCGCCCCGCGACGAGACCGAACGGGCGCTCGCCGAGATCTGGCGTGAGGTGCTCGACGTGGACCGGGTCGGCGTCACTGACGACTTCTTCGCCCTCGGTGGTGCCTCCACCCAGGCGCTGGAAGTAGCGGTGCGCGTGGGGGAGCTCGGCCTGGAACTGCGGCCGGAGTCGTTGTTCGTCTACGGCACCGTCGCGGAATTGGCCGCCGAGTTCGGCCCGATCGGCGGGGCGGCCAAGACCGAGCCGGCAGCAGCCAAGGCTGCGGCGCAGCCCGAACCGGCGGTGGTCGCGCCTCAAGCAGCTCCAGTGCCCAAGGCTGCCCCGGCCCCGGTGATCAAACCCGTGCAGAACGGTCCGGCGCGCAACATCGTGATCGAGAGCCTTGGCGTGTACCTGCCGCCGCGGGCGGTGTCGACCGAGCAGGTGCTGGCCGACTGCGTCAACGAGGTGAAGATCCCGCTGGAGCGGCTCACCGGCATCAAGAACCGACGGATGGCCGGCCAAGACGAGTTCTCGATCGACTTGGGCCGCAAGGCGATCACCGACTGCCTGTCGCGGTCGAGCTACGCCCCCGAAGAGATCGACCTGGTGATCGCGTGCAACATCTCGCGCTGCGACGGCCCGGAACACATGTTCACCTTCGAGCCGAGCACCGCCTCGCAGTTCCGTGATCAGCTGGGGCTGACGGGCGCCGTCTGCTTCGACATCAACAACGCCTGCGCGGGCATGTTCACCGGCGTCAGCGTGGCCCAGGACTTCCTCAAGACCGGCCTGGTGCGCAACGCGCTGGTGGTCAGTGGCGAATACATCAGCCACATCACCGAAACCGCGCAGCAGGAGATCGAAAGTGCGATGGACCCGCGGCTGGCCTGCCTGACCGTCGGTGACGCCGGCGCGGCGGTAGTGCTCGAGCTCGGACCCAACGACCGGGTCGGCTTCCACGACCTGGATCTGGCCACGTTCAGCGAATTCGCCAAGCTGTGCATCGCCAAGGCCACCGAAGGTCCGCACGGCGGCGCCATCATGGTCACCGACTCGGTCACCCAGACCGCGATCGCGGTGAAGCACTCGGTTCCCTATGTGGCAGCGGTCATGCAGCGGCACGGATGGCGGCCCGAGACGGCCGATCAGCTGCTGATGCACCAGACCTCCGAGGCGTCGATCAACGACGCCATCTTGACCATCAACCGGGTCTTCGGTGCCGGTGCCGCAAGCCGGGCCAACACCATCTGCAACCTCGCCGAGCGCGGGAACACCGCCACCACAACGCATTTCGTCGCGCTGTATGACTACATCAACGCGGGCCGGATCAATTCCGGCGACAACGTGGTGTTGTCCATCACCGGCTCCGGGCAGACCATCGGGACCGGTCTCTACACGTTCGACGATCTGCCTGATCGGATGCGCCGGGCCGCGGGCGGCCAGGCCGGCCACGGCACGCGCGGCGGCCGCTCCGGCGGGGCCCGCCGGGAACTGCCGGCGACGCCGCGGGTGCGCATCGAGGGCATCGGCATTGCCTCCGAGGGGCAGGCACCGCCCAGCTCCATCCAGTTCGCCGTCGACGCCGCCACCGCCTGCCTGGCCGACAGTGGAGTCGAGCGGACCGACGTCGGGCTGGTGATTCACGCCGGCATCTACCGCGACGATTTCCTGAGCGAGCCGGCGGTCGCCACCCTGGTGGCCGGCGAGGTCGGGATCAACGCCGAGCCGGAGTCCGCGGACGCCCCCAAGACCTTCGCGTTCGACGTTCTCAACGGGGCGGTCGGTTTCCTCAACGGCTGCCATGTCGCGGCCGGCATGATCGGTGCCGGACGGACCGGACATGCCATGGTGCTGGCCTCCGAAGTGGAGAACAACACCCCGGAGAGCGGCTACCCGCGCAACGGCATCTCCGAGACCGGATCGGCGATCATGCTGAGCCCCAGCCATGGGCCAGAAGGCTTCGGCCGGTTCGTCTTCGGTCACCACCCGGAGTACCGGGGCGCGCTGGCCACCTACACCCAGGAGCGCGACGGCCGGATGTGGCTGCGGATCGACCGCGACCCGAACCTGGCCGCGATCTACGTGAGCTGCTTGCCGTCATCGGTCAAGGAATTGCTGACGCTGGAGCAGCTGGCGCCCGAGGACATCGCGCTGGTGTTCCCGCCGTACCTGCCCGGTGCGGCCCTCGATGAGCTGGCCGCGCACATCGGTGTGGACCGCTCGCGGTTCGTCGACCTCGAGGCACAGGGCCAGACCAGTGACCCGTTCACCTCGACGCTGCCCTACCAGATCGCCGACGCCCGCCGGCACGGCCTGGTCAAACCGGGCGACGTCGCGCTGATCATGGCGGTCGGCTCGGGTGTCGAGGTCGGTTGCACGACCTACCGGTTCTGATCGGCATGCGCGCATTCGTCACCGGGGGAACCGGATTCGTCGGCTCGAATCTGGTCGCCGCACTGCTCGAGCGAGGAATGCAGGTGCGGGTCCTGCGCCGCTCGACCTCGCCGATGGCCGCACTGGAGGGTTTGGACTGCGAGACCCGGATCGGCGATGTCAACGACGGCGTCGACGCACTGGCCGAAGCAATGGCCGACTGCGACTGGGTGTTTCACACCGCGGCGATCTCGGACTACTGGCGCTACCGGACTCAGACCCGGCTCTACCGCACCAACGTCGACGGTACCCGTGATATGGCCGCCGCCGCTGCGCGTGCTGGGGTCAAGCGGTTCGTCTACACCAGCTCGCTTGCTGCCCTGGGTGTTCCAGAGCGTGGACATGAGTTGGTCGAGACCGATGAGTTCAACATCCGGCCTCGTCAGTTCCCCTACGCACACAGCAAGCACCTCGCCGAGGCTGAACTGCGCAAGGCCGCCGCGGACGGTCTGCCGGTTGTGATCGTCAACCCGTCGGCGGTCATCGGGCCTCGCGACGTCAACCGCATTGCCAGCGCGATGCTGGTCGAAGCCAAGCAGGGCCGGCTGTGGTTCGCCGCCCCCGGCGGCACCAACTTCGTCTCGGTCGATGACGTGGTGGCGGGACATATTGCTGCCGCCGAACGCGGCCGGATCGGGGAGCGCTACATCCTCGGTGGTGAAAACCTGCTGTTCCGTGAAGCGTTCACGGCTGCGTGTGCGCTCTTCGGGCGTCCCGGCCCCTCTGTCATGTTGCCGCGCTGGTTCATTCCGGTGGCCGCAGCGGGGGTGAGCGTGGCACGCGCCGTGGTGGGACCGCGGCTGCCGATCGATGCCCGCCAGATGCGGCTCTCGACCGCCGAGATCTTCGCCGATGCCAGCAAGTCCCGTGAGGAGCTGGGCGTGCCGTTCACCCCGTTCCGTACCGCGCTGCGTGCCGGCTACGAGTGGTATCGCGACAACGGCTACCTGGATTAGTCGACTGTCCTCGCCGAAGTTTGCTGAACCGGCGTTCACTTAATTTCCTCAAATCGGGTGGGCGCGTTGGCAACTCGGCCTCGTCAGAAATCGGGCGAAAAATCGCCGAATGCGGATATCGGTGCATGACCGCAGTGCTAGCCTCCGTCTTGCTCAATTCTAAGTTGTGGCTCAGACGGGCGTTTGGATGTTCGGTGTGCCGTATCTCAGCTAAGGAGGCCGTGTGTCGGAGCGTCACCGCAACGGGGGAGTGCGTCCAGGTCGTGGCCATCGGGTGGTGGGCGCCGCGGCGTCGGTGGGGGCGTTTCTGGCGTTCGGGATGACGCCGGTGGTGGTGACTCCCGCGCAGGCGGACTTCGATCTGTGGGATCCGTTGTCCTGGTTCGGTGTGGATACCGGTGACGCGGGATTGTCTTTTGGCCAGGAAACCGACGGCATGTCCGAGCTGCTGGCGGTGGGCAGCGCCGAGGCGGGCAACTGGTTGACGTCGGCCTGGACGACGTTCGATGAGCAGCTTTACAGCGCCATCTACGACCCGGTCCAGGCAATCATCGACAACCAGTCCAACTCCTGGTGGCTGGATCCGTTGAACGGTCTGTTCGCCCTTGGTGACTCGTGCGGCATCGCGTGCAATGGTGCCGACGCCTATATCGACACCGACAGCGGCGATTTGGTCGGGGCGCAGGACGGCGGCTGGCTGTTCGGCAACGGCGGCAACGGCATTGACGGATCCGACGGTGGCGCGGCCGGGATCTTCGGCGACGGCGGCGCCGGCGGGGCCGGCAGCACCGCAATCATCGGCGGCGAGGCGGGTAGCGGCAACGGTGGTGATGGGGGCATCGGCGGATTGCTGATGGGCCACGGCGGTGCCGGCGGCGCCGGTGCGGCCGCCCGGGTCGATACCGAAGGCACCGTGTTCGCCGCGGGTGCCGGTGGCAACGGCGGCGATGCACGGACCTGGTTCGGGATCGGCAACGGTGGCAACGGCGGTGCCGGTGGTCAGGGTCTTGATGCCACCGGCGATCAGCTGGCCACCCTCGGCGGCAACGGCGGGAACGGCGGCAATGCCGGCGTTCACACCGGCAACGGTGGCAACGGCGGTGCCGGTGGCAACGGTGGCGTGGGCTTGACTGGATCCGAGGGCACCGGTGAAACCGGATCTGCCGGTGCCGGCGGCGGCAACGGCGGTGCCGGTGGCCGTGGGGCATTCCTGATCGGCAACGGCGGCAGCGGTGGAGCCGGTGGGGTCGGCGGCGACGGGGGGTCGGGCGGGGCTGGCGCTGCGGGTGCGGCAGGCAGCTACGCCGATGACGGCAACGGCACCGGCGGCGCCGGCGGTCATGGCGGCTCCGGCGGGAACGGCGGGGCCGGCGGACGGGGCGGCGACGCTGGTCTGGCGCAGAACTTCTGGAGCGGTGTCAACGGAGTCGGTGGAGTCGGCGGCAACGGCGGCGCGGCGGGTTCAGCCGCCGACGGCGGCCGCGGTGGCGACGGCGCGTGGGGCAGCACTGGGCCCGCCGACCTTGGTGAGCGGGTCGGCGGAGACGGGGGCAACGGGGGCAACGGCGGCGAGAACGGCACGGCGGGCGCTGGTGGTCTTGGCGGCAGCAACCGCGACGGGACGAATGCGGCCGGCGGCGACGCCGGGCAGTCCGCCGGCCCGGCCGGAAACGGCGGCTACGGCGGTACCGGCGGTTACGGCGCGGCCGGGCCTGCCGACGGGTATGCCGGCGGCAACGGTGGTCGGGGCGGCGACGCCGGAAGTTCCGGGTTGTATGGCGGCGGCGGCGGTCACGGCGGCGGCGGTGGCTCGGGCTACAAGGGCATCGGCGGCGACGGCGGAAATGCCGGGGACGGTGGCGACGCCGTGAATGGGACCGGCGGCATCGGCGGATCCGGTGGCGGTGGCGGGCCGTCGGCCTGGGGCGTGCCTGGCGGCGCAGGCGGCAACGGTGGCAACGGCGGCGACGGTTTGTACGGCGGCGGCGGCGGCCCCGGCAACGGTGCCAATGGCAATGGCGGCGCCGGAGGGACCGGCGGGTCCGGCGGTAGCGGCTCCAGCGGCAACGGTGGCGGCGCGGGCGGTAACGGCGGTAACGGCGGTGCCTTCTCCAACGAGGCGGGAGGCGCTCCCGGCGGAATTGGTGGCATCGGCGGCTCAGGTTCGTCCAATGGTGCCGGCGGTGCCGGGGGTGACGGTGGAGACGGCGGTGCCGGCACCACCGAGTCGGGTGGCATCGGTGGTCGAGGCGGCAACGGCGGCACCGTCGGACCGAACGGTGACGGCCGCGGCGGCGACGGTGGCACCGGCGGTAATCAAGGGCCGGATGGTTACGGCGAGGGCGGCAACGGCGGCGCCGGCGGCAGCGATGGCACGCGCGGTGGCAACGGCGGTCCGGGCGGTGCGGATGGCGCTCACGGAACGGCAGGCAAGCCCGGGTAACGGGCTTACAACTAGCCGTGCTGCGGAACAGGTTGCAGCGCACATCTTTCCGCCTAACGAGGCGGCGCCGGACCTCTGGCGGCTAGCCGACCTGTGATAGCAGTGCTTCGGTCGGCGGGCGGCGCTGAATCCACGGCTGCACCGACTCGATCTGCGCCGCCAGCGAGACCAGGGTGGCTTCGTCGTTGGCCCGCGCCACCAGGTGTACCGCCTCGGGCACGCCGTCGGCGGCGATCCCGGTCGGGACTGAGATGGCCGGCTGACCGCTGTAGCACTGGGGGAAGGTGAACGGGATGAACTTGAGCATCTTCAGCATCGCCCGGGTCGGCCCGAGTCCCTCGAAGTAGCCCACCCGTACCGGCGGAATGGCCAGCACCGGGGTCATCAGGATGTCGAAGTCGGCGATCCTGCGCTGCGAACGTGCGGTGATCCGCGGCTCGGCGGCGACGGCCCGGCTCGCCAGCCAATCCGGGACCAGCCGGCTGGTTCGGGCCTCGGCCTGCATACGCCGTTCCAGCAGTTCGGTTTTCGGGAGCCGCTCAATCTCGTGGGCGAATCCGTTCATGAACAGCGCGAGCACCGCGGCGATGCCCATCACCGGATAGACCGGGTTTCGCTCGACCACCTCGTGACCCATCGAGCGCAGCAACTCGGCGGTCTCCAGCACCGGGCGGCGCACCTCATCGCTGACGTGCACCGGCACAACGGGCTTGAACGACATGGCGATCCGCAGCCGCCTCGGATGCGCCAGCAGTGCCTCCATCAGTGGAGGTGCCGGCGGGGGCGAGGGAATCTCGTCGTCGGGTTCGGGCCCGGTCATCGCGTCGTGCAAAAGCGCCGCATCGATGACGCTGCGAGCCAACGGCCCGATGTGGTTGAGCCCGTGGAACCGATAGGCCCGTTCCGGCGACTCCTTGGTGCTGATCCGCCCGCGCTGACCCTTCAGCCCGACCAGCCCGCAGCAGGCGGCCGGAATGCGGACCGAGCCGCCGCTGTCGCTGCCGGTGGCACCGGGCACCATTGCGGCGGCGACGGCAGCGGCCGAGCCGCCGCTGGAGCCGCCCGGGGTTCGGTAGAGATCCCACGGGTTGCGGGTCACGCCCCAGGTCGCCGATTCGCTCACCGGGTAGGCGCCGAACTCCGAGAGATGGGTCTTGCCGATGATCACCGCACCGGCAGCCCGTAGCCGCCGCACGGCGGCGCTGTCGGCGCTGGCGGGGCCGGCGTCAATTCCGGTGCCACACATCGAGGAAACACCGGCCACGTCGGTGTCGTCCTTGACCGCGATCGGTACACCGGCCAACGGCAGTGCTTCTCCGGCGGCCAGTCGCCGTTCGACATGTGCCGCCTCGGCCATCGCCCGGTCGCCCATCACGGTGCGAAAGACGTTCAAAACCGGGTCAAGGCGGGCGATCCGATCCAGATACAGGGTCACCAGTTCGCGCGGCGACACCTCACGCGCGCGCACCAACTGCGCCAAACGCGCGACGCCGGCGAAGGCCAACTCATCATCGTGCGCGGCAGACATCATTGCGTCCTTTCCCCCGCGGACAACAATACCCACCGTGCGTTGGCGTAAAAGTGTGTCGGCGTTGGCGACACACTGAGAACTGCAGAGCGCTTAGCTCCCCGTCGCAGGCTCGATGTTGTGGTTGAGGGTGAATCGGTTGCCCGGATCCAGGCGTGCCTTGAGGTCGGCGAGACGTTGGTATCCGGCGTCACCGAATGTCGCGCGGATGCGGTCTTGTCCTTCGTCGCCGACGAAGTTCAGGTAGGCGCTGTCCGGGCCCAGTGGCCGCAGTATCTCGAAGGCCTGCCGGGCCCACGCCGTGCAGCGTGCGCTCTCGGCGGGGTCGGTCCACGTCGCCATCAAATGGATGATGTACGGGTGTTCGCGGGCGACGATGGCCGTCGACTCCGCGGGAACCCGGCTGGCGTACCCGCCGAGCCGGATCAGGTGCAGCCGGGTCTGCGCCGAGGGCCGTGACCGCCCCAGCAGGGCGATGCGCCGGATCGCCTCGTCGGTGAGTTCGGTGACGAACAGCGATTTCCAGTAGTTCAGCCAGCCGTACGGCGCCGTGTAGTCCAGGGCCTGCTGCCAGGTCGAGTAGTCCAGGTTGTGCTGCACCGCCACCACCGGCTTGGCCGCCACGCCGCGAACGTTGAGCAGCGCGCTGACGTCGTCGCTGCCGATCGCATCGGTGCGCGTCGAACAGGCCAGCACGTTGACCAGCGACTGGCCCGTGGTGAAGTCGGAAGAGAAGTCCAGGATGGACGCCAGGTGATCCGGTGCGTTGTCCATCTGGGCGCGGAAGTGCCGCAGGGCTGCCTCGGCGTCGACGTCGGGGTAGGACTGCACGCCGGCCACCACCCCGGAGATCGGGTGCAGGCGCAGCACGAACTGGGCCACCACGCCGAAGTTGCCGCCCCCGCCGCGCAGGCCCCACAGCACGTCGGCGTTCTCGGTCTCGCTGACCGTCAGCACCTCACCGGACGCGGTCACCAGCGTTGCGCCGATCAGGTTGTCGCAGGTCATGCCGTGGGCGCGGGAGAGCCACCCGATGCCGCCGCCGAGCGAGAACCCGCCGACGCCGGTCGTTGAGACCACCCCGCCCGGGCAGGCCAGGCCGTGCTTGCTGGTGACCGGGTCAACATCGCCCCAGGTGGCGCCGGCGTCGACGTAGGCGATCCGCGCCTGCGCGTCGACCCGCACCCCGCGCATCTGCGTCAGGTCGATGACGATGCCGCCCTCGGTGGCCGAGTGGCCGGCGACGCTGTGGCCGCCGCTGCGCACCGCGATCTGGGCGCCGGAGTCCACGGCATAGCGCACAGCGGCGACGATGTCGTCCTGCGAGCGGCACTGCAGGACCACCCGCGGCCGCTTGTCGATCAGGCCGTTGAAGACCTGGCGCACCTCGTCGTAGCGGGCATCGCCCGGGGAGACGGCGTCGCCGGTAAAGCCCGGAACGGTGGGGGTGGTGGCTGTCATCGCATCCTTAACGGGTCAGCGCGGCGAGCTCACTCGTCACGCAGTTCGGTCGCCGGAGTGGACCGAGTGCTCTTCCAGGCGGGAATGATGGCCGCGAAAACCGCGGCGACGGTGGCCAGTACGGCGTAGACCACCGCGTCGGTCCAGGGGAACACCAGCGGGGTGATCAGGCCGACGTTGACGACGGCTGCCCGCCGCACGGCCTCGGAGATGGCGATCGAGAGCACCGCGCCGAACAGTCCGCCGGCGGCGCCGGCGACGACCGCCTCGATGGTGGTGATGCTGAACACCCGGACCCGGGTGGCCCCCAGCGCCTGGATCAGGGCCACCTCGCGCCTGCGGCGGATACCGACCAGCAGCAGCGTCGACAGCACCGAGATGAAGGCGATCGCGAGCAGGCCGTACTTCAGGGTGTTCAGCGGCGTGAGATAACGGCCGATGGAGGTCGCGATGTCAGCGGCATAACCGTCGGTGTCCACCGCGGTCACCGGCTGGTCGAACTGCGCTGCCTTGATGTTCTCGATGACCTGACCGGCGGTGAAGCCGGACTCGGGGGTGGCGAAGATCAGGCCGGCGGGCTGGGGGCCGTAGATCTGCTCGGCGACCGCGTAGGGCATGTAGATCCGACGGCCGCCGTATTCGGGCGTGGCGACAATGGTGCCGATGCTCATCGCCTGCGCGTCGAGTCCACTTCCAAATACAAGAGTGTCACCGATGTGGAGATTCTTCTCGCGCGCCAGGACGCTGCCGATGACGACCTGATTGGCTTTCTGGCTTGCCTCCGGGGATTGCCCCGCGAGTAATCCGAACGGAAATGTCGGCCGGTCCTGCGCCTGAATATGCGCTAACGACCCGTCTTTGAGGCTGATCTCGATTTCAGCCATCCGCTCGGTCTTTTCCACCCCGGCCACCGAGTTCAGTTTGTTGACCGTCTGCGGGGCGAATCGGGCATCAATGGGTCCGTAATCGGCGAACTGCGTCGTGGTGATGGCAATGCGGCCGTCCGCCTGGGATTCGGCGACCTTGGTGGCGCCGATGTGGATCGCCACCAGGAATCCGGACAGCAGGATGGCGACCACGACGGGCACCGCGATGGCGCCCGAGATGGCGGCGGTGCGTGACCGGTCCGAGCGCAGCGCGTTGAGCGCGATGGTCAGCGTCGCCCCGCTCGACTTGTCCGGCCGCGGGCGCAGGCTGGTGATCGCCTGCGCGCTGAGGTATGCCGTGGCCAGCAGGAGGCCGATGAGGGCGACGACCGCCCCGGCGTCGGCGATGATGGCCTGCCAGGCGACCAGCGCGCCGGACAGCGTGGCCAGCCGTGCCGCGACCACCCCGGTCAGTCCGATCGCCAGCAGCAGCAGGGCCCTGAACCAGATCTTGCGCTGGGTGGTCTGTTCCTGCGCCGCTCGACCCGACAGCTCGGCCGCGATGGGCGTGTTGGATGCCGAGAGGGCGGGGCCGATCGCGGCCCCCACCGCCAGCACGATGCCGGCGAGGATGCCGACCACCAGGATCGCCGGCTTGAGGATCACCGGGACGGTGACACCGACGAAGCGTTCGGTCAGCTCGCTGGCGCTGGCCACGATGGGTTCGGAGATCACGATGCCGGTCAGCACACCCATCGCCGAGCCCACCGCACCCAACAGCGCGGCCTCGCTGAGGAATCCGGTCATGATCGACGCGGGCGAGGCTCCCAATGCGGAGGCGATCGCGATCTCGCGTCGACGCTCCTCCACCGAAAGTCGGGTGATCTGGGTGATCAGGATGACCCCGACACCGATCGAGATCAGGGCGAAGATGCCCAGCAGGGGCAGCAGCACGTCGTTGACGTTGTAGCCCTTCGCCGGCTCGCTGCGGGGCTGCACGCTGTAGGTGGGACCGAGCGTGGTCTTCAGCCGCTGCTGGACCTCATTGGCGTCGGCGCCCGGGTCCAGCGTCACGTACAGCATGTCCACCCGGTCGCCGCGGGCGAACTGCACTTTCGCCATGCTCAGCGGCAGCACAGCGACCAGGCCGTTGTTGACGTCGTCGAGGTCAGCCACCCGCTGGAACTTCTCCACCGACAGCTGCCCGACATCGGTGACCAGGGTCGCCGAGGAGTCCAGGGAGTCACCCAGCGACTTCGAGGTCGCCGGTGGGGGTTCGGCCTGCCCGGCCTGGCAGACCTTCGGGTCGACGATCCACTGTGCGGAACAGTCCACGCCCAGACCCAGCGCGAAGCTCTCCTTGCCGTCGTTGTGGATCATGGTCACCCCGCGGATGACCGGCACCACGGCTGCCACCCCGGGCACCGCCCGGGAGTCGTCGACGACGGCGGGACTGATGCCGCCGCGAGTGGCCGCCCCGACCACGCGTAGTGGTGCGGGACCGGCGATCTGGTAGCCGACGTCTTCGACGGCTTTGGAGACGCTGGTGACCTCGATCATGACGGCTACGACGACTGCGACACCGCCGCCGAGCGAGAATGCTGCCAGTGCGGCCCGGAATGCGTGTTTACGGACGGCTCGGAAGTTGATTATCCGTAGCAGGCCGAATGTCGCGGCTAATGTTCCGCGAGCCATGTCACATTATTTGCCGCGTGAGCCATTCCGCTGTCCGTCTCAACTTCACCGTCGAGCAATGAAATCAGACGAGGAGCGTCGTCAGCTATTTTCCGGTCGTGGGTCACCAAAACAATTGTCTGGCCCGCGGCATTCAAGTTATACAGCGCATCGATAACTCGCTGGCCATTAACGGTGTCCAGGTTTCCGGTCGGCTCATCGGCGAGAATCACGTCGGGCTTCATGAAAAGCGCCCGGGCCACGGCCACGCGCTGCTGTTCGCCGCCGGACAATTCCGAGGGGACACGCTTGGACTTGGCAGCCAGCCCGACCTGGTCGAGCAGGCTCATCGCGTGGGCGTGCTGGCCGCGGCCGGATCTGCCGGCCAGCAGGCCTGGGAGCATCACATTCTCGACCACCGAGAGGCCCGCCAGAAGGTTGAAGGCTTGGAAGACGTAACCGAGCGTCTGGCATCGCACGGTAGCCAACTGCTTGCGTGAGAGCTGCGAGACGCTCTGGCCGTTGATGAGGACATCGCCACTGGTCGGCATGTCCAACAGGCCGAGAATGCTCAGCAGGGTGGACTTGCCCGAACCGGAGGGGCCGACCATCGCGACGAATTCGCCGCGGGTTATCTGGATATCGATGTTGCGCAAAATCGGCGTGGCAGTATCGCCCTCACCGAACTGTTTGTTGAGTTTGCGCGCTTCAAGGACCACAGGAGGTCTCAGAACGACCGGCGGCGTGTGTCCGTTCCGGTTGAGCTCCATATCCACGGTATGCATCTCGGTCCTGATCATGAATCTCCGGCGGGCGTCGTAATATAGGCGATCATGCCCGCGTTGGGCGCGTTTCTCAATTCAGTACGCACTCCGCGAAGTTGGTGCGCTACGCGGCGCTATGGGCCGATCATACCGGCGCCGGTCGCCTGCCGAAAATCGTTCGGTCGTGACCCCGACCACCGGAAGCCGTCGCGTTACCCGGACGATCCCGCCGTCAGCCGGCGGTGGCCGTAGCGCCGCGCTGGCGATAAAGTGCCGGTTGACCTGCAGCTATCCGAGTCATGAATTTGCGGCCACCCAAGTGCACGATGCTCCGGTCAGGTGCTCTGGGTCGCCCGGGTCGCGGGGTGAATGGCCACCAGGCCGAGTTCGTTGCGCCGCTCGCAGATTGCCGCCAATTCCGCATAGGCCTTGGCGCCCAGCAACTCGGTCAGTTCGGGCGCCAGACTCTGCCAGACCTGCCGGGCGCCGACGTGGGCTGCCGGGTCGCCGGTGCAGTACCAGTTCAGGTCCTCACCGCCCGGCCCCCAGCCGCGGCGGTCGAATTCGGTGATCGTGGTCTTGAGGATTTCGGTGTCGTCGGGGCGGGTGACCCAGTCCTGGCTGCGCCGGATCGGCAGCTGCCAGCACACCTCTGGCTTCATCGTCAGGGGTTCCACGCCCAGCCGGACGGCCTTGATGTGCAGGGCGCAGCCCGCGCCGCCGGCGAACCCCGGCCGGTTCAGGAAGATGCAGGCGCCCTTGACGGTGCGGGTGCGCAGTTGTTGCTCGCCGTCGTTCTCGTCGTATTCCAGGTAACCCTTGCGGCCCAGGCCTTTGTCGCGCAGTTGCCAGTCGGCGTCGGTGAGTTGGGCGACGGCGTCATCGAGGTTGGCCCGATCGTCGTCGTCACACAGAAAGGCGCCGTGGGAACAGCACCCGTCGTCGGGGCGGCCGGCCATGATGCCTTGGCAGGCCGGGGTGCCGAAAACGCAGGTCCAGCGGGACAGCAGCCACGTCAGGTCGGCGGCGATCAGGTGCTCGGGATTGTCGGGGTCGTAGAACTCCACCCATTCGCGAGGGAAGTCCAAATCGACCTCGCCGGGGTGGGGGCGGTGCTGCGCGGGGGTCACGAATCTCCAGGCTAGACCAGAAATTCACGTTGCCTCACCATGTCCGGGCCTCGCCCCACTAAGTTGGGTGCGTGCGATTAGGGGTGCTCGACGTCGGCAGCAACACCGTTCACCTGTTGGTGGTCGATGCTCACCGGGGCGGTCACCCGACTCCCATGAGCTCGACCAAGGCCACGCTGCGGCTGGCCGAGGCGACCGACAGCTCCGGCAAGATCACCCGGCGCGGAGCTGACAAGTTGGTGTCCACGGTCGGTGAATTCGCCACGATCGCAGCGAGTTCGGGCTGTGCGGAGCTGGTGGCCTTCGCCACTTCGGCGGTGCGCGATGCGTCCAACTCCGAGGAGGTGCTGGCCCGGGTGCGTTCGGAGGCCGGCGTCGAATTGCAGGTGCTCGCCGGTGAGGACGAATCCCGGCTGACGTTCCTGGCGGTGCGGCGCTGGTTCGGCTGGAGCGCCGGGCGGATCAACAACCTCGACATCGGTGGCGGTTCGCTGGAGATGTCCAGCGGTGTCGACGAGGAGCCGGACGTCGCGCTGTCGCTGCCGTTGGGTGCCGGACGGCTCACCCGGGAGTGGCTGACCGAAGACCCGCCGGGCCGGCGCCGGGTGGCGATGCTGCGGGACTGGTTGGACACCGAACTGGCGGGTGCCGCCGCGGCCGTGCTGGACGTCGGCCCGCCCGATCTGGCAGTCGCGAGCTCCAAGACGTTTCGTTCGCTGGCGCGGCTCACCGGGGCGGCTCCGTCGGCCGCCGGGCCGCGCGTACGGCGCACATTGACCGCCACTGGCCTTAGGCAGCTCATATCATTCATCTCTAGGATGACCACGGCTGATCGGGCCGAATTGGAAGGGGTGAGCGCCGAGCGAGCGCCACAGATCGTGGCGGGTGCTCTGGTGGCGGAGGCGAGCATGCGAGCGCTGTCGATCGAAACGGTGGAGATTTGCCCGTGGGCGCTGCGGGAGGGCTTGATCCTGCGCAGACTCGACAGTGAAGCCGACGGTGTCACCCTGTTCGGATCCCCGTCGATGGGCCTGGCCGCGGCGCGGTCAAAAGGAGGGGACCGATGAGTGGACCCAAGCCCGACCCCCGCGATGTCGAGACGCGACCCATCTCGGTTGCCGAACTGCTCGCCAAGAACGGCAACATCGGTGCCCCTCCGGTCACCGGGCGCCGCCGGCGCAGGCGCGGCAATGCCGACGCCGTCACGGTCGCCGAACTGACCGGGGAGATCCCGATCATTCGCGACGAAGCTCCGCCCGAGCCCGACGTCCCGGCCACGCCGTCGGCGAGTACCGACGGCGAACCCAGCGGTGCTCTGCCCATCGGTCCGGCACCCGGCTTCGTCGAGGAGGAGGACCGGCCTGCGACCGGGCCGCGTCCGGCGCAGCGGGTGGAGCCCGCCGAGCGGTCGGCAGCCGAGCCACGCTGGCCCAAATCCCCGCCGCAGCCCCCGCGTGGGATCGGCCCGGAGCAGAGCGCCTACCCACGGCCCATGCGCCGCTCCGAACCGCCCGTCGCCGAGAACGGCCAGCCGGCCGAGAACCGGCCGACCGGATCCGGTGCTGAACGGATGCGTCCGGATCCGGTTGACACCTACACCGATATCGCCGTCGACGTGATGGACGCCGAAGTTCGTGACGCCGCCCTGCCTACCGGGGACTCCGCATTCGTGCGGTCGTTCCTGACCAAGTCCGGCTCCACCGAACGGGCGGGCGGGTCAGCTCTGGTTGCCGACGCGGACGCCGAGGCCGCCGCCACCGACGGCGCTGCGGTGGCCGCCGACGCGGAGACGGGTGAGCCGTACGTCGGGCGCCCGGGTGTGGTGGGTGGCTTGCTGGTGGTGCTGCAGTCGATCCTGGCGGTGGTGTTCGGCGGCGGCCTGTTCATCGTCTTCGACCAGTTGTGGCGGTGGAACAGCATCGTGGCCCTGGTGCTCACGGTCCTGGTCACACTCGGTCTGGTGGCCGCGGTGCAGGCGGTCCGAAAGACCGTCGACATCGTCAGCACATTGATCGCGGTGGCGGTCGGTTTGCTGGTTACGTTGGGGCCGCTGGCGCTGCACGCTAATTAGCCGTTCACTATTACTTCGTGCGCCCTGCCATCAAGGTCGGATTGTCGACGGCTTCGGTCTACCCACTGCGGGCCGAGGCTGCCTTCGAATACGCGGCCCGGCTCGGCTACGACGGCGTCGAACTGATGGTGTGGGGGGAGTCGGTCAGCCAGGACGTCGGGGCCGTCCGGCGGCTGTCGCGCAAATACCGGGTGCCGGTGCTCTCGGTGCACGCTCCGTGTCTGTTGATCTCACAACGAGTGTGGGGCTCCAACCCGATATCCAAACTGGAACGCAGCGTTCGAACGGCGGAGCAGCTCGATGCCCAAACCGTTGTCGTGCATCCGCCGTTTCGCTGGCAGCGGCGCTATGCCGAGGGCTTCAGCGATCAAGTCGCCCACTTGGAGGCCACCAGCGATGTGGCGGTGGCGGTGGAGAACATGTTCCCCTTCCGTGCCGACCGATTCTTCGGCGCCGATCAGTCCCGCGAGCGGATGCGTCGCCGCGGAGGCGGTCCGGGAGCGGGGATTTCGGCGTTCGCGCCGTCCCACGATCCCCTCGACGGCAACCACGCGCACTACACGCTGGACCTGTCGCACACCGCGACCGCCGGCGCCGACGGCTTGGAGATGGCCCGCCGGATGGGCTCGGGGCTGACGCACCTGCACCTGTGTGACGGAACCGGGCTGCCGGCCGATGAGCATCTGGTGCCCGGCCGCGGCGACCAGCCCACCGCTGAGGTGTGTCAGCTGCTGGCCGCCAGTGACTTCACCGGTCACGTGGTGCTGGAAGTGACCACCTCGCAGGCGCGTTCGCCGCACGAGCGTGAGGCGCTGCTGACCGAGTCGCTGCAGTTCGCCCGGACGCATCTGCTGCGCTGATCGCCCGTCCATGTCGATCGCTGAGACACAAGGAGTCCTCGCGTGACCTCATCCACGTTGTTCACCGATGCCATGGCCCTGGTGCGCATCGACGGCCCCGACGACAGTGACGATGTCGCGTCGTTCACCGGTGAGCTCAATGAGCACTGGACCATCGGTCCGAAGGTGCACGGCGGCGCAATGCTGGCGTTGTGCGCCAACGCCGCCCGTACCGCCGTCGCCGGCGACGCGGCGGCGGAGATCCAGCCGGTCGCGGTGTCGGCCAGCTACCTGTGGGCACCCGACCCCGGCCCGATGCAGCTGGTGACCACGATCCGCAAGCGTGGCCGCCGGGTCAGCCTCGTCGACGTCGAACTCAACCAGGGCGAACGCACCGCGGTGCGCGCGGTCATCACCCTCAGTGAGCCGGAGCACCAGGCACCGCCACTGCTGTCGTTCAACCCGGTGGTGCCGTTGATGACGCCGGAGCCTCCGCCCGGCCTGGAACCGATCGGTCCGGGGCATCCGATGGAACACATCGTGCACCTGGCACATGGCTGCGATATTCGGCCGGCGCTGACCACACTCGGCCCGCGCTCGGATGGCGGCCCGCCGGTGATCGAGATGTGGGTGCGGCCCAAAGACGCCGCCCCCGACGTGTTGTTCGCGCTGCTGTGCGGCGATGTGTCGGCGCCGGTGACCTTCGCCGTCAATCGCAACGGCTGGGCGCCCACCGTGCAGCTCACCGCCTACCTGCGGGCCGTCCCGGCCGACGGCTGGCTGCGGGTGATCTGCAGCTGCGTGCAGATCGGTCAGGACTGGTTCGACGAGGACCACACCGTCGTCGACTGCGAGGGCCGAATCGTGGTGCAGACCCGCCAGCTGGCGATGGTGCCGGTGCGCTAGCGGGCGACCCGCTGCGCCCGGCTCCGCCGCGCTTGCGATCGCCCGGTGCGCTAGCGGGCGACCCGCCTGTGGACTGGGCTTCACCGCAGTCGTGCGCCGGGTCTGAAATGCTGTCGCCATGACCAGAATCGCGATCATCGGTGGCGGCAACATGGGCGAAGCGTTGCTTGCGGGGCTGCTGGCTGCCGGTCGCCCGGTCAAGGACCTGGTGGTCGCCGAGCGGTATGGCGAGCGGGCCCGGCAGCTGTCGGAGAAGTACTCGGTCCTGGTGACCTCGGTCGCCGACGCGATGGAAAACGCCTCCGTGGTGATCGTCGCGGTGAAGCCACAGGATGTGGATGCGGTGGTCGAGGAGTTCGCCAGGAGCGTTACCGCTGCCTCCGGGGACAGTGCCGAGCAGGTGCTGGTCACGATCGTGGCCGGTCTCACCACCGGGTACGTGGAGTCCAAGCTCCCGGCCGGCGCTGCCGTGGTGCGCGTCATGCCCAACACCCCGGTCAAGGTCGGCGCCGGCGCCAGCGCGCTGGCGAAGGGCCGGTTCCCCAGCAATGCACAGGTCAGCGAGGTCGCCGCGTTGTTCGAGTGCGTCGGGACGGTGGCGATCGTTCCCGAAGAGCAAATGGACGCGGTGACCGCGGTATCGGGCTCTGGGCCGGCCTACTTCTTCTTGGTGGTCGAGGCGCTGGTGGATGCCGGGGTTGCGGCCGGACTGAGCCGGCAGGCGGCCACCGACTTGGCGGTGCAGACGATGGCCGGTTCGGCGCAGATGCTGCTGGAGGAGCGCGGCGAGGGCGAGGGGGCGGCGAACGCGGGCATCGACACCGCCCCGACCCACCTGAGAGCGATGGTGACTTCGCCCGGGGGGACCACCGCGGCCGCACTGCGGGAATTGGAGGCCGGTGGCCTGCGGACCTCGATCGATCGGGCGGTCCAGGCCGCAAAAACACGCTCTGAGCAGCTAAGAATGACACCAGAGTAATTCACTTATTTTTCACATATTGGCTCTCAGTAGTCGCAGGAACCCCATCCGTCCCGCTATTCTCCTCTATGTCTGTGCGTGTGGGCGCAGCGGAGGGGAAGCCGCTGAGACTGCACGTGCCTGATTGAAATGGGTAACGATGACGTCTGCGAACGGGCCTTCGGCGCGTGACACGACACAATTTCTCACCGTGGCCGAGGTGGCCGCGTTGATGCGGGTCAGCAAGATGACGGTGTACCGCCTGGTGCACAACGGCGAGCTGCCCGCGGTACGGGTGGGACGGTCTTTCCGGGTGCACGCCAAGGCGGTGCACGACCTGTTGGAGACCTCCTTCTTCGACGCGGGCTAACAAGAGCCGGTCGACAGGTAAGCGCCCCCCGGGCGTCGCCGCACGGCGACGCCCGGGGTCGGCTGTCTTGGCGGCCTTGGTGGTCGGGCCAGGTGCGGTTTTCCGGTCCGTGCCTGCCTACGGGTAAAGTAACCGGGTCGATCAAATTCAGCAGCGCCCATTCGTCGGCGCGGGCAGAAGCAGATAGCGGAGTTCATGGGTTCAGTCATCAAGAAGCGGCGCAAGCGCATGTCGAAGAAGAAGCACCGCAAGCTGCTTCGCCGTACCCGCGTGCAGCGCAGAAAACTCGGTAAGTAACTCCGCCCAGGCCCCTCCGAGCCGTGCCGAGCGTGAAGTTGGCTTCACGCTCGCGCACCGGGTGTGACGTTAGCTTCACACTCGACAACGAGCCGATCGCCGGTATTGCTTTTCCGGCCTGGCCGTTAGGCTGACGGGGTGGACGAGGCCGGACCCCCAAGCGACGGCACGCGAAGTGACGCCCGGCATTACCCCAAGGTTGTGTTGGTCACCGGTGCGTGCCGGTTTCTGGGTGGATTCCTCACCGCAAGGCTCACGCAGAACCCGTTGATCAACCGGGTGATCGCGGTGGATGCGGTCATGCCGAGCAAGGACATGCTGCGCCGAATGGGGCGCGCTGAGTTTGTCCGCGCCGACATCCGTAATCCCTTTATCGCCAAGGTGATTCGAAACAGCGATGTCGACACCGTCGTGCACGCAGCGGCGGCGTCGTACGTCCCTCGGTCCGGCGGTGGGGCGGCGCTCAAAGAGTTCAACGTGATGGGCGCGATGCAGTTGTTCGCCGCCTGCCAGAAGGCGCCTTCGGTGCGGCGGGTGGTGCTCAAGTCGACCTCGGAGGTCTACGGGTCGTGTTCGCGTGACCCGGTGTTGTTCTCCGAGGACAGCACCAGTCGCCGTCCGCCGACTCAGGGGTTCCCCCGCGACAGCATCGACATCGAGGGCTATGCCCGCGGGCTGGGCCGGCGACGGCCCGACATCGCGGTCACGATCCTGCGGATGGCCAACATGATCGGCCCGGCCATGGACACCGCGCTGTCGCGCTACCTCGCCGGCCCGCTGGTTCCGATGGTGCTGGGCCGAGACGCGCGCCTGCAGCTGCTGCACGAGCAGGACGCGCTGGGCGCCTTGGAGCGGGCCACCATGGCCAGCAAGGCCGGCACCTTCAACATCGGCGCCGACGGGATCATCATGATGTCGCAGGCGATCCGCAGGTCAGGCCGTGTTCCGATGCCGCTGCCGGGTCTTGGGCTGTGGGTCATGGATTCGTTGCGCCGGGCCAACAACTACACCGAGATCAACCGGGAGCAGCTGGATTATCTGAGCTTTGGCCGGGTGATGGACACGACTAGAATGCGAACCGAACTCGGGTACAGCGCCAAGTGGACCACCGCCGAGGCATTCGACGATTACGTGCGGGGTCGGGGGCTGAACCCGATCGTCGATCCCAAGTGGGTCCGTTCGGTGGAGCGGCGAACAGTGAGCGCAGCGCAGCGCATGGGGGATATCAGCTTCACCAGGGTGCGGGGAGGGTAACGCCATGGCTGAGGATTCGAAAGCGAAAGTAATTCCGCTGCACAAGCATTCGAGTTCCTTGCGTCGACACCCGTCGGCGCTGGCCGGCCCGGCCGAACAGGCTTCGGCCAAGCAGGTCGCCGCCGTCGTCCGCGAACTCGGCGAGCGCCGCGGCACCGGCGGGACCACCGGGGCCTCCGCCCCCACGCCGAGTGAATTCGCCACCCGGGTGGGTGCGGTCGCCGCGTTCCTGCGGGAGCGGATCACCGGCGACTACCAGGTCGACGAGTTCGGCTTCGACCCGCACTTCAACGAGGCCGTCGTGCTGCCGTTGCTCCGGGTGTTCTTCAACGACTGGTTCCGGGTCGAGGTCAGCGGTATCGAGAACCTGCCGGTCGATGGGCCCGCGCTGGTGGTGGCCAACCACGCCGGAGTGCTGCCGATGGATGCGCTGATGCTCTCGGTGGCGGTGCGCGACCATCACCCCGACCATCGGAACCTGCGGATGCTCGCCGCCGACCTGGTGTTCGATCTGCCGCTGATCGGTCCGACCGCCCGCAAGGCCGGCCACACCATGGCTTGCACCGCCGACGCCAACCGGCTGCTGGAGGCCGGCGAGCTGACCGCGGTGTTCCCGGAGGGCTACAAGGGCCTGGGCAAGCGCTTCAAGGACCGCTACAAGCTGCAGCGGTTCGGCCGCGGGGGCTTCGTCTCAGCGGCGCTGCGCACCAAGGCGCCGATCGTGCCCTGCTCGATCGTCGGCTCCGAGGAGATCTACCCGATGATCGCCGACGTCAAGCTGTTGGCTCGGCTGCTCGGCGTGCCCTATTTCCCGATCACGCCGCTGTTTCCGTTGGCCGGTCCCGTGGGTTTGGTGCCGATGCCGTCGAAGTGGCACATCGCCTTCGGAGAGCCGATTGCGACCACCGACTACGAAGCCGGTGCCGCCGACGACCCGATGGTCACCTTCGAGCTGACCGACCAGGTACGCGAAACCATTCAGCAGACGCTGTACCGGCTGCTGGCCGGTCGTCGCAACATGTTCTTCGGCTGACTTTTCGCGCGAGCTGGGGTCCCCTCTTTTGCGAGCGTGCGTGTCTGTACCCGACACACCGCGTCCGAGCGGTCAACTGTGCACCCTCGCGGGCAAAGCGGGCTACTTCTTGCCCAGGGCCCGATCGCGCATGGCCTCGAGGGCGGCGATTGTCTTGGCCTCGGTGTCGGCGTCCTGGTTGACCGACTCTCCGAGCATGGTGACCACGCTGGTCACCACCGGCTCGCCGTTCTCGTCGGTGACCTCGCTGCGGACCTCACTGACAACCGTGCCGTGCGATTCGATGACCGAGTCCAGGTAGGTGTCGAAGAACAACTTGTCACCGGCCACGATCGGCCGGTGGAAGGTGAACTTCTGGTCGCGGTGCAACACCCGGGAGATGTTGATCGGGAGGTCGAACTTGTCGAAGATCTCCAGCTGCACCTGTCGGCCGGCGACCGCCAGGAACGTCAGCGAAGCCACCAGTCCCGGATGCCCGGCTTTGGTGGCCGCGGCCTCGTCGAAGTGGGCCGGATGGTCATCTTTGACGGAGCGGGCGAACTCCCGGATCTTCTCCCGGCCGACCTCGAAGTAGTCCGGGAACCGGTAGTGCGCTCCGACCATCCGTTGCGACTCGGTGTGTACTGACATGCCGGTTTACCCCTCCGCTCGCCGTGGTGTTCGGCGGCGGAAGTTTATCAGCGAGCAGCTCAGCCGCGCTCGTTCCGGTGCGCCACGGTGCTTGATGCGGTCGACCGGTCCTCGCGCGCTTCGCAAGCTCAGCCGCGCTCGTTCCGGTGCGCCACGGCCGCAGCCAGGGCCCCGCCGACGGCCCCCAGTGCCAGCGCCGACGGCACCCCGATCCGCGCCGCCCGCCGTGCGGTACGGAAGTCACGGATCTCCCAGCCACGCTTGCGCGCCATCTCCCGCAACGCGGCGTCGGGGTTGATCGCCACCGCGGTGCCGACCAGCGAGAGCATCGGCACGTCGTTGAAGCTGTCGGAGTAGGCCGTGCAACGCCGCAGGTTCAGCCCCTCCCGGATCGCCAGGGACCGCACCGCGTGGGCCTTGCCTGGCCCGTGCAGGATCTCGCCGACCAGCCGGCCGGTGAACACCCCGTCTACGGACTCGGCGACGGTGCCCAGCGCACCGGTCAGCCCGAGCCGGCGGGCGATGGTCTCGGCCAGCTCGTAAGGGGTGGCGGTGACCAGCCACACCTGCTGGCCGGCGTCGAGGTGCATCTGGGCCAATTCGCGGGTGCCGGGCCAGATCTTGTCGGCGATGATCTCGTCGTAGATCTCCTCGCCCAGATCGACCAGCTCCGAGACCGGCCGACCTTCGATGAAGGCCAGGGCTTTGCGCCGGCCGGCCGCGACGTCGTCGCTGTTCTCCTTGCCGGTGAGCTGAAATTTGGCCTGGGCGTAGACGAACCCGATGACATCGCGATAGGTGAAGTAATTGCGGGCGGCCAGCCCCCGGCCGAAGTGCACCATCGAGGAGCCCTGGACCAGGGTGTTGTCGACGTCGAAGAACGCGGCGGCGGTCAGGTCGACGGGCGCGGGCGTGTCGGTGTCGGCCACATCGACCAGCGCTCGCTCTGCGCTGGCATCGGTGGCCGGCGATGTCACGTCGGCTGCGGTTACCCGTTCGGCCGGGCCCGGTGATGCCATCACCCGACTCCTTCCGCGGCTGGGCTGTGGGGCCGGTGCTCCGGCCGTCCACAACCCTATCCGGCTACCGGCCCGATGACCCCCAGGTGATCGCGTAGATCACCCTTGAGGTCGAACATCGAGTAGTCCCGGAAACTGAACCGCCAGATGCCGTCGACCCGCTCGAATCTGTCGTGATAGCGGCCCGCGGCGATCACCTGGAGCGCGACGGCGTCGGTCTGCTGCAGCACCGTGTAGTAGGAGCGGCATGTCGCGGTCCCCGCGTCCTCGTCGATGTCGAGGATCGGGTTGGTGATCACATGCTTGGTGCGCGGCGTGCCGTCGGCATGGATGGTGACCAGCCCGCGCCACAACTGCAGGATCCCGGCGCTGTCGAGGACGACCGTGCCCTCGGGGTCGGCTTTGATCTGGGCGTGGGTGAACAGCGCCGCGGCGCCGTCCAGGTCGCCGGCATCCATCAGCTCCGCGTAGCGGTACAGCAGGTTCGTGATCGACACAGCGCTGGAATTCATGGCTTGCTCTTGTCCGCCGCGGGTGAGGGTGCTGCCGGCCTGTGGCCGGTCACACCGTAAGTCAATTCAGGCCCGACCGGCGCGACAATCCAGAGAACCTCGGTGGCCTCGGCAGGCCGCCGATACCCCTGCAACACTGGAACCATGACCCGCCACCAGGTACAGCTGCTCACCCGGGAGGGCTGCCCGGTCTGCGTGCAGGTACACGAGCAGTTGGCCCGGCTGGCGGCCGAACTCGCGTTCGACCTGCACACAGTCGACGTCGACGCCGCCGCGGCGGCCGGTGACACCGCGCCGCGCGCGGAATTCGGCGACCGGTTGCCGGTGGTGTTGCTCGACGGACGAGAGCACAGTTACTGGGAGGTCGACGAGGCCCGCCTACGTGCTGATTTGGCGGTTTCCTGAGGCGGTTCCAGCTTCGCCTCTCCTGCGTCGAGCCTCGCTGAACCGCTCGCTCATACGGCGGTTCCAGCTTCGCCTCTCCTGCGTCGAGCCTCGCTGAACCGCCGAATTTGGTAGGCCAGCGCTTTAGCCTCTACCGTGGAGTGAAGTTTCTTCACGGGTGACAGCAAGGAGCGGACCAGGTGATATTGCCGTGAGCGTCCTGCTCTTCGGGGTCTCGCACCGCAGCGCCCCCGTCTCAGTACTCGAGCAGCTCAGCACCGCAGAATCCGATCAGGTCAAGATCGTCGAGCAGGTGCTGGAGTCGCCGCTCGTCACCGAGGCGATGATCCTGTCGACCTGCAACCGGGTTGAGGTCTACGCCGTCGTCGACGCTTTCCACGCCGGGTTGTCGGCGATCGGCCAGGTGCTCTCCGAGCACTCCGGCATGTCGATGGCCGACCTGACCAAGTACGCCTACGTTCGCTACAGCGAGGCGGCCGTCGAGCACCTGTTCTCGGTGGCCAGCGGCCTGGACTCCGCGGTCGTCGGCGAACAGCAGGTGCTGGGCCAGGTGCGTCGCGCGTATGCCTCCGCCGAGGCCAACAGCAGTGTCGGCCGGGTGCTGCACGAATTGGCCCAGCGCGCGCTGTCGGTCGGCAAGCGGGTGCATTCGGAAACCGGAATCGACGCCGCCGGCGCGTCGGTGGTCTCGGTCGCCCTGGGTATCGCGGCCAAGCAGTTTGGCTGTCAGTTTGGCGATGACGCACTGCAGGGACGGACCGCGGTGGTGATCGGCGCGGGATCGATGGGCGCGTTGTCTGCGGCCCACCTGGTGCGTGCCGGCGTCGAACACATCCACGTGGTGAACCGCTCGCTGCCGCGCGCTCAACGACTGGCCCGCAAGATCCGCGAGAGCGGTGTCACGGCTGACGCCGTCGCCCTGGACCGGATGGCCGCAACCCTGATCAGTGCCGACATCGTGGTGTCCTCCACCGGAGCGGTGAGCCCAGTCGTGTCGCTGGCCGACGTGCACCACGCGCTGGCCGGGGGCGACCGTGACGAGGCGACCCAACCGCTGGTGATCTGCGACCTGGGCATGCCACGCGACGTCGACGGCGCGGTCAGCGGGCTGCCCGGGGTGCGGGTCATCGACATGGACCGGATCCAGCGGGAGCCCTCGGCACAGGTCGCCACCTCCGACACCGAGGCCGCGCGCAGCATCGTGGCCCGCGAGGTCGCCACCTATCTGGCCGGCCAACGGATGGCCGAGGTGACCCCGACCGTGACCGCGCTGCGTCAGCGCGCCGCCGACGTGGTCACCGCGGAATTGCTGCGGCTGGATCACCGGCTGCCGGACCTGGAGACCGCCCAGCGCGAGGAGGTGGCGCGCACGGTGCGCCGCGTCGTCGACAAGCTGCTGCACGCCCCTACGGTGCGGGTCAAGCAGCTGGCCAGCTCGCCCGGCGGGGACAGCTACGCCGAGGCGTTGCGTGAACTGTTTGAACTCGATCCGACCGCCGTGGACGCGGTCGCGACCGCCGGTGAACTGCCAGTAGTGCCAGGAGGGCTTGATGTCGGCGCCGAAACCGGGTCGGCCGGGTAGACGCATTGGGTGAAGTAATCCGCATCGGTACCCGGGGTAGCTTGTTGGCCACCACCCAGGCCGGGACCATTCGTGATGCCTTGGTGGCTGCTGGACACCCCGCTGAACTGGTCGTGATCAGCACCGCCGGGGATGTCACATCCGGGCCTATCGCCGACATTGGGGTGGGTGTGTTCACCGCTGCGCTGCGCGAGGCCATTCTCGACGGCCGAGTCGATGCCGCCGTGCACTCTCACAAGGATCTGCCGACCGCTGCCGACTCCCGGTTCCGACTCGCGGCGAATCCGCCTCGTGAGGATCCACGGGACGCGCTGGTGGCGCGTGACGGATTGGTGCTCGGGGAGTTGCCGGCGGGTGCGGTGGTGGGCACTTCGTCGCCGCGGCGGGCCGCACAGCTTAGAGCACTGGGTCTCGGTTTGGAAATTCGCCCCCTACGAGGCAACCTAGATAGCAGGTTGAACAGGGTAAGCAGCGGCGAACTCGACGCCATCGTGGTAGCCCGGGCGGGTCTGGCCCGGCTGGGACGCCTCGACGCCGTCACCGAGACGTTGGAACCGGTACAGATGTTGCCGGCTCCGGCTCAAGGGGCACTGGCGGTGGAGTGTCGCGCTGGTGATACCGCACTGGCGGCGCTGCTGGCGGAGTTGGACGACGCCGACACCCGCCTGGCGGTTACCGCCGAGCGGACCCTGCTCGCCGAACTGGAGGCGGGTTGTTCCGCACCGGTGGGCGCGATCGCCGAAGTGGTCGAGTCCATCGATGAGGACGGCCGGGTCTTCGAAGAGCTGTCGCTGCGCAGTTGCGTGGCGGCGCTGGACGGATCCGACGTGATCCGCGCGTCCGGCATCGGCAGTCCGGACCGAGCCCGGGAGCTGGGCGTGTCGGTCGCGGCGGAACTGTTCGAGTTGGGTGCGCGCGAGCTGATGTCGGACGCACGGTGAAACGGTGCGTGGTGAAGTGACTGGGAGTAACGAATGGCTCGCCAAGTGAGCGTGCGAGGGCAGAAGCCCAAGCCGGGCCGCATTGTCTTCGTCGGATCGGGTCCCGGCGACCCGGGCCTGCTGACGACGCGGGCGCGGACGGCGCTGACGAACGCCGCGCTGGTGTTCATCGACCCCGACGTGCCTGAGGCGGTGCTGGCGCTGGTCGGCACGGACCTGCCTCCGATCGCCGGTCCGGTGCCCCCGGCCCCCACGGCCCCCAAGGCCAGTGACGACTCGGCCGACGCGGCCAACAACGCCGACGGCACCGCCGCGGACGATGACGCTCGCGCCGACGAGGCCGCCGCGACCGTTCCGGGCGGACCCGACATTCGTCCGGCGCTGGGCGAGCCGGCCGAGGTGGCCAAGATTCTGGCGGCCGAGGCGCGCTCGGGCTCCGACGTGGTGCGGCTGGTGGCCGGTGACCCGCTGTCGATCGACGCGGTCATCACCGAGGTAAGCGCGGTGGCTCGCACCAACGTTGCGTTCGAGATCGTGCCGGGACTGCCCGCCACGAGTGCGGTGCCCACCTACGCCGGTCTGCCGCTCGGCTCGTCGCACACGGTCGCCGATGTCCGTGACCCGAACGTGGACTGGGGCGCTCTGGCTGCCGCTCCGGGGCCGCTGATCTTGCAGGCCACCACCTCGCACCTGCCGGAGGCGGCCCGCACCCTGATCGAGTACGGCCTGTCGGACAGCACGCCGTGCGTGGTCACCACCTCGGGCACCACGTGCGCGCAGCGGTCGATCGAGTCCAACCTCGGTGGCCTGACCGAGGCTTCGGCACTGGCGAGCATCGACCCGGTCATCCTGCCCAACGGCCAGGAGACCTCGGCCGGTCCGCTGGTGGTGACCATCGGCAAGACGGTGAGCAACCGGGCCAAGCTGAACTGGTGGGAGAGCCGCGCGCTGTATGGCTGGACGGTTCTGGTGCCGCGCACCAAGGATCAGGCCGGCGAGATGAGCGACCGCCTGGTCGGGCACGGTGCTTCGCCGATCGAGGTTCCGACCATCGCCGTGGAGCCGCCGCGGAGCCCGGCCCAGATGGAAAGGGCCGTCAAGGGTTTGGTGGACGGCCGCTACCAGTGGGTGGTGTTCACCTCGACCAATGCGGTGCGTGCCGTGTGGGAGAAGTTCGCCGAGTTCGGTCTGGACGCTCGCGCGTTCTCCGGGGTGAAGATCGCCTGCGTCGGCGAGGCCACCGCGGAGCGCGTCCGGGCGTTCGGGATCAGCCCCGAGCTGGTGCCGTCCGGCGAGCAGTCCTCGCTGGGCCTGCTTGACGAATTCCCGCCCTACGACGACGTTTTCGACCCGGTGAACCGAGTGCTGTTGCCGCGCGCGGACATTGCCACCGAGACGCTGGCCGAAGGGCTGCGCGAGCGGGGCTGGGAGATCGAGGATGTCACCGCCTACCGCACCGTGCGGGCCGCTCCACCGCCGGCGACCATCCGGGAGATGATCAAGACCGGCGGGTTCGACGCGGTGTGCTTCACCTCGAGCTCGACGGTGCGCAACCTGGTCGGCATCGCCGGCAAGCCGCACGCCCGGACCCTGGTGGCCTGTATCGGCCCCAAGACCGCGGAGACGGCAGCAGAATTCGGGCTGCGGGTGGACGTGCAGCCGGAGACCGCGGCGGTGGGTCCGCTGGTCGACGCCCTGGCCGAGCACGCCGCGCGGCTGCGGGCCGAGGGTGCGTTGCCTCCGCCGCGAAAGAAGAGCCGCAGGCGATGACTCCGCTCGCGTTGACTCTGCGTCCACGGCGGAAAAGTGCGAGTAGCGTCCACCCTCACCGCAGAGTCAACGCGTGAGAGAGCGTCCCCGTCGGCTGCGTTCCACTCCGGCGATGCGCCGGCTGGTGGCTCAAACATCGCTGGAACCCAGGCATCTGGTGTTGCCGATGTTCGTCGCCGACGGCATCGACGAGCCGAGGCCGATCGCTTCTATGCCCGGGGTGTATCAGCACACCCGTGATTCGCTGCGCGCCGCGGCCGCCGAGGCGGTGGCGGCCGGAGTGGGCGGGCTGATGCTGTTCGGGGTTCCGTTGGAGGCGGACAAGGACAGCACGGGATCGGCCGGCGCTGCTCCCGACGGCGTGCTCAACACCGCGCTGCGTGACCTGGCTGCCGATCTCGGTGATGCCACGGTGCTGATGGCCGACACCTGCCTGGACGAGTTCACCGATCACGGCCATTGCGGGGTCCTCGACGCGCGGGGCCGGGTCGACAACGACGCCACCCTGAAGTGCTACGTGGAACTGGCCGTTGCGCAAGCGGATTCGGGAGCTCATGTGGTGAGTCCGAGCGGCATGATGGACGGGCAGGTGGCCGCGATCCGCGACGGTCTGGATGCCGCCGGGCACAGCGATGTGGTGATCCTGGCCTACGCGGCGAAATTCGCCTCGGCGTTCTACGGCCCGTTCCGTGACGCGGTCGCCTCGACCCTGGCCGGGGATCGTCGCACCTATCAGCAGGAACCCGGCAACGCCCGCGAGGCGCTGCGCGAGGTCGCCCTCGATCTCGCTGAGGGTGCCGACATCGTGATGGTCAAACCCGCGATGGGTTACCTGGACGTGATCGCGGCGACCGCCGCGGTGTCCTCGGTTCCGGTTGCCGCCTACCAGGTCTCGGGCGAGTACGCGATGATCGCGGCGGCCGCTGCCAACGGTTGGATCGACGGACGGTCCGCGGCGCTGGAGTCCCTCATCGGTATCCGACGTGCCGGCGCAGACATCGTGCTGAGTTACTGGGCGGCCGAAGCAGCCGGTTGGCTGGCGTGAGGGCTTCGCCGGACGGGCCGCGGCCCCCGGCCGCGGCTGCGCCTGACCGTCCCGCGGACGTCGACACCGCGTTCTGGCTGTGGCTGGCCGCCCTGCCGTTGATGACGTGCGGATACGTGGCGAACCTGCTGACCGCTCCAGAGATTCCCGCGGCGGCGGTCACCTACCCGATCGTCGCGCTGACGGCGATCGTGGTGATCGTGGTGGTGGCGACGTTTCTGATGTTGATGCGCTCCGGATATCGCTGGGCCCGCACCGTGTTGACCGGCGGCGGGATCGCCTCGGTGGTCAATGCGGTCAGCGCGCTGTGGCACGCCGATGCGAGGCCGACGGTCGCGCTGGTGGTGGCTGTCACCGGCATTATCGGATCGGTGCTGATCGCCGCGGGGACGGTCCTGTTGCACCGATCCGAGGCGCAGGCCTACTTCATCCGGTAGCGGCTTACCCGCTGCCTCCCGCCGCCGTGACGGTGACGGTGACGCTGGTGGCGCCGCTGTCCGAGGCGATGATCAGCACCGGTGCGCCGGGGGCCGAGACCACGTGTCCGCCAATGACGCTGACCTGATAGCCGTCGGGGTAGACGATGTTCGGCACCGAGATCTCGGTCTGGGTCCCGGCAGCGAAGTGCCCTGCACCGCTGGCCATCTCGGTGGAGTAGCTGAATTCGAAGGTGCCGTTCGCGAACGACCAGGAGTCCGGGGTGCCGCCCACCGCAAGCGGATACGGCTCGGACAGTTGCGTCAGCAGGTCCATGTTGATGTTGTCTTCGGTCATCGGCTGGTTCAGATCCCAGTACCGGAGCATGGTGTAGTCCCAGAACATCCAGTTGTAGCCGTAGCTGTTTGCCGCATTGAGGGTGTCGGCGATCGAGCCGGCGTTGGTGGTTCCGCCGTACTCGGTGATCGCCACCGGTAGGTCGTATCTTGATGCGTAGTCGTCGGCGTTGCCGTGCACGATCGTCTCCCACAGTGAGCAGCCGAAGTTGCTGTCCATGAAAGCCGTTGTGGTGCAGTAGTCGTGGAACGCGAAGACGACGCGCGGATCGTCCACCTCGCCCAGGTAGGTCGGGATGGGCAGGTTGCCGGACAGCACGCTGGGTTCGATGTACAGCGGCGTGGCCGGATCGACCGAGCGGACCGCTGCGGCCAGCTGGTTGTAGAACGGGGTCAGCTGCTGGCCTTCGAAGAACGAGCCGCCGAAGATCGTCGACAACCATGTTGAGCCCGGCCACGGCTCGTTCATCAGCTCGTAGCCGATCACGTTGGGGTCGTCTTTGAAATAATTCGCAACGACTTGCCACATCAGCGCGTAGTGGTTCTGCAGTCCGACACCGTCGGGCCCGTCGGCGTTGGTCCAGAACGCATCCCAGGCGTAGTTCTCCGCGGGACTCATGACGTAGCGGAACGGGAACGGGGTGTGGGGGTTGGGCAGGCCGCCGTCCTGTGCCGCCCAGGCCGGTGCGCCGTCGCCCCAGAAAGTGGTGCCGTAGTTGTCCTGGTGCATGTCCAGGACGACGCGGATGCCGTGGTTGGACAGCGTCTGCGCGGTCTGGTTGATCAGGTCCAGATACTCGTAGTCGTAGACGCCGGGTTCGGGCTCGACGCCGGCCCAGATGATGCCGAGCCGCACCACGTTGAAGCCGTTGGCGGCCAGCAGGGCCGCGTCGGCATCGCCGAACCCCTCGGAGGCGGGGTAGAACGGTGGGTCTTTCACCACCTCGCCGAATCCGTGCAGGACGACGACTCGTCCGTCGTTGTCGACCAGCCAGCTGCCGGCGGTAGTGATGTCGGACAGACCTCCGGCCGGGGCGCCGTCGAGGGTGCCGAAATGGCCGTGGTCGCCGTGGGCGCCGAGCAGTCCACCACCGCCGCCGGCTCCGCCGAGCGCGGGTAGATCGCGTGGGCCGCTGTAGACGCCGTCGCCGGCATCGCCGCCGTGGCCGCCGCTGCTGAACAGCCCGATGGCGCTGCCGCCGTCACCACCGTGACCACCCGCGACGCCGGACCCGCCGGCAGCGCCGTCGCCGCCGTTTCCGCCGTGGCCGCCGCTGCCGAACAACCAGCCGGCGGCGTCGCCGCCCGCGCCGCCCGCCCCGCCGGACCCACCATTGAAGCCGAGGTCGCCGTCACCACCGTCGCCGCCGACTCCGCCGATGCCCATCACCACCCCACCCGCGCCGCCGGCACCACCGGAGGCACCGGCGCCCCCGTCGCCACCGGCACCACCGATGCCGAACAGTCCGCCGTGTCCGCCGTTGCCACCGGGCGTGTGGTCCACGGTGCTGTCCCAGCCGGCGCCGCCGTCGCCGAACAGCCATCCGCCGTCAGTGCCATTGACGTGCAAAGGATCACCGTCGACGCCATCGCCGATCAGGCCGCGCCCGGTCAGGGCGAGGAACGGCTCGTTGATGAAGTTGTTGACCTGCTGGCCGATATCACTGTGTATCCAGGCTTCGATGCCGGTGTGGATCGGCGTGTAGATGTATTGCTGGATCCATGCGGTCAGGTCAGCCGGGTCGTAGGCGGCCGGACCCGCAGCCGTGCCCGGGAGGCTGAGTTCACCGAACACGGTGTTCCAGTGGGTGGGAGCGAGGAAGGTGTCCCAGGCCGACGGCGAGAGCACCGCGTCCCAGTCGAGGGTGTTGGTGGTGGTGTCCAGGAACGGTGCGATGGCTGCTTCGATCGCGTCGTCGAAGTCGGCCCGGGCTGCCGGCGCCGCGGCCAGTGGCGCCACCCCGAAGGTCAGGAACGCGCCTGTGGCAGTGGCAAATCCGACGGCCCGGCCGCTCATGCGGTCTGTCATGGTGGCGCGTATCTCCTAGCTTGCAGGGGTGACTGTGACGGTGATGGTGCTCGCACCGCTGTCTGAGGCGATCACGAGGACAGCGGCGCCCGGCGCGGAGACGACGTGTCCGCCGGTGACGCTGACCTGGTAGCCGTCGGGGTATTGCAGTGTCGGTACCGAGATCTCGGTTTGGGTGCCGGCGGCGAAGTTGCCTGTACCGCTGGCCATCTCGGTGGAGTAGCTGAAGTTGAACGTGCCGTCCGCGAACGACCAGGCTCCCGGGGTGCCGGCCACCGCCAGCGGGTAGGGCTGGGCCAGCGTGGTCAAGGTGGCGTAGTCGACGGTGTCGTCGGTTATCGGGGTGTGCAGGTCGTGGTAGCGGATCAAGGTGTAATCCCAGAACATCCAGCTGTAGCCATAGCGGTTGGCCTCGGTCATGGTGTCGGTGATCGAGCCGGTGTTCGTGGATGCGCCGAATTCGGTGATCGCTACCGGCAGATCGTATTTCGACGCGTAGGCGTCGGCGTAGCCGTGCACGATCGTCTCCCACAGCGAGCAGCCGAAGTCGGTGCCGAACAGGGCCGTCATGGTGCAGTAGTCGTGGAATGCGTAGACGACGTTCGAGTCGTCCACCTCGCCCAGGTAGGTCGGGATCGGCAGGTTGCCCGACAGCGTGCTCGGTTCGACGTACAGCGTGGTGGTCGAGTCGACGGATCGGATCGCCGAGGCCACCTGGTCGTAGAACGAGGTCAGCTGCTGGCCTTCGAAGAAGGAATTGCCGAAGAAGGTCGACAGCCACGTCGAGCCCGCCCACGGTTCGTTCATGAGCTCGTAGCCGACCACGTTCGCGTCGTCCTTGAAGTAGTGCGCAACGGCTTGCCACATCTGCGCGTAGTGGTTCTGCAGGCCGATGCCGTCGGGTGCGTCGGAGTTCTTCCAGAACGCATCCCAGACGTGGTTCTCGGCGGGGTTGAGCGCATATGTCCATGGCCAGCCGGTGTCGGGATCGGGCATTCCGCCGGTCTGTACGGCCCAATCCGGTGCACCGTCGCCATAGCCCATGGGACCGCCGAGTCCGGCGGCGTAGAGGTCCTGGTGCATGTCGAGCACGGTGTAGATGCCGTGGTTGGACAGTGTCTGGATGGTCTGGTTGATGGCGGCGAGGTAGTCGTAGTCGATGACGCCGGGCTGGGGCTCCACGCCTTCCCAGAGGATGCCCACCCGCACCACGTTGAAGCCGTTGGCGGCCAACAGCGCCGCGTCGGCATCGCTGAACCCCTCGTTGTCGGCGGCGGGATAGAACGGCGCCCGCTTGTTGACCTCGCCGAATCCGTGCAGGACGACCACCCGTCCGTCGCCGTCGGTGATCCAGGAGCCGGTGGTGCCGAGGTCAGCGACGCCGCCGGGTGGCGCGCCCTCAAGGGTGCCGAAGTGACCGTGATCGCCGTGTGCTCCGAGCAGCATGCTGCCGGCGCCGCCGGCGCCGCCGAGGGCGGGCAGTTCGCGGCCACCGGTGTAGACGCCGTCGCCGCCGTCGCCACCGGCGCCGCCGGTGCCGAACCATCCGGTCGCGCTACCGCCGTCACCGCCATAGCCACCGGCCCCGGCTCCGCTGTCTCCGCCGTCGCCACCGTCACCGCCGATGCCGATCAACCATCCGCCGTCACCGCCGTGGCCGCCGATGGCGCCTGTGCCGCCGTCGCCGCCGGTCCCTCCGGTGCCGAAGAGTCCGGCCGCGCCGCCATCACCGCCGGCCACGCCGGCTTCGGTGCTGTCCCAGCCTGCGCCGCCGTCGCCGAACAGCCATCCACCCGCGGTGCCGTCGGGGATCGCTGCCGTTCCGTCGACGCCGTTGCCGATCACCAGCGAGCCGAACACCGTGTTGATCACATCGTTGACCGATTTGCCGAAGTCGCTGGTGATCCAGGCCTGCATACCGGCGTGCATCGGGGTGTAGAGGTACTGCTGGACCCAGTCGGCCAGGTCTGCTTGATCGAAGCTGGCCGTTCCGGGCACCGCGAGGGCACCCAATTCGGCCAGCACGCCGTCCCAGTGCGCGGGGGCCAGGAAGGTGTCCCAGGCGGTGGGGGAGAGCACGGCGTCCCAGTCGAGGCTATTGGTGGTGTCGTCCAAGAAGGGGGAGATGGCCGCTTCGATCACGCCATCGAAGTCGGCCTGGGCCGCGGGGGCGACAAGCGGTGCCAGCCCGAACGCCAGGAACGCGCCCCCACTGACACCCAAACCGACTAGGCGACGGCCTGCTTGGCCTGGGCTCCACCGATGAGTTCGCGTAGCGGAACGCTGACGAGTCATTAACTAAACCCCTGGCGACGTAATTTCTCAGGTAGCCGTGACCCTGAGCAGGAATTCTAATAATTCCCTGCGTCAATCCTGGCAATCGTCAGCCGTGAACTGAAACACCAAACCGCTGCCCCATTGACAACTTCGGCGTGCTGAATTCAGGCGGTTGTCGGCCTGCTCTCCATGGTGTGGACGAGCTCGGGCTCCCGGTCCCGCACGGCGAGCGCGACCTCGAGAAACTGGGCGACCAGCGGGGAGCGTTCGTCGCGGTGCCAGCCAAGTGCGATCGCCGAGCCGGGCCAGTCGTTGATCGCCAGGAATTGCACGCCCGGGAGTGGCATGAAGTTCATGACCACTGCGCTGGTGACCGCGATAGCCGCTCCGGCCGCCACCAGTTGTGCTTCCTCGGTGATCGAGTTGATGGGAACGTGGCGGGCCTTGGTTGACTCGTCGCGTGCCGCCTCCAGGCACCAGAATGCGCGGTACGCCTCGTCAACGGTGTCTCCGTTGGTGATCGGGTCACTGACGAGATCCCGTGCGTACACCGAACCCCGTCCGGCCAGGTGGTGCGAGCTCGCCACCATCGCCACGACCGGGTCGACGAACAACACCTCGGTCTCGATATTGGGTATGCCCTTCGGCAGGCGCACGAACGCCACGTCAGTGGCGCCTGATGCCAGCCCGGCCGATGAGTCGTGGACCGGAAACTCTTGCATCTCAACGACGACGGCGGGGTGGCGTTCCCCGAACTCGGCCAGGATCAACGGTGTCAGTTCGAGGGCGGCGCCGGGGACATAGCCCAGCCGCAGCGTGCCGGCCAGCCCCCGCGCGGCCCGTCGGGCGGCTGATGCCGCCTCGTCGAGAGCGGTGAGTGCGGTGCGCGCTCCCTCGAGGAAGGCTTCGCCCGCGGGCGTCAACGTCACCTTGCGGGTGGTTCGCTCCAACAGCTTTGCGCCGACCAGGTTCTCGAGTTCTTTGATTTGGCGGCTGAGGGCCTGCTGGGCCAGGTGAACGCGTTCCGCTGCCTTGCTGAAGTGCAGCTCTTCGGCTACCGCCACGAAGTAGCCCAACTTGCGGGTGTTGATCTCAATGGGGCTAAGCATAGCCCGGGCAATTTGTGTCGTGGGTCACACGGCGCCGGGCGGGCCGCCTGCGGCGCCGGTCACGGTCACGGTCACGGTGGTGGCGCCGCTGTCCGAGGCGATGATCAGCACCGGCGCGCCAGGGGCCGAGACCACGTGCCCGCCGGTGACGGAGACCTGATACCCATCCGGGTATTGGATGGGCGGTACCGAGATCTCGGTCTGGGATCCCGCAGCGAAGTGGCCTGTGCCCCCAGCCATCTCGGTGGAGTAGCTGAGCTCGAAGGTGCCGGCGTTGAACGACCAGGAGGTTGGGGTGCCGGCAACGGCCTGCGCGTAGGGCGCCGACGAAACTTCCAGCCTGGACCAATCCACATTGTCGCCGACGGGCGGCTTGCTCGGGTCGAAGACCAGGGCGTTGCCCGGGGCGGTGCCGGTAATGGCCGGCACCCCGTTGTAGGCCCACTGCGACCAGCCCCACATGCGCTGATCGGCGGCATTCATCACGTTGGAGATCTCCTCGGCGCCGTTCGCGGAGCCGAATTCCGATATCAACCCCGGGACGCCGTACTTGCTCGTGTACGCCTCGCCGTTGTTGGCAATCAGTTCGATGTAATCCGGACACAGCGGCATGAAGACTGAGCCGAAGACGTTCAACATGCAGTAGTCGTGGAATGCGAAGACACCGTGCGGGTCGTCCACCTCACCCAGCTGCGTCGGCACCGACTGGTTGAAAAGGGTGTTCGGCTCGAAGATCAATGGCGTGGTCGGGTCGACCGACCGGATCGCCGCGCTGACCTGGTTGTAGAACGGGGTCAGCTGTTGAGCTTCGTAGAAGGAATTGCCGAATATCGTTGACAGCCAAGTGGAACCGGCCCACGGCTCGTTGATGATCTCGTAGCCGGCGATGTTGGGGTCGTCCTTGAAATAGTCCGCGACGGCTTGCGACATCCGTGCGTAATGGTTCAACAGACCCACGCCGTCGGGCCCTTTGGCGTTGGACCAGAACATATCCCAGGCGTGATTCTGTGCCGGGTTGAGTGGGTAGTTGAGTCCGAAGCCGATGTCGGGGTTGGGCAACCCGCCGGTTTGGGTGGCCCATTCCGGAGCGCCTTCGCCGCCGAACACGGGGCTGAAGTCGTCCTGATGGAAGTCGATGATGCTGACGATGCCGTGGTTGGCCAGGATCTGCACGGTCTGGTCGATCGAGGCCAGATAGTTGTAGTCGATAACACCGGGCTCTGGTTCGACTCCCGCCCAGATGACGCCCAGCCGTACCGAGTTGAAGCCGTTGGCGGCTAGAAATGCCGCGTCGTCGTCGCTGAACCCGCCGGCCGACGGCTCGTAGGGCGCAATCTTGTAGACCTCGTTGAACCCGTGCATAACAAGGACTCGACCGTCGGCGTCGGTGATCCATGTGCCGGCGGTGCTGATCCCGGCCACGGCTGCCGGGGCGCCGTCGAGGGTGCCGTAATGGCCGTGGTCGCCGTGGGTGCCGAGCAGCATGCTGGCGTTGCCGCCGGCGCCGCCGAGGGCGGGGAGGTCTCCGGGGCCGGTGTAGGTGCCGTCGCCGGCGTTGCCACCGGTGCCGCCGTTGCCCATCAGCCAGCCGCCGTTGCCGCCGTCTCCGCCGTTGCCGCCGAGGCCGCCGTCGGCGCCGTTGCCTCCGGTACCGCCGTCGCCGAACATGCCGGCATTGCCGCCGGCGCCGCCCATGCCGCCGGATTCGGTGTTGGCCCAGCCGTTTCCGCCGTCCCCGAAGAGCCAGCCGCCGTTGCCGCCATCGGGATGTTCGGCCGTGCCGTCGGCGCCGTCGCCGATCAGGGGGCGTCCGGTGAGCAAAAGGGTGGGGTTGTTGATCAGGTCGGTGACTTGTCGGCCGAGGTCGCTGTTGATCCAGCCTTCGATGCCGTCGTGGATGGGGGTGTAGAAGTACTGCAGCAGCAGGGTGTTGGGGTCGGCGAGAGCGGGGCCGGCTAGGGCGGAGCCGGCCAGTTCTCCCAGGATGGTGTCCCAGTGGGCGGGCGCGAGGAAGGTGTCCCAGGCCGACGGTGAGAGCACCGCGTCCCAGTCGAAGGTGTTGGTGGTGTCATCCAGGAACGGTGCGAAGGCTGCCTCGATCGCATCATCGAAGTCGGCCTGGGCGGCGGGTGCTGCGGCCATTGGCGTCAGTCCGAGGGTCAGGAACGCCCCCGCGGCCGCGGCAATGCCGGCTACCTGGCCGCTCATGTGGCGGTTTGCTGCGGAGCTGTTACGGCGCATCATCCCGGTGCCCATCTCCAAGTTGCGGAAACCTGTGTAAAACATGTACGCAAGCAGAAATTTAGCCCTGCCTACTTGCGCGTAACTTAAGAATCGCCAAAATTGACCAGAGGCCGCAGTCAGGTGATGTGCGCTTCGGGGCCGCGTTAGGCTGACCCGACATGTCTGAACCCCAATCGCAACCCGCACCGCTGTTCTTCGAGCGCGGTGCCAGCTGGTATTGGGTGTTGTTCGGCCCGATCTCGGCGGGACTGCTGGTGCTGATCCAGAACTCCGGCGGCTACGGCTTTCAGCCCCTGGTTCCCACCGTGCTGTTGGTACTGGTCTCTACGATGCTCGCCATCCAGGTGAAGGCGGCGCGTATCCACACCTCCGTCGAGCTGACGGCAGACACCTTGCGGCAGGGCACCGAAACCCTCCGGATCGCCGACATTCTGGCGATCTACCCCGAAGCGCCGCGGCCTGTCGGCTGGGGGAAGCAGGAACCCCAGAAGTGGCAGGAATCCCGAGCGCTGGGCGAGCTGAGCGGCGTGCCCCGCCGCCGGGTGGGCGTCGGGTTGAGGCTGGCCGGGCGGCGCACGGTGCAGGCCTGGGCGCGTGATCACCGCAGGCTTCGGGCCGAGCTCAGCGAGCTGATTCCCGAGACGGTCCCGCCCAGTGGGCCTGCTGAAACCGACGTCGAGGACGGATCGGCCTGGTGAGGACCGTCCCGCTTTTCCGGGCCCTGGTCGAGCTGGTCTTGGCCGCCGCCGCGGCGGTGGGCTGCGCGATGAGCTGGCTGCAGGTGCGCTATGTGGTGTTGGTCGCGCCGGTCATCGACGGCGAACCGGCTACCGCCTCGGTGGCCTACCACCCCCGGATGCTGCTGCTGGCGTGGATGTTGGCGACGGCCGCCGGGGTACTGGTGGTGGTCGGCGCGGCGCGTCTGCGCCGGGCCCGCCGAGCCCCGGCTTCCTAGATACCCCGTGGGGGTATAGTCGGCGGGGTGATCACCACCGACCTCGAACTGCGGGGAATGACTTGTGCGTCGTGCGCGGCGCGGGTGGAGCGCGGCTTGAACGCGCTTGACGGGGTGCATGCCACGGTGAACTTCGCGGTCGAACGGGCCCGTGTCGAACACGATCCGAAGGTCTCGGCCACGGACCTGGTACGCGCCGTAGAGAGCACCGGCTATCAGGCCATCGTGGCCGGCTCGGCCCAGGAGCATGAGGCTGAGCACGGCTCCGAACATGCCGACATGCTCGCCGGGCAATTGCGCTCCCGGTTGGTCGTCTCGGCACTGCTGGCGGTGCCCGTGGTGGCGTTGTCGATGGTGATGGCCTGGCAGTTCAACGGCTGGCAATGGGTGGCGTTCGCGTTGACCACCCCGATCGTGGCGTGGGGTGGTTATCCGTTCCACCGCGCCGCGCTGCGTACCGCCGCGCACCGCGCCGCCACGATGGACACGTTGGTCTCGCTGGGCACTCTCGCGGCCTACCTGTGGTCGGCGGTTGCGGTCTTCACCGGCGCGGGCCACCTGTATTTCGAGGTGGCGGCCGTGGTCACGGTCTTCCTGCTGGCCGGCCGCTACGCCGAATCGCATGCCAAACGTTCGGCGGGCGCGGCGTTGCGGGAGCTGCTGGAACTCGGCGCCAAGGACGCCGCGGTCATGCGGCGAGAAGGGGGCGTCCTGACCGAGGTCCGGGTGCCGATCGCTGACCTGCGGGTGGGCGACGTCATCGTGGTCCGGCCGGGGGAGCGAGTCGCCGCCGACGGCGTCGTCATCGACGGCGCCACGGCGCTGGACACCTCGGCGATGACCGGAGAATCGTTGCCGGTGGACGTCGCCGACGGCGACGCGGTGCTGGGCGGTTCGCTCAACACCACCGGACTGGTGCTGGTCCGCGCCACCAAGGTCGGTGCCGACACCCAGCTGGCCCGGATGGCGAAAATGGTCGCCGACGCCCAGGCCGGCAAGGCATCGGTGCAGCGGCTCGCCGATCGGGTCTCGGCCGTGTTCGTGCCTGCGGTGCTGGGGATCGCAGCGCTCACCCTGGCCGGCTGGCTGCTGACCGGTGCATCGGTCGCGGCGGCGTTTACCGCGGCGGTCGCCGTGCTGATCATTGCCTGCCCCTGTGCGCTGGGACTGGCCACGCCGACCGCCATCCTGGTCGGCACCGGCCGCGGCGCGCAGCTCGGAATTCTGATCAAGAACCCGCAGGTTCTCGAGGCCGTCAAGGACATCGACACCGTCGTACTGGACAAGACGGGCACGGTCACCACCGGCGTCATGGCGGTCGGCGGTCTGGCAGTTGCCCGCGGTGAGGACCCGAACACCGTGCTGTCCCGGGCCGCCGCCGTCGAATCGGCGTCCGAGCACCCGATCGCCGCGGCGATCGTCGCCGGAGCCGCGGCCGGCGGCCTTGAGATCGGCCGGGTGACCGAGTTCGCCAGCCGTCCCGGCCACGGTGTGACCGGGGTGGTCGACGGCGTGCGAGTCGAGGTCACTCGGGCGGCCGCCGCGCACGAAACCGGGACGGCCGTCGAGGTCTCCTGGGACGGTCGGGCGCGCGGGACGATCACCCTGACCGATACCGTGCGGCCCACCAGCGCAGCCGCGGTGGCCGAGCTCAAGGCCATGGGCATCACCCCGATGCTGCTCACCGGCGACGGTGCGGCCGTGGCGCGCATGGTGGCCGGCGAGGTGGGGATCGATCCGGCCAACGTCATCGCCAATGTGTTGCCCGCGGACAAGGCCGAGGCGGTCACGCGGCTGCAGGCGCAGGGCCGGCGGGTGGCCATGATCGGCGACGGTGTCAACGACTCGGTGGCGCTGGCCACCGCCGATATCGGGATGGCGATGGGAACCGGCACCGACGCCGCCATCGAGGCAGGGGATGTGACGCTGGTGCGTGGTGATCTCGGCACGGTTCCGACCGCGCTGCGGCTGTCCGCACGCACGCTGCGGATCATCCGGCAGAACCTGGTCTGGGCGTTCGGCTACAACATCGCGGCGATCCCGCTGGCGGCGGCCGGGTTGCTCAACCCGATGATCGCGGGCGCGGCGATGGCGGCCTCGTCAGTTCTGGTGGTGGCCAATAGCCTGCGGCTTCGACGTTTCGCGCGATAGGGTCCGGAAAAGTCGAACAGGGAGTTTGCCCTATGTATGCACGCAACGTTTCTCGTGGTGCGATCGCTAAGGCTGGGGCGGCGTGCGCCGGTCTGGCCGCGTTTGCTCTGGCGGTGTCCGGGCCGGCCGGTGCGGATCCGGCCAATCCCGACCCGTTCAGCCCCAGCGACTGCCTCGCCAACGCGAGCGCGGTCTGCAACGTCGGTCCCTACGGCCCCGACAGCCTGACCAATCCGGCCAACATCAACAGCCCGCTGAACCCGGCGAACCCGGACAACCCGGCAAATCCGATGAACCCGGCGAACCCGGCCAGCCCGATGAACCCGATGAATCCGGCCAATCCGGCCAGCCCGATGAACCCGATGAATCAGTCCTGACCCGGCCGGACGACAGCGGCACGCGTCGCAATCACGAATCCAGCCAGGCCAATTGCGCGGGAAGCTGCTCCCGCCAATAGGACACGTCGTGACCGCCGGGGGAGAAGCCACCTGCCGGCGGCGGATTCAGTTGACCGATGAAACTCTTGGTCGCATAGGCGAAGCTGTCCGAAGTTCCGCAGTCGACTCGCAGCGGGAACGGGGCCAGCCGCGGCACCAGGTTGAAAACTGAGTTCGTTCGCCAGTCGTCGACACTGTCGAATGCGCCGGCGGGCGCGCCGAAATAGGTCATGTAGATCGCCGGGCTGATGGCACAGATCCCCGCGGTGCGCGACGGACCCAGGCGGGTGCCCAGCTCCAGCGCGCCGTAGCCGCCCATCGACCAGCCCATGAACCCGACTCGTGTGGTGTCGATGCCCTTCTCCGCCAGCATCGGGATCAGCTCGCCCAGCACCATCGCACCGGCGTCCTCACCGGAGCTGTGCCGGCGCCAGTAGGTGTTGCCGCCGTCAACGGCCACCACCGCAAACGGCGGCCGTCCTGCCGCGGTCAGCTTCGCCAGCTCCTCTTCCACGCCCAGATCCATCACCCAGGCCGCGTCGCCGTCCTTGCAGTGCAGGGCGATCACCGGCCGCAGCGGAGCGGTCTGGCCGGGCGGGCGGGCGATGATCCAATTGGTCTCCACGCCGCCGCGGGCCGCCGAGACGAACGACCCGGATTCCCGGGTCGGATAGGTATTGCCGGTCGCGCGCGACTCGGACGGGCGTCGCCCCACACCCATTCCGAACAGGCCAGCAGCCCCCGCGGCACCGACCCCGAGGCGCAAAGCAGCCCGGCGGGTCACATCTGCCATGTACAGCATCATCGCGTGCCGTGTGCTCGGGTTGGACCGGCACGCCGCGGGATTGATCAGGTTGATGCCGGTTCGTTAGGAACGTCGGGAACCGGTGGGCGGCCGAACTGCCGGCGGAACGCCTCCACGGTGTAGCTGACGACCGTCGCCTCGTGCGGGGCGCGGACCGTGGCCGAGCGGGGGATCCGCACCATGGGGCCGAGTTGGCCGGCGTAGTTGTCCGGTTTGCCGATCTTGAGCAGCCCGTCGCCGGTGCTGACCGAGTCCGGGGCGATCTCGACCTCACCTTCGGTGACGACGTAGATCAGGTCCTCGACGGTGCCCTGCTCCAGCAGCACCGAGCCGGGCCCGAGTAGAACCGGCGCTTGCTGGGGGCGCGCCGGCGCGGCCGTCGGCGACAGCTGGATGACGATGTCGGCCAGCGGGACGATCCGGGTGTCGTGGGTCGCGACCACCACAACGCGATCGCCGGCCGCCAGCACCCGCAGCAGTTGTACGACTTCGCCGGCCCGGACGTAGTCCAGTTGTGCGGTGGGTTCGTCGGCCAGGATCAGCGGCGGATCCAGGGCCAGTGCGCGCGCCACCGCCACCCGCTGCTGTTGGCCGCCACTGAGCTGCCCGGGGTGGTGCGAAACCCGGTCTGCCAGGCCAACCCGTGACAGCAGATCCCGGGCACGTTCTTGGGCGGACCACTGGGTCCAGCCCGCCGCCCACATCGGCACCATCACGTTCTCCAGCGCGGTCAGACTCGGCACCAGATTGAACGCCTGGAACACGATGCCGACGGTGCGCCGCCGGTAGGAAGTGATGTCGCGCCGGCCCAGTCCGGTCACGTCGGTGGCGCCGAAGTGGATCTGACCGCTGGTCGGGCTCAAGATGCCGCCCAGGCACGACAGCAGCGTGGTCTTGCCGCAGCCGCTGGGGCCCAGCACCACCACCAGCGAGCCGGCCGGGACGTCCAGGCTCAGGCCGTGGATCGGACGGATCGGCTCCCCGCCGCCGGTGGCGTATTCGATGACCAGATCACGGATCTGCAAGTCCCCCATGAGCTACGGTCCCCCGAACGCCAGCACCGGGTCGACGGCCACCGCGTGCCGCAGACCCGCCAGGCTGGCCAGCAGGCCGATCCCCACCGCGGTCAGGACCAGCAGTGCGAACGATGAGCCGGTCACCGCCACCAGCATCGGAAACAGCGGCCCGATCGACACCGCCAGAACGCCACCGAGCACCGCCGCGGCCACCGCGACGACCACCGCCTGCAGCGCCAGCCCGGCCAGCACCATCCAGGTCGTGACGCCCAACGCCTTGAACACCGCAAAGTCGCGGGTGCGTTCCAATGCCGACAGGTAGATCAGGGAACCCACGATCAGCCCGGCGACCCCCCACAACAGCACCGACATATAGGACAGGGCCATCTGCGCGCCCGCCAGCGGGCGAACCATGTCGTCGACGGCGGCGGCCCGGTCGACCACCCGGTAGCCCTTCGGCACGTGCTCGGGCGTGCCCCGCACGCCGATCGCGGAGGCCACTGGCTGCCCCGAAAACATCAGTCGTTGAGCGCCCGCCACAGTCAGGAAGCCATTGGGTTGGCCGGCCAGCGTGGTCGACTTCTCCACCAGACCGACGATTCGCAACTTCTCCGCACCCAGTTCGACCTCGTCGCCGACGGCACGCTTGAGCGTGGTCGACATGACGATTTCGTTGGGCTCGGTCGGAGCTCGACCCGCGGTGAGCGGCGGCATTGCGGCCTTGGGCACACCGTAGATATTCACGTTCAGCGGCGCCTTGCCGTCCTGCAGGATGGTGTTGCCGTAGACCACCGGCAGCGCCGCCTCCACGCCGGGGATTCGGGCGACGTCGCCGGCTTCGGCCTGCGGGAAGCGCGACGAGCCCATGAACGGTCCTACCGCAGCCGTCTGGATCAGGTAGCCGTCGATGTTGAGTGAGTCGACCACGTGCTCCGCCTCGACCCGGAACCCGTGGGTCAACCCGGCCAGCACCAGGGTCAGGGCGAACACCATTGCGGTGCCCACCGCGGCAACGATGAACCGGCGCAGTCGCCACTGCAGGTCGCGAAACGCGGTGATTAACATCCGCACGCGCGCATGTTATCGCAGCGTGCGCATGTGACCGGCATCTCGACGCCAGGCCGGACGGGCCTCCGCAAATCCGGAATGCTCGGTCAACTGCTCGCTTTTCAGCTACAAATACACACACGCGCTTTCATGCGCCCGGTGTACGCCCCAGGGAGGGGGTCGGTGATGAATTACGCTGCCCTGCCACCGGAGATCAACTCGTTGCGCCTCTACACCGGACCGGGCTCCGCCCCGATGCGCGCCGCCGCCGCTGCCTGGGGCGGACTCTCCGCCGAACTGCACTCGGCGGTCGCGTCGTACGAGTCGGTGACGGCTGAGCTGACGGCCCAGGCCTGGCTGGGGCCGGCCTCGGAGGCGCTGACTCGGGCCGCGGCGCTGTATGCGGCCTGGATGACCGCCACCGCGGCACAGATCGACCAGACGACGGCGCAGGCGAACGCGGCGGCCGCAGCCTATGAGGCGGCGCACAGCGCGACGGTGCCGCCCTCGGTGGTGGCGGCCAACCGAGCCCGATTGCTGCTGCTGATCGCCACTAATGTCTTGGGCACCAACACCGCCGCGATCGCCGCCAACGAGGCCGAATACGGCGAGATGTGGGCCCAGGATGCTGCCGCGATGTACGCCTACGCCGCGGCGTCGGCCGCTGCCACCGGGCTCACGCCGTTCCAGAAGCCACCGCAGACCAGCAATCCCGCCGGACCGGCCAGCCAGGCTGCCTCGGTCGGGGCCGCCGAGGCCACCTCGTCGTCGTCCGACGTCCAGTCCCTGCTCAGCCAGCTGGCCTCGGGGATCTTCGGCTCACCGAACAACGCTCTGCTCCAGACAGCGGCGGCCACGCTGCCCGGGATCGCGCAGGGCCCCGAGGACCTGCTCGTGTGGCCGAGCCTGTCCGATCTGTTGGGCGTCAGCGCGGTGTCGATGCTCTCGGTGGTGATGTCTGCAGGCGCCTGGGCTGCGGGGGATGCCAGCACCCGGGAGATCTTGTCCGAACAGGACCAGTTGCGGATGGTGGAGTACGAGATCCTGCGCAACATCGACCTGTTCTCCCCGTTGACCCCGTCGCGGCCGATGGTGCCCGGGGCGCTGTCGATGTCGGCGGCGATGGGCGAGGCGATCACGGCCGGGAACCTGTCGGTGCCGATCAACTGGGCCGCCAACGCCCCGGAGATCCGGACCCTGTCCTACACCAAACCGCTGGCCGGACCGGGCTTCGGCGGTGCGCCGCCGGCATCGCTGGGCGCCGCCGGCACCGCGTTCAGCCAGATGGCGCTGGCGGGCATGGGGGGCAGCGCCCTGGCGGGCTCGGTCAGCCGCGGCCGTGGGGGTGCCGATGCGGAATCGTCGGCCAGGGTAGCGACGCCGCAACGCGCGGTGGGCGAATCGGCGGCAGATTCGCCGACCGGTGACACCGAGGGCGGCCCCGGCCCGTCGATGATGGGTATCGCCGCGGAGATCCGCGAATTCGCCGAGCTACGCGACCGTGGCTTGATCACCAACGACGAGTACAACGAACAGAAGATGCGCCTGTTGGGGCGTTAAACATATTCCGCGTTTGCGGTGATATTTCCGACTAAGTTCCGCCCTTGTGGCTCCAAGCCTCGGTGGTTAAGCTCCCGCTCACTCAGTTGTTGTCCGGGGGTCAGGCGAAGGGGCGGGGAATGTTCATTGGCGGTCGCAAGGGGCGTCTCAGCAGGAACCGTCACGCCGTCGCCTCGGCGACCACGGTGGGGGCGTGCTTGGCGTTGGGGGTGGTGCCCGCGGCACCGGCGAGCGCCGACTTCGACGACCTGTTCGGGTTCGATCAGCTTTTCGACCCCGCGAGCCTGGGAGCCTCGGCGTTGCCCGAGCCGGTCGATGCCACCGATGCGCTGGATCTTTCGCAGGTGGTGGGCAACGACATCTACACCTGGGCATCGGTGGTCGAGGTCGTGTTCGCCGGTCTGTTCCAGAACCAGCTTTACGCGACCGTTCACGACCTCGGTGAGATGTGGATCCAGGGCCCGGGGGCGCTGCTGGATCCGATCATCAACCCGCTGTTCGCCATCGACGGTGCCTGCGGCCTGATCTGCAACGGCGTGAACGGCACGGTGGATCACCCCGACGGTGGCGACGGCGGCTGGCTGTTCGGTGACGGAGGCAGCGGCTACAACCCGGGCGCCTCCGAAGACACCGAGCTCGGTGTCAACGGGGGGGACGGTGGCGACGCCAAGATGATCGGCAACGGCGGCTGGGGCGGCGATGGCGGGGCCAGTGCCGACGGCGGCGTCGGCGGTGTCGGCGGCTGGCTGATGGGCAACGGCGGTGACGGCGGCTGGGGTGGTGACGGGCTGGACAGCATCTCGGGCACCGCCGGCAACGGCGGTGCCGGCGGGCTCGGTGGCGACGCCATCTCGCTGTTCGGGGCGGGTGGACGTGGCGGTGACGGTGGGGACGGCGGCTGGGGCAACGCAGGCGGTGACGGCGGCAACGGGGGCGCCGCCGGCGACGGCGGCAATGCGGTGGCCGGCTTCGGCGGCCCGGGGGGCTCCGGAGGCTACGGCGGAAACGGCGGCGCGGGCACCGCCGAGCACCCGAGCGGCGGTAACGGCGGCGACGGCGGCGCCTCCGGAAACGCCGGCAACCTGATGATCATGGGCAATGCCGGACCCGGCGGCTTCAGCGCTCCCGGCGGCAACGGCGGCGACGGCCTGGCCGGATCAGCCCAGGGCAACGGCGGCAACGGCGGCCGCGGCGGCGACAGCGGCTCCGGCGGCTACGGCGGCAACCCGAGCCACGCTCGCGGCGGCGGTGCCGGCGGCAACGGCGGGGCAGCGGGATCGCCCACTGCCACCGCGGGCAATGGCGGTGACGGCGGCAATGGCGGCGACGGCATGCTCGGCCATCCCAACGGAGGTGAAGCCGGCGGAGGCGGCGCGGGCGGAACCGGTGGTGCCGGTGGCGCGGGAACGGCCGCTCACCCCGACGGCGGAGCCGGCGGGAAGGGCGGAAACGGGGGCAATGCCGGAGACGGTAACGCCGCGGCGGCGGGTGGCGCCGGGGGTACCGGAGGCGCCGGTGGTGCGAAGGCCGGGAGCGGATCGGTCGGGCCCGGCGGCCCGGGAGGCAACGGCGGTGACGGCGGGCAGGGGGTCCCGGGTGGAGCGGCCGGCAAGGCTGGCAGCGGTGGCGCCGGTGATCCGATCGGTGCTGCCGGCCAGCCGGGCAGTCCCGGCGAGTCCTACGGCTAGCCGATTGGCCGCTTGGCGCGCAGCCGAACTCAGGTGAGCTGATCCGGGTCTTCGGGAGTCTCCCAGGTGTGCGGCAGCATCGGTACGGTCGGGCCCGCGGCGCTCTCGGGCAGGGTGGTCAATCCGGTTACCGCAGAACCTTTTTCATGGCGAACGGTGCCCGGGAAACCCATCTGTCCCGCGCTACTCGCCGACGCTGCGATCGTGTCGGCCGGGTCGAGGTACTCGTAGCGGTTGCCGGGATCCGTCAAGGCCGTGCGCTGGCGACGTCGACGCGCCCGCTTGGCGGGAGCGGTGCCGGCCGCCACCGCCTCGGCCGCATCGCGGCGCTGATCCTGTGCAGGAGTGCTGGAACGAACTTTCATCCGCGCCCCGCTGGCCGGGCCGCCGCCCACCAGGTACGGGACGAACGCTGCCTCGGTGCCGGTGAACGGCGGCGGAAGAGGCGGAGCACCGGCGACGGTGGCGGCCGGGGCCAGCGTCGGCGGGGCCATGGCGGGAGGAGCGGCCGGTGCGGGGGCCGGCGGAGCCGACAAAGCCGGTAGCGCAGCGGCAGCGGGCACGGGCTGTGGTGGATTCAGGGCGGGCAGCGCCGGTGCGGCGGGCGCGGTGATGCCCGCCAAGCCGGCCAACCCGGTGACACCGGCGAATGCGCTCAGCGGTGACATGGGTGCCACCAAGCCGAGCATGGTCTCGGTCAGCGCCGTGACGGCCGGCGCCATCCCGAGCACGATCTCGCCCGCGTAGTGCGGAGCGATCGTCATCAGCACGGGATCGCTGATCAGGCTGGTGAGCGGGTTGTTGCTGGACAGGTCGGCTTGGATGGCCTCGTTGATCTCGGCGATCCGAGTGGTCCACCAGCTCTCCTGATAGATGTTGCCGAAGTCCTGGGTGGGCGCCTGGCCGGTCCGGTGGTGGTGGTCGCGATGTGTTGGGGTGTTGGGATTGAGCACCGTCGGCGCGGTCGACGCCGCCGGGGACGACGCCACCGCGGCTCCGGCCACCTCCTGATACGTCGACATCGTGGTGGCAGCCTGGACCCACATCCGGGTGTAGTCGGCCTCATTGAGAGCGATCGGAATCGCGTTGATCCCAAAGAAGTTCGTCGCTACCAGCACGGCGTGAATGGTGTGGTTGGCAGCCAGCTCGGCCAGCGTCGGCATGGCGGCCAGCGCGGAGGTGTAGGCGGTGGCGGCGGTCTGGTGCTGAGCGGCCAACGTCATGCTGTCCGCGCCGGCCTTCGTCAGCCAGGTCAGATACGGAACGTTTGCCGCCACATAGGATTCCGCGCTGGGGCCCTGCCATGATCCCGCCTGTACCGCCGAGAGCATGGTGGAAAGTTCCTGTGCCACGTCGGTGTATTCGGTGCTCAACGCATCCCACATCGCGGCGGCCGCCAGCAATGGTCCCGCGCCCGGACCGCTACTCAGCAGGGCTGAGTACACCTCCGGTGGTGACGCCATCCAGATCGGCTCCGTCATTGCCGCCTCTCGCGCGGGGAATAACCGAAGCTTAAACCTCAAATCTTGGCTATTTCCTGGAAGTTTCCTCGGAATGCGGGAATCAGATGCGGAATCGTCCGCATTTATGGAAGGCCATGTACCTCGGGCGGTTTATCGGGCGGGTGGACGCACCAGAAAGCCGCTCATGATCAGACTGCGGGCCAGCTCAATCTGTTGCGTCGCGGCCAGTCCGGGAAGCTCGCCGACCCGGAACGCCTCGGTGCGCTCCGAGGCAAATCGCATCGCGGCCTCGTGATCCGGGCGGGCGGTGACGATCAGCTGGGCGAACTGCAGGCCGACCCCGTCGGCCGTCGTGGTCACTCGCGAGTACAGCGGCTGTTGCTTGCGCACCCAGGTGTCGACGTCGAGCCCGACGGTGTCGCTGACCTGCCCGACGATCGGACAGCGGCCGCGCCGCACCAGGAAATCCTGCATGGCGCCAAGGCCCTCATCGAGGGAGTCGGGCGACTCGATCGCGGCCAGGCCGGCATGGATCAATGGGCCCAGGCTTGCCCGCACCTGCGCGTCATCTAAGTGCTTTGCCGGTAACCGGGTGTGCACGACGTCGTCGCGCAGACTCAACAGGTGCAGGGCGTGGGTCAGCAGCGTGAGCACCGTCGGGACGTGGATGCCGACGGTCAGGTGCACCGACGGTTCGCCGCCCGTCTCGGCGGAGTGCACTCGGCCTCGCGGCAGGTAAAGGGTGTCCCCGGCCTCCAGGTGCAGAGTCGTCGGCTCCGGAAGGCCGGCCGGGTCGACCTCGTACATCTGTTGCATCAGGTGTGGGGGTACCGGATCGTCGCCGTAGAAATACCAGGTCTTGCTGCCCTGGACCTGCAACACCAGTACGTCGTGGTGGTCGTAGTGCGGCAGAAAGCCGGTAGCGTCCGGCGGGGTGACGTAGGCGTTGACGTGGGTCGGAAAGTTCAGCTCGACCTCGACCCCGTGGGTCAGTGTCGACATGGGGCGCAGGTACTTCTCGATGTTGTTGCAGATGATCGTGTAGCCGCTGGCGGCCGCGGCGCGGACCCGTGCCACGTCGAGCGTTCCATCGGGCAGCGTGTACTGCTCGGGCGCCAGGTGATCGGCGCCGCGCACCAGGCGCACCGCGTCCGGCTCGGTGGCCAATGCCGCCAGTAGGTGCTCGACCGCCGACGGCCCGGCCAGCAGCCGCTCGAAGTAGGCGGGGCGGCCCCGGCCGATGTGGTGCGGGGCGGCACCCCACAGCTCGTCCAGGAAGACCCGCACCGTCACCGGCGCCAGCAGCCAGGCGAGCGCGGATTCCGGGGTCTCCGGAACGTCGAAGTCCGACACCGGCCTCAAGCGCGGGTGAGCAGCAAAGTGTGCGGCACCCCGGCGCGCCCGAGCAGCTGGCGCCACGGCGGTTTCAGCAGCTCGATTGCCTCCTCGGTCGGCACCACCTGCGGGTTCGTGACGGCGAACGTCTTCCCGCCGACCTTGACCCGCCCGCCATCGGCGGCCTGCAGATTCTTCACCCAGTCGCGGCCGGTTCCGTACGGAAGCAGCACCGCGACGCCGTCTGCGGTGTGGAACATCGAGACCGGGGTGCGGTAGGTCGCGCCGGAGCGCCGGCCGGTGTGCTCCACGATCGACCACATCGGCACCCAGCCGCAGATCGGGCGGAACAGCGGATTCGTCACAACCCGATTGAACCGGGCGCGCCGGTCCGAGAACTGCACCGCTCAGCCCTGCCGGGTGAGCAGCACCGCCTGCTCGAACGGCAGCCGAGCGAAGACCCGCCGCGCCCGCGGACTCACGTGCTCGGCCGCTTCTGCCTTGCTGACCACCCGCGGTTCGGTGACGCCGAAGGTCTTGCCGTGCCGACGCATGGTGCCCCCGCCGGCGGCCGTGATGTTCTTCAGCCAGTCGCGGTCCGGGCCATAGGTGAGCAGGATGGCCACCCCGCTATCGGTGCTGAACACGGTCAGGGGAGTGCGGAAGGGCTTGCCGGAGCGCCGGCCGACATGCTCGAGGATTCCGAACGTCGGCGCCCAGCCTGCCCACATTCGCTGGATCGGATTGGTGACATGCCGGTTGAACCGGGCCAGCCGCTGCGGTAGTTGCATGACTGCCATCCAACTCCGGCCTCCGACCCACTTCAACCCTCAACTACACCCTGTAGTCGAGTGACGTCGCGCGAGCTGGGACACTGGTCGCCGTGGGTAATGCGGATCGAGCCACGGCGGTATCGGAGCGGTTGTTCTCCGAGGCCTGCGCGGTGATCCCCGGCGGCGTCAACTCACCGGTCCGGGCTTTCGCGGCGGTGGGGGGCACACCCCGCTTCATCACCGAGGCGCAAGGCTGCTGGCTGACCGACGCAGACGGCAACCGCTATGTGGACCTGGTCTGCTCCTGGGGCCCGATGATCCTGGGTCACGCCCATCCCGCGGTGGTCGAGGCGGTCCGCGACGCCGTCGGGACCGGCCTGTCCTTCGGGGCGCCGACCCGCGGTGAGACCGAGCTGGCGACCGAGATCATCGCCCGGGTGCCGGCGGTGGACAAGCTCCGGCTGGTCAACTCCGGCACCGAAGCCACCATGAGCGCGTTGCGGCTGGCCCGCGGCTTCACCGGCCGGGCCAAGGTCATCAAGTTCTCCGGCTGCTACCACGGCCACGTCGACGCCCTGCTCGCCGACGCCGGCTCCGGGGTCGCCACTCTGGCGCTGCCGTCCTCGCCCGGGGTCACCGGCGCCACCGCCGCCGACACGATCGTGTTGCCCTACAACGACATCGACGCCGTCCGTAAGGCTTTCACCGAATTCGGCGACGAGATCGCCGCGGTCATCACCGAGGCCAGCCCCGGCAACATGGGCGTGGTGCCGCCGGCTCCCGGCTTCAACGCCGAACTGCGGACGGTCGCCAGCGAACACGGGGCGCTGCTGATCATCGACGAGGTGATGACCGGCTTCCGGGTGAGCAGAAGTGGTTGGTACGGCGTCGATCCGGTGGAGGCCGACCTGTTCACCTTCGGCAAGGTGATCAGCGGCGGGCTGCCGGCCGCGGCGTTCGGCGGCCGGGCCGAGGTGATGGACCGACTGGCCCCGCTGGGGCCGGTCTACCAGGCCGGCACGCTGTCGGGGAACCCGGTGGCCACCGCCGCCGGGCTGGCCACGCTGCGCGCCGCCGACGACGATGTCTACGCCGCGCTCGACAAGAATGCCGACCGGCTGACCGCGATGCTGGCCGAAGCGCTGACGGACGCGGGTGTGCCGCATCAGATTCCGCGAGCCGGAAACATGTTCAGCGTGTTTTTCGGCGAGCAGCCCGTTACCGACTTCGCCGCCGCCCGCACCAGCGAGACCTGGCGTTTCCCGGCGTTCTTCCACTCCCTGCTGGAAGCCGGCGTCTACCTGCCCTGCAGTGCGTTCGAGGCCTGGTTCGTCTCGGCCGCCCTGACCGACGAAGCATTCGAACGGATCGCCGCTGCGCTACCCGCCGCGGCGCGTGCCGCCGCCACCACCGGAGAGCCGAAACCCTGATGGCAGAAGAAACCCGCGTCCACCTGATCCGCCACGGCGAGGTCCACAATCCTGACGGGATTCTGTATGGCCGGCTGCCGGGTTTCCGGCTTTCCGACACCGGCCGCGCCCAGGCCGTCGCCGCCGCCGACCTGCTGGCAGGCCGCGACATCGTCGCGGTGATCGCCTCGCCGCTGCAGCGCGCCCAGGAGACCGCCGCCCCCATCGCAGCCCGGCACAGCCTGGCCATCGACACCGACGCTGACCTGATCGAGTCGGCCAACTTCTTTGAAGGCAAGCGTGTTTCACCCGGCGACGGCGCCTGGCGCAACCCGCGGTTCTGGTGGCATCTACGCAACCCTTTCACTCCGTCGTGGGGCGAGCCCTACGACCAGATCGCGGCTCGGATGGCCACCGCGGTGAGCAAGGCTCGCGCCCGCGCCGCCGGCCACGAGGTGGTGTGCGTCAGTCATCAGCTGCCGGTCTGGACCGCGCGCCAGCACCTCACCGGTAACCGGCTCTGGCACGACCCGCGCCGGCGCGAGTGCGGCGTGGGTTCGGTGACCACCTTGATCTACGACGGTGATCGTCTCGTCGACGTCGATTACCAGGTTCCGGCCGGCGGCTGACGATGCGGGCAGTGCTGATCGTTGGGGCAGTGCTGGCCGCGCTGGTCTCGGGCTGCTCGGTCGGCGACGACGCCGTCACCCACGGCGGCACCTTCGAGTTCGTCTCGCCCGGCGGCAAGACCGACATCTTCTACGACCCCCCCGAGACCCGCGGCCGGCCCGGCCCGATCTCCGGGCCCGACCTGATGGACCCAGCACGCACCATCGGCGTCGACGACTTCGTCGGCAAGGTCGTCGTCGTCAACGTGTGGGGGCAGTGGTGTGGACCCTGCCGTACCGAAATCAGCCAACTGCAAAAGGTTTACGACGACACCCGTGCCCAGGGGGTGGCGTTCCTGGGCATCGACGTCCGCGACCCCGAGCCGCAGGCGTCCCGTGACTTCATCACCGACCGACGCATCACCTATCCCTCGATCTACGACCCGGCGATGCGCACCATGATTGCGTTCGGCGGTCGCTATCCCTCGTCGGTGATCCCGGCGACCATGGTCCTCGACCGGCAGCACCGGGTGGCGGCGGTGTTCCTGCGTGAGGTGCTGGCCGAAGACCTGCAGCCCGTGGTGCAGCGGCTGGCTGCCGAGGCGGCGTCGTGAGCGGCTTCACCGCCACCGCCACCACCGGTCCGCTGCTGTTGGCCGTCGCCGTGTCGGCCTTGGCCGGGCTGGTGTCGTTCGCCTCGCCGTGCGTGGTGCCGTTGGTTCCGGGCTATCTGTCCTACCTGGCGGCCGTGGTGGGTGTGGACGAAAGCCCAAGGGCCGGGGCGCTCGAGCCCCCGCCGGGCGCGAGGTGGCGCGTCGCCGGGTCGGCGGCGCTGTTCGTCGCCGGGTTCACCGCGGTGTTCCTGCTGGGCTCGGTGGCCGTGTTGGGCATGACCACCACGTTGATCACCAATCAGGTTCTGCTGCAACGGGTCGGCGGCGCGGTGACGATTCTGATGGGCCTGGTGTTCATCGGCTTCGTTCCCGCGCTGCAGCGCCAACTCCGCTTCACGCCCCAGCAGCTGTCCACCGTGTTCGGGGCGCCGCTGCTGGGCGCGGTCTTCGCACTCGGCTGGACGCCGTGCCTGGGTCCGACGCTGACCGGGGTGATCGCGGTCGCCTCGACCACCGACGGCGCCGGGGTGGCGCGCGGCGTGGTGCTGGTGATCGCCTACTGCCTGGGCTTGGGCATCCCGTTCGTGGTGCTGGCCTTCGGGTCGGCCAGCGCGGTGGCCGGGCTGAGTTGGCTACGTCGGCACACCCGGGCGATCCAGGTCGTTGGCGGGGTGTTGCTGATCGGGGTCGGGCTCGCCCTGGTCACCGGGGTGTGGGACCACTTCGTGGCCGTGGTCCGAGATGGCCTGGTCTCCGACGTCAGGCTGCCGATCTGATGACCGCCACCACTTCGCTGCTCGCGTGGATCCGCAACACCTGGCGAGCACTGACCTCGATGGGCACCGCGCTGGTGCTGCTGGTGCTGCTCGCACTGGCCGCCATCCCGGGAGCACTGCTGCCGCAACGCAGCCTGAACGCCGCCAAGGTCGACGAGTACCTGGCGCTGCACCCGGTGCTGGGCCCCTGGCTGAACCGGCTGGAGGCATTCGACGTCTTCTCCAGCTTCTGGTTCACCGCCATCTACGTACTGCTGTGCGTGTCACTGATCGGCTGCCTGACGCCGCGGACCCTCGAGCATCTGCGCAACCTGCGCGCCACCCCGGTGGCCGCACCGCGCAACCTGTCTCGCCTGCCCAAGCACGCCACGACGCAGCTGGCCGGTGACGCCGACGAACTCGGCGCCCGGATGGCCGCGGAGTTGCGCGGCTGGCGTCGGATCACTCGCTCCGCGGACGGCCGTGGCGATCGCGAGCGCGGCGAAGCCGGGCGCAGCGGGTCGCCACCGGAAGGCACCGCCGGCGGCATTGAGATCTCGGCGGAGAAGGGCTATCTGCGCGAATTCGGCAATCTGATCTTCCATTTCGCGCTACTGGGGCTGCTGGCCGCCGTCGCCCTCGGCCGGATGTTCGGCTACGAGGGCAACGTGATGGTGATCGCCGACGGCGGACCCGGGTTCTGCTCGGCGTCGCCGGCCGCGTTCGATTCGTTCCGGGCCGGCGCCACCGTCGACGGGACCAAGCTGCACCCGCTGTGCGTGCGGGTCAACGACTTCACCGCCGATTACCTGGTCTCCGGGCTGGCCACCTCCTTCACCGCGCATATCGACTACCAGGCCGGGGAGGACCTGAGCGCCGACCAGTGGCGGCCCTACCAGCTGGAGGTCAACCATCCGCTGCGGGTCGGCGGCGTGCGGGCCTACCTGCAGGGGCACGGCTATGCGCCCACCTTCACCGTGACCTTCCCGGACGGTCAGACCCGCACCCAGACGGTGCAGTTCCGCCCGGACAACCCATTGACCCTGCTGTCGTCGGGCGCGATGCGCTTCGATCCCCCCGCCGGGGTCTACCCCGACGCCGCGGAGCGCCGCAAGCACCAGATCGGCATCCAGGGCCTGTTCGCTCCGACCGAACAGCTCGACGACCGGCTGCTGTCGTCGGCATTCCCCGCCATGAACGACCCCGCGGTTGCGATCGACGTCTACCGCGGTGACACCGGGCTCGACACCGGCCGGCCGCAGAGCCTGTTCACGCTGGATTCCCGGCTGATCGACCAGGGCCGGTTGAGCAAGGTGGCCCGGTCCAACCTCAAGGCCGGTGAACAGATCCGCCTCGACGACGGCACCAAGGTGCGCTTCGACGGTGCGGTGCCGTTCGTCAATATCCAGGTGTCGCACGATCCGGCCGAACTGTGGGTGCTGGTGTTCGCGATGACGATGATGGCGGGGCTGGTGGTGTCCCTGGTGGTGCGCCGCCGCCGGATCTGGATCCGGATCACGCCAGCGGAGTCGATGGGGCCGGGTCTCTCTTCGCGCGCTGGCGCGCCCTCATCGCCCCCGACCGAGCCCACGGGCCAGGCCGGTACGGTGAACGTCGAGCTGGGCGGGCTGGCTCGCACCGACAACTCCGGCTGGGGTGACGAGTTCGAGCGCTTGAGCACGAAGCTCTTCGGCAAGGAGACATAGGTGAATACGAGTCATATCGACATCGGGCTGGCGCGCTACTCCGACTGGGCGTTCACCTCGGCGATGATCGTGCTGGTCATTGCGCTGCTGTTGCTGGCCGTCGAACTGGCCTACAGCCGTGCCCGCACACCCGCCGAGGCCGAGCTGGTTTCCGCCGGTGGTGTGCGCCCCGACAGTGCCACCCCGGGCGTGGTGCTCCCCGCACGGCGCCGGCCCCTGGGCGAGCGGGTGGGCCGCGCCGGACTGGCCCTGGTCTACCTGGGCATCGCCCTGCTGCTGGCCTGCATCGTGTTCCGCGGCGCCGCCACGCTGCGCCCGCCGTGGGGCAACATGTACGAGTTCATCAACCTGACCTGCTTTTCCGGGCTGGTGGCGTCCGCCGTCGCCCTGCGCCGGCCGCAACACCGCAGCCTGTGGGTGTTCGTGCTGCTACCGGTGCTGATCCTGCTGACGGTCTCCGGCCGCTGGCTCTACGCCACCGCCGCCCCGGTCATGCCGGCGCTGCAGTCCTACTGGCTGCCGATCCACGTGTCGGTGGTCAGCATCGGCTCCGGGGTGTTCCTGGTGGCCGGGGTGGCCAGCATCCTGTTTCTGATCCGCTCGACGCGTCTCAGTGACCCCGACACCCCGGGAGCCCTGGCTCGGATGGTGCGCCGGCTGCCCGATGCGCAGACCCTCGACCGCATCGCCTACCGGACCACCATCTTCGCCTTCCCGGTGTTCGGCTTCGGTGTGATCTTCGGCGCGATCTGGGCCGAGGGGGCCTGGGGCCGCTACTGGGGCTGGGACCCCAAGGAGACGGTTTCGTTCATCGCCTGGGTCGTCTACGCCGCCTATCTCCATGCCAGGTCGACGGCGGGGTGGCGCGATTACAAGGCAGCGTGGATCAACGTCGTGGGCTTCGCGGCGATGATCTTCAACCTGTTTTTCGTCAATCTGGTGACCGTGGGCCTGCACTCGTATGCCGGAGTCGGCTAATCCAGCTGACAGTTTCCTTTATGACAGCTGCGCTACCCTGCGGTTACCGACGTCCATTGACGTCCTAACCAGTGTGACAGGGGAGATACAAGTGTCCGACCATGCACCCGGTGATGTCACTGCGAGCCATGACGTGACGGATCATCCGACCACCCAGTTCCGGCCCCTTCAGCACGTCAGTGAGGCGGCTGACGGCTCCGCGGACGCTTCTGAGCCCGGGGCCAGCGGGTCGTTCAACCAGCGGCCGGAGGGAGACGAGACCCGCTCTTTCGGCGGTTTCCGCACCGAGCGCCGGTTCTCCGAACCGGTCGACCCGTGGCCGTCGGCGCCCGCGGAGACCTCGTCGCAGCAACAGCCCTGGAACGGGGGCGCGTCGACCACCTGGGTTCCGCAGCCGATGGAGAACCCCGCTCCGGTCTACTTCGGCGGCAGCGCCGGCGGTGCCGGGCAGGCCCCGTACCGTGCCTCCGAGCCCATCGCCCCGTTCTCAGATCTGTCCACCACCTCGTTGTTGCGGCAGGTCAAGCCGCCGCCGACGTCGGGCTGGCGCCGGCTGCTCTATGTGCTGTCCGGCCAGCTGATCAATGTCGGCGAGAGCCCGCGCACCATCCGTTTCAACGACTTGGTGGTGCAGGTGAACCGGCCCCTGCAGGGCTGCCACCGCATCGCGGTGCTGTCCCTGAAGGGCGGTGTCGGCAAGACCACCACCACCGCGACGCTGGGGGCCACATTCGCCTCCATCCGCGGTGACCGCGTGGTGGCCGTGGACGCCAACCCCGACCGCGGCACGCTGAACCAGAAGGTGCCGATGGAGACGCCGGCGACCGTGCGTCACCTGCTGCGCGACGCCGACGGCATCCAGCGCTACAGCGATGTCCGCAGCTATACCAACCAGGGCCCCAGCCGCCTGGAGGTCCTCGCCTCCGACAGCGACCCGGCGGTCTCGGAAGCCTTCAGCGCCGAGGACTACGCCAGCACGCTGCAGGTGTTGGAGCGGTTCTACAGCTTGGTCCTCACCGACTGCGGCACCGGTCTGATGCATTCGGCCATGTCGGCGGTGCTCGCCAAGGCCGACACCATGATCGTGGTGAGTTCGGGCTCAGTTGATGGCGCCCGCAGCGCCTCGGCGACGCTGGACTGGCTCGACGCGCACGGTCACGAGGACCTGGTGCGCAATTCGATCGCGGTGATCAACGCGGTGCGGCCCCGCTCAGGCAAGGTCGACATGCAGAAGGTGGTCGACCACTTCTCGCGGCGCTGCCGCGCGGTGCGGTTGGTGCCGTTCGACCCGCACCTGGAAGAAGGCGCGGAGATCGATCTGATGCGGCTGAAGCGAGAGACCCGCGAGGCGCTCGTCGAGCTGGCTGCGGTGGTTGCCGAGGCATTCCCCGGCGACGACCGGTTCAACCAGCACTTCGTGTAGATCGGGGTTCGGCAGCCCTAGGGCTGGTTGTCGCCGTGACTGATCCGCCAGAGGAACTCTGGGTCGTCGTCCGGTCCGATCACGCGGGTCTTCGGCCGAGCACGAATGGTACGCAGGCTGAGGTACAGCAGCGTTCCCAGAGTCAGGACGAGGAGCAGGTAGAGCACTCGCGACACCTCCTGGCGCCGAATATACCGTTAGCGTCGTTCTCGCCGGTCCGGCCCGCCAGTAGGCTTGATGACCGTGGCGACAGGTCGGGCCCCGATGGGCCGAGCGGTACTCGATGTGGCGATGTACACGGCGGCGCGGCTGGCGCTGGTGGCTGTGCTGACGGCGGTGATCTACGGGCTGGGCCGGCTGCTCGGGCTCAGCGATTTCCCGCCGATCATCGCTGCGATGCTGGCGCTGATCGTCGCGCTGCCGTTGGGGATGTGGCTCTTCACGCCGCTGCGTAAGCGCGCGACCGACAGCCTGACCGTGGCCGGCGAGCGTCGGCGCCTTGAACGCGAGAAACTTCAGGCCCGACTCCGCGGGGAGTAACCACCCCGTTGACTCTGCGCTGATGGCGAGAAAGTGCGAGTAACCCGCGCCCTGAGCGCAGAGTCAGTGCAGCGATAGCGCCGTCGCCTCCGCGATCGCCCACACCAGCATGGTCAGTCCGGTGTCGCGCAGCACCGGAATCAATGCGGCGCCGCCGAGCCCGGAGCGCACCGGGGCCGCGGCCCGCAACGCCAGTGGCGTGGCGATAAACCCCACCGCACACCACGGGGTGGCCCGCATCAGGGCCAGCGTCAGCACCCCGGCCAGCGCCACCAGCAGCTGAAACAGCACCCGGGTGCGGGCGTCGCCGAGGCGTACCGCCAGGGTGATCTTGCCGGCCGGTTTGTCGGTGGCGATGTCGCGCAGATTGTTGGCCACCAGCACCGCCGACGACAGGGCGCCGACGCCCACCGCCAGTGCGCCGCCGACCCAGTCCACCCGCAGGGCCTGGGTGTACTGGGTGCCCAGCACCGCGACCAGGCCGAAGAACACGAACACCGCGATCTCGCCGAAGCCTGCGTAGCCGTACGGGCGTGACCCGCCGGTGTAGAGCCAGGCCCCGGCGATGCAGGCCGCCCCCACGATCAGCAGCCACGGTGCGCTGACCAGGGCCAGAGCCAAACCGGCCAGGGCTCCGACCGACAGCGCGGCGATCGCTGCCGTCAGCACCGCGCGCGGGCTCGCCAACCGGGCGCCCACCAGGCGCACCGGGCCGGTCCGGTCGTCGTCGGTGCCGCGGATGCCGTCGGAGTAGTCGTTGGCGTAATTCACCCCGATGATCAGCGCCACCGCGACGGTCAGCGCCAGCAGCGCCTTCCACCAGACCGCGGCGTCCAGCCATGCGGCCGCGCCGGTTCCGGCGATCACCGGAGCGATCGCGTTGGGCAGGGTGCGGGGACGAGCCCCCTCTATCCACTGTGCGAAGCTGGCCACCGCACGATCCTTGCATGCGGGAGGAGCAGAGGTTGCTGGGCGTGATCGGCGGTAGCGGTTTCTATTCGTTCTTCGGTGACGATGCGCGCCGCGTCCGTTGCGAAACGCCCTACGGGGCGCCCAGCGCGGAGATCACCATCGGGGCTGTCGGCGGCCACGAAGTGGCGTTTTTGCCGCGGCACGGGGCCGCGCACGAGTACTCGGCCCACACGGTGCCCTATCGGGCCAACATGTGGGCGCTGCGGACGCTGGGCGTGCGACGGATCCTCGCGCCGTGTGCGGTCGGCAGCCTGACTCCGGAGCTGCCCCCCGGCTCGGTGGTGGTGCCCGATCAACTCGTCGACCGCACTCGGGGTCGCGCCGACACCTACTTCGATGACGGCGGTGTGCACGTCGAGTTCGCCGACCCGTACTGCCCGACGCTGCGGACCGCGGTGAGCGGCCGGCCCGACGTCGTCGACGGCGGAACCATGGTGGTGATCCAGGGGCCGCGATTCTCCACCCGCGCCGAAAGCCAATGGTTCGCCACGGCGGGGTTCCGGCTGATCAACATGACCGGATATCCCGAATCGGTGCTGGCTCGTGAGCTGGAAATGTGTTATGCCGCAGTAGCTCTGGTCACCGATTTAGATGCCGGTATCTACGTGGGCGGTGGCGTGAAGGCCGTCGACGTGTTCGCGGAGTTCCAGAAGAACATCGAGCCGTTCAAAAAGCTGGTGCACGAAGCGATCGAGCAGATCGACGAAGAGCGGACCTGTACGCACTGCTTGCCACACGAAGGCATTCAGTTGCCGTTCGAGCTGCCCTGAATCAACGCTGCGCACTCAGAGGTGGGCGGCCGCGTATTCGGCGCCCTGTTCGGTCATGCCGTTGACGCCGTACGACGCGTGTGCAAAAGGCGGCCCGCCGGCGGGTGCGCCGTTGCAGATGGTGTCGCCGTCGGCGCACAGCTCCAGGGCCTTGGAGGCGTACTGCGGACCGATCCGCACCGGTGGCGCGCCGTTCGGCTGGAGGAACTCCGCCGAGGGCGTGCCGAACAAGACGACCGCGGCAACGTGGTCGGCCACCGAAGGCGGCATCGGGTGGGGGATGTAGGCGAGATAGTCGGCGGGGACTTCCTTGGGGATCTCGGCCGAGGTGGTGTAGCCGGCCAACGCCGCGCCTTGTGAGAAGCCGCCCAGCACGATTCGAGTTCTGGGGCAGTTCGCGGCGGTGTTCTCGATGTGGCTGCCGGCGTCGCGGATACCGTCGACGACGGTGCGGGCGAAGTCGATCCCGCCGCCGAAATCGTTGCTGGCGGCGTAGTTGACCGGATACACCTCGAAGGAGCGTTCACCCACCTTGGCGTGTAGGGCATCGACGAAGGATTGACCGATGCCACCGACGCCGGGAGGCTCGCCGGTGCCGCGGGCGAACACCACCTCGACGTCGGGGCAAGGTTGTGCCGCGACGGACGGGACGACGGGGGCCGCCAGTGCGGCACCGCCCACCACCATCGCCGCACCCAGGTACCGGGTGATGCGCCGTGCCTGCGTTGCGACCGCTGCAGTGATGTACATAGTGACCTTCATTCGTATCGTCCACCCTGCCCGGGCTTAAGAGCTGAAACGCAGTTTCGGCTACCCGCCGTCAGCTCCCGATAAACGCGCTTCGCCGCCTTCGGCTGAGTCGTCGCTTCCGCGATAGATCTTCGGTCCACCCGCGGGTGCGGTGCTCGGCGAGTCCGCGGACCGGAAGATCCGGGGTGTACCGGGCTCGCCGGGCTTGGGGCGGTCGTCTGCGGGCACCGTCAAGCGTCCGACGACGATGGCCACCACCAGGCCGCACAGCGCCAGGCCGCACAGCACCACGTCGAACGTACTGGTGATCTGCTGCGCGAGTCCGTTGCCGTACACCGGGTTCGCCCATGCGCTGGCGCGTTGGGCTTCCGCGACCCGCGGAGCCAGACCGACACCCACCACGACGCGAGCGATCGTGAAACCGAACAGGACGGCGCTCACCGACCAGACGGCCGCTGCCGGCACCGACCGATTGCCCAGGTTGAGCCGCAGCCAGATCGCGATGACCACGGTCACCACGTCGAAGGAAGCCATCGCGGCGCTGTCGTACGGCGAATACGGCAGTTCCAGCCCGACCGCGACGCTGAGATCGACGATGCGCATGAGCGCGGACCCAAGACTCCAGATCGCGATGAGCAACAACGTGTTCCGGGTTGCCCCCAGCCACGTCGCCGCCGCCGCGCCGCGCGCTGCTGCCACCGCGAACAGCGCCCCGGCGGCCACCCATACGAGGTAGCCCTCGAAGCCGACACCGGCCGTGGAGGTGTTCTGCGCGATCCCGTGAAAGCCATCGATGTCGCGGCCCACCGGCAGCACCCACACCAGGGTCCCGGCGATCAGAGTGGCCCCGCCGAGCAGCACAACGCCGAGCTGGGACGCCTTGTCGCGCTGCAGGACCCACTTCGACGCGACGAGTACCGTGACCCACGCCACCGCCCCGTACACCACGGCGGTCGCAATGATCGCGACTTGCTGTCGACCGAAGCCGCTCGTGGAATGGGCGTCCGGCAGGGCGTAGCGCACCCGCCAATACAGGTTGAACAGCACGCTCAACGTGGCGCCGGCGATCGATGCGTAGCCGAGGACCCGGACCGTGCGCCGCCACAGGCGCACCGGCCCGGCGAGCACCGGCTGCGCGGCGAGCAATGCCCCTGCAGCGCCCAGCAGGGCACCCGGCCCGACCCCGCCGGGTGGCCGCGGGCTTCCGCCGTAGCGGACGGTCTGCACCACGTCGGCGGCCACCACACCGAGTAGCAACACCAGATACGGCGCGCTGAACAGCAGCCGCAGCCTTCCCGCGACGGCGGGATTGTTGGGTACGCGCAGGATTCCCCAGGGCCCGATGTAGGTCGCGGCGATCGCTGCCAGCGCGAGCACGGTGGCCACCGCCAGCGCGGCGAACAGTCCGGGCTTGCCGGCCGGAATGCCGGCACCGAAGTACAGGCTCCACGGCAACGCCGGCGCCGCGAGCAGCAGTGCCGCAGCGGTCGCATCGCGGCCGATATTCCAGCTCCTGGTCGACTCGGCGATCACCTGCTCACCATAACCGCGGCAGGGGCATACGCCATTGAACTGCGAAGATCGATCCGCTCGATGGTCGATCCGCGCGGCTAGACTGGCTAAGCGAGTGGCCGCGGAAGGAGACGCGCAATGGATGTCGCGCTCGGAGTGTCGGTTACCGGCGCGCTCGCCCGCTTGGCGCTCGTCGAATCGGACGCCTACGGCGATGCTGTGCTCGACGAGTCGATGCTCGATCTGACGAGCAATCCGGCCGAAACGCTGATCGAGACCGTGACCGGAACCCACCGCATGTTGGCCGAAGAGGGCCACCGGCTGGCTGCTACCCGCCTGTGCTGGTCGGACTCGGACTTGATGGCGGAGGTTCGCCGCGCCCTGGAGGACGCGGGAGTCGAGAACGTCTCCGAGCAGCCCCAGGCGCGCTCGGCAGTGGCTTTGGCGCGCAACGCCTCGGGCGAGGACGGCGAGACGACGTGGCTGCCGGCTCCGGCGGCCGACGCGACGATGGCTGCGCCCGTGCTGACGGAGTCCGGTGTCCCGGACGGAACGTCCACGGTGCTGGCCCCGGCGGTTGACGACGGAGAGTCGGAACAGCAGCTCGCGTACTCGATGACTGACGATGACTCCGAGCTGCTGCCGGTGGAGTACGCCGAGGGCGACTACGAAAGCTACGAGGGCTACGACGCTTACGGCGCCGAATACGGCGAAGACGACGCCGGAGACGAGGAGCCGGCGTCCCCACCCCCGCCGGTGGGGCGTGCACTTCTGGTGGGCAGCTCGGTCGGTGGGATTCTGGTGGCTGGGTGCGCGGCGTTGGCCGTGGCCGTGACCATCGGCATTCGCCCGACGGCCGCATCCACGCCGGCGCAGCCTCCGGTGGTGGCGCAGCCGCCGCAGGCCCAGCCGGTGCCCGGCAATTTCATGCCGGTACTGCCTGCCCCGAAGCCGGCGCGGATACCCGCTCTGCCGGCACCGGCGCCTAATCCTGTTGTAGCCCCGGCGAACCCGGCACCGGCTATCGTTGCTCCGGCGCCGGTTCTTCCGGCGCCTCCGGCAGCGCCCGCACCCGCGCCGCCCGCGGTGATTCCGTTCCCGATTCCGATCCCGATCATCACCGGGCCCGTTGGCGGCGGCGGCGGTTGGCTGCCCGGGTCGGGTGGCAGTGGCAGCGGCGGCAGCGGGTCCGGCCGTGATCACGGCGGGGGTGGCCATACTGGCGGCGATGCCGGTTCGGGCGGCACTGGCACCGGCGGCGCAGGCGGCAATGGTTCCGGCGGCACTGGAGCTGGCGGCGCAGGCGGCAATGGTTCTGGCGGCACGGGTTCGGGCGGTACTGATTCGGGTGGCACCGGTTCCGGCGATAACGATTCCAGCGGCGGCCATTCCGGCGGCAGCGACTCGGGTGGTGGGCATTCCGGTGGCAGCGACTCGGGTGGTGGCCATTCCGGCGGTACCGGTGCGGGTGACGGCAGCGCTGGCGGATCCGGCAGTAACCCGGGCGGATCGGGTAGTGGTTCGGGTGATTCCGGCGAGAGCGGCTCGGGTGGCCATCCGGGTGGGTCCGGTGGAACCCCTGGCGGCTCTGGTGAGAGCGGTTCGGGCGGTACCGGAGCGGGCGGTGACTCGGGCGGACCCAGTTCGGGGGGCTCCGGCAGCGAGGCGGGTGGATCTGGCGGTGTCGGCTCGGGCGGTTCGGGGTCGAGCAACGGCAGCTCGGGCGGAGCTGGCAGCAGTGCCGGTGGTGATTCCGGAGGTTCGGGGAGCGGCGGCTCCGGCGGCGCTTCCTCCGGTTCCGGTAGCAGCGCCGGCGGTTCCGGTGGCGGGTCCAGCTCCTCGGGTTCCAGTGGTGACTCCGGGGGTGGTTCCGGAAGCGGCTCGAGTGGCGGGTCGAGTGGTGGTTCAAGCGGTGGCGGCTCGAGTGGCGGCTCGAGCGGTGGGTCGAGTGGCGGTTCGAGCGGCGGCGGTTCTGGCGGCGGTTCCGGTGGTGGTTCCGGCGGTGGATCGGGTGGCGGGTCCGGTGGAGGCGACTGATCCCGCGGCACTCGCTACGTCACAGCGTGATGCGCTTGACCATCGCCTCTACCTGTTTGCGGTCCAGCACAATCGTTGACCCGTCAGGTAATCCGAGGATCCGGTCCGTTGCGATGCCGTGCAGTTTGATCCGCTTCATGCAGTCATCGATGGCCTGACGGCGCGCCTTCGCGTCAGGCGCATCGAGCACCTGCATGACGTTCCTGCGCAAGCTGGCCGCGAAACCTTGAATCATGTCGCCAACACCTTCGGGATCGAAGGTGTTGAACACCCCTTCGTGGACCCCGTCACTGATGAGCTCGGTCAGTACCGGTCGAAACAGGTCCTCCCAGGTGTCCACGATCTTGGCGAACAGGCCGCGGTTGTGCGGCGCAAACAGTGCCGTCATCGCCGCGATCTGTTCGGCAGACCCCATCGCCATCTTGACGTCGTAACTGGCCACCAGCCCGCGATTGAGGCGCTCCAGGGCGCTCGTGCCCGGCCGGTCGAAGACCGGACGCAACGTTTCCAACACCGCGTCGGCGCTGCGCTGCGCCAGCGCGATGACCAGCGCATCTTTGGACGGAAAGTAGTGGTAGAACGCGCCTTTGGGAATGCCTGTCACGGCCAGGAGTTCGTTGAGGCTGACGTTGTCATAGCCACGTTCGAGAAAGAGCACCAGCGCCTGATCGAGCAGCTCGGCCCGCCGGATATCCCTGGGTTTCACGACACGGCGCATGACGGTATTGAATCAGTCGGATTTCTTCAGCCATCCCACGTAGGTCAGGTATGCGCCGCACAGGGCAAGCAGTCCGAACCCGGCCCGCACCACATCGATTGCTCCGCTCGATGTCTCGGTAGCGGATTCGGCTCCGTGGATGATCAACTGCGGTGCGGCAAGCAGGACGAATCCGCGCAGCAGCAGGAACCAACCGAACAGCGAAATGATCACCGCGGCCACGCTGCGCCAATATTGGTGAAACGCAACGATGAACAGCCCGCCGCCGAACAGCAGTGCGCCCAGCACCCACGGCCACATCGGGTCGGTCGAGAAACTCGACAGCAGGTCTCCGATACTGCCGGCCCTGATCGCGACGATGGCGGGAACCACGGTGATGAACGGCCCCAGGACGCGCGCGAAGGAGCGCGTGCGCTGCGCGGACTTAGTCGGTGTGTGCGTCATTGCGACCCCTTTCGCCGGCAGCGCCAGCAAGGCGGCTGCCAGTCCATTAGACCGCTGGTCTATAAATTAGACCAGCGGTCTAATTCGACGCAATTCCGTCGGCAGAAAACCTTTGTGCCAGTGCCTTTCGGTCCAACTTGCCGATTCCGTGTCGGGGGAGCGCGGCCACGATATGCAATTCGCGGGGGGCTGCCGTGGTGTCCAGAGATTCCGCGACGTGGGCGCGCAACGCTTCGAGCGTCGGTGGCGTCGCGCCGGCCACCACGATCGCTGCAACGACGCGTTGCCCCAGCCGGTCGTCGGCGATCCCGAAGACCGCGCAGTCGGTCACCGCGGGATGGGTCGATAACACCGCCTCGACTGGTCCCGGAAGCACCGTCAAGCCGCCGGTACTGATCGCGTCGTCGGCGCGGCCGAGCACCGTCAAACGTCCCGAGGAGTCAAGGGCGCCAATGTCATTGGTGGTAAACCAGCCCGGCTCGGCGAACGGGTCCGGTTCGACGGGATTGCGATAGCCCTGCGCCAGGGTCGGGCCACCGATGGCGATCCGTCCGTCGTCGCCGATACGTAGCCGGACGCCCGACAACGGCACCCCGTCATAGACGCAACCGCCGGCGGTCTCACTCATGCCGTAGGTGCGCACCACCCGCACCCCGGCGGCGACCGCCGTGTCCAGGATCGGTTGCGGCGCCGGACCTCCGCCCAACAGCACCGCGTCCAGCTCGGCCAGGGCGGCCGCGGCCGCGGGAGCCGCCAGTGCCTTGGCCAACTGGGTGGCGACCAGCGAGGTGTAACGCCGCCCGGAGCCGAGCGCCGCCACCGCGGCGGGAAGCTGCGCGACATCGAATCCCTCGGTGACATCGAGCTGTACCGGGGCGGTGCCGGCGGCCAAACTTCGCACCAGCACTTGGATTCCGGCGATGTGGTGTGCGGGCAACGCCAGTAGCCAGCGGCCCGGGCCACCCAACCGGTGGTGGGTGGCGGCAGCGCTGGCTGCCAGCGCCGCGCCGGTCAACAGCGCCCCTTTGGGCGCCCCGGTGGTTCCCGATGTCGCCACCACCAGTGCGACGTCATCGCCGATGGGATCGTCTACTCGCAGTGCGGTCAGGGCCGACGGATCGGTGTCCGGGCCTACCGGAGTGAACGCGGGGTCGTGACCGTCCAAAACACCCCGCAACGCGGGCAGGAGCGTCGCGACGGCATCACCGGGTGGGATGGCCAGTGCACGAAGGCGTGCTATGGGTTTCCTCCGTTGGTGGGGGCGTCGTTGGGCGCAGCGTCATCCAGCAGCCAGCCCTTTGCTGCCAACCGCTGTCGCACCCGTTCGATGTCGTCTGGAGCGGGCAGTTCGTTGGTCAAACGGGCGATCAACACCCCGATGTCGATGCGGTCGAACTCGCCGCGGCCGATCAATTCACGGGCGACATCTTTGACCTCGTCGTTGGTCAGGCGTCGTGACAACAGAGCCAACAGCGGAACGTAGTCGTTCTGCGGCACACCATCGGGGTACCCGGCGCGCAGCCAGGCGACGATCGAGGTGAGAAATTTGTTCATGCTGCGTCAACTTCCCCGCGCCGACACCGGAAGGAACATGTCAGCTGCAATGTTACGTCTAATCAAGGCCAAACACCTCGTCCCAGTTGCCCCAGTCATCCCACTGCCAGCCGATGCGGTGCTCGATGAAGTCACGGGCTATGAACAGCACGCCGGCCAATACCGCGGCGAGCAACAGCGCGAAGACGATCCACCGCAGCAGGGTCAATTCCCGGCGGTGCTCAGTCGGTCCGTCGGCCGATTCGCCCAGGCGCACCCCGATGGCGAACAATGCCGGCAGCGCGGTGCCGACCAGCAGGCCGAAGATCAGGATCTTGGCGGTGGCCACGTAGTCGAACCAGGTGCTCAAGGTGTTCACCCACCGACCCCCTCCGTGCGGTTCTCGCCAGTTGAACCAGGGGTATCAGGTTGCGGTGCAATCACTTCGAGGCCATCGGTCATATGTGCACCCCAATCGGCGGTGACATTGGTGTGATCGACCGGGACTTTGCGCGACTGCAGCCAGATGAGCGCCGAGACACCCACCAGCAGCACCAGTCCGGTGATGGTGCCGGGGTAGCCGCCGATACGGTGGATCAGGTGGTAGGTGCATGCACCGATGGCACCGGCCAGCGGCAGGGTGATCACCCAGGCGGTCGCCATCCGGCGGGCGACGCCCCAGCGCACGTTGGCCCCGGGCTTGCCCAGGCCCGAACCCAACACCGATCCGGTCACCACCTGGGTGGTGGACAGTGAGTAGCCGAAGTGACTGGACAGCAAAATGATGGCCGCCGAGGATGATTCGGCGGCCATGCCCTGGGGGGATTCGATCTCGACGAGACCCTTGCCCAGGGTGCGGATGACTCGCCATCCGCCGAAATAGGTGCCGGCGGCCATGGCGACCGCGCACGACACGATGACCCACAGCGGCGGTGTGACATCGGTCTTGTACGCAGCGCCGTAGGAGATCAGCGCGAGGAAGATCACACCCATGGTCTTCTGGGCATCGTTGGTGCCGTGCGCCAGTGACATCAGGGCGGCCGAGAACACCTGACCGCGCCGGAAGTCGCGCAGACTGCGTTCCCGGGAGACTCCCCGGGTCAGCCGGTAGACCAGCCAGGTTCCGACGGTGGCGACCAGCGTCGCGGCGAGCACGGCGATCACCGTCGGCACCAGCACCTTCGAGACCACCCCGGGCCAACGCACCCCGGCCGTGCCGGCCGCGGCCAGCATGGCCCCCACCACGCCACCGATCAGGGCGTGCGAAGAACTCGACGGGATACCGAACAGCCAGGTCGACAGGTTCCAGACGATGCCACCGACCAAACCGGCGAACATCACTTCCAGCGTCACCAAGTTGGTGACCACCAGATCCTTGGCCACCGTGGCCGCCACCTGGGTCGACATGAACGCGCCGACAAGGTTGAGCGTGGCGCACAGCGTCACCGCGGTCTTGGGCCTGAGCGCACCGCTGGCGATCCCGGTGGCGACAGCGTTGCCGGTGTCATGGAAGCCGTTGGTGAAGTCGAAAGCCAGGGCGGTGATCACGACCGTGATCAACAGGAACAGCTCCAAGGTCACCGTGCGGATTTTTGCAGCCGCACGCCTGCCTTGTCGAACCGGGTTAGGCGGGCTTGGCCCCGAGCAGGTACCAGCCCAGGTGGTGCCCCAAGAAGTCGCGGGCGATGAAGAGCACACCGATGACCGCCACGGCCAGCACTAGCAGGAAGATCGCCCAGCTGAGTGCGAGCAGCAGCGGCCGGCGTCCGCCGGTCGCACCCGCAGTGCCGCCGGCGACGGCGGGGACGCCGCTGTTACCGGCCACGTTGACCCGCACCCCAACCGCGAACAGTGCCGGCAATAACCCGCCGACCAGCAGTCCGAAAACCAGGATTTTCAGGGTGGCTGCAAGGTTGAACCACTGACTCATGACCGGATGACCTCACGTGAATTGGGATCGTCGGTGGAGACGACAGTCAACTTGGCTCCGTCATGGCCGGTCTCGAAGGCCGATCGGAGGGCGTTCTCGACTTCGCGGCCCGCTTCTTCGGGTTGCACGCCGGGGGCGTCGAGACCCCCGGTGAGGGTGCCATCCCATTCGGCGTTGACGTTGTTGTGGTCGATGCGCGCCCGGCGCGACCGCAGCCAGATCGCCAGGACCGTGATGATCAGCAGCGCCACACCGATGGTGATGCCGGGGTAGCCGCCGATACCGTGGACCAGGCCGTATGCGCCCGAGCCGACTCCGCCGGCCATCGGCAGCGTCACCAGCCAGGCGGCCACCATCCGTCCGGCAACACTCCAGCGCACCTGCGCGCCCGGCTTGCCGACGCCGCTGCCCAGCACCGACCCGGTGGCGACCTGGGTGGTCGACAGCGAGTAACCGAAGTGGCTGGAGAGCAGGATGACCGCGGCCGCGGAGGACTCGGCGGCCATGCCCTGCGGCGGCTTGATCTCGACGAGGCCCTTGCCCAGGGTGCGGATGATGCGCCATCCGCCGGTGTAGGTGCCCGCCGACATGGCCAGCGCGCAGCTCACGATCACCCACAGCGGCGGCAGCGTGGCCGACGTGCTCACCGCGCCGTAGGACATCAGCGCGAGGAAGATCACGCCCATGGTCTTCTGCGCGTCGTTGGTCCCGTGTGCCAGCGAGACCAGCGCGGCCGACCCGATCTGGCCGTGCCGGAACACCCTCTCGGACTTCTGCTCGTCGACGCCGCGGGTGATGCGGTAGACCAGCCAGGTGCCCACGGAGGCGATCACCGTGGCGATCACCGTGGCGACCACGGCCGGGACCAGGACCTTGGAGACCACCCCGTGCCAGATCACCCCGTGCCCGCCGACTGCGGCGATCATCGCTCCCACGATGCCGCCGATCAGGGCGTGCGAGGAGCTCGACGGGATGCCGAGCAGCCAGGTGAGCAGGTTCCACACGATGCCGCCGACCAGGCCGGCGAAGACGATCTCGAGGGTCACCAGATGGGCGTCCACCAGGCCTTTGGCGATCGTTGCGGCGACCGCGGTCGACAGGAAGGCGCCGAGTAGGTTCAGGCAGGCCGACATGGTGACCGCTGCCTTGGGCTTGAGCGCACCGCTGGCGATCGAGGTCGCCATCGCGTTGCCGGTGTCGTGGAATCCGTTGGTGAAGTCGAAGGCCAAAGCCGTGATCACCACGATGATTAGGAGGAACAGATCAAGGCTCACGAGAGCATCACGGCACTGATTCTGAGGCCTCGATGGGGCGGTTGTCTAACGATCGACCTCGCGAAACGCCGGTGTATGTCGAGACGTATCGAACTGTTTCCCCGTCGTTAACCTCAGGGCTTGCGGGGGCTGTCCTGGCGGGTATCGCGGCGCAGCGGATGGTCTTCAGGGACCTCTACGAAGATCAAGGTCAGGCCGTCGGGATCGGTGACATGCATCTCACGTAACCCCCACGGCTCGCGGCGCGCGGGCCGGGCGATGGGGACCCCGCGGCTCTCCAGTTCGGCCTGGGTGGCGGCGACGTCGCGGACCTGAAGCCACAGCGCCCCCGGGAAGCTCGCGCCGGCGTGTTCGGGTTTGCCGTGCCCGGCGAGTTCGATCAGCGACTGGCCGGCGAAGAACACCATCCCGGCGCCGTAGTCGCGGGCGATCGCCAGCCCGAGCTCGTCGCGGTAGAACCGCAATGAGCGTTGATAGTCGGCCGGACGGAGCAAGACCCGACTGGACAGGATCTCCATCAGTCCTCGACCGGCTCGATCCGGTTCCGCTTGACGATGGCGGTGGCCCAACCGGCGTTGAGGTTGTCCAGCGCGCGAAACGCCAGCGCGAGGCGCGGCGCGATGCGGATCGGGCGGTAGCGGGCCGCGTCGATCATCCACGCGCCGGCCTCCTGCGCGGTGAGCCCCGGCTTGCCCTGGAACGCCGCGGTGGGCGCGATCATCGGGGTCTTCACCAGCGGGTAGTACAACGTGGTGGACTGCACGCCGTAGCGGGCCCACTCGCTGTCGATGACCCGGCTGACGGCGCTCAGTGCGGACTTGGAGCCGTTGTAGACGCCGAACAGCGGCGAGGAGTCGGTGAACACGCCCCAGGTGGCGACGTTGATGATGTGGCCGTCGCCGCGCTCGCGCATCGCCGGGGCGAACCCGCGGATCAGCCGCAGCGGCGAGTAGTAGTTCAGCTGCATGGTCCGCTCGACGTCGTGCCAGCGATCCAGGGATTCGGCCAGCGGACGGCGGATGGAGCGGCCGGCATTGTTAACCAGGATGTCCACCCCGCCGAACCGCTCATCGACGTCCTTGACCAGGGCGTCGATCGCCGCCAGGTCAGACAGGTCGCACGCGATGGCGTGAGCGGTACCGCCGGCGGCGGTGATCCGCTGGACCAGTGCGTCGAGGTTTTCCTGGCGGCGGGCCACCGCGATCACCGTGGCGCCCGCTGCCCCGAACTGTTCGGCGCCGGCTTCCCCGATGCCCGAGGACGCCCCGGTCACCAGCACTCGCTTGCCGGTCAGGTCGATGGTCTTGGCGCCGGGCCGGTGCATCAGCTGCGCAGCGACCGGGGGACGCATGGTTGCCAGCGTGATCTGGTCGGACAGTCGGCGTAGTGGGCTTCGGCTCATGGTTAGCCAGTCTATGCGGGCGTTCTTTGCGTGCCGAGGCTGTAGTTACCGTGTGCTTCACTCGCACTTCTTCGCGCCAACTACAGTCTCGCGGGAGCTCAGAAGTACCGGGGGAACCTGCTCCAGTCCGGATCGCGCTTCTCCAGGAAGGAATCCCGGCCCTCGACGGCTTCGTCGGTCATGTAGGCCAGCCGGGTGGCTTCGCCGGCGAACAGCTGCTGGCCGACCAGTCCGTCGTCCAGAAGATTGAAGGCGAACTTCAACATGCGTTGCGCCTGAGGCGATTTGCCGTTGATCTCCTTGGCCCACTGCACGCCGGTGGCCTCCAGCTCGGCGTGGTCGACGACCTCGTTGACCGCGCCCATCTGGTGCATCTGTTCGGCGGTGTAGGTCCGGCCCAAGAAGAAGATCTCACGGGCGAACTTCTGGCCCACCTGCCGGGCTAAGTAGGCGCTGCCGTAGCCGCCGTCGAAGCTGCCCACGTCGGCGTCGGTCTGCTTGAACCTGGCGTGTTCGCGGCTGGCCAGGGTCAGGTCGCACACCACGTGCAGGCTGTGCCCGCCGCCGGCGGCCCAGCCGTTGACCAGGCAGATCACCGGTTTGGGCATGAATCGGATCAGCCGCTGCACCTCCAGGATGTGCAGCCGTCCGGCGCGGGCGACGTCGACGGTGTCGGCGGTTTCGCCGGACGCGTACTGGTAGCCGCTGCGGCCGCGGATGCGCTGATCCCCGCCGGAGCAGAACGCCCAGCCGCCGTCCTTGGGTGCCGGTCCGTTCCCGGTCAGCAGCACCACGCCGACGTTGGGAGACATCCGGGCATGATCCAGCGCCTGGTACAGCTCGTCGACGGTGTGCGGCCGAAATGCGTTGCGCACCTCGGGACGGTTGAACGCCACCCGTACCGTCGCGTCGCTGACGTGGCGGTGATAGGTGATGTCGGTCAGGTCGGCGAAGCCGTCGACGGTGCGCCAGATGCTCTCGTCAAAAGGGTTGCTGCTCACGCCTGCGACCGTACCGGGGCGGCGGCGTCAGGACTCCGGAGCTTGCCGGAACGCTTCGCGCAGGCTCGCCGCATAGTCCGGGCCCTGCCCGGGGGCGGTGATCGCGTCCAGCCGGGCGATGGCGTCGTCGCTCAGCGCGATGTCGGCCACCTTCATGTTCTCTTCCAGGTGGGCGCGCGATCCGGTGCCCGGGATCAGCAACGTGTTGGCCGAGGTGGTCAGCAGCCAGGCCAGTCCGATCTGGGCCGGGGTGGCGCCGGTTTCGTCGGCGATCTCGCGGACGACGGCGTGGTCGGTGACCTTGGGGAAGCCGGGGAACGCCGAGCCGAGCGGGAAGTACGGCACCCACGCGATGCCTTCGTCGGCGCAGAAGTCGAGCGCGTCCTCTTGGGTGCGGTCGACCAGGCTGTAGGCGTTCTGCACGCAGACGATCCCGGCCGGCAGGGCGCGCTGCAGCACCTCCAGTCCCACGCTGCTGATACCGATCGCGGCGATCTTGCCCTCGTCGCGCAACGCGACCATCTCGGCCAGCTGGTCGTCGAGGTCGACGTTCTGATCACCCTCGGGAGTCGGGGCGGGGCCGAGGTCGTAACGCCGCAGGTTGACCACCGGCACGGTGTCCAGGCCCAGTTGGCGTAGGTCGTTCTCGACGGCGGCCCGCAGTTCGCCGGGCTTCTGGGCGGCGGTCAGCGGTACCGGGCCGACGCCGGTGTAGGCGGCACCGACCTTGCTGACGATCACCAGCTCGTCGCGGTAGGGCGCCAGCGCCTTGCGGATGCGGTGGTTGACCTCGCCGCCGGCGTAGAAGGACGCGGTGTCGATGTGGTTGACGCCCAACTCGACCGCGCGGCGCAGGACCGCTATGGCGTCGTCGGTGGAGACTTTCTCGTCGAGCTGCATGGCGCCGTAGCCGACACGCGCCACGGCCGGTGCGCCGATGCGGCCGAGGCCGCCGGGCTGGGGTTGGTCTGTCATGGTGCTCCTAGTGAGACACTGGTAGAGATGCGGAGGATCCTCCGCTTAGGCAGCGTAACAGAAACGGAGGTACCTCCGCTTTGGCTGGGAGATCCGATGCCCGCCGCAACCGAGAACGGCTGTTGGCGGCCGCCGCCGCCGCGTTCGGCGGCTCCGACGGGAGTCCGGTTCCGCTCGAATCGATCGCCCGCGACGCCGGTGTCGGCATCGGCACGCTCTACCGGCACTTTCCCAATCGTGAGGCGCTGGTCGAGGCCGTCTACCGCGCCGAACTGGGCGATGTGGCGGCCGTCGCCGAACAGCTGGTCACCCGCCACCCGCCGAAGGTGGCGCTGCGCCGCTGGATGGACCGCTACGCCGGCTTCGTGGCGGCCAAGCGGGGGATGGCCGAGTCGTTGCGTGCCATCGTCGAGTCCGGCGCGATGGAGCCCAACGAGACGCGCGAGCGCATTGTCGGCGCGGTCGATCTGCTGCTGCGGGCCGGCGCGCAGGACGGCAGCCTGCGCGCTGATGTGCGCGCCGACGACGTCGTGTCCAGCCTCATCGGCATCTTCTTGACCAGTGGCTCGCCCGAGCAGACCGGGCGCCTGTTGGATCTTTTGGTCGCCGGAGTGGCCGCCACCGGCTGATCAAGCTGTCTACGGTGGGGACGATGACCATCGACGTGTGGATGCAGCACCCGACCCGGCGGTTCCTCGACCACGACATGTTGGCGTCCCTGCGACGCTGGACCGGCGGGGCGATGCCCGACGCGGAGATCCCGATCGAGGCCACCGTGTCGGCGATGGATGCCGCGGGCGTGGATTTCGGACTGCTCAGTGCGTGGCGCGGCCCCAACGGCATGGACCTGGTCTCCAATGACGAAGTCGCCGGATGGGTTCGAGCGCACCCGAATCGGTTCGCAGGACTGGCCACCGTCGACCTGGACCGTCCGATGGAGGCAGTCCGCGAACTGCGGCGTCGGGTCCGCGACGACGGTTTCGTCGGACTGCGCGTGGTGCCCTGGTTGTGGAATGCGCCGCCTACCGATCGGCGCTACTACGCGCTGTTCGCCGAGTGCGTGGAACTCGGCGTGCCGTTCTGCACCCAGGTCGGGCATACCGGCCCGCTGCGACCGTCGGAGACCGGTCGTCCGATTCCCTACATCGACCAAGTGGCACTGGACTTTCCCGAACTGTCCATCGTGTGCGGACACGTCGGCTACCCGTGGACCGAGGAGATGGTCGCGGTGGCCCGTAAGCACGAGAACGTCTACATCGACACCTCGGCCTACACCACCAAGCGGCTGCCGGACGAGCTGATCCGGTTCATGCGAACCCGCACCGGGCAGCGAAAAGTGTTGTTCGGCACCAACTATCCGATGATCATGCACGCCCATGCGCTCGACGGTCTCGACGATCTCGGTCCTAGTGATCAGGCGCGGGCGGATTATCTGCGCGGGAACGCCGAGCGGGTGTTCGGGTTGGGTGGGGGCCATCGGCGCTGATGAGGTAGTTGTCGGTCGCGGCAACCTGCGCTACCGCACTGGATTCTGGCTTCTCAGCAGCAACGCTGATTTCGGCGCGAGTCCGCCTGCACGGATTGCGCGGTGCTATCGAGACGCTCGAGTTCGGTTTTGAGATTCACCCGGGCGGCCGCCTCCCACCGGGCGTGTGCCGGCCCCGTGCGGTAAAGGGCAGGACCGTCGAGGAGGGAACGCAGGACCTGCGACCGTCCAAGCCTGAATTCCTTTTCGGAAACACGGGCGTATTCGGCGCGGATCGCTTCCGCGTAGGCAGCGTAGCTTTGGGCCGCCGATGCGAGGACCGCCAGATCTGCGTCGCAGAGCACTTCACCGTTGCGATCGCCGGAATCCGGCTTGTGGCTGGCGGTTAGTCGCACGAGTCGCGCGACTTCGATGACCAGTGCGGGCGCTACGTTCAAGTCCGCGAGATCTTTTTCCGCCAGGGCAGCGCTGTTCTGCTCATCGTCGGAGAAACCTGTGTAGACAGCGTCGTGGTACCAGGCGGCTAACCGTACCGCGTCGGGGGTGGCGGCGTGATCCGCGAGCTGATCGACGTGACGCAGCACCTTCCGCAGGTGGGTTACGTTGTGATACCGGCGGTGCGGTTCGGACCAACGGGCAAGCAACTGACGGCCGACGTCGGTCTTACCCGACTCAGCGCTGTGCCTTCCGATCAGCGACTGCCAGGCGGCCAAGAGGTCGGCGGTCTGGTAGCGCTGCGATTCATCGACGACCAATGGATTCCTTGGGATACGCCACAGAGTTTTCGCTAAGCAAGAGTCATTCCGTCGTAATTCTCGGAGCAGAACATGCAAGGATCGTTTCGTTCGCTACCGTAATTAACATATGACGCTACGGCCGTGACTACTGATGCGGCCGTAGCTGGGTCAAGGGTCGGTTCATCTGTGGTTGTAAGCCCAGGCTCCAGGGCGCCGATACTGGCGACTAGCGGTATCTGGCTGTTCATGTCGCCGGTGGCATCGGCAGTGCAATCGCCATCGATGAACAATGTGTACAAATCATGCTCGGGGAACCCGTAGTTTAATCTCAGTACCCACCATTTTCCGGACCGCATGGCGGCATAGGGGAAGAATTTATACCCCGTACGCAACCACTCAGGGCGTGCGCTGGTGTCGATCGGCGGCGGCCCGCTTTGTGATGCATCTTCCAACGCCATAGTTTATGCGATTCTCTTCGGGTCGCTAAAAACCGTTGCCTCGCGATTTTCGTCTTTGTTGCCCATCAGATGTCCTTCGGGTGCTTCAGTTGATGCCAGTGGTTGGGAACCGCGGCCAAAATTCGTAATAGACCGCGTTAGTTAAGTTTGTTGCCCGCTAACTTGGCGGCTAACGACTCACACCAGCTCGCTTCAGCCTGTAATGCCTCGCTACTCACTCGCAGCGTCTGACCGACCATGACGGAATTCTAATTTCGAACGAGACCTGGCGCACCTCACGGTCGGACCGGCACCATAGACCGATGCCGCCACCCCTCGACGACATCCTTGACCGCCTACACGTGGTGGCGCTGCCGATGCGGGTCAAGTTCCGCGGGATCACGGTGCGCGAGGTGGGCCTGATCGACGGCCCGGTCGGCTGGGGGGAGTTCGGTGCGTTCGGCGAGTACGAACCGCCCGAGGCGGCGCACTGGCTGGCTTCGGCGCTGGAAAGTGCCTATGGCGAACTGCCCCAACGTCTCCGCGACCGCATCCCGATCAACGCAACGGTGCCCGCCGTCGACGCCGAGCGGGTTCCCGAGGTGCTGGCGCGGTTCCCCGGCGCGAAAACCGCCAAGGTCAAGGTCGCCGAACCGGGCCAGACCCTGGCCGACGACGTCGCTCGCGTGGAAGCCGTCCGCGCGCTCATCCCCACCGTGCGGGTTGATGCCAATGGCGGCTGGACCCTCGATCAGGCGGTCGAGGCGGCAAAGGCCTTGGGTGCACTGGAATATCTCGAACAACCCTGCGCCACCGTCGCCGAACTCGCGGAGCTGCGCCGTCGCATCGATACGCCGGTGGCCGCCGACGAGAGCATCCGCAAGGTCTCCGACCCCCTGGCCGTCACGAAAGCCGGGGCCGCCGATATCGCGGTGCTGAAAGTCGCGCCACTGGGCGGCATTTCAGCGCTGTTGCAGATCGCTGATCAGATCGGCATCCCGGTGGTGGTCTCCAGCGCGATCGACTCGGCGGTCGGTATCGCAACCGGCCTGCGTGCAGCGGCCGCGCTGCCGGACCTGCAGCACGCCTGCGGGCTGGGCACCGGATCGCTGTTCGTCGACGATATCGCCGAGACACCGCCGCAAGAGGATGGCTACCTGGCTGTACAGCGCGTCACCCCGGACCCCGCGCGGTTGCACGCCCTAGCCGCTTCGCCACAGCGGCGCCAGTGGTGGATCGACCGGGTCCGGGCCTGCCATCAACTGTTGCCGCAGTAAACCCTCACACGCTGGGCAGCCGCGCGTCGATCCCGTTGGCGATCGTGACGGCTTCGTCGCTGACGTAGAGCTTGCACGCCAGCACATCAATCGCGACGTTGTTGGTAACCCGCAGGGCCCGTTGACACGACCAACCCGCGCTGTCGTCCTGGTGCTGGGTCATCCACACCGTTGAGTCGACATCGGCGACCGCGTCAAACGTCCAGGACGTATCGGGGTAGCCGTCCTTGGCGGTCGCGAATGTCTGCTCGCCGCAAGAGTTCCAGCGCCGCGCGGTCGTGTCGAAGAAATTCTGCGCCGCGTCGCGGTTGGCGAACACCGTCGCGGCCTGAATCACGAAATGGTCTTGCGAGCTCTGGGTGAGGGTCTGGGCGAGGGTCGCGGTCCATTGCGCGTCGGCGTATACGGTTTTCTCGACGGGCATCCACGCCGCCAGACAGCCGTGTTCGGGGAATTGGCGACCGGAGTCGAACATCCGCGACCGGGAGTCTTTGACCCGCATGGCGCGCGCGCCCATGATCTCGCTCACCGTGGTCGCCTTCAGCAGCAGCTCCGGCAGCATGACAGCCGTCACCGGCCGGGGTCCGTCCTGGTCGGCCGGCACCGCCACGCCACCGGTCACCCGGGAACAGCCCGCCAGCACGGCACAGGCCAGCGCCAGCGTGCAGGCCAAGCCGACGCTCCGTATCCGCATCACCGTCCCCCAGCTGCGCAGTTGAGATCCTGACACCATAAAGCGTCGACGGGTCGCGTACCTTCACTCTGGTGACCAACCTCGCTTACGACGACCGTAATCAGGATGGGGAGCCGGTTCTGTTCATCGCCGGGCGGGGCGGCGCCGGCCGCGGCTGGCACTTGCATCAGGTGCGCGATTTCCAGCTCGCCCGGTATCGCCCGATCACCTTCGACAACCGCGGCATCGGTGCCACCGAGAACGCCTCGGGGTTCACCACCGAAACCATGGTCGCCGACACCGCGCAGCTCATCGAATCGCTGAACTGTGGACCGGTCCGCATCGTCGCGGTGTCGATGGGCTCCTTCATCGCTCAGGAATTGATGCTTGCCCGGCCCGAATTGGTGACATCGGCCGTCCTGATGGCTACGCGCGGCCGCCACGACCGCGCTCGTGAATTCTTCTACCAGGCCGAGGCGAAGCTCGCCGAATCCGGTGCCGAACTCCCTACCGAATACGAAGCCAAAGTTCGCCTGCTGGAGAGCTTTTCACCGAAAACGCTCAGCGACGACGCGGCGATCAAGGACTGGATCGCGATGTTCACCATGTGGCCGGTCAAAAACACCCCGGGGCTGCGCTGCCAGCTGGACGTGGCGCCGTTGACCAACCGGCTGCCCGCCTACGCCAACATCACCCAACCGGTGCTGGTGATCGGATTCGGCGACGACGTCGTCACTCCGGCGCACCTGAGCCGCGAGGTCGCCGATGCGATCCCGGGCGCGCGCTACCTGGAGATCCCCGATGCCGGGCACCTCGGTTTCATCGAGAAGCCGGACCAGGTCAACAAGGCTGCCCTGGAGTTCCTCGCCGAGGTCGACGGCAAGCCGTTCCGGTGGGCGCCGGTGCCCCCGGCGCACGACTAACCTGATACCAATGACCAACCCCTCGACGGCACAGGCCCGCATCGTCGTCGACGAGCTGATCCGCGGTGGTGTCCGCGACGTGGTCTTGTGTCCGGGGTCGCGCAATGCGCCGCTGGCGTTCGCGCTGCACGACGCCGACCGGGCGGGCCGGCTGCGGCTGCATGTGCGCATCGACGAACGCACCGCCGGGTATCTGGCGATCGGGCTGGCGGTGGGCGCGGGTGCGCCGGTGTGTGTGGCGATGACCTCGGGTACCGCGGTCGCCAATCTGGGGCCGGCGGTGGTCGAGGCCAACTATGCGCGGGTGCCGCTGATCGTGCTGAGCGCCAACCGCCCCTACGAGCTGCTGGGCACCGGCGCCAACCAGACCATGGAGCAACTGGGCTACTTCGGCACCCAGGTGCGTGCCGCCATCAGCCTGGGGTTGGCCGAGGACGCCCCCGAGCGGATGGACGCCCTCAATGCCACCTGGCGTTCGGCGGTGTGCCGAGTCTTGGTCGCCGCCACCGGATCCCGGACCGCGAACGCGGGTCCGGTGCAGTTCGACATCCCGCTGCGCGAACCGCTGGTGCCCGATGCCGATTCGGATCGGCCGCTGGAGCAGCTGGGCCGACCGCACGGGCGTCCCTGGACTCTCACCCCACCGGTCAGCTTCGACCAGCCCCTCGACATCGACCTGTCCCCGGACACCGTGGTGATCGCCGGGCACGGTGCGGGGCTGCACCCCAACCTGGCGGCGCTGCCCACCGTCGCCGAGCCCACCGCCCCGATGCCGGAGAATCCGTTGCACCCGCTGGCGCTGCCGCTGCTGCGCCCGCAGCAGGTGATCATGGCCGGCCGGCCTACCCTGCACCGTCCGGTGTCGACCCTGCTGGCCGATCCGACGGTGCCGGTGTACGCGCTGACCACCGGGCCACGCTGGCCGGACGTGTCGGGTAACTCGCAGGCCACCGGCACCCGGGCCGTCACCTCCGGGGAGCCGGATCCGGCCTGGCTACGCCGCTGCGCGGAGCTGAACGCCCAGGCCAATGCCGCGGTGCGCGCGCAACTGGCGGCCCATCCGCTCACCACCGGCCTGCACGTGGCGGCGGCCGTGGCCGACGCGCTGCGCCCCGGGGATCAGTTGGTGCTGGGCGCGTCGAACCCGGTGCGCGACGCCGCCCTGGTCGGGCTGGGCAACGCCAAGGGTGCCCGAGGCGTCGCCGTGCGATCCAACCGTGGGGTCGCCGGCATCGATGGCACGGTGTCCACCGCGATCGGTGCCGCCCTGGCACACGAGCGGCAGAACCCCGACGCGCGCACCATCGCCCTGATCGGGGACCTGACCTTCGTCCACGACAGCTCCGGGCTGCTGATCGGGCCCACCGAGCCGAGGCCGCAGCAGCTGACGATCGTGGTCTCCAATGACAACGGCGGCGGAATCTTCGAGCTGCTGGAGCAAGGAGACCCCCGGTTCGCCGATGTCTCGTCGCGAATCTTCGGCACCCCGCACGACGTCGACATCGCCGCGTTGTGCCACGCCTATCACGTCGATTTCCAGCAGGTCGAGACCGAGGACCTGCTCGCCGTGCTCGCTGAACCCGCCGGCGGCGTGCGGGTGCTCGAAGTCAAAGCCGACCGCTCATCGCTGCGGACGCTGCACGCCGCGATCAAGGCCGCGTTGTGAGACTGCCCGATTACCGGTCCAATCGGGCCTATCGAACGTTGAAGCCGCTGTTGCGCACATTGATTCGCGGTAATGGCGCCTTGCCCCGCGACACCTGGGCCGCGCGTGTACTGCGGTGGGCGCGTACCGGCGTGGTGATCCTGGTGTCGTTGGTGACATTACAGTCGCTGTTGCTGGTGGCCGGTGCGTGGCGCAACGACATCACCATCGAGCGCGACATGGGGGTGGCCGAGGCCGAGGTGCTCAACGCGGGATTTCGGCGCTCCACCATCGAGTTCGTCACGCCGGAGCGGATCACCTACCGCCCCGAGCTCGGCGTGCTCTATCCCTCCGAATTGGCAACCGGGATGCGGATTTACGTCGAATACGACAAGGCCGACCCGGATCTGGTGCGGGTCCAGCACCGGACCGCGGTGCTGGCGGTCATTCCGGCCGGTTCCGTCGCGGTGATCGCCTGGCTGATCGGGGTTGCGGCGCTGGCGGGATGCAATGTCGCCGAACGACGGTGGGCCAGAGCGCAGTCGTAGTGCGGCAGTCGTCGCTGGGGCCAAAAGTCCTCAAAATTTGCGCTAGTGCCTGTTTTTGCTGAAGAGCGCAGAACGACTTGTTAATCTGCTGCGGATTTCATGCTGTTCGTTTCGTAGCAAACGGCGGCCCTCGGGTGGTGAGGAGACATTCCATGATCCGTCGCACTGTGGTCCTTGCAGGCCTCGTCGCATTCGGAGTCGGTATCGCAACGGCTCCCATCGCTGCTGCAGAGCCGTACTACAAGAACTGTTCTGAGGCCCGTGCGGCGGGAGCGGCGCCCATCCGCGAGGGCGAGCCCGGATACCGCCGGGCGCTCGACCGCGATGGCGACGGAATCGCCTGCGAATAAATAGCGCTGGGGAGCGCTGACGCGCTAGCGCTCGTGCACCAGCCGCTCGAGCCAGCCCGCGTCGTCGGTGTCCACCACCGTCTTGGTGGTCAGGTCGTACACCGTCGGGGTGCCGGGGCTCTCCGGGTTCGCCGAGAGCAGTTGCACGCGGTTGAAGGCATTCATCGACGTGGCGTCCACGACCTGCTGGCCGGCAGCGATCCGGTCCACCACGTGGCCGGGCAGGCCGCTTTCGCGAGCGGTGGTCGCGATGTCCTCCACGCTGGGTGTGCCGCCCTTGCGGTACAGGCCGGTCACGAACGTTTGGTAGGCGCCGGCCGTCGTGGCCGGATCGGCCGCTGCCATCAGTGCGTTGCCGACGCGCGCGGAGGTGTCGTTTTTGCGGCGGGCATCCAGAAACGTCATCCACCGGTAGGTCACCGCGACGTCTCCGGTGGACAGGTGCCAGCCCAGCTCGTCGCCGGAGGCCGCCTCGAACTTCGCGCACTCGGAGCACTGCGGGTCGCAGAAGATCTCCAGCTGCACCGGGGCGGAGGCCGCTCCGACCAGCACGCCGAAGTGGTCGGCACTCCACGCCGTGCCGGGTTCATGCGCCGGTCCCAGCTTCGCCTCTCCTCCGTCGAGGCTCGCTGAACCGCCGGGTTCCTGCGCCGGGGGATCGGCTGCTGCCGGCCCCGCCAAAGCCCCGCCGAATACCATCAGTGCTGCCAATGTGCCCAGCCAAGACCGCATTCCAGCACCCTATCGAAAGGCGGGTACCGTCGACCGGGTGAGCCGCGCGAGCCTGGACAAAGACCCCCATGCCGTGGCGTCGATGTTCGACGGCGTTGCCCGTCGTTACGACCTGACCAACACGGTGCTGTCGCTGGGACGAGATCGGTCCTGGCGTAAGGCCACCCGGAAAGCCCTTGAGTTGCAGCCGGGGGAGAAGGTGCTCGACCTGGCCGCCGGGACCGCGGTGTCGACGGTGGAGCTGGCCCGCTCGGGTGCCTGGTGCGTGGCGGCGGACTTCTCGGTGGGGATGCTGGCCGCAGGGGCGGGTCGGCCCGTGCCCAAGGTCGCCGGGGACGCCACCAAGCTGCCCTTCGGCGACGAGGTGTTCGATGCGGTCACGATCAGCTTCGGGCTGCGTAATGTCGTCGACCACACCGCGGGCCTGCGGGAGATGGCCCGGGTGACCCGGCCCGGGGGCCGGCTGGTGGTGTGCGAGTTCTCCACCCCGACGGTGCCGGTGTTCGCCACGGCTTACAAGGAGTACCTGATGCGGGCGCTGCCCGCGGTGGCGCGCGCCGTGTCATCGAACCCGGAGGCCTACGTCTACCTCGCCGAATCGATCCGCGCCTGGCCGGATCAGGCCGCGCTGGCGGAGCAGATCGGCGCGTCGGGTTGGTCGGAGGTGAGCTGGCGCAACCTCACCGGGGGCATCGTCGCGCTGCACTCGGCCCGCAAGCCGCGCTAACCCCGCGCGCTCGGCCTAGGAAGGCCTAGGAAGGGTCTAGGAAGCCGGGTCGAACCGGAACACTGCGATTCGGCCGGCGAGCGCCTCGACCTCGTCGGGGGTGCCCTGGTCCACCAGGCCGGCCTGTTTGAGGAAGCGGGCGCCGACGGGCACCTGCACCGGAAACGCCCGCAACACCGGACGGGCCGCCTCCGCCGACAGCTCGACGATGCGCACCGGCCGTTCGTGGCGACCGTGGCGCAGGAGGCCCGCACCGGCCGCCCGGGCGTTGAGCGCCCAATCGGCCTTGGGGAACCCCGCCACCGTGTAGAGCTGGCCGTCGACGGTGAACGGCGTCATCGGGGTGCTGCGCGGCTGGCCGGACTTGCGGCCCGGCACCGTCAGCACCATCGGCGGTCCCGTGGGGATGCCCAGTTTCTGCAGGCCGATCATCAGCTTGTTGACCGGTTTGAGCCAGCGCGGCGGCTTCGGGTCAGCCATGGCTTCGCTCCCTGTCAGCCCAGATGCGCCGAGAGCAGCCAGCCCGCAGCCGACTTGCGCCCACCCGCTTCGTCGCGCAGCCCGACGCCGCCGAACCCGGGGAAGTCGTCGGGGAACACCGCGTGCAGCCGGGCCGGCTTGATCTCGTCGACCACCCAGTACTTCGAGACCACCTCACGCAATTCGTCAGCGGTCACCGCGAATGGCGGGCCCTCGGGGATGGCGGTCTTATCGAAGACCAGCACGAAGTACGACGCCCCCGGCGCGGCGGCCCGCACGATGGACTGCTGGTAGCCCTCACGGGCCTCCACCGGGATCGAGTGAAACAGCGTGCTGTCGACGATGGTGCCGAACCGGCCGTCATAGCCGGAGAAATTGCTGATGTCGGCGACCTCGAAGGAGGCGTTGGTCAGGCCGCGTTTGGCGGCCTCGGCGCGGGCCAGCTCGATAGCGGTGGGCGAGCTGTCGAGCCCCACCGTGGTGTGCCCCTGTTTAGCCAGGTGCAGCGAGATGGCGGCCTCGCCGCAGCCGACGTCAAGGACATCGCCGTGGAACTTGCCCTGCTCGATCAGTGTGGCCAGCTCGGGTTGGGGTTCCCCGATACTCCACGGTGGTTTGGCGCCCAAGCCCATTTGCTCGGATTCGCCACGGTAGGCGGCGTCGAACTGGAGATCCAATGAATCGCTCATTACCCCGGTATATCAACGCCCCTGATGCATGTCAATGTTGTTGATATATCTTTTTGCGGCGCCCCAGCAGCCGCCCCCAAGTTCCCGGCGCTAGGAGAACGGGCGGCGGCGGTCGATCAACCGAGACATCCGCCCCCCGCCGCGCCAGGCCCGCGCCACCAGATCTGCGTCATCGTCGGTGACCAGGTTGGCCATCACCCGCACCGCCACCCGCATCAGCATCGTCGAGCGCATCGCTATCGGGCCGGTGGCCGGCAGGAACCGGGGGAACGTCAGCAGCAGCGCGAGGCGTCGCGCGACCGAGAACCCGCGTGCGTAGTGGGCGGACAGCAACTCCGGCCAGGCCTGCGAGAGGTCAGCAGAATGTCCAGCGGCGCTCAGTAACTCAATGGCCAGCCGGCCGGTTTCCAGGCCGTAGTCGATGCCCTCGCCGTTGAGCGGGTTGACGCAGGCCGCGGCGTCGCCGATCAGCATCCAGTTGGGCCCGGCGACCCCCGAGACCGCGCCGCCCATCGGCAGCAGGGCGCTGGCCGGCGCACGCACCGGCCCCTCGAAGCCCCACTCCTCGCGGCGCAGGTCGGCGTAGTAGGACATCAGCGGCCGCAGCGCGACGTCGGCGGGTCGTTTGACGGTGGCCAGCGCACCGACGCCGATGTTCACCTCGCCGTTGCCCAGCGGGAAGATCCAGCCGTAGCCCGGCAGCACCTCGCCCTCGGGGGAGCGCAGCTCCAAATGCGACGTCAGCCACGGTTCGTCGCTGCGCGGCGAGGCCAGATAGCCGCGGGCGGCCACCCCGTACACCGTCTCCTGGTGCCACTGGCGGCCCAGCACGCGGCCCAGCGTGGAGCGGGCCCCGTCGGCAACGATCAGCGTCTGACAGCTGACCTCCGCGCCGTCGGCCAACACCACCGAGCGCACTCGCCCGGACGAGTCGTGATGGACCCCGACGGCCTTGACGCCCAACAACATCCGGGCCCCGGACTCCTCGGCGACCTTGCGGATGCGTTCGTCGAGTTCGGTGCGCGGCGCCGCACTGCCGGTGGACGGGAACGACGGGCCGGGCCAGTCCACTTCGATCTCGCCACCGAAGCCGGCCATCCGCAGACCACGGTGCCGGATGTGGCTGTCCAGCCACTCGCCGAGCCCCAGTAACTCCAGCTGTTCGACGGCCCGCGGGGTCAGGCCGTCACCGCAGGGCTTGTCCCGCGGGAAGACGGCCGAATCGACCACCAGCACGTCGCGGCCCGCCCGCGCGGCCCAGGCGGCTGCCGCCGACCCCGCCGGTCCCGCACCGACCACCACCACATCAGCCTGCGAACTCACAGTGACCAGTATGTTGGAGCCGTGAGGACACCGGCGAACGTGGTGGCGGGGTTGGATTTCGGCGGCTTGGGGGACCCGGGTTTCGCGGACCGAGTCCGCGACGGGGTTGCCCGCATCGAAGAGCTGATGGACACCGAGTTGCGCGGTGGTGACGGCCTGATGACCGAGGCCGTCACCCACCTGTTCGACGCCGGCGGAAAGCGGTTCCGTCCGCTGTTCACGGTGCTGTCGGCCCAGCTGGGACCCGAGCCGGACGCCTGGCAGGTGACGGTGGCCGGTGCGGTGATCGAGCTGGTGCACCTGGCCACGCTGTATCACGACGACGTGATGGATGAGGCGCAGATCCGCCGTGGGGCACCGAGTGCCAACGCGCGGTGGGGCAACAACATCGCGATCCTGGCCGGCGACTACCTGTTCGCCACCGCGTCACGGCTGGTGTCGCGGCTGGGCCCGGATGCGGTGCGGATCATCGCCGAGACCTTCGCCCAACTGGTGACCGGACAGATGCGCGAGACCCGCGGTGCGGCTGACGGCGTGGACTCGATAGAGCACTACCTCAAGGTCGTCTATGAGAAGACGGCCTGCCTGATCTCGGCGTCGGGCCGGTTCGGTGCGACGTTCTCCGGTGCCGACGACGACCAGATCGAGCGACTGGCCCGGCTGGGCGGGATCGTGGGCACCGCCTTCCAGATCTCCGACGACATCATCGACATCGATTCCGACCCCGACGAGTCTGGCAAGCTGCCCGGCACCGATCTCCGCGAGGGCGTGCACACGCTGCCGGTGCTCTACGCCCTGCAGGAGACAGGTGCCGACGCCGAGCGGTTGCGGGAGCTGCTGGCCGGCCCGGTCACCGAGGACGCGGCGGTCGAGGAGGCGCTGGGGCTACTGCGGGCGTCGGCGGGGATGGTCAAGGCCAAGCAGACCGTGGCCGACTATGCCGCGCAGGCCCGCGCGGAGCTGGCTGAGCTGCCCGACTGCGTCGGTCGCGCGGCGTTGGCCGGGTTGGTCGACTACACCGTCAACCGGCACGGCTGACCACGATTGCGGAACTCGTGCGACCGCGGCGGCGTTTAATGAGCACGATGGTCGTTCTCCAAGGAGGAAGTCGATGACCTGGCACCCGCACCACAACACGGCGAAGACGTTCTTTCTGCTGTTCGTGATGTCGGCGTTGATCGTCTTGGTGGGCCGGGCGTTCGGGCCACAGATGATGTGGGTGGCGGTGCTGTTCGCCGTGGGGATGAACGCCTACACCTACTTCAACAGCGACAAGCTGGCGCTGCGGGCGATGCGGGCCCAGCCGGTGACCGAGGTACAGGCACCGGAGATCTACCGGATTGTGCGGGAGCTGGCCACCACCGCCCACCAGCCGATGCCCCGGTTGTACGTCAGCGACACCAACGCACCCAACGCCTTCGCCACCGGCCGCAACCCGCGCCACGCCGCGGTGTGTTGCACCAGCGGAATTCTGCGGCTGCTCAACGAGCGTGAGTTGCGCGCGGTGCTGGGGCACGAGCTGTCGCACGTGTACAACCGCGACATCCTGATCTCGTGCGTGGCCGGCGCACTGGCCTCGGTGATCACCGGGTTGGCCAACATGGCGATGTTCATGGGCAACCGGCGCGACGGCAACCCGCTGGCGATGCTGCTGGTCGCCTTGGTAGGTCCGCTGGCCGCGTCGGTGGTGCGAATGGCTGTGTCGCGGTCGCGCGAGTACCAGGCCGACGAGTCCGGTGCGGTGCTCTCGGGTGACCCGCTGGCGCTGGCGTCCGCGCTGCGCAAGATTTCCGACGGTGTGGAACTCGCCCCGCTACCGCCCGAGCCGGAACTGGCCAGCCAGTCGCATCTGATGATCGCCAACCCGTTCCGCGCGGGGGAGAAGGTCGGTCAGCTGTTCGCGACCCACCCGCCGATGGCCGACCGGATTCGGCGGCTGGAGGCGATGGCCCGCGGCTAGCGCACCCGGACGCCCCACCTGCCACTTTCGCACCCGCGCTTGGGGATATGTGGCTTGTCGAATCGCGTGCAGAAGTTGGCCGACCGGCCGCCGACTGGCCTGCCCGACTGGTGATATCGGATGCGCTATCCGATTCACACTCACCTCACCCCAGCCTCGATGGTGCGCAGGTGGCGCATGCGTCGGCTGCGTCCGCTGTGGAGCGCGATTCACTGGGAACCAGCACCGTGCCACCGGTAGCGCAATGCTGCCGCAGCCAATCTTCCAGGGTCTGCTCGGCGGCGTGATCGATGTAGGTGGTCCGGATGGCGAGCGTGACATGCGAGCCGGCGGGAATCTGTGCCAGCACGTTGGTCAGCCGGGGAAGCGCCAGGAAGGTGCACGCGCCCGACACGGTCACCACCCACTCGTCGTCGCTGTGCGCGGCGGTGATCTTCATCCGGATCACCCGCCAGCCCGTCAAGGCCATCGCCAGCACCAGCCCGATCAGCACGCCGTGCAGCAGGTTCAGGAACACCACGCCGGCAACCGTCACCAGGTAGACGACGAGATCGCCGCTGCGCCAGGCCGTCTCGATGTGAATCATCTTGATCAGCTGAACGCCGACGGTAATCAGCAGGCCGGCCAATGCCGCAGTGGGAATCTTCTGCACCAAGTCCGCGAACGGCAGGGCGAACAGCAGGATCCACACGCCGTGCAGGAACGCCGACGCCCGCGACTTCGCACCGGCGGCGACGTTGGTGGCGCTGCGGACGATCACCCCGGTGATCGGCAGCCCACCCAGCAATCCCGAGGCGACGTTCGCGGTGCCTTGCCCGATCAGTTCGCGGTTGAAAGCGGTACGCGGCCCGGTATGCATCCGGTCCACCGACACCGCCGAGAGCAGGCTTTCCACGCTGGCGATCAACGCCACGGTGACCACCCCGATGAAGGCGGCAGTCCAGTTGCCGTCCGGAAGCGCGGGCAGCTGCACGGCATCCAGCAGTGATCCGTCCAGGGTGATGCGACGCACCTCGAGCGAGAAGAGCAAGGACAGCACTGTCGCTCCGGCAATCGCGACCAGCGGCCCGGGAATCCGGCCCAGCGGTCCCGGTACCGATCGCCAGGCGAGCATGGTCATGATCACCAGGATGCCCAGGATCGGCTCGGCCCCATGGGACTCGATCAGCCCCTCCGGCAGCCTGGCGAGGTTTTCCCAGGCCGAACTCGCCGAGCGGCCGCCGAGTAGGACGAGCAGCTGCTGCAGGGTGATCGTGATGCCGATTCCGGCCAGCATCGCGTGCACCACGACCGGCGAGATCGCCAGGGCGGCCCGCGCCACCCGGCTCAGTCCCAGGAGGACCTGCAGCATCCCGGCGCCGACGGTGATTGCGCACGTCACCTTCCAGCCGAAGCGCCCCACCAGATCCGCGACGATTACTGTCAGCCCGGCCGCCGGCCCGCTGACCTGCAATGGTGATCCGCCCAGGGCGCCGACGACGAGCCCGCCGACGATCGCGGCGATCAGGCCAGCCAGCACCGGTGCGCCGGAGGCAACGGCAATACCCAGCGACAGCGGCAGAGCGACCAGAAACACCACCAGGGAGGCGGGTAGGTCATGCCGGAGAACCGAGCGCGACCAGGCTCTTCGTGCGTTGGCTCGTGATTTGACGTCGGCTTGCGCGGTCAGCATCCGGTAGTTCCCCTGCCCTCATAAGATATTGCTGAGATGCAGAGAAGTTATTCATGCCTTATTGCCAGTGATGGAATGTGACATGTCCAGGAAGTAAACACATGTAACACATTCGGAGCGAACGTACAGGAATCACACAGTTAGAAGCCAGAGCCGGTCACCTCATGCCCGGGGGTCTCGGCGATCAGTCCGCGATAGGCCTGCTCCACCGTGGAGCCGTGGTTGATCACGCCGTCGACCTCGCGCGCGATCGGCATACTCAGGCCGTACTGGGCGGCGAACTTCATGATCACGCTGGCGGCCCGCACCCCCTCGGCCACCTGGTTCATCGACGCGATGATCTCGTCGATCGGCTTGCCGGAGCCCAGCTGCTCACCGACATAGCGGTTGCGGCTGCGCTGGCTGGTGCAGGTGACGATCAGGTCGCCCATCCCGGCCAGGCCCGCGAAAGTGTCGCGGGCTCCGCCCATCGCCTCGCCGAGCTTAGACATCTCGCGCACCGAACGCGCCATCACCATGGCCCGGGTGTTCTCCCCGATCCCCAGTGAGTAGCCCATTCCGACCGCGATCGCGTACACGTTCTTCAGTGCGCCGGCCATCTCGACCCCCACCACGTCGTCGGTGGTGTAAACCCGGAATCGCTTGGTGCGGAACAGTGACGCCAGTTCGCAGGCCAGGCCCGGGTCGGGCATGGCCAGCACCGCCGCCGCCGCATAACCCTCGGCGACCTCGCGGGCGATGTTCGGTCCGGCCAGGATGCCGGCGGGATGCCCGGGCAGCACCTCGTCGACGATCTGCGACATCCGCATGTTGGTGCCCTGCTCCAGGCCCTTGACCAGCGACACCACCGGCACCCAGGGGCGCAGCTCGGTGGCCAACTCTTCGAGCACTCCCCGGAAGCCGTGTGACGGTACGGCCATCACGACGACGTCGGCGCAGTGCGCGGCTTCGGCGAAATCGGTGGTGGCGCGCAGCGTGCTGCTGAGTTCGACATCGTTGCCCAGGTAGCGACTGTTGCGATGGTTGTCGTTGATGTCGGCAGCGGTCGCTTCCGATCGCACCCACTGCAGCGTCGGCGCACGGCGCGAGCAGATGGACGCCACCGTGGTACCGAACGATCCGCCTCCGAGCACGACGACATTGGGTGTACGAGTAGCAGCAGGCATGAGCGACAGCGTATTGCCGTCGCCACTGCCGCACCCACGGTTTGTGAACATGTCGCCTAAACGGCGGACCAGCCGCCGTCGATCGAGAGCGTGGTGCCGTGGATGTTGGCGGCTTCGTCACTGGCGAGGAACACCACGGCGCCGGCAACCTCTGCCACGGTGCTCATCCGCCGGGACGGAATCCGGGCCAGCACGGGCGCCACGTGCGGTTCGAACTCCGCGTTGCGCTCGGTTCGGATCGGTCCGGGGGCAACGGTATTGACGCGCACACCGGAGGGGCCGTATTCGTCGGCCCACGACTTGGTCAGCGAGTGGATGGTGGCCTTAGTCGCGCTGTACAGCGCTGAATTCGCCGAACCGATCAGCCCGCTGATCGAACCGACGTTGACGATCGCGCCGCTGCCGCGCTGCGCCATCGCGGGCGCGAGAGCGCCGGTCAGCAGGAACGGGGCGAATACGTTGATCGCGAACGCGTCGCGGATCTGTTGCTCGGGAACCTCCGCGGTGGGCGACGGCATCAGCAGCATGGCCGCGTTGTTGACCAGGATGTCGATCGGACCGCCGGCCGCGGCGGTCGCCTCGGCGGCCAGCCGGGTGACCGCGTTCCCGCCGGCGCCCAGATCGGCGCCGATGAACGTGGCCTTGCCGCCCGCTGATTCGATGCGCTGCACGATGTCGGCGCCGCGTTTGGAATCGCGTCCGCTGACGAGGACCGACGCGCCGGCCTCGGCCAATGCGGTGGCGATGCCGGCCCCCAGTCCGGCGGTAGAACCGGTGATCAATGCTGTGCGGCCTGCAAGCCGGGTAATGTTTGGACTCATGAGTCCAGATAGTTCACCTATCAAAATGGACCCGCAAGTCCAGAAATTGACCAGCAAGGGGGCGGCCACCCGGTGGCGGATCATCGAGGGCGCCGCCGCGGAGATCCGTACCAGCGGGGTGTCGGCCACCACGCTCGATGACATCCGGGCGCGCACCCAGACCTCCAAGAGTCAGCTGTTCCACTACTTTCCCGGCGGCAAGGAACAGTTGCTGCTCGCGGTGGCCGAACACGAGGCCGCGCGGGTGTTGGCCGATCAGCAGCCCTACCTGGGCGAGCTCACGTCCTGGGCGGCCTGGCAGCGCTGGCGCGACGCCGTCGTCGAGCGGTACCGACGTCAGGGGCAGCATTGCCCGTTGGCGGTACTGATGTCCGAACTCGGGCGGACCACGCCGGCGGCCCAAGCCGTTACCTCGTCGCTGATCCGGCAATGGCATGCCGAGATCGCGACCGGGATCCGCGCGATGCAGCAGGGCGGCAAGATGGCGGGGCGTATCGACGCCGATTCGGCGGCAGCCGCCCTACTGGCGGGCATCCAGGGCGGCGTCGGCATCCTGCTCGCCACCGGCGATCTCGGCTTCTTGGAGGCCGCACTGGACCGCGGCATCGCCCCGCTGCGTACCGAGACGTGACCTATCCGGCCAGCGGGATCGCCTCCCCGGCCCGTCCGAACACCATTGATTCGGTGATCTGATCGAACCGGAAGTCCAGGGCGTCGGCGAAGTAGTTCTGCCGTACATTCCAGGGCCGCTTGGTGCCCGAGCGCGGGAGCGCGTGCGGCGCGCGCAGCACGTAGCCGGCCTGAATGTCCCACGCCGACTTCTCGGCCATCGGCTCGTCGCCGAGGTGCGGGTAGGCGTGGGTGTAGCCCCGCGAGGTCATGTACTCCAGCAGTTTGGCGGTGGCCCGGGCGGTGATGTCGGCGCGCAGCGTCCAGGAGGCGTTGGTGTAGCCGACGCACCAGAACAGGTTCGGCACGTCTTCGAGCATGTGCGCCTTGTAGACGAAACGGTCGGTGGACTTGATCTCGGTGCCGTCCAAGCTGATCCGCACCCCGCCAAGTGCCTGCAGCTGCAGGCCGGTGGCCGTGACGATGATGTCGGCGTCCAGATGCGCACCGGACTGCAACGCGATCCCTGCGGCATCGAAGTGGTCGATCCGGTCGGTGACCATGTCGACCCGCCCGGCGCTGATCTCGGCGTAGAGGTCGGCGTCGGGAATCAGACACAGTCGCTGGTCCCACGGCTCATACGGCGGCTTGAAGTGGGTGTCCACCGGATAGCCCGGCGGCAGGTTCTGCACGGCCGTGCGACGCAGGATCCACTTCAACACCGGGGGAGTCTTGCGGGCCAGGAACCAGACGTAGCCCTCGAACATGGCCATCACGAATCGGATGATCGGGTGAGCCAACTTGCGGGGCAGCAGTTTTGCCACCACGTCAACGAAACGGCTGTACATGGTCGCCGAGATCAGATACGTGGGGGTGCGCTGCAGCAGGGTGACGTGGCGCGAGCGCTCGGCCAACGCCGGGACCAGTGACATCGCGGTGGCGCCGCTGCCGATCACCACGACCTTCTTGTCGGTGTAGTCCAGGTCTTCGGGCCAGTGCTGCGGATGCACCAGCGTCCCCGCGAACGTCTCGGATCCCGGGAAGTCCGGGGTGTAGCCCTCGTCGTAGTTGTAGTAGCCGGAGCCGAAGAAGACGAACCGGCCGCGGTAGGTCCGCGCGGTGCCGTTCTCGTCCGCCGTCACCGTCCAGGTGTCGGTCGCCGAGTCCCAGTTTGCCGCGGTGACGTGGTGGTTGAACCGGATGTGGTCGTCGATGCCGTACTTGTGCGCGGTGTCGGTCAGGTAGTCGCGGATCTCGTCGCCGTTGGCGACCCTTTCGCGCCGGGTCCACGGTTCATACGGCAGGCACAGCGTGAAGATGCTGCTGTCCGAGCGCACCCCGGGATAGCGGAACAGATCCCAGGTCCCGCCGATGCGCTCACGCCGTTCCAGGATGACGTAGCGGGTGCCGGGGTTGCGTTCGGCGATGCGGTAAGCCGCGCCGATACCGGAGATGCCCGCTCCGATGATGACGACGTCCACGACCTCTTCGGTAGTCACGATGCTCAGCCTAAGCACCGGGAGGCGGTCGGACCAGCGGTACCGGTTACCGGTAATTCACGAACTGCAAGGCCACGTCCAGGTCGGCACCCTTGAGCAGTGAGATCACGGCCTGCAGGTCGTCGCGCTTCTTCGACGACACCCGGATTTCTTCGCCTTGGACCTGGGACTTGACGCCCTTGGGTCCCTCGTCGCGGATCAGCTTGTTGATCTTCTTGGCGTGCTCGGCGTCGATGCCCTGCTTGAGGCTGCCGCTGACCTTGTAGGTCTTGCCCGACGGCTGCGGGTCCCCGGCGTCGAACGCCTTCATGGAGATGTCGCGGCGGATCAGTTTCTCCTTGAACACATCGACGGCGGCCTTGACCCGCTCCTCGGTGGAGCTGACCAGCTCGATGTTTTCCTCACCCTTCCAGGCGATGGTGGTGTCGGTGCCGCGGAAGTCGAACCGGGTGGCCAGCTCCTTGGCGGCCTGGTTCAAGGCGTTGTCGACCTCCTGCCGGTCGACCTTGCTGACGATGTCGAACGATGAGTCCGCCACGAGATCTGTCCTCTCCTTGAGTTGTGCTGGCCGTTTGCGTCTGAGGTACATCCTCGTTGTAGTCTGCTAGGCGCACTACGGCAGGTTGCCCGAGCGGCCAATGGGAGCGGACTGTAAATCCGTCGGCGAAAGCCTACACAGGTTCGAATCCTGTACCTGCCACACTGGTCAGGCCCCCTCAATGAGGGGGCCTGACGTTTTTCCGGGCTGGGCGCGCATGCGGCCAAGACCAGTTTTCAGTAGGCCGAACGGTGCGAGCTTGCCGGTCGAATCCCGTGGTGCAGTTCGGCGACGTCGGGGTGAGCCCGGGTGCGCGACTTCCATGCGTTCTCGCCGTAGGTGTCGAAGATGGGGTTGTCCGGGTCGGTCTCGACGCCCCGCGCCAGGACCGCCAAGTCGGCGGGCAGGGTGATACGCGGGATGGTGGCATCCAGTGCCGGGTTGAGGAAGTACGGGATAGATACCCGGTCGGTGCCCGGTTGGGGCAACAGCACCCGGTGACGCGTGGCCCGCAGGTAGCCGTCGGTCGCGACTTCGAGCAGTTCGCCGATGTTGACGATGAACGCGCCGGCCATCGGGGGAACGTCGACCCATTCGCCGGGCGAGCTTTCCACTTGAAGCCCTTCGGAATCCGGATCGACGAGCAGCAGGGTCAACACGCCGGAATCCTTGTGGGCGCCGACACCTTGGCCGGCCTCGGGGCCGCCCGGATACCGGACGACTTTGATCAGCGTCGCCGGCGAGGTGGCGAACGCCTCGTCGAACAGGTCTTCGGCGGCTCCCAGCGAGGCCGCCCAGTGCCGGAGCAGTTGCAGGCCCACCGCGGACAGGGACCGGTCCCACGCTTCGAACGCGGCGCGGAAGGAAGCGGGCCGTGCGGGCCATAGGTTCGGGCCTTGCAGATGCCAGTACCCCTCCGCTTCGGGTAGCGCGGGACGCTGCGGCCCGATATCGATCTGCTCTCGCCAGTCGACGCGCCCGTTCGTCAGCTCTCCGCCCAGACGTGAATAGCCCCGGAAATGCGGGCTTTTCAACTGGCTGATCTGGTTCTTCTCCGCCTCGGGCAGCTCGAAGAACTGCCGGGCCAGCTGGAGGACCTCGGTGCTCTGCTCCTCGGGTATGCCGTGGCCGATGAGATAGAAGAAGCCGCGGGTGTGGGTGGCCTCCCGCAAGGCCAGGCGAAACGCCGCTGCGTCGGTAGCGGCGTCAGACAGGTCCAGTACGGGCAGCATCACAGGGACCCTTCGTCATCGGGCGCCAAAAGCCAAGCGCCTACAGGTCGCCTGAGTAATCGGCGGTCAGCCAGCGGTCGGGCCGGATGGTGAACAGCACGCTGGATGCGCCGTCCATGTTGGCGGCAAATGCCCGGCCGCCTTCCTGGCCCAGGTAGCGAATCGCGATGGCCTCGCGCTGCGGCAGCGGCGCCGGCGTGACCGCATTGACCACGGTGCCTTCGACGATCACATATTGGTAGGGCAGCTCTTCGCGCTGCACCACCAGCGTCACCGCACCGGCCTGCTCGATGAGCTTGGCCTTCCGCCGGCCGGCACCGGTATTGACCAGGATGTCGCCGCCGGGGGTGTAGTCGTACCAAATCGGGACACTGGCCGGAGGCCGGCCGTCGGTGGCGGCGACGGACAGCACCGCGATGTGCTTGTCGGCGAGAAACTGTTGACGCTCGGTCTCGGTAAAAGGTTTGGGCATACCGGCTCGAACAGCGGTGGACGCTGCGCTATTCCACTTACACTCCGGCGATGCCCGCCGAGAAGGAGCCCGGAATGCCTGTAGCGGATCTCGTTGTCATCGGCACGGTGCTCACGGTCAACGACGCGCAACCGACTGCCCAGGCGCTGGCTGCCATCGACGGGCTCATCGTCGCGGTCGGCGACCGCACGGACGTGGACCCGCTCATCGGCCCCGACACCCGGGTGCTCGACATCGGCGACGGCGCCGTATTGCCCGGCTTCGTCGAGGCCCACGGGCATCCGCTGATGGAGTCGGTCGTGCTGTCCGGCCGGATGGTCGATATCCGGCCGGTGACTCTTACCGACGCCGACACCGTGGTGGCGCTGATCCACCAGGAGGTCGCCACTCGCGGCGTGGACGGGGCATACGCGGTCGGCTGGGACCAGTTGCTGCAACCGGGTCTGCCCATACCTACGTTGGCCTGGCTGGACCGCGTCGCCCCGGAGCACCCCCTGGTGATCGTGCACAACTCGGGCCACAAGGCGTATTTCAACAGTGCAGCCGCCCGGGAGGCCGGGCTGAGCCGCGACACCCCCGACCCGATCGGTGCAAAATACGGCCGCGACGCCGCCGGCGAACTGGATGGGACCGCGGAGGAGACCGCCGCGCTGATTCCGTTGCTGGGCAAGGCGATGCTGCCCGGCGACGCTCCGGCGATGCTGCGCGCCGAATGCGCACGGCTCAACCGGGCCGGCCTGACAACAATTTCGGAGATGGCGTTCTCGCCGCAGTTCCGGCCGCTTGTTGACCACCTGCGCAATGAGCTGACGGTGCGACTGCGCACCTACGAGATCTCCAACGAGGCGTTGCACACCGACGCTTCGCCGGGGGACGGCGACGACATGGCGCGCCAGGTCGGGATCAAGATCTGGGTGGACGGCTCACCGTGGATCGGCAACATCGACCTGTCGTTCCCGTACCTGGACACCGACGCCACCCGCACCATCGGCGTCGAACCCGGATCATGCGGGCACGCCAACTACACCGGCGAACAATTGACCCGCATCGTCGAGGCGTACTTCCCGCACGGCTGGCAGATGGCCTGCCATGTCCACGGCGACAACGGGGTCGACACCATTCTTGATGTCTATGAGGACGTGCTGCGGCGGCACCCGCGTCCCGATCACCGGTTGCGCCTCGAACACGTCGGCGCCATCCGCCCCGAGCAACTGCGCCGCGCCGCCGCGCTGGGCGTCACCTGCAGCCTGTTCGTCGACCACCTCCACTACTGGGGTGATGTTCTGGTCGACGGACTGTTCGGCGAGGAACACGGCTCGCGCTGGATGCCGGCGGCATCCGCCGTCGCGGCGGGTATGCGCATCTCATTGCATAACGACGCGCCCGTCACCCCCGAAGAGCCGTTGCGCAATATCAGCGTCGCCGCCACCCGGGTGGCACCCAGCGGGCGGGTGCTGGCGCCCGAAGAGCGGCTCACCGTCGAGCAGGCGATTCGGGCGCAAACCCTCGACGCGGCCTGGCAGCTGTTCGCCGAGGATGTGACCGGCTCACTTGAGGTGGGCAAGTACGCCGACCTGGTGGTGTTGTCGGCCGACCCACGCGCCGTCGCCCCGGAAGCGATCGCCGATCTCGAGGTGCGCGCTACCTTCCTGGCCGGCCGCCAGGTGGTCTGAAATCCGGGGACCGCCAGCTATTTAAAGGAAACATAGGGGTCTAAAGCCCTCTGGCGGACTAAGCCTGGTAAGGCTAACCTTCGTTGCATGAGCCTGCCGATGCCCGACCGCAAGACCGCTGATCTGCCCGGCCACTGGCTGTTCGCCCGTCTGGGCAAACGGGTGCTGCGGCCAGGCGGGCTCGGTCTGACCCACCGGATGCTGGCCGACGCGCAGCTGGCCGGGGCCGACGTCGTGGAACTCGCCCCGGGCATGGGGCGTACCGCGAAAGAGATCCTGCAGAACGGCCCCGGCACCTACACCGGTGTCGAGGCGGACGAGAACGCCGCCGGCGTGGTCCGCTCGGTGGTCGGTGAACGGGGCCGGGTCGTCACCGGCGAGGCGTCGCAGACCGGTCTGGAGGCCGACAGCGCCGACGTCGTCATCGGCGAAGCGATGCTGACCATGCAGACCAACGCGCATAAGGCCGACATCATCGGGGAGGCCTTCCGAGTGCTGCGCCCCGGCGGCCGCTACGCCATTCACGAGATGGTTCTGCAGCCCGTCGACGTGCCCGAGGCCGTCAAGGACGAGGTCCGCACGGCGCTGGCCCGCTCCATCAAGGTCAACGCCCGCCCGTTGACCGCCGCGGAATGGACCGAGTTGCTCACCGAGGCCGGCTTCACCGTGGAGAAGATCTCCTACGCACCGATGGCGCTGTTGGAGCCCCACCGGTTGATCGCCGACGAGGGCCTGTTCGGGGCGCTGCGGTTCGTGTTCAACGTGCTGCGCGATTCCGATGCGCGGGCCCGGGTGCTCAACATGCGCGCGACGTTCCGTCGCCACCGCAACAACATGGCCGCTATCGAGGTGATTGCTGCCAAGCCCGCCTGACCGGCTTGCCATGATGGACAGGTGACAACCCGCGACCGCGACGACTCGGGCCGTCCCCGCAACGCCCGCCCGCGTGATCGGCTGGGCCGGCCGCTGCCCCGCGGCAGCCAGGGCGGCGTCGAGGGTGTTCCCGACGACCTCGACCTGCCGCCGGCGCAGATGCTCGCGTACGCGCAGCTGTTGTTGGACGACGGTCTGGCGTTCAACGCCCACGAAGTGCTGGAAGCCGCCTGGAAACATCGGCCTTCCGCCGAGCGTGAACTGTGGCAGGGCTTGGCGCAGCTGGCCGTCGGCGTCACCCACGTCCAGCGGGGCAATGTCGCCGGCGCGGTCAGTCTGTTGCGCCGCGGCGCCGAACATCTGGCGACGGTGCGGCCCCCGGCCCCGTTCGGGATCGATCTCGCCGGATTGCTCGGCTTTGCCGCGCATTTGGCCGACGACCTGGCGGCCGGTGTCGAGATCGCCCCGCAGCGGCTGCACCCGCGGCTGGTCGCGTGAGCGCCCCGATTCGCTGGACGCTCGCCGACGGCCGCGACCTCCTGTTCTTCGCCCTGCCCGGCCACACCCCGGCCCCGGTGACCGATCGCCGGCCGCTGTCGCCCCGTGACCCCGAGCCGTCGCAGTTGCGCTTCGACCGCACCACCGGCCAGTGGGTGATCATCGCCGCGCAGCGCCAGGACCGCACCTACAAGCCCCCGGCCGAGGCCTGCCCGCTATGCCCGGGGCCGAGCGGTGAGACCAGCGAGGTGCCGGCGGCCGACTATGACGTCGTGGTCTTCGAGAACCGGTTCCCGAGCCTGGCCGGGGCCGGGGCCGGTGCGGTGGTCGGCCCAGCTCCGGACGGTGCCGAGTTCGTCTCCGCTCCGGGCTACGGCCGTTGCGAGGTGATCTGTTTCTCTGCCGATCACACCGGTTCGTTCGCCGACCTGCCGGCGGCGCATGCCCGGCTGGTGGTGCAGGCGTGGCGGCACCGCACCGCTGACCTGTTGGGCCGCGCGGGTGTCGAGCAGGTGTTCTGCTTCGAAAACCGCGGCGAGGAGATCGGGGTGACGCTGGCTCACCCGCACGGCCAGATCTACGGCTACCCCTACCTGACTCCACGCACCGCCGCGATGCTGGCGCAAGCGCGTGAGCATCGAGTGACGCACGGCACCAACCTGTTCGCCGATCTGCTGGCGGCCGAGCGTGCGGACGGTGCTCGGATCGTGGCGCAGACCGAACACTTCACCGCATTCGTGCCGTTCGCCGCACGCTGGCCGGTGGAGGTGCACCTGTACCCGAATCGTCGAGTGCACAACCTGACCGACTTGACCGATGACGAGCTCGAAGACTTCGGAGGCGTCTACCGAAACCTGTTGGGTCGCTTCGATCGGATCTACGACACCCCGCTGCCCTATATGGCCGCGCTGCACCAGTACCGCGGCGACGGCGCGCAGGCCGACGGCTATTTCCACGTCGAGCTGATGTCGATCAGACGCAGCGCCACCAAGCTGAAGTATCTGGCGGCCTCGGAGTCGGCGATGGACGCGTTCATCGCCGACGTCACGCCGGAGTCGGTGGCGGCTAGGCTGCGGGAGCTGTGATCACCTACTCCGCGCCGGGCCGGGTCAACCTGATCGGCGAACACACCGACTACAACGGCGGTTTCGCGCTGCCCATCGCGTTGCCGCAACGCACCAGCGTCACCTTCACCCCCGCCGAGGTCGACACCCTCACCGTGCTCAGCGATCGCGCCGACGCGCCGGTCAGCATTCCATTGAACACCACGCCCGGCCAGACCACCGGCTGGGGCGCGTACGCCGCCGGGGTGATCTGGGCGCTGCGCGACAGTGGGTTTGCGGTGCCCGGCGGCACCATGGATATCCGCAGTGACGTACCGATCGGCTCGGGCCTGTCGTCGTCGGCGGCCCTGGAATGCGCGGTGCTCGGCGCCTTGGCCTCGGCGGCCGGCCTGAATATCGATCGGATCGAGCAGGCCCGGATCGGCCAGCGCGCCGAAAACGACTATGTCGGCGCGCCAACGGGTTTGCTGGATCAGCTGTCATCGCTGTACGGGGAGGTGTCCAGCGCGCTGCTGATCGACTTCCGCGACGTCGCGGTGCACCCGGTGCCGTTCGACCCGGATGCTTCCGGGGTGACCTTGCTGCTGCTCGACTCCGGTCAGCGGCACGGCCACGTCGACGGGGAATACGCCGCCCGACGCGCCTCGTGTGAGCGGGCCGCCGCCGAGTTGGGGGTGTCATCGTTGCGTGAGGTCCAGCACCGGGGCGTGGCAGCGCTCGATGCGCTCGCCGACCCGGTCGACGCCCGGCGGGCCCGGCACGTGCTGACCGAGAACGAGCGGGTGCTGGATTTCGTTGCGGCGTGTGCGGAGTTGGACTTCGCCGCGGCCGGTACGTTGTTCACCGCGTCGCACGCGTCGATGCGCGACGACTTCGAGATCACCACCGAGCACATCGACCTGATCGCCGACAGTGCGGTGAGCGCCGGCGCGCTCGGCGCCCGGATGACGGGCGGCGGGTTCGGTGGCTGCGTGATCGCCCTGGTGCCCGCCAAACTCACGTTGAAGGTGGGTGATGCGGTGCGCGCCGCGGTCACCGACGCCGGATATGCCGAGCCGGAGGTGAGCCGGGTGTATGCGGCGGCCGGGGCCCGATAGCCTCAGATCCCGTAGTCGGGCAGGTCGAAGTCGTCGCGCACGGCGCCGGCGAACAGGTTTGCCAGCATTCGCAGGTTCATGGCCCGTAGCGCTAGGTTACGAAACCATAGGCCGAAACGTGTTCGGGTGGCGAAAAATCCGAGCAACTGTGCAGCGTTGGACTGCTTGTCTTCGATCAACGGGCGCAACCGCGCTTCGTAGGCGTCGAATGCGCGCCGATGATCGCCGTCGGCGCGGTGCAGCTCGCCGGCCAGCACGTAGGCCTCGGTGATCGCCAGGCCGGTGCCCTCTCCGCCCAGCAGCGAGATGCATCCGGCCGCGTCGCCGATCAACAGCACTCGGCCCCGCGACCAATGGTTCATCCGAACCTGGCTGACCACATCGAAGTAGAGGTCGTCGACGATCTGGCCGTCGATCGCAGCCAGTAGCTGGGAACACTCCCAGCCGGCATCGGCGAACCGATTGTGCAACTGGGTGTTCGGACCTGAAAGCTCCGGTGAGGTATCGCGGAACACGAACAGCGCCAGGGTGCGGTCTTCGCGCAGCGCGACCCGCGACACCTGGCGGTCGGGCACCGCGTACGTCACGTACTCCGATTCGTCGCGCGGCCGGTAACCCTCGACGACGGCGGCGGCCACCTTGCAGCCCAGATAGTGCTCGAAATCGTCGTCGGGCCCGAAGACCAACCGGCGCACGTTGGAGTGCAGCCCGTCCGCGCCGATCACCAGGTCGAACTCCCGCGGCCCGGCGTGGTCGAAGCTGAGGCGGACGCAGTCGTCGTCCTGGTCGATGGCGGTGATGCTGTCGCCGTAGATCATCTCGACGTGCTCGGCGATGGCGGCGTGAATGGCGGCGGCCAGGTCGCCGCGCGGCAGACTGGTGAAGTCGCCGCCGAGCAGATGCCGAAAGACGTTGGCATCCAAGGTGGCGAGGGTATGGCCGTCGGTGCCGACTGATCGGAGGGATTCGATCTGGTAGCCCTTTTCGAGGATCTGCGCCTCGATGCCCATCCGCTGGGCCACGGTGTAGCCGACGCCCCAGAAGTCGATCATGTAGCCACCGGAGCGGAAGGCCGGTGCACGTTCGATCACGGTCGGGGTATGGCCGGTGCGGTGCAGCCAGTACGCGAGCGCCGTCCCGGCTACTCCTGCACCGCTGATCGCGATCCGCATGGGTTCAGATCATTTCGTTCTCGGTCAGCCATCGCATCACCGGCCAGCCGATGAAAACCGGCAGCCAGCAGGTCAGTACCCGGTAGAGCAGCACCGACGGGACCGCCAGCGCGGCGGGCACACCGAACGCGGCCAACCCACCGATCAGGGCGGCCTCCACGGCGCCCACCCCGCCGGGTGTCGGTGCGGCGGAGGCCAGGGTGCCGCCGACCATCGTCACCACCGTGACGGTGACGAATGAGGTGTTGCCGCCGAACGCCTCCACGCTGGCCCACAGTGCCAGCGCCGCACCCAACGTGGTGCCGGCCGCGCCTAACACGATCAACGCCAGCCGCTTGGGCTCGCGGGCCAGGTCCACCAAGTCGCCGGTGACTTCCTTGAGGCGCGGCCGCAGCGCCGTGGTCAACCACCGGCGCAGGTTCGGTACCAGCAGCACGATCCCGGCCAACCCGAGCGCAACACCGGCGATCAGGTACAGCATGGTCGCGCCGGGTACGAAGTGGGACAGATCCGTCGAGGCGCCCGCAGCGGTGGTGAAGATGACCAGCAGGATCACGTGCACGATCACCTGCACCGACTGCTGCAGCGCAACCGCGGCGGTCGCGCGCAAGGTGCTCAGGCCGCCCTTTTGCAGGAAGCGGGTGCTCAGCGCCAGACCGCCGACCCCGGCCGGCGTGGTGGTGGCCGCAAAGGTGTTGGCCACCTGCATGATCGCCAGATTCCGGAAGCTGACGAAGCCGTTGGCGCAGGCCCACAGGGCGCCCGCCGCGCCGACGTAGGTCAGCGACGAGACAATCAGCCCGACCAACGCCCACCACCAGTTCGCCTGCCGCAGTTGGGAGAAGAAGGTTGGCACCTGGCTGATGAAGGGATAGGCCACGTAGACCAGGGCGACCAGCAGGATCAACTGAATCAGCTGGCTGCGGGTGAACCGGGTGATGGTTTTGGTCTGGATCTGATCGGTACCGGTCTGACGCTTGACCTCCTCGCGGGCGGCGGCGATCACCGTGCCGACATCGGGGACGGCATTGCGAAGGCGCGCGGGAACCGCGGATTTGGTGAGGCGTCGCGAGGCGGCCAGCACCACGGTGCGGCCGAAGTGCTCGATTGCCGCGGCCACCGCCGCGGCCGCGTCGTACAGCGATGACGTCGTCACCAGCAACTGGGCGATATCGGATTGCAGCTGGGTGTCGGTGGCGCCGTACTCGGCATTGCCGAAGCCACCGAACACCACCTGCCCGTCGTCGACGGTCATCTCCTTGCTGCGCAGGTCGCCGTGCGAGATCTGCTGATCGTGCAGACGCCGCAAGGATTCCCAGGGCTGGGCCACCGGCGTGGAGGAGGTGCAGTCGGCGATCGGGGTGCCGCGGGGCGGGGTGTGGGCGTACAGCGTCCAGCCGCGGTCGAGGGAGGCGACCGCGACGGTGTTGGTGTTGGCCAACTTGGCATCAGCGATGGAGATCGCCATCAGGGCGCGATGCTCCACGGCGCGGTGCAGGGAGGCGTGCAGCGGCGCGGTCTCGGTGGTGCGTAACCGGAATTTGCGCCAGAGCTGGCGCAGCGCGCCGCCGCTGCGCTGGTTCGGGCCGTACAACTCGATGGTCACCGGGTGGTCGCCGACGGTGGACAGCACCAGCGGGCCGCGGCCAGCCGGCCGGATGACGGCGAGTTCGGAGACGGTGTGACCGCGACGTGCCAGGGCGCGGACCGTGCCGTCCAACGGCACCTCCAGTGCGGGGGTGCCGACGATCAGGATCACCAAGGCCCCGACGAACCATCCGACGGCCAGCCCCAGCAGCGAGCGGGCCGGCACAATCGCGCTGACCACCAGGTGGATCGGTACGAACGCCAGCAGCAGTGCCCACCACCAGCGTCGCCAGCGGGCCGGCAGCCAGGGGCCGGAGACGGTGAGCATGGCGGCGAGCATGGCGATCCACCGCGGGTCGTCGAGGAACTGTGCCAGCGTGGTGGCCAGCCGATCGGAGAGGTCGAAATGCCAGTTCGGTGCGGCCATGCCGGTGCTGCGGATCGACAGTGACACCACGGCGAGCAGGCCGGCCACGGCATAGGCTCCGAGCAGCTTCCATTGCTTGGAGACCACCAGTCCGATCAGAATCGCGAACGGCAACACCAGGATCGCGATGCCGTAGGCGAGGTAGACCAGGTTGGCGTGGACGGGGGAGAGCACCCCGACGATCTGGGAAACCGACCGCTCGAGTGCCACCCATTCGTAGCGGGTGACCAGCGAGCTGGTGATGACGGTCGCGAGGAAGAGTGTGGCCAGCACCAGACGCAAGATGTCATTGGTGCGTCGGGTCAGCGGCTGCAGCAGGTTGCCGGTGACGGCGACGTCGCGCCCCTCAACTCGCATGATCTCTTTCGGTCCGTCTCATGCCGCATCGCGCGGCGGCTCGCCACAACTTAACCGGTGAGCTGCGGTATCACCGTGGATTGTCGGCGACATGGGGCCGCGTCGGCCCGCGTGAGTCCCATGCGCCACACCCGTCACCACCGGGGACCGGCATGAGGGGTGCCCAGCTTGCAGCGACGCGGTTCAGAGCGGGTAGCTGACCCCGGTCATCTTTTCCGACTCCTCCCACAGCCGCAGCCACAGCCGCTGATCCTTCGAGAGTTTGTTCGACGGGCACGGCCCCATTGCGCCGCGAGACTGGTTCAGCTTGGTGGGGCCCCAGTAGGTGTCCGGATCGGCGTCGGGCACGGTCGCGGCGAACAGGGTCGACTCGGCGCCCCGCTCCGGCGGCTGACCGACCAGCGGCAGGCCGTACTTGGCGATCAAACCGACGACGGTCTTGTCGTTGTCGAACAGGTCGGTGGTCGACACCCCGGGGTGCACGCCGTAGGACCGCAGCGGCGAACCCGCCGCCACCAGCCGCCGCTGCAGCTCGCGGGCGAACATCAAGTTGGCCAGCTTGGACTGTGCGTAGGCAAGGTTGCGTTGGTAGGGGCGGTGCTCGTAGTTGAGGTCGTCGACCCAGAACTTGGGGGTCTGCTTGTGCGCGATGCTCGACACCGTCACCACCCGGTCACCGATCCGGTCCAGCAGCAGGCCGGTCAGCGCGAAGTGGCCCAGGTGGTTCACCCCGAACTGCGTCTCGAAGCCGTCCACGGTCCGCCGCATCGGGATGTTCATGATCCCGGCATTGTTGACCAGCACTTCGAAGCCGCCCTGCTGCGCGGCGAAATCGCGCACCGAGGCCAGGCTGCCCAGATCCAGCGCCGCCACCGTCACGTCGCCGTCGATGCCGTCGGCGATCTCCTGGGCCTTGGCGGTGTTGCGACAGGCCATCACCACGCTGGCGCCCTTGGCGGCCAGGGTGCGGGTGACGACCTCACCCAGACCGCCGTTGGCGCCGGTCACCACGAAGGTGCGGCCGGACTGATCGGGGGTGTCCGTGATTCTGAAAGACATGCTGGTCACCGTACCTGCCTGTGGCGCTCACGCCGTAGCGCTGTTCGGTAGCCGGGGAGCTCAGATGGTGTCTACCAGTGCGAGGAAAATCAGTGCCCATGGCACGCCGCCGGCCAAGAGTGTCAGGCCGGATCCACCGACGGCCAGCCCCAGGCCGCGCCGGCGCGGTGACTGCGAGCGCAGCAGCCACGCACCGATCAGCAGTGATGCGAACGCCGTGATGGTGAACGTGGCGGCGAACATGATGCGATATCCGGCATGGCTGTCTATCGGAAAATGACCCAGTAGCCAGCCGACGCCGAAGGCCGTCGCGAACACGACCTGGACGACGATCGGCGCTGATCGGGTGGCCGTCCGCCAGACGTCGTTGTCCTGTACACAAATTCGTGCCCGCAGTTGATTGAACATGCCCGAGTCCTCTCAGTGCAGGTGCTGCAGCAGCTGGTAGATCACGGTGGCGGGTATGACGGTGACGGCGATGGTCAGGGGAGTTGCGAGGTAGCCGATGAGGATGCCGCGCCCGACCTGGCCAGCCTCGCCGGGCAGTTCGCGCATGAACAGTCCGGTCGGCACCGCCACTACCGTTGCGATAACAAAGAAGAAAACGCTGGCGAACCAGAGCGGCAGCCAAGCCCACGTCGCAGTCTCAACGATCGCGATGGTCGCCAACGCGGCCAGGAAGCCGCGCGGTCCGTAGCGAGCTGCCGGGTCAGGGGTGGTCATGACGGCTCCTTCAACGGTGCTTAGCTGATTGGTCTCGACGAGACGGACGGCGGAGCATAGACAGGCCCGAATTCGCGGGCCGTCGCGTCGTCGAACGCGGCGAAGCGCGAACTGCCGACGCCGATCTCGTGGTGGATCGGCAGATTGGTGACCGGGCCCAACCAAGTGTTGCCGGAGTGTGCCGGATCGATCAACACCGTGCGGGTGCCGCCGCTCGGCAGATCCTGGTAGACCTCCAGCGACGGGTAATTGGTCCGTGTTCCGTCGATATAGACGCCGTCGTGTCCCGGAGTGAACACCAGATCGCCGTTGACGCTGAGCCGATTGTCGCGCAGTGGGCCGTGCGCATCCGTTGTGAAGCCGGGCACCAGCGGGTTCCCGGCGTCGTATTTGATGCGCACCGACCCGTCAGCGGCTTGCGCGATGCTGGCTTGGGGGACGCCGACTGCCACTTTTCCAGGGCCGCCACTGCCGTTGAGTTCAACCGACGGGTTCTGTCGCATCACCACGATGCCGTTCTCGTAGTCGATGTAGGTGGTGACCTTTGTGTCCTCGGGATCAAAGTGCGCATTAGGTCCACCATCGTTCCCAAAATCGCGAGAAAGTAAACCGCTCTTGACATCTCGCTGTGGGATCCATTGCGATGCACGCACAACTCCTTGCCCCGGCACCGGATCGATCCGGGCCACCCGAACCTCGGAGTTCACCCCCTGGAACTTGGAGTCGTAGGTGCTCGGGTCCAAGGCCGCCGCAGTAGCCCAGTCGGAGGCTGATACCGGGTCTCGCCCGAAGACCTCCCGGAAGGCGTCGATCTGGTTGAGCCGGCGCGCCTCATCGGTGGCCGGGCCTCGTTTGAAGGAGTGGTCTACGGCCTGGATGGTCGGCCGTTGCCGGTGCTCGACCGAGTAGCCGCCATTCAAGGTGCGCACCGCCCGCGCGCGGGCCTGACCGTCAGCGACGGTCTCGGCGATCACCTGGTGAATGTCGCGGGTCTTAGCAGACAGGAAGCGCTGGAACTGTCGGGCGCCGGCCGGGGTATCCACGGCCAGAGCGCGGTGCTGGGCCAGCGCGGCCCGGATCTCGGCTTCGATACTGTCGAGACGCCGGCGGCCCTGCACCGCCACCTGCGCGGCGCCGCGCACCGTCGTCAGGAAAGCCCGGTCGGTCTGCACGGACCTCTGCAGCCGCCCCGCCAGGGCATCTTCGCGCGCTCGCGCGGCATCGGCGTGGGCGCCGAGTTCCTCGGGCATGCCGGCGACGCTAGTTCAGCGATGGCGATCCCGGTATTCACCCGAGGCCGAGCCTTGAGCGTCAGTCCTTGAAATACACCAGCTGATGCGTGCTGGCCACCAGCCGGCCCGCCCGCGACCACAGGTGCGCGCTCTGATCGAAGTAGCCGCGCGAGAACCGATTGGCGTGCGCGCTGGCCAGCAGAAAATCACTTCCGAGCGCGTCGATTTCGCCTTGGTCGGCGTGGAAGTAGGTGGTCAGGGAGATGGTGCCGGCGGGCAGGAAGCGGCCGCTGCGCAGGAACACTCGAGGGAAGAACACGTCCGACAGGCACGCCAACGCCGCGAAGTCGAGCGGCCGGTTCTCGGCGTCGCGCACCCACAAGGTGGTGGTCGAGGATTCGCTGGGCTCTACCGCCTTGAGCGGCACCGGGCCGTCGGTGAAGCGCATGTCGTAGCGCTTGGCCCAGACGATGGCGTCGACGAAACTGCCCGGGGCGACGTCCTCGGGGGCGGGGGCGCTCGACGGGTGGCTTTCGTCGTCGGCCCAGGTGTCCCGGTGCAGTCCGAACAGCGCGGTGGCCGTGGTCTTGACTTCGTCACCCTGGCGCAGCTCAAGCACCCAGTGCTGGTTGCTGCGGTTGGTGCGCGCGGCGCGCACGCTGACGTCGAATTCGCCGTCGGCAATGGGTGCGGCGAAGTTGACGGTCAGCGCCAGCGGGTCACCGATGCGATCGGGGTGCGATTCAACGGCACGTAGCAAAACAGCCGCGGTGATCCCGCCGAACGGCCCGACCATGTTGGCCCACTCCGGACGGGTAGCGCCGCGGAACGTTCCAGCGTCGACCGCCTCGAGTTGCATGGCCAGATCGAAGGGGTGTGGGGTCACGGGAGTCCTTAGCGGTGATCGGAGCGGTCCCGGTCACGCTATCGCGGTGACCACCCAGGTGCGGCCCGGGAACTGCACCACACCGTCGACCCGCTGCCGGCGCAGCTCGTCACGCAGTTCCTCGACCACGCCGGCCCAGCCATCGGCACCCAGCCTGGCCTCCAGTTCGGCGCGGGCCTGCTGCCCGGTGCGGTTGGCCAGGATCAACGCCAGCCGTTCCTCGACGCCGTCGCTGCCGTCGATCCCGAAATTGCAGACCCCGTCGAACGCTTCTACGGCAATGTCGTTCCAGCCGGCGTTGGTCAGGATGGCTCGCACCCGCTCGGGATTGCCGAATGCCAGCGGGCCCGGCGCCGTGGGATCCAGCGCGGCAGGAGGTGATTCCAGTTTGGCGGCCAGAACATCGGTGCCCGCCGTGAACATCGGATTGTCGCCTTCGCGCCAGCACACGAACGCCAGTCGGGACCCCGGGGCAGCGGCGGTGCGGATGTTGGTGAACGCCGCCACCGGATCGTCGAAGAACATCACCCCGAACCGCGAGATGACCCGCTGAAACGATGCCCCACCCCCAGCCTGGTGCAGGTCCATGGTCTGGGCGTCGCCGAGGATCACCGTGGCCTCGGGAACCCGCCGGCGCGCCGCGTCCGTCATCGGTTCGGAGATGTCCACGCCGAACGGAATGGCACCCAGGGCGGCGGTGCGCTGCAGCAATGTGCCGGAGCCGCAGCCGATGTCGAGAACTCGCTCACCTGCGGTGATGTCGGCCGCCTGCATGACCGCGTCGGCGAATGGTGCCAGCACCGCCTCGAAGGTCGCCGCGTTGTCCACCCAGTCGATGCCCTGGGCCGCCCAGGCCTGCTGCTGTTCCTCGTTCGCCATGGCCTCAGCGTAGGGAGTGGCGCCGGCGGAGAGGATTGGGGGAGTCGCCCGCCTTGCAGCGACAACCGACGTTATGTCAGATCCGCGACTGGGATTGTCGCGCAGAGGCGGGCATCACCCCACATGGTCCCGCCGCGTCACACGCGGCCCAGTCCGAGGCTTGTGGACCGCGCTTCGCCCATGATGTTGTTCTAGGTCAACACCCCGGCGAAGGAATCCCACATGCCCGACGCTCCGCTGCGTGACGATCACCTTGAGCTGCTGCGCCGTCGCGCGCTGACCGAGGACGCGGCCCGACCGCAGTCGGTGCAACGCCGGCATGACGCCGGGGGCCGTACGGCTCGCGAGAACATCGCTGACCTGGTCGACCCGGGGACCTTTGTGGAATACGGGCGGTTCGCCATCGCGGCCCAACGCGCCCGGCGCGACATCGACGACCTGATTGCCAACACTCCCGGCGACGGCCTGCTGGGCGGAACCGCCACGATCAACGGCGCGCTGTTCGGACCCGAACGCGGCGCCTGCGCCGTGCTGTCCTACGACTACACCGTATTGGCGGGCACGCAGGGCGCGATCGGTCATTTCAAGAAGGACCGCCTGTTCGAGCTCATCGAACGGATGCGCCTGCCGACAGTCTTCTTTGCCGAGGGTGGCGGTGGCCGGCCTGGTGACACCGACTATCCGACGGTGTCGTCACTCGACGTACCGGCATTCGCCTTGTGGGCCAAGCTGTCCGGGCTGGTGCCGCGTATCGCGGTGGTCAAGGGCCGCTGCTTTGCCGGCAACGCCGTGATCGCGGGCGTCTCGGATCTGATCATCGCGACCGCGGACACCTCGATCGGCATGGCGGGCCCGGCGATGATCGCCGGCGGTGGACTGGGCCACGTCGCACCCGATGACGTGGGCCCGTTGTCCGTGCAGGCGCCCAACGGCGTCGTCGACGTTGTGGTGGCCGACGAAGCCGAGGCCGTTGCGGTCACCAAACAAGTCCTCGGCTACTTCCAAGGTGCTACCGCCCCCGGCGCTGCGGCCGACCAGGACGCCTTGCGCACCATGATCCCCGAGCGCGCACGGCGTGCCTATCCGCTCAAGCCGATCATCGAGACCCTCGCCGACGTGGGTTCGGTGACGTTCCTGCGGGAGAAGTTCGCGCCCGAGATGGTTACCGCACTGGCGCGTATCGACGGCCGGCCAGTCGGGATCATCGGCAACAACACCATGGTCATGGCCGGAGCCATCACCGCCGCGGCCTCCGACAAAGCCGCGCGTTTCCTGCAGTTGTGCGACGCCTTCGGGCTGCCGATCGTGTCCCTGGTCGACTGCCCCGGCTACATGGTCGGCCCGGCCGCCGAGGCAGAAGCGCTGGTACGGAGGGCATCTCGGCTGCTGGTGGCCGGGGCGGCGCTGCGGGTGCCGCTGATCGCGGTCATCTTGCGGCGCGGCTATGGCTTGGGTGCCCAGGCCATGATGGGCGGCAGTCTCCATGAACCGGTGCTGACCGTAGCCTGGCCGAGCGCGCACCTGGGCCCGATGGGGCTCGAAGGTGCGGTTCGGCTGGGGCTGCGCAAGGAACTCGACGCCATCGCCGATCCCGATGAGCGGGAGGAACGTGTCCGGCAGGCCACCGCCATTGCGCAGGAGAACGCCAAAGCGCTCAACGCCGCAACGCTTTTCGAGATCGATGACGTGATCGATCCCGCCGAGACCCGCGCTCTGATCGTGGCAACGCTGGCGGCGTGCGCCGGGTTCGGCCAAGACGTGCCGCCGCGGCGGTTCGTCGACACGTTCTGAGACGTTCCTGCATCAGAGCAGCCGGCCGAACACCACGAAGGCCGCGACCGCGAACAGCACGGCGTTCAGGGCCACGCTCTTGGGCTCCTGCAGTCGAGAGTGCGCCCAGGCTGCCCCGACCATGACGACGCACAAGCCTGCGGCGGCCAGCGGTGTGAGCACCTGACCCATTCCCGTGAGCCCGGGTGCTACCAGTCCGAGGGCCGCCAGAAGCTCCATCGCCGCGGTGAAACGCACTACCGGCATGGGAAACATGGCCACCCCGGTTTGGCCCGTGTCCAGCAGACGTTGGCGCGGCATGGTGAGTTTGGCGCCTCCGGAGGCAGCGAATATGGCGGCCAGTGCGAATTGGGCAGTCCACAGTGCGACGTTCATGATCTCGGTCCTTCCTGTTCTGGGTGTTCATCTGCTAGGACGGAAAGAGACCGGCGAGTGTGACAGCTCGCTGGTGTCACACTCGCCCACGCGGAATCGTCTACATGACATGAGCAGGTACCAGACCATTCGCTATGACCGGCGTGAACACGTCGGAACCCTGACGTTGTCGCGACCCGAGAAACGCAATGCGCTCAACCCGGCAATGCGCGCAGAGTTGGACCAGCTCGGCAGACAGCTGCTGGCCGACGAGGCCCTTCGTTGTCTGATCGTCGCCGGTGACGGGCCGTCGTTCTCGGCCGGTATCGACCTGGTCGAAGACATGGCCGGGACGTTGACCGCGTTCGCCGAGCGGCCCGTCGATGACGAGACCGTGGAGCTCGGCCTCGCGATAGCCGGGACCTTCGAGTGGATTCCCCGGCTTGGCTGTCCCAGCGTCGCAGCGGTCCGGGGGCACGCCTACGGGGCGGGCCTGCAGCTGGCACTGGCCTGCGACTTCCGCGTCTTCGCCCGCGACGCCCGGGTCGGTTTGACCGAAACTCGCTACGGCCTGTTGCCTGACATGGGCGCAACGTTTCGACTCCCGCGCCTCATCGGGGAGGGGCGGGCGCGGGAACTGATCCTGTTCGGCGAGGTCATCGACGCAGCGGAGGCGCTGCGCATCGGACTGGCCAACCGTGTGGTCGGCGACGACGAACTCGATTCCACGGCGCACGAATTCGCCGACCGTCTCGCGCGCCAACCGAGGATAGCGGTCCGTGGGGCCCGGCGTGCCATCGATGCGGGCCGGACCCTTGACGACGCCGCCGGCCTACGGGCAGCGGTCACCGAACAGGCCCGTTGTTTGGCGTCCGCCGAATTTCGCCACGCCATCCCGACCCAGACAAGGTGAATGCCATGACCAGTGACCTGCCCTACATCGACGAGCACACGCTGCGGATCGACGCGCCCCGTAGCCGGGTGTGGAGCGCTCTGCAGCGCTATGTCGAGGCCATGTTGCACGGTAACGAACGCAATCCGCTGCTCGCGCCGCTCGGACTGCGGCCCCGCGCTGGTTTCGCCGTGGCCGAAAGCGTTGAGCAGCAACGGATCGTACTGGCGGGACAGCATCGCTTCTCGCGGTACCGGCTGGTGTTCGAGCTCACCGACGATCAGGCAGGTGCGACGCGCCTGCATGCCCACAGCTACGCGGCATTCCCCGGACTGCACGGCGGCATCTATCGGGCCCTGGTGATCGGGACACGCATGCACGTCGTCGCGACGAACTACCTGTTGCGGGGTATCCGCACCGCTGCAGCAGCCGGCTGAAGGTCGCGTTCCGCCCAGATCACGCCGCCGAGCGCAGATCCCGATCACTGCTCGCCGGTTGCGGATACGGGCGATTCCGCAGCGGCGCCCATCCGACGTAGGTCAGGTACAGCCCGACCAGTGCGAACAGGACGTAGGCGGCGCGCGGCCAACCCTCGGCACGCATCGCGATGTTCACGCTCGACAAACCGGCGTAGGGAAACACTGTCAACGCAAGCCCCTTGAGAAGGGTGATCCAACCCGTCACCGAGACGCAGATGGCCGCTGCGCCGCGCCAAAGCGGGTGCAGCGCCACCACCGCCAATCCGGCCAACAGGGTGAACGCCTCAGCCTCCCACAGCAACAACGGATCGGGTCCGAAGTCCGAGGCCTGCGCCCACACCTGCGGGAGACGAGACAGGGCCGCCACAGTGACGATGACCAGGAACGGACCGATAACGCGAGCGAACATCCGCGTCCGGGCCGAAGATTGCTCTGACACACTCACCGCACTGCCCTCCTGGACCTTGTTTCACCAGGCTACGAGGATTGTGTGATGGCCACCACCACCGGCTGTATCAGCGGCCGGTGGTGGTATCCAATGTCAGCTCCCAGGCCGACAGCCACGGTGTGATGGTCTGGGCGATCGAGAAGGGATGCGGGTCTTCGCACTTGGGCTCGGAGTAGGTACCGTCGGACACCGCGATGTAGATGCCGACCGCCTCGGCAGTGCCGTCGTCACGCAGTCGGTACACCGGTCCGCCGGAGTCGCCGCAGGTACCGCCGGCTTCAAACCGGACCTTGTTCGCCTCACTGGCCACGACTGGACCGCACACCGGTCCGCCACTGCGGATTCCGTAGTGGCACAGCACATCGCCAACGGACACATACTCGGCGGCCCCGACCACCGGATGCCCATCGATGACCGAAGTCACGGGAATCTTGCCGGGGTTGTCCAGGGTGATCAGCCCGATGTCGTAGTCATCCCAGTTGCTGCCGTCGCTGACGGTCTCGGTGAACGTGCCGATGGTGCGATAGGCGAAAGCGCCGCCGTGGCGGATCACCACCTGCCCGGGCCCGCCGCCCGGGTTGCAGTGCCCGGCTACCAGCAGCCCGGGTCGGCCGTCGCGGGTGTGTACCAGGAATCCGGTGGTGCAACTGATACTGGCTGCGTCGCCGCCGGGGGAGACGCTGATGCCGATGCCGGGCCCGATCGCGTGCGCCATCGGGATCGGGACCAGAGGGTGCGCCGGGTGGGTGCGGTTCACCTGGTACAGGCCGATGAAGATCGCGGCGACGACGACGGCGGTCCCGATCCGCCATACCGCCGTCTTCGCCGTGTCCCAGCGGCGCCGTTCCGTCACCGTGGCAACGGTAGCGGTTGCGTAGGCTGGCCAGATGGCGTCCCCGATACTGACCGCCGACTTTGCCAGTGAGTTCCCCGAACTCGCCCAGCCCTGGCGGGCCGCCATTCCGCCGGAACCGAAGCTGCTGGTGCTCAATGAGAAGCTGGCCGCCGAACTGGGCTTGGATCCGGCCTGGCTGAAAAGCCCTGACGGGCTAAAGCTGTTGACCGGTACCGACGTTCCCGACGGCGCCACCCCGGTGGCCCAGGCCTATGCCGGACACCAATTCGGGAACTATGTGCCGCTGCTCGGAGATGGTCGCGCCCTGCTGCTCGGCGAACTCGACGGCGACCGCCGTCACGACATCCACCTCAAGGGCTCCGGGCCGACTCCATTCGCCCGCGGCGGCGACGGTTTGGCCGTCGTCGGCCCGATGCTGCGCGAATACGTCATCAGCGAAGCCATGCACGCGCTGGGGATCCCCACCACCCGCTCGCTGGCCGTGGTGGCCACCGGAGCCCAGGTGCAACGCGAGGCGCCGGTGCCCGGGGCGGTACTGACCCGCGTTGCCGCCAGCCACTTGCGGGTCGGCAGTTTCCAGCTCGTCGCCCAGCAGGCCCGCGCCACCGGTGATCTGGGGCTGCTGCGCCGGCTGGCCGACTACGCGATCGCCCGGCATTACCCCGACGCCGCACAGGCCGAAAACCCTTACCTCGCACTGTTTCAAGCGGTCGTCGAAGCCCAGGCGTCGCTGATCGCACGCTGGATGCTGGTCGGTTTCGTGCACGGCGTGATGAACACCGACAACATGACCATCTCCGGGGAGACCATCGACTACGGCCCGTGCGCATTCATGGAGGCCTACGACCCGGCGACGGTGTTCAGCTCCATCGACCACGCCGGGCGCTACGCCTACGGCAACCAGCCGCTGGTCGCCCAGTGGAACCTGGCCCGGTTCGCCGAGACCATCCTGCCGCTTTTTGCCGCCACCGAGGAGCTGGCGCTGTCGGTGGCGGTGGAAACCCTCGAAGGGTTCATGCCGCGCTATCACGGCCTCTGGTCGGCGGGGATGCTGGCGAAGTTCGGGCTGACCGGCAGCGTGGAGGCTGCCGCGCTGATTGATCAGGCGTTGGCGCTCATGACCGACAACCAGGTGGACTACACCTCGTTCTTCCGGCAGCTGGCGGCGGCCGGGCGCGGGCACACCGGCTCCCTGCCCGCCGTATTCGGTGACTGGCTGGGGCGCTGGCGGGCCATGCAGCCCGACTTTGACGCGATGGACAGGGTCAATCCGGTCTACATTGCGCGCAACCACCTGGTGGAGCAGGCGTTGACGTCCGCGATGCGCGGCGACCTGGCGCCGGTGCAAAATCTGTTGGACGTGATCACCGAGCCCTACCGGCAACGGGATGACGTGGCGGCATATGCCGCTCCGGCACCGCCGGAATTCGGGGCCTACCGCACATTCTGCGGGACCTGACGGCCGCGGACGGCCAATCAGTCCGGGGTGGATAGTGCGGCTTCGTGCGTGCTCCGGTGAGCCCGATGCGCGCCATGTTGCGCCGGCACATGCGGGGTCCGAAGTCCCGGGGGCGCGGCGTGGCGCCCCGTTGAACCGCCGTTCTCGCTGATCTCGAACCGCCGCGCCAGCCGGGCCAGCGGTGCGGGCGCCCACCAGTTCCAACTGCCCATCAGGTGCATGAACGCCGGCACCAACACCATCCGGATCAGCGTGGCATCCACCAGCACCGCCAAGGTCAGACCGAGGCCGAGCATGCGCATGAACGACACCTGTGCGGCGATCAACGCTGCGAACGAGATCGACATGATCAGGGCCGCGGCGGTAATCACCCGAGCGGTATGCGCCAATCCCTGCGACACGCTCTCGTCGTTGTCGGCGCGGGTGCGCCCCGAGGCCAGCCAGTACTCCCGGATCCGGGATACCAGGAAGACCTCATAGTCCATCGACAGCCCGAACGAGATGCAGAACAGCAGCACCGGAACGTTGGCGACCAACATGCCGGTGGGCGTCGTGCCCAGCGCTCCGAGATGCCCGTCCTGGAATATCCAGACCAGCGCCCCGAACGCGGCGCACAGCGACAACACATTGAGGATCAGCGCCTTGATCGGCAGCACCACGCTGCCGGTCAGCAGGAACAGCAGCGCGAACGTGATGGTGGCGATCAGCCCCAGCACCAGTGGCAGCCGGTCGGTGATCGCGTCGACGCTGTCCCGGTTGATCTGCGCCAGCCCGCCCATCTGCACCGTCCGCTGACCGGGTGCCGGCACCTGATGCAGCAGATCGAGCTGGGTTTCGGAACGCTGCGAAAACAGCGGGGCGGTGCTGGCCACGGTCAGCAACACGGTGTCGTCTTTGATCCCGGTGGCCGCCGAGGGATCGCCCACCCGGTCGCCGCCGACGAAGGTGCCGGTCGGCGCCGACACCGAGGACACCTCCGGGACCCGGGACAGTTCGGCGGCGTAGCGATCCAACTCCTGTGGCGCGATGCCGTTCGCCTCACGAACAACGATCGGCACCGCCCGGTCGGAGTCGTCGGCGAACTGCTCGCGCAGCGCGTCGCCGACCTGGTGCGCCGAGGCTGTTCGCGGCAGCACCCGGTCGTCGGGGTAGCCCCACTTCACGCCGAGGAACGGCGCTCCGACCGCCACCAGCAGCGTGACCACGGCCAGACCGATCGGCACCGAGTGGCGGGAAACGAATCTCGTTGACCGGTACCAGAATCCCTCTTCGATCGGTCGCGCGACGGGCTCAGGGCGCCGCAGCAGCCGCCGAATCGGCCGTCGCAGGTTCAGTGCGTCGAGACGGGGTCCCAGCAGGGCGATCGCCGCCGGGGTCACCACGATCGCCGCGATCGCCACGAACGTCACCGTCGCCACCCCGGCGTAGGCGAACGACTTGAGGAAGTACATCGGGAACAAGACCATGGCCGCCATCGACAGCGCGACGGTGATCGCCGAGAACAGCACGGTGCGACCGGCGGTGGTCATCGTCCGGATCAGGGCTCGATCGGGGGCGACGCCCTCGGCCAGTTCGTCGCGGTAACGGTTGATGATCAGCAGGGTGTAGTCGATCGCCAGCGCCAAGCCCATCGCGGTGGTGAGGTTCATCGCGAAGATCGACACGTCGGTGCCCAGCGTGATCAGCCGCAGCACCGCCATCGAGCCCACGATCGCCAGTCCGCCCAGCGCCACCGGCAACGCGGCCGCCAGCAGACCGCCGAAAACCCACACCAGCACCGCAAAGCTCAGCGGGATCGCGATCGATTCCATCAGCAGCAGGTCATGCTGATTCTGGTGATTGATCTGCGCATAGACCATCGCGCCACCGCCGGCGCGAACGCTGACCCCGTCGCGGTCGTGTGCCACCTGGTCGGCCAGGGTGCGGGCATATTTCTGCGCGTCGTTCTCGCCGCCGCGCAGGTTGGCCACGATCAGACCGGCCGTACCGTCGGTGCTGGTCAGTCGGGCGGCCGCCGAGGGCGGATCCGTCCACGGCGAGGCTACGTTGAAGACGTGCGGCGAGCGCTGCAGGACTCCGGCGATCTCGGTGCCGACCGTGCGGGCCCGGTCGCTGTCGGCGCCTTCGGGGGAACTCACCAGAATCAGCAACTGCTGGTCACTTTGGCCGAACTTGTCGGTCAGCAGCGCGGTGGCCTGCGCGGACTCCGAACCGGGGTCCTGAAAGCCGCCCGCGGACAGGCTGTCGGCCACCGGGATCCCGAACACCGCGGCTGCGACCATCACCAGCCCGGCCAGGACGAGGACGCGTCGCGGAGCGGCGAGGGCCAGCAGGGCGATCCGGTGCAGCACGTAGTGACCTTCCGCCGATATGGTCAACCGGAGGTGCAGCGGCACCCCTACCGACAAGATACGTAGTCGATGGCGCAGGCGTTCAATATTCGCCAGCTATGCCGAGCCGTTGAACCAGCGCCGCGGCGGCACCGTGACCTCGACATGGACAACACTCCGACCGTGGCCGCCGTAGCCGTGGAATTCCTTCTCACCAACACCGTCAGGGTGAGGTGATGGCCGCTCTGTCGGACTTCGCTGGCCCCGACTTTCAGCGGTTCGCCGCCCACAGTGGTGTCGCGACCCGCCAGCTGGCGCTGCCGTTGGCGCGGTACCCGAAGCTCAGCGGCTTCTCCGAGGCGAACGACGAATACCTTGACATCGCTCTGGATCTGAGCGAGCGGGCGCTGCTGGAGGCGCTGGATCGCGCCGGAATCGCTCCGGCCGACGTTGATGTCGTGTTCTCGACGACGGTCACCGGCTTGGCCGTTCCCTCGCTGGAGGGGCGGTTGGTGTCGCGGATCGGTCTTCGCTCCGACGTCAAACGCATCCCGCTGTTCGGGTTGGGCTGTGTCGCCGGCGCGGCGGGCCTGGCCCGGGTCCACGATTACCTGCGCGCCTTCCCCGACCATGTGGCCGCCCTGGTCGCCGTCGAACTGTGCTCTTTGACGGTTCAGCGCGAAGACCTCTCGGTGGCAAATCTGGTTGCCGCCAGCCTGTTCGGTGACGGCGCCGCGGCGGTCATCGCGACGGGCGCCCGACGCGCGGCACGCGGTCCGAGGCTGTTGGCGACGCGAAGCCAGACCTACCCCGACACCGATGACATCCTGGGATGGAAGATCGGCAGCGAGGGCTTCAGCATCGTCCTGTCGGTGGAGATCGCCACGATCGTCGAGAAGTATCTCGGCGACAACGTGCGCGAATTCCTGGCCGATCACGGCCTGGTCAGCGACGACATCTCGACCTGGATAGTGCACGCCGCCGGACCGAAGATCATCGACGTGATCGAGAACCTGCTGCACCTACGGTCCGAGGCGCTGACGCCGACCCGAAATTCGTTGCGGGATCACGGAAACCTGTCCTCGGTGTCCGTCCTGGACATTCTCGACGGCATCGAATCCGATCCTCCGCCGCCCGGATCGCTCGGGTTGATGATCGCGATGGGGCCGGGTTTCTCCGCCGAACTCGTGCTGCTGGAGTGGTAGGCGTGTACTACTTGCTGGTTGGGGTGGTGGGCATCGAACGACTCATCGAGTTGGTGGTGGCCCGCAGCAACGCGCGGTGGGCGTTCGCCAATGGCGGCGTCGAGTTCGGGCACGAGCACTATCCGGTGATGGTCAGCATCCACTCGGCGCTGCTGGTCAGCTGCGTTGCCGAGGTATGGCTGTTGCACCGGCCCTTTATCCCCTGGCTGGGCTGGCCCATGTTTGCGGTCGCGATGTTGAGCCAGGTACTGCGCTGGTGGTGTGTGCGCACACTGGGCCGGCGCTGGAATACCCAGGTGATCGTTCTGCCGGAAAGCCCTCTGGTGCACGGCGGTCCGTATCGCTGGATCCATCATCCCAACTATGTGGCAGTGGTATGCGAGGGGTTAGCACTGCCGCTGATCCACACCGCCTGGCTGACCGCGCTCTGGTTCGGTCTGGCCAACGCGGCGGTGTTACGGGAGCGGATTCGGGTGGAGAACGTCGCGCTGGGGTACCGGTGATCGGCTTCGACACCGACCTGCTGATCGTCGGCGGCGGGCCGGGGGGCCTCGCTACCGCGTTGTGTGCTCGACAGCAGGGACTTTCGGTGATCGTTGCCGATCCCCGGGCCAGCCCGATCGACAAGGCCTGTGGGGAGGGCCTGATGCCGGGCGGGCTGGCCGTGTTGAAGTCGCTCGGGGTGGACCCGGTCGGTATGCCGCTGCGCGGCATCAACTATCTCGACGAGCAACGCCGGGCCGAGGCGCCTTTTCGCAATGGCCCGGGACGCGGCGTGCGACGCACGACGTTGCATGCCGCCCTGACCGATCAGGCCAAGCAGAACGACGTCGACTGGGTCGCCACGAAGGTGGACGCCGTCGTCCAAGACGCCGGGGGAGTAACGGCGGGCGGCATCCGGGCCAGATGGTTGATCGCCGCCGACGGACTGCATTCGGTCGTTCGCCGCGCCGTCGGGATCTCCTGTGTTGCAGGGACCCCGCGGCGTTACGGTCTGCGATGGCACTACCAGGTTCCGGCGTGGTCGGAGTTCGTCGAGGTGCACTGGTCACGGTGGGGTGAGGCCTACGTGACGCCGGTAGAGCCGGGCCTGGTGGGGGTGGCCATCTTGTCGCCGAACCGCCCGGAGCTGGACTGGTTTCCGTCCCTGGCGGCCCGTTTGGCCGACGCTCCACGCGGTCCTGCCCGCGGCTGCGGTCCTATGCGGCAAGTGGTTTCGCGCCGGGTTGTCGGCCGGGTGCTGTTGGTCGGTGACGCGGCCGGCTACGAGGATGCGCTGACCGGCGAGGGCGTCAGCCTGGCTGTCAAACAGGCCGCTGCGGCTGTGGCGGCGATAGTCGATGGCAACCCGTTGTCTTACGAGCGCACCTGGCATTCCATTACCCGCCGCTATCGACTGCTCACCCGAGGTCTGGTGCTGGCCAGCGCGTGGCAGCCGGCCCGACGGGCTGTGGTCCCCGCCTGCTGTGCGCTGCCTGCGGTGTTCGACCGTGCGGTGCACCTGCTGGCACATTGAGGCGCTACTCGATGGCGGACAAAACCATCTGGGTGGAGCCGCGCGAGCCGATGGTGATGCGCACCGCGCCGTCGGGATAGTTCCGGACCCGCAGCCCACTGGCGGAGAAGATCTCGCTCCATGGCCGGTCGGTCGCCGGCAGGTACACAAAGTTCGCGTGGGAATCGGTGGTGTACACCCCCGATGCCCGCAGCCGGGTCCGCAGATAGCTCCGTTCGGCGACGATGTGGGCGATGCGCTGCTCCAGTTGTGCTTCTGCCTGGTAGGAAGCGGCCACCGCCACCGTGCAGCCGGCGCTGATGCCGAACGGCAGCTGCATCGACCACAGCAGACCGGCCAGCTCCGGTGCCGCCAGCGCGTAGCCGATTCGTAGCCCGGCCAGGCCGTAGGCCTTGGAGAAAGTGCGCAGCACAATCACATTCGGGAAGCGTGCAATGAGTCTGGGAACGTCGATGCGCTGGTTCGGTGCGACGAACTCGATGTAGGCCTCGTCCAGCAGCACAATGGTGTCGGCGGGAACGTCCGCGACCAGCCGTTCGACATCGGCGACGGTTTCCAGCGTTCCGGTCGGATTGTGCGGGCGGCACAACACCACCACCCGGGCACCCTGGGCGGTTGCCTGGGCCATCGCGGTCAGGTCGTAATGGCCGTAGCTGTCGAGGGGCACGTCGACCGCGGTCAAGCCGGTCATCTGGGCGAAGGCGGGGTAGCCCTCAAAAGTGGGCTTGCTCAGTACGATCCGCTCGCCGGGAGATGCTGCTGTCTGCAGCACCCGCATAGCCAGCCCGGACGCGCCCGGGCCGAGTGCCACGCTCTCCTCGGCCACCCCGGCATGGTCGGCTACCAGTCGGCGCAGTTGGGTGGGCAGGAATTCTGGATAGCGGTTGGCCGCCCCGATGAAGTCAACCAGCGCCGCGCGCACCGCCGGCAGCGGCGGTAGGGGGTTCTCGTTGAGCGACAACGCACACGGGTCGACGGCCGGCGGCAGTGCGCTGAGAAGATGCGTGGTACCCGAATCCGCTTGCGCCGCCGAGGTCATTGCGGTCGTCCGCCCCATCGGATGGCCGCCGCACCGGCGAAGTCGCCGGCGTGTGCGAAGCCGGCCATCACCACCACCTCGCCCGGCTGCAGCCGGTTGCCGGTTATAGCCCGATCCAGGTTGATCGGGATGCCGGCGCCGAACAGGTTGCCGCACTCATCAAAGGTGTCGACGTGTCGTGATTCGGGCACTTCGAGCGCTTCGCGCCAATTGCGCAGAAAGATCCGGTTGGGCTGGTTGGTGACCAGGAGTCCGATATCCGAGGGAGACAGGCGGTTGCGATGACAGACCGCGAGGGCGACCTCGGGGACCTGCCGGTTGCCGCGCGCGAGCACCTTGGTGATCTTGTCTTCGGTGAAACCGATGTAGGCGGCGCCCGGCCCGGGCTGCCACCACTTGCGGGGCGGGTCGGTGTTGTAGGTCATGTCGCCGGCGTACTGGCCGTAGGTGCGGCATTCGACGTCGATGATGGGCGATTGATCTGATCGGGTGAGCAGTCCGACCGCCGCGCCGTCACCGGGAACCGACGCCTGCGACTTGCTGCGCACGGCGGGATGGTCGAAGACCTGGCCGGCGGCGTTCTGCGCGATCGCGATCAACGCGCTTTGCCCCAGTCCGGCCGACAACAACTGGCGAGCCACATTGAGCCCCAGGATGAAAGCGGCGCATCCGCCATTGTGCAGATCCAGCACCGAGGATGGACGCATTCCCAGCCGGTGGGCGACCCCGCCGCCCGCGCCGCAGAACGGGATGTCCGGCAACTGGGTGTGGGTGATCAAGATGTCCACGTTCTCGATGACGTCGCGGCCGTGGCGCTCGATGATTCCCTGCGCCGCCTGCTCGATCATGTCGACCGCGGACTCGTCGTCGCCGACATGATGGCGGAATCGGGGGGCGCGGAACATCAGGTTGTCGCGCAACGCATCGGACTCGGCGAACTGCGCGTAATAGTCGGCGCCGATGGGTTCGCCGGGAAGGTAGCTGGAGACGTCGATCAGGCTGACGGCTGATTGGTTCATGATCGCCTCATCGCATCCAGAATGGGGTGACCGGAAGGCCGTTGTGGTGCCGGTATTCGGCAATCGCCTTCAGATTCTTCAGCTCCAGCAGGTGGCCGGCGCTGAACATGTCCCAGAAGTCGCCGACCCACACCGGGCGCTGCGGCGGCGCGGTGTCCGGATAGGGATTGTGGTCGTAGAACGGGTGGTGGCAATTGGTCCACAGCACAACCGATCCGGGCTTGTTCAGCACCACCTGGGCGTCGACGATCCGGATCAGGTAGATCATCCACAGGTGGTCGGGCTGATCCCAGGCGCAGTGGTAGTCCACCGTGAGTGCTTCCCGGTTAAAGACGGTGCGGGTGTAGATCTTGGTCTCCGAACCCAGTCGGTCGTAGGCGAGCCAGAGATCTGCTTCGTCGGTGGGGGTGAAGCCGCGCAGGCTGTAGGTCCACTCTTCCAGGCATCGCGTATCGGAGAGGTAGTCGAACAATTCGTCGGGCGGACAGTCGATGTAGTCGTTGACGGTGCAGTAGTCGCCGAACACCACGTCGTGGGGATAGACCGAATGCATCATCTCCATGATGATCGGGGTGGCGACCTCCCGCGGACTGGTCTCGACCCGGACCAAGCCGTCGATGGGTCCGGGCGTACCGGTGTGGACGCTGATATCAGCGAGGGCGGGCAGCGACATCGAATTGATCCTCCTCGTGGGTTGGAACCTTGCCGTTATGAGCTACTGGAGCAGTGGTTTTCGGTGACGCATCGGCAGAAAGGAACGGCGCGAACGGTGGTATCTCGTCGGCGGCGCACTCGACGCTGATCACCGAGGGGCCCTCACGGTCCAACGCCGACTCCACGACCGCGCCGAATGTGCCCGGGTCGTCGACGTCGATCGCGCTGAGCCCCGGGAACATCGACGCCAGGCCGTCACCGAGCTGGCTGGGCGTAAAGCGGTTGTAGCTGTAGAAGCCGTCATAGAAGAGCTGCTCGCGGGTGACGCACATGGCGTGCGCGTTGTTGTTCAGCAGCACGAACAGCACCGGAAGCCGGTACTGCACGGCGGTGTGGATCTCCATGCCGTGCATGAAGAACGCACCGTCGCCGGCGATCACCACGGTGCGCCGACCACGGCCGAAAGCCATCCCGATCCCGGCCCCGAAGCTGTAGCCCATCCCGCCCATCCCCAGTGCGACCAGGAAACGGCCGTCGCGTCGCGGCGGCAGGTAGTGGATGGCCGCAGCGCCGGTGTTGCCCGCATCGACGACGATGTCGGTCCCGGCAGGCAACGCGCGGTCCAGCACGGCCATCGCGTCGCGATAGCGCACCCCGGGGCCGGCGTAAGGCGGGGGATTCAGTTCGGTGTGCGGCACCGTCTCGGGCACCCGCAGCCACCGGGGGCGCCCGGCTCCGGAGAGCTCGCGGGCGATCGCGCGTAGGGACACCCGAAGATCAGCGGTCTGCACGTGCGTACACGGAACATACGGCGGCGCCGAACCGATCGATACCGTGTGGATGGAGCCCAGCACCGCTTCGAGACCGGCGCGGGCGGTCAGCGACATCCGGGTGCCCACCACCAGGCACAGCGCACTGCCGGTCAGTGCATCGGCTACCGAGGGGTGGCCCATGATGCCGGCCACACCCAGTGCCGACGAAGATCCCAAACCCGAAGTGCCCGAGACGTCTTTGGCGTCGGGGACGCACACCACCCGTGCGCGCAGCAGTGCCCGCAGATTCTCGAGATCGGCGCGGGCGTCGTCACGCGCCACCTGTTCGCCGGCGATGATCGTGACCGGTCCATGGGCGTTGCGCAGCGCGTGGACGATCGGATGCGGGTCGCTGATCACGACGGGATCGCCGCCGGTGTCGCCGCCGTTGCGGTACGGGCCGGCGGTGACGAAGCCCTGCTGAACATCCTTGGGCAGCAACAGCACCGCGGGCCCGCCGCCGCGTGCCGCGGCGATCGCCCGGGGCAAGGCGGCCACGATGTCCTCGGGGTTCATCACCCGCTCGCAGAAGACCGAGACCGCCGAGAACAAGGCCTGTGCATCGAGTGCACCGTTGCGGCCACTGGTGTCTTGGAAACTGCCTCGACCGTCCAAAGTGATCGGGGCCTGGCCCACCAGCGCCAGCACCGGAACCCGGCTGGCCAATGATTCACCGAGCCCGGCAACCAGGTTCAGCGCGCCCCCGCCCGACGTCGCGGCGACCACCCCCAACCCGGCACCGCTGCGGCTGTAACCGTCGGCCATGGTGGCGGCCGAGAACTCATGCTTGGCCAGCACCGCCGTGATGTCGGGACGAAAATACGCTGCGTCGTATAGGTCTTCGATGTTCGCGCCATCGACGCCGAAGATGTGACCGACTCCCATCGCCGCCAGCTGGGCGACAATGAAATCGACCACGGAAGCGATCCTGGACATCTGCCCGCCTAACTCGTGATGACGATGTCATTGACACGGTTTGCGGCGGGCGTTGGTTCGAAGAAGGATCCGATGACCCGGGCTCGTTACAGCGTGCGCTCCAGCAGGACCTGGCCGTTGTCGGCCGACACCACTTGGACCGAGGCGATCTGATCCGACGGAGTCGAGATGCTGCCGGCCGGCGTCGCGGTGTGCCCGGGTTCGGCGACCCAGGTCGCCAGCCGGGTCTGGCTGCCATCGCGGCCGACCACCACCAGCGCCAGGGTGTCGTGGTGAGCGTTCACCGGTGCCAGGCAGACGCAACTCAGATCGATGTAGCTACCCCAGGATTCGTCCCTGACCGCCACCGTCGAGGCGAGCGCCGTCGTCCCCACTTGGGCCATCGGCACCGCATCGGGGTGGGGGGACGGCGTGGTCGCCGAGCCGATGCCCAGCAGGACACCGATCCCGAGCACGGCGGCCGCCGCGGCCGAGGCCGTCCACGCCATCAGCCGGGTACGCCGGCGCCGCCGGTGCACCTCGGTCAACAGGGCCGGCAGCAGGTTGGCCGGCGGGGGAGGCTCTGTGGCGGACTCGTTGATGGCCGCCACACAGTTGCCGTCGAGCTGGGACAGCAGGGCGGGCACGCCGCTGATTTCGGTCACGGCGTCCCGGCACTGCGGGCAGCTGGCCAGGTGTCCCTCGAATTCCCGGCGGTCGGCCGCAGACAGCGAACCGAGCACATAGGCGGCATCCCACATGGCGTATGGGTGCTCACCCTCGACCGGCCCGCAGGCCGGGCCGATCTCCCGCGGCGACATCATCGTGTCACCCCCATCTCCTGCAGGGCGAGTCGCAGAGCCCGCACCGCGTAGTGCAGGCGCGATTTCACTGTTCCCTCCGCGATCCCCAGGTCTTCGGCGGTCTGGCCCGTACTCCAGCCACGGTAGTAGGACCGTTCGATCACCGCCCGGTGCTCCGCCGACAGGTGGGTCATGGCGTCGGCGATCAACATCCGGTCCAGGGCGGTGTCCACCTCGTCGCGGGTGGGTTGCTCGGGCGTGGTCGTCTCGTCGAGCGTGGCGACCACGTGGCGGTACTGGGCGCTGCGCCGTTCGTCGATGATCATGTTGCGCGCCACGGTGCACATCCAGGCCCGAGGGGAGCGCTCGGTATCGCCGATGACCTCCGGGTGCTGCCAGGCGCGCAGCAGCGTCTCCTGCACCACGTCTTCGGCACGGCTGGCGTCACCGGTCAGGCGCAGGGCGTAACGCCACAACACCGCGGCGTGCTCGTCGTAGAGCGCTTTCATCAGCGCGGCTTCGTGGTCTGGCGGTATGCCAATGCGAGGCAAGCTGATCACCTCCTGCCTAATGACACGACGTGGATGCCTGCTCGGTTCATGCGGCGGTCCCAGCTTCGGCTCTCCTTCGTCGAGCCTCGCTGAACCGCTCGGTTCATGATTTTGCACCTCAGTCAGGAATCCAGCTGCCGTGAAAACCGTGCGGAACGCGACGCGGCAGCCGCACCCGGGCGACCGGTTCGGCGTCGAACTCCGACGCGCCCAGGATCACCAGTTCGCTACACTCGCGGACCGGGCTGTAGACGTAACTCAGGTACCAACCGGCCGATTCGTCGGTCTGCCCCGGTGCCGGAGCGAACACCGCCTCGTCGGGCGCGCCGGCCATCCCGTTGACGCCGAACCGGTGGACCTCGGCGCTGTCGCGGGCCAGGTCGTAGCGGACCAGACCGTCTGCGCCGACGGCGACGGCGTAGCGGGCCGCAGCGCCCACCCGCCGGTCGTCGACGCGGGGGAACTCGATGTCACGATCGTCGAGCTGAACCTCTTGCACGACGCCCGCGTCCAAGTCGATCGTCCAGCGCCACAGCGAGGCGTCGGTTTCGAAATCACTGTTGGCACGCCAGATTTCCGGGTAGCGGACCACCTGCATCACGATCGCGTCGCCGTGGGGTGACGACACATCGAACGCGTTGGCGACGTGGAAGACGTAACACGGGTTGATGTCGAACCACCGAACCGGACCGAACGGGTCATCGCGGCGCAGCACCCCGAGGCGGGCGCCGTAGTCGTCGTCCCACCGGTACGGCAGGTCACGCTCGATGGGCCGGGTGAGCGCAACCTGCGGATTGAACACCAACGGCAGGTCCAGGAACACCACATGCTGCGCGGTCAACGCGAAGTCGTGCATCAGCGTCAGCCCGGGGACATCGATCGGACGGCGGACCTGGACCGCGCCGTCGGCGCCGGCGCGGTAGTAATTGATGTGCGGGTGGGCAAGGTCGCCGTAGCCGAAGAAGTGCAGCTCGCCCGTGATCGGACACACCTTGGGATGCGGCGCCATGGAATCGGTCAGCTTGCCGGCGAAGTCGTAGGCGCCCAGCGTGTCCAAGTCGGGGGTCAGTTCGTAGGGCAATGCGGTGTCCATCAGCGCCAGGGTCTTGCCGGCGTGCCGGATGACGTGCGTGTTGGCCGCGCTGGAGTGCAGATTGCGGCTGCCGTCGGCGTTGAACAGCGGCAGGGGGTGTTCGAAGCTCTCGGTGCGCACCCAGCGGTTGCGGTACCAGGCGGCCCGGCCGTTCTCCAGCCGAACTCCGTGCACCATGCCGTCGCCGGTGCACCAGTGCCCGCCCGCCTCGCGGGGGTTGGGGCCGTTGCGCAGATACCAGCCGTTCAACTCCGGCGGGATGCTGCCGTCGACGGGCAGATCGAACTCGGTGAGCTCGTCGGGGACCGGAGCGTAGTTGCCGGGGCGAAAGACCCTGAAGACCGTCTCCGGCGGCTGAAGAACCGCCACCGCAGCACCAGAGTCATGGCCGTTGACATGACGGACGACACCGGCGGCTGCGCGACCCGCGGTGAATTCGCTGTCGGCTGTCACGTCGTCGGATTCGGTGAAGTCCTCTTCATCCAGCAACGACAGGACAGCCGGCATCTCGGACAACTCGGTGACGGCGTCCTGGCACAGCAGGCACTCGTCCAGGTGCGTCTCGAACTCGCGGTAATCGGACTCCGAGAGTGACCCCAGCACATAGGCGGCATCCCACAGGCCGTACTCGTGGTCAAACGTCATTGCACCGTTCCCATATCTCGCAGTGTCTGTTGCAGTGTCCGCAGCGCGTAGTGCAGCTGGGTCTTCACGCTGCGCTCCGCGATTTCCAGATCGACCGCGATCTGCTCGGTGCTCCATCCGAAGTAATAGGCACGGCGTAGCAGGGCCCGGTGTTCGGCGGAGAGCTGCGCCAGCGCGGCGGCGACCATGGCTCGGTTCGGTGCAAAGTCGCGGTGCATGGCGCTTGACGCGCTGCTGAGGCGGGCCCGGGCCTGGTCGTCGGTGGTCATGGCGGTTCAGGCCCGGCCCGTACGCGCAGAAGTGTCCGGCCGCGGTGTGCCCGCGGCCGAGAATCGATCTGCCGCTGGTCTTCCTCTACCCATGCACCAGCCTCCCGGAAGTGACACGGAGCAGCGTCCCGTCCGGTTCAGTGTCGCGCGCGCCGGGCGGCCGCGGTAGAGGCTCTTTAGGTCGTGGTGACCAGCGTCAGCTGCCAGGCCTGCAGCCACGGCTTGATGAGCTGAGCGACGGAGGACTCGCGTGGCTGCGCGCAGGCCGTCTCGGGATCCTCGCCGTCGGACTCCGCGGTGAGGATGCCGACCGCTTCGGCGGTGCCGTCGGGGCGCATCCGGTAGGCCGGGCCACCCGCGTCACCGCAGGTGGTAGCCGCGGCGAACCTGACCTTGTCCTTTCCGCTGGCAGCCACCGGACCGCACATCGGCTCGCCGCTGCGGACGCCCAAATGACAGAGCGTGTCGCCGACCTTGATGTTGTCAGCGACGCCGCTGACCGGGTGTCCATCGACCTCGGAGGTCAGCGGGAACTTGTCGGGGTCGTCCAAGGTGATCAGGCCGATGTTGTTGCCGTCTTTGCCGTCGTAGACGCTCTCGGTGAAGGCGCCGACGGTGGGGTACAGGGCACCGTTGTGGATGGACACCGTTCCGGAGCCGCCGGGTTTGTTGCAGTGCCCCGCTGACAGCAGTCCCGGTCGGCCGTCCTTGCTGCGTACGAGGAAGCCCGCGGTGCAGCTGGTGGCCTCGGAGCTGCCGGTAGAGGACACATTGATGCCGACCCCGGGGCCGATCGCCTCGGCCGGCGGCTGCGGGATGAGCTGCTGCACCGGCTGGGCGCGGCTGACCCAGACCATGCCCGCCAAGACCGTTACGACGCCGGCCGCGATGGACAGACGTTTGAGCAGGGTTTTGGGCGGGGGTCGTCGAAAGGCGGCCATCTGGGCGAGGGTACCGAGGGTGGGGCGGGTGTGCAGGTGGGGCGCTTACGCGGAGGGTGAACAGGGGGGACAGCTGCGACCATGTACCCATGACCGCAACACTCGTCGCCAAGAATGTGGCCGGCGGCTTCGCGCACCGCACCCTGTTCGAAGGCGTTGACCTGACCGTGGCACCGGGCGACGTCATCGGCGTCGTGGGTGCCAACGGCGCGGGCAAGAGCACCCTGTTGCGGATCCTGGCCGGCGATCTGGAGCCGCTCGACGGTGCGGTCAACATCGCCCCGGCCGATGCGTTCGTCGGTTGGCTGCCGCAGGAGCACGAGCGGGTGGCGGGGGAGACCGTCGGCGCCTATATCGCTCGCCGGACCGGCTGCGCACAGGCGGCGCAGGCCATGGACGCCGCGGCCGCGGCCCTGGCCGATCCGGATCACGCCCCCGCGGGTACCGATCCGGCCGACGCCTACTCCATTGCGCTCGACCACTGGCTGGTCACCGGCGCGGCGGACCTCGACGATCGGGTGCCGGCGGTGCTGGCCGACCTCGGACTGGACGCCGAGGCGGTGCAGCCCGAGTCGACGCTGATGACCGGACTGTCGGGCGGACAGGCCGCCCGGGTGGGCCTGGCCGCGCTGATGCTGTCGCGGTTCGACATCGTCCTGCTCGATGAACCGACCAACGATCTCGACCTGGACGGGCTGGCCCGGTTAGAGCAGTTCGTCCGTGATCTCCGCGGCGGGGTAGTGCTGGTCAGTCACGATCGAGAGTTCCTGGCCCGCAGCGTCACTCGTGTCCTGGAACTGGATCTGGCCCAGAACACGACGACCGTCTTCGGCGGCGGATACGACAGCTATCTCGAGGAACGGGAGATCAATCGCCGGCACCGGCGTGAGCAATACGACGAGTTCGCCGAGAAGAAGGCCGATTTGGTGGCCCGGGCCCGTGTTCAGCGGGAATGGTCGAGTCAGGGCGTCCGCAACGCGATACGCAAGGCGCCCGACAACGACAAGATCCGCCGCCGCGCCGCCACCGAGTCCAGCGAGAAGCAGGCGCAGAAGGTGCGCCAGATGGAGAGCCGGATCGCCCGCCTCGAAGAGGTCGTCGAACCCCGCAAGGAATGGACGCTGCAGTTCACCATCGGGGCTGCGCCACGGTCCAGTTCGGTAGTCGCGACACTCGACAATGCCGTGGTGCGGCAAGGCGATTTCGTCCTCGGACCGGTGTCGCTACAGGTGGATGCCGGCGAGCGGATCGGCATCGTGGGCCCCAACGGGGCGGGAAAGTCGACGTTGCTGCGACTGCTGCTCGGTCGTCAGCAGCCCGACGCCGGCCGCGCAAGTCTGGGCGCCAACGTCGCTATCGGTGAAATCGACCAGGCGCGCGCCGATTTCACCGGCCCCGCCCGTCTGGTCGATCGCTTCGAGCAACGGGTGCCGGACTGGTCGACCGCCGACGTGCGCACCCTGCTGGCGAAGTTCGGGCTGACCGCCGACCATGTGGAGCGCACGGTCGACGACCTTTCGCCCGGGGAACGTACCCGCGCCGGCCTGGCGTTGCTGCAGGCCTGCGGCACGAACGTGCTGGTCCTCGACGAACCGACCAACCATCTCGATCTGGCCGCCATCGAACAGCTTGAGCAGGCGCTGGAGACCTACGACGGTGCGCTGTTGTTGGTGACCCACGACCGCCGGATGTTGCAGAACGTCCGGTTGGACCGCACTTGGCGGGTCGAAGCCGGGAGTGTTACCGAGCTGTAGGCGGAAGCGGTTATCCGAGGCGGCCGTGAGCCGGCCAACGATCGAAGCGTCAGCCCGAGCCGTTGGGAAACAGCGTTTACGCCAGAGTCCAGAACGGCTCGATCGCCGCAAGAAACCTCTACCGCATTCGAAGAATCGGTCACTCCGAGCCGTTGCCGGCTTGCGTGTCGATGACGGTTTGGATCAGCTCGGCGATGCGCTGCTGTCCGGCCGCGGTCATGTCGAACTTGGCGCGCATCTCGGCGAAGCCGGTAGCGACCTGTCCGAATGTTCCGTCGACCTGCGCGAACCGTTCGTCGATCTGTCGAAAGCCATCGACCATGTCCTGGCGCAACGCGTTGAAGCTCCCGATGGTGGCCCGCTGAAAGTCACGGATCTCACCGCGGATCTCACCCACGTCGCGATCAGCCCCACCGGCGAGCACCCGGGCTGCGGCGGCGTCGCGTTCGCTGGCGCTGACCCGGCCGCGCAACTCGCCCACCTGCACCTCCAGGGCGCTGACCCGTGACTCGAGGTCCTTCGGCGGCATGGTGGCAGCGTACGCGGAACCGGCGGCATGAGAAGTCTGTCTATCCACAAGCGCTCGACGCTCGCAAGGCCACCCCGCGGTCTTATCGCGCCGGCCGCCGAACCCCACAAGAGTCCGGCGACTTTCCGGTGAATGGGACGGGGCTGGCATTTTCCTTAGAGGTATGATGTGGTGTAGACCACGTTGGAAACCTTGATGTGATGCACACCACAGGAGATGGGGCAATGACCACTTTTCTGAGCGGCTTGGCTGCCACCGCTGCCACCGCGACCGTCGGCGCCGGCATGATGGGTCATGCCACCCTGGCGTTGTGCGTCGGTCTGGTGTCGGCCGCCTTCTTCGCCGGCCAAATCTGCTGATTCCACCGCGGCGGTCGGTCAGCTGCAAGATCTAACCGGCTGATATCCCCGGCGCTATCCGATTCGAACTCATGTCATACCGCCAGTCGCGGTACGCCTGTGGCGGGTGGGGACCATCTCACCGCCTGCACACGCGACAACTATCGTCGAGCGATGACACCCGAGGAGCGGCTCACCGCGCTCGAACAGATCGAGGCGATCAAAGCCCTCAAGCACCGCTACTTCCGGGCGTGTGACGCCAAGGACCCCGAAACCTTCCGGGCCTGCTTCATCAATCGCGGGGCCGACATTCATTACGGACCCCTGGGCGGGTTCGACGACGCCGATCAGATCGCCGCGGTATTCACCAAGATCGCGCTGCACAAGGTGGACGGCAAACCGGTGATCCTGGACATGCACCACGGCATGCATCCCGATATCACCATCACCGGCCCCGGCACCGCCACCGGGCGGTGGACGCTGAAGTTCCGGCAGCTCAACATGATTGAGCGCACCGAACGCCTGCTCACCGGCGAGTACGACGACGACTACGTGATCGAGGACGGCGCCTGGAAAATGGCCCGCAGTCACTTCCGCCAACTCTGGGTGATCACCCGGCCCCTCGGCGACGACGCCATCGTGGAGGCCTAGAGATGAGCACCCGAATCGCCTTGGTCACCGGCGCCAGCCGCAGCGTCGGCAAGGGAGTTGCGCTGGCGCTCGGCTCGCACGGCTGGACCGTCTACGTCACCGCCCGCGGCGAAGTCGGGGCCGACGGGCCACTGGATCAGACCGCGCGGGAAGTCACCGAGTGCGGCGGGCGCGGCATCGGTGTCCAGTGCGACCACCGCGACGACGAGCAGATCGCGAAGCTGTTCGCCCGCATCGGCGACGAGCAGGACGGCCGGCTGGATCTGCTGGTCAACAACGTGTGGGCGGCGCCCAAGGGATTCGCCGGGTTCACCGAGAAGTTCTGGCAGCGCCCACTGTCGGACTGGGACACCCTGATCGGGGTGGGCCTGCGCGCCCACTACGTCGCCTCGGTGCATGCCGCGCAGCTGATGGTCCCGCGCGGCGCCGGCCTGATCGCCAACATCTCCTCGTTCGGGGCCCGCGGGCACCTGCACTCGGTGCTCTACGGCGTGTCCAAGGCCGGGCTGGACAAGATGGCCGCCGACATGGCCGTCGAGCTGACCGGAACAGGGGTGAGCGCGGTATCGCTCTGGCCCGGATTGGTGAAGAACGAAGTCATGCAGGGCTTCATGGCCCGTGGCTTGGACAACTTCCAGGGCTTCCCGCTGGCCAACGCCGAAACCCCGGAGTTCATCGGCCGCGTCGTCGCCGCCCTGGCGAATGACCCGGACCTCGCTGCCCGCAGCGGGCACACCCTGATCACCGCCGAGGCCGCGCTGGATTACGGCGTCACCGACATCGAGGGAAACCAGCCGGACTCGCACCGCGAACTGTTCGGCGGCGGGCCGCTGTACTGACGGCGCCTACCAGTTGCTCGGCGCGTAATCCTTGAGGAAGCACCCGTACAGATCTTCGCCGGCTTCCCCACGCACGATCGGGTCGTAGACCCGCGCGGCGCCGTCGACCAGATCCAACGGGGCGTGAAATCCCTCCTCGGCCAGTCGCAGCTTGGTGGGATGCGGGCGCTCATCGGTGATCCAGCCGGTGTCCACCGCGGTCATCAGGATGCGGTCGTTCTCCAGCATCTCGCCGGCACTGGTGCGGGTCAGCATGTTCAGCGCGGCCTTGGCCATGTTGGTGTGCGGGTGGCCCGGACCCTTGTAGCGACGGCTGAACTGCCCCTCCATCGCCGACACATTCACCACGTACTTACGGCGCGCGGTAGCCGCCGCCATGGCCGGGCGAAGCCGGCTCACCAGGATGAACGGCGCGGTCTGGTTGCACAGCTGCACCTCGAGCAACTCCAGTGGGTCGATCTCGTGCACGTGCTGGGTCCAGCTGTTGACGGCGGCGGTGTCGGGCAGCAGCCCGCCCGCGTCGATGGCGACGCCTGCGGCGATCCGCTCGGGGGACGCGCTGCGGGCGGTCAGGGCCAGTTCGGTCAGTGCGTGTGGCTGCTGGTGCTCGGCGAGGCTGCCGGCCAGGGCCGCCGGGTGTGCGTCGCTGACATGGTCGAAGGTGATCACGTCGACCAGCTCGCCTGCGGGGGTGCGCTCGGCCTCGACGAGGGCGGCATAGGAGCCGGGCGCGCGCCGCACCGTCTGCGCGGCGTTGTTGATCAGGATGTCCAACGGGCCCTGGGCAGCGACCGTGTCGGCCAGCGCGACGACCTGGGCCGGGTCGCGCAGGTCGATACCCACCACCTGCAGCCGGTCCAGCCAGTCGGCGCTGTCGGGCATCGCGGCGAAGCGCCGCACGGCATCGTTGGGGAATCGGGTGGTGATGGTGGTGTGCGCACCGTCGCGCAGCAGCCGCAGCGCGATGTACATGCCGATCTTGGCGCGCCCGCCGGTGAGCAGGGCCCGTCGTCCGGTGAGGTCGGTACGCGCATCGCGTTTGGCCCGGCTCATCGCGGCGCAGCCCGGACAGAGTTGGTGATAGAACGCGTCCACCTGCGTGTAGTGGGTCTTGCAGATGTAGCAGGCCCGCGAGCGCAGCAGCGTGCCCGCCGACGCCCCGACCGCGGCAGACACCAGCGGAATGCCCTGCGTCTCGTCGTCGATGCGGCCCGGCGCCCCGGTGGCGGTGGCGGCGATGACGGCCTGGTCGGCGGCGGCCACCGCGTCGCGGCGGGCGGTCCGGCGGGCCTTCTTGACCGCCTTGAACATGCGCGCGGTGGCCCGGCGCACGGCCACGGCGTCCGGGTGCTCCGGTGGCAGCGAGTCGATCTCGGCGAGCACCTGTAGGCAGGTGGCGAGCCTTTCCGGGTCGATGACGGTCACGCCTGGTAAGGGTACGGCCCCGTAACGACCGGCAAAAACACGACAGACCCGCGATCGGGATCAAGGCAGTTCCACGCGGTCAGATCATCAGGTAATCTAAGCAACGCTCTACGCGCGGAACTCGGGTTCCGTATCGGTTGGCAGCATGGTTTCTTCGCCTGAATTGGGCGGCGCGCGAGCCGGGTTGCCCCCGTCTGGATCTGATCGACCCGAACGACCGAGAGGCATGCACCCGGTGTTCCGACTGATGAAGCGGTTCTGGATTCCGCTCTTGCTGGTGGTTGTCGTGGCACTGGGCGGCTATGCCATTTCCCGGATTCGCGAATCTCTGGGACACCAAGGCCCGAACCTGGCGGAAGGGTCCGCAATCACCGAGAACTTCAATCCGAAGCACATCACCTACGAGATCACCGGGACCGGTGGGACCGCAAACCTCAACTACCTCGACGAGAATGGGCAACCGAATCTCGTCGAGAACGCGTCGTTGCCTTGGTCGTTCACGATCGTGACGACGCTGCCGTCGATGTCGGCCAACATCATGGCCCAGGGCGATCGCAACACCCGCGACCTTCGATGCCGGGTGACCGTCGACGACGAAGTGCGCGATGAGCGGGCCAGCGACGACACCATCAAACCGTTCATCTACTGCTTGGTGAAATCCGTATGAGCGAGCCGCAGACCCACCGCCCCTTCTTAGGCCGGATGGTCCGGGTGTTCTCGGTGCCGATCATCTTGTTCTGGGTGCTCCTCGTGATCGTCCTGGGGGCGGTGATCCCGTCACTGGGCGAGGTCGCGGCCACCCGGTCGGTCCCGATCAGCCCTACCGGTGCGCCGTCGTACGCGGCGATGCTCAATATCGGCAAGGTATTTCAGCAGTACGATTCGGACTCCACGGCGATGGTCGTGCTCGAGAGCGATGAGCCGGTCGGGGAGGCCGCGCACAAGTTCTACGACGAGATCGTCGCCAAACTCGAGGCCGATCACGAGCACGTGCAGAACATCCAGGACTTCTGGAGTGATCCGCTGACCGCGGCGGGTTCGCAGAGTGTGGACGGCAAGTCCGCCTATGTGCAGATCTTCCTCAATGGCTCGCAGGGCACCACCGAAAGCCATGAGTCGGTGGCGGCGGTGCGCGACATCGTTGCGTCGGTGACCCCGCCGCCGGGTATCAAGGCCCATGTCGCGGGCAACACGGTCCTGAATGCCGACACCAGTGTGGCCGGCCACCAAAGCATGCATCGGCTGGAGTTTGTGTCGGTCGCCATCATCATCGTGATGCTGCTCGCCATCTATCGCTCGGTGGTGACGATGCTGATCTCGATGGTCGCCATCGGCCTGGGACTGTTTGCCGCAATGAGCGTTACGGCCGCGGCCGGCAACATGAACATCATCGGCCTGACCCCGTATGCGGTGAGCATGGTGACGATGTTGTCCATCGCCGCGATCACGGATTACCTGATCTTTCTCCTCGGCCGATATCACGAAGAAAGAGCTAACGGCCTCGATCCCGAAGAGGCGTTCTATGTTTCCTACAGTGGCGTCTCGCACGTCATCCTGGGTTCGGGGCTGACCATTGTCGGCGCCTTGATGTGCCTGAGCATGACCACGCTGCCCTACTTTCAGACCATGGGGCCGCCCTGCGCGATCGCGATTCTGGTCGTCATCGCCGCCTCACTGACACTGGCCCCGGCGATACTCACCGTGGCATCGAAGTTTGGGCTGCTCGACCCCAAACAGAAACTCTCGACGCGGAACTGGCGCAAGGTCGGAACCATCACGGTCCGCTGGCCCGTCCCGGTCATCTTGATGAGCAGCGCGCTTGCCGTCGTGGGCTTCATCAGCTTGCTGACGTATGTACCGCAGTACAACGACCAGAAGTTCACTCCCGCCGACATGCCGGCCAACCTGGCCATGGCCGTCGCGGACCGCCATTTCTCCCAGGCCCGGATGAACCCCGAACTGTTGATGCTCGAAACCGATCATGACCTGCGCACCCCCGCAGACATGCTGGTGATCGAGAAGGTCGCCAAGAGCGTCTTTCGCATGCGGGGCATCGATCGGGTGCAGACCATCACCCGCCCACTGGGCGCACCGATCGAGCACAGCTCGATCCCATTCCTGCTCGGTGCGCAGAACGCCGGCACCCTGCAGGCCGCGAAGTTCAACAACGACAACTCGGCTCAGATGCTCGAACAGGCCGACGAGATGAGCAAGACCGTCGCCAACATGGAGCGCATGTACGCCATCACCAAGGAGATGACGGAAGTCACCCACAGCATGGTCGCCAGGACCCACGACATGGCGGACACGACTGATCAATTGCGTGACCATATCGCCGATTTCGATGATTTCTTCCGGGTGTTCCGCAACTACTTCTATTGGGAACCGCACTGCTTCGACATCCCGATCTGCAACTCACTGCGATCGATCTTCGACACCATGGACGGCATCGACGAACTCGACGAACAGATACAGAATCTCACCGTCGATATGGACCGTCTGGACAAGTTGCTGCCGCAGATGCTGCCGGTTCTGCAGAACACCATCGACTCGATGACGACGATGCGCGACTTCATGCTCGCGACCCACAGCACCATGGCCGGAACCCAGGCCCAGCAACAGGAATTGGCCAAGGGCGAGACGGAGATTGGCCTGTACTTCGATCAGGCCAAGAACGACGATTTCTTCTACATGCCGCCGGATGTGTTCGACAATCCTGACTTCAAGCGTGGCATCAAGATGTTCATGTCGCCCGATCACCAGTCGGTCCGGATGATCATCACCCACCAGGGCGACCCGGCCTCGGTGCAGGGCATCGCACATGTCCGGGACCTCAAAGACGTTGTCGCCGATGCCCTCAAGGGCACCCCGCTGGCCAGCGCGAAGGTCTCGCTGGCCGGTACCGCATCGCTGTACGCCGACATGCAGGACGGCGTCGTCATCGACCTGATGATTGTGCTGATCGCGTCGCTGATCCTGATCTTCGCGATCATGCTGATCATCACCCGCAGCGTGGTGGCCGCCCTGGTGATCGTCGGGACCGTGGCCGCATCCTTGGGTATCGCGTGCGGATTGTCGGTCCTGCTCTGGCAGGACATTCTGGGCCTGGGCGTGCAGTGGATCGTGATCCCGTTGTCGATGGTGATCCTGCTGGCAGTGGGTTCGGACTACAACCTCCTGGTGGTCTCGCGCCTGCGGGAGGAGATAAACGCCGGGCTCAACACCGGCATCATCCGGGGTGTGGGGGCTACCGGGCGTGTCGTCACCGCGGCGGGCCTGGTGTTCGCCTTCACCATGATGGCGATGATCGTCAGTGACCTGCGCGTGGTTGGCCAGCTCGGTACGACTATCGGTATCGGCCTGATCATCGACACGTTGATTGTCCGGGCGTTCATGACACCGTCGATCGCTGCGGCGCTGGGTCGCTGGTTCTGGTGGCCGCTCAACACTTTTGAGATCACCCGGCGGGGCCGCAGCGGACCCGGACCGCAGCCGGCCGAAGACAACACCGCGCCCATTCCGCAACCCACATCGTAGGTGTCTGGCGATGGCAGACACCGATTCGAAATTGCGCAGGCGCACCGATGGGCGACTCGATCGGTCGCGTGATCCCGCGATCCTCGATGCCGCGTTGGCCGCGTTGGCCGAGAACGGCTACGACGACACCAACATGAACGACATCGCCGCGCGCGCCGGTGTCGGCAAGGCCGCCATCTATCGCCGCTGGTCGTCGAAGGCTGCGCTGATCGCCGATGCGCTGGTGTACTGGCGGCCCGACCTGATGGATGACGACGTCGCCGACACCGGCAGCCTGGTCGGCGATTTCGACGCGTTGGTGGGACGGATGGCGCGCACCGACGACGCGCTGATCCCCAACGACGTGGTGTTGCGGGTCGCGGTCGAGGCCGCCCATGATCCACACCTGGCCTCGGCGCTCGATGACATGCTTCTGCTCAAGGGCCGGCGGGTGGTGACCACCATCCTGCAGCGGGCCGCCGACCGTGGCGAGGTGGCGTCCGGGCGCGACTGGTCGCTGGTCGCCGATGTGCTGGCCGGGGTAGGTCTGATCCGGGTGATGAGCGGTCAGAGCTTCGACGCAAAGTTCGCCCGGCAGGTCATCGACACGCTGGTCCTTCCCGCTGTTCTCGCGGCGAACGCGCAGACCGATCGCCACGCGGCCGACGCCGGGACCGATTATTGATTTGTTCCAGATCGCCCATACACTTGCTGACGCAATGACCGACAACGCCCTGGATTCGCCGACGGTCGCCGCAGCGCCGCCAACCGGCCGGATCTCCTCCGAAGCAGCCCGGCGCCGCACCTTCGCCGTGATCAGCCATCCCGACGCCGGCAAATCCACCTTGACCGAGGCCCTGGTGCTGCATGCCAAGGCCATCACCGAGGCCGGTGCGGTGCACGGCAAGTCTGGTCGTCGTGCCACGGTTTCGGACTGGATGGAGATGGAGAAAGCCCGAGGCATCTCCATCACGTCGACGGCCCTGCAGTTCCCGTACCGCACCCCCAAGGGGCAGGACTGCGTCATCAACCTGCTCGACACTCCCGGCCACGCCGACTTCTCCGAAGACACCTACCGGGTGCTGACCGCCGTCGACTCCGCGGTGATGCTCATCGACGCCGCAAAAGGCCTCGAGCCGCAGACCCTCAAGCTGTTCCAGGTGTGCCGTCATCGTCGGATCCCGATCATCACCGTGATCAACAAATGGGACCGTCCCGGCCGGCATGCCCTGGAATTGATGGACGAGATCCACACCCGCATCGGGTTACGGCCCACCCCGCTGACCTGGCCGGTCGGCATCGCCGGAGAATTCGACGGGGTGCTCGATCGCCGGTCTGGAAACTTCATCCGGTTCACCCGTACCGCCGGCGGCGCCACCGCGGCACCCGAGGAGCACATCGCCGCGGCCGATGCGCAGGCCGCGGCCGGGGATGACTGGGATACCGCGGTCGAAGAGTGCGAGCTGCTGTCCGCCGACGGATCCGACTTCGACCGCGAGGCGTTCCTGGACTGCACGGCGACACCGGTGCTGTTCACCTCGGCGGCGTTGAACTTCGGGGTGAATCAGCTTCTCGACGTGCTTACCGAGTTAGCGCCGGCTCCCGGCGGGGCGCTCGACGTCGACGGCGGCCGGCGCGCCACCGACGCACCGTTCAGCGCCTTCGTGTTCAAGGTGCAGGCCGGCATGGACTCGGCCCACCGCGATCGCATCGCTTTCGCGCGGGTGTATTCGGGAACCTTCGAACGTGGCGATGTCCTCACCCACGCCGCGAGCGGCAAGCCGTTTGTCACCAAGTACGCCCAGTCGGTGTTCGGCCAGCAGCGTTCCACCTTGGACACCGCCTGGCCCGGTGATGTGATCGGGTTGGCCAACGCTGCCGCCCTGCGTCCGGGCGACACGTTGTATTGCGAAGTGCCCGTGCAGTACCCGCCGATCCCGAGCTTCTCGCCCGAGCATTTCTCGGTGGCACGCAACGTCGATCCCAGCAAGCACAAGCAGTTCCGTCGTGGCATCGAGCAGTTGGACCAAGAGGGTGTCGTGCAGGTGCTGGTCTCCGATCGCCGGGGAGAGCAGGCGCCGGTGCTCGCCGCGGTCGGACCGATGCAGTTCGAGGTGGCCGCACACCGCATGGCCAGCGAAATGGGCGCGCCGATCACGCTGGAACCGCTGCCGTATCAGGTCGCGCGGATCGTGGACGCCGGCGACGTCGACTTCGTCAACAAACAGTCGTTGGCGGAAGTCTTGATCCGCACCGACGGCGTGCACCTGGTGTTGTTCTCCAACGCGTGGCGGCTGCAGGGTTTCCAGCGCGACAACCCCGACGTACAGCTGCGGTCCCTGGTGGCCGCCGAGGGGTAACCGAACCGCCGCCGTCAGCGGTCAATCACACAGCGCGGCAAGCAATTCGGGAAGTGGCACGGTGGCGATGCCGATGGCGGCGTCGCCGATACCGTAGGGAAGTACCAGGGTGTCGGCATGTACCAGAGCGCCGCAGGAGTAGATCACATTGGGCACATAGCCGTTCTGCTCGTCGGTGGCGGGGCTCATCAGCGGTTGGCGTAGCCGACCGACAATCCGGGTCGGATCGTCGAGATCGAGCAGGATCGCTCCGATGCGGTAGGTACGCATCGGGCCCACGCCGTGAGTGAGCACCAGCCAGCCCGCCTCGGTCTCGATGGGCGGACCGCAGTTCCCGAGTTGCACCGCCTCCCATGCCTGCGCCGGTCGCTGGACGGGAACCGCGCTCGGCCACACCGATAAATGGTCGGAGTAGGCGATCGCATTCGACTCGCGGTCTGCCCTCGACAGCGCCGCGAATCGCCCGTGGATCCGGCGCGGAAACAACGCCAGGCCCTTGTTGGCCGCGGCGCGTCCGACGATCGGTGTGGAGGTAAAGGATCGAAAATCCTTTGTCTCCAACAGCTGTTGGTTGATACGGGTTCCGCTGTAGGCAGTGTAGGTGGCTAGCCACCTGACGGCTCCGTCATCATCGGTGAAGCGGACGAAACGGGCGTCCTCCATCCCGGCCTGCTCAACCTCGATCGCTGGCCACAGCACCCGCTCGGACAGCGGGACGCTGTCAGCGAATTCGACGGCGTAGGTGCGGTCTGCGATGGCGCGGATCACCGAGATCGTTTCTCCGGCACGTCCACGGGTGCTCAGATGGTTCTCCAGGGTGGCGAGTCGCTGATCGAGTTCCGCGCGGGTGAATCGGTCACCGAGCGCATCGAGTACGTAGCGACTGGCCTCGCCCGCATCGTCGAGGCGGGCGAGCTCACTGCGGAAGACGGCCGCGTCCAGCAGGGTCGGTGTCGCTGCTCCGGCGGTGGCGAAGCGGCTCTGATCATCGATGGTGGCGCATCCCGCCGCGTCGATGACGCCGGTGCGGAACCCGATCGAGGAACGATGTCCTTCCCCGATGCCCCGCATGCTCAACACGAATCGCAGGCCGCCCGCTGCCGCTCCCGCCTGGTCTGGGTGGGCCACGATGCTGGGATTGCACAGCGCGGCACCCTCAATGGCGTACTCGTTGGTGAACGCCGCGCCCAGCAGCAGCATCCGTATTTCGGAGAGCTCGCGGCCGGGGTCCAGCCGGTCGGCGAGTTCCCGGGCGTGCCGGCCGAAGGTGCCGACCAGATCGCGGTGCCGCCCGTCGAAGCGTGCCACGACATCGTCTAACGACGACCGCGCCTCGTCCTCGTCCAAGGCCAGGATCCGTGCCAGCACTGCGCCCGCGCGAGACTCCTGGTACTCGAAACCCTCCTGGCCGGGTACGAAGAGCCGGGTGATGACCCGAGATGGGTCGGCCGCAAGCCGACGGGGGCTGCGCACGACCAGTCCGTCAAGCACCGAAGTCATTGCGGCACAGTCGAGAAGTTCTGAGCCTGCTGCAGGGTCGACAGCACGGCCAGTGTCGACTCCGCGCCCTGATTGCGATTCACCCCGTCGGCGTGCAGACCGTCGAATCCGCCGCCCGTGTCGGGATCCCACATCGGCTGTCCCGCGTCGTTGTCGCCCTGGAACCACGCCGCGGCCGCTCGGACCCCGTCCGGCCAGATCTGCCTGGCGTCGACGCCGGCGGCGCGTGCGCACGCGTCGGCGAGCGTGGCCACCTCGATCGGCTGCTGGTCGAATCCGGGCCGTAGATCAGTGGGGCCCCGCCCCGCCGCCGGGGTGGGGGAGAGGTGTCCGTCTGCCGTTTCGTATCCGACCAGCCATTCCAACAGGTCCAGACCGCGCTCCCACAGTGTCGGCGTGTCGAGCGCAGTGCCGGCTGCGATCATCGCCTCGGCCAGGACCGCGTTCGCGTAGGTCAGTCGTTCCTCGGGCCACGGCCAGGCGGGGTTGTCGTTCGGTTCGGCGACGGTGGCGGCGTAGTCGGTGACGAGCTCGCGGGCTGCGCGGTGCTCGGCATTGACGGTCAGGAGTTCGGCGGCCCCCAATGCCGCGAAGGCCATCGCGCGCGGCCAGATCGACCGCCCCTGGGCGGCGCGCTCGAACTGCACGATGGCCGACTGGCGCACCCAGCCCACGTCGCTGTGCGCGGCGGCCGTCCCGAGTCCCCAGACGCATCTACCCCAGCAATCCTCCATGGCAGGCTCATCCGTCCAACCTCCGGAGCTGTCCATCCGGTTGCGGCAAGCGCCGGTGAGGGCTTGCGCCTCGTTCAGGAACCGCACCGCAACACTGGCGAGGCGGTGCACGTCCCCGTCGGCGCGCGGCTGGCGGGTGGCAACGACGAGAACGCGGCTCATATCGTCGGCGCAGTAGCCGTGCTCGCGCCGAGGCTCGGCGAAACAGGCGTGCTCGAAGGTGCCCCGATGGTCCGTCATGCGCAGCAGATGGTCGAAGACCGGGGCCGGTGCGGTGATGGTCATACCGATGCCGGCCGCTGTGCGAGGTGGCGGCGCGCCAAGCCCAGATAGGCATGGGCGACGCTCGTCCAGGCCATCGTCGGGGCCAGTCGGCGGGCCTCGGCGGCCATCGAGCCTGCCACGCGCGGGTCGGTCAGCACCCTGCGCAGGGCGGAGGCGAGCGCGTCGGGGTCATCGTGCCCGACGACGATGCCCGCCCCGGTGCCGAGAAGCTCAATGGCGTGCGGGAAGGCGGTGGCGACCACCGGCCGGCCGCACGCGATGGCGTCGACCAGCACACCGGACGTGACCTGATCGGTGGAGTCATAGGGCAGGACGACCGCCGCCGAGGACTGCACCAGTGCGACCAGTGACGAAACGCAGCGATAGGCGGGGTCGAAAGACACCGAGTCTTCGACACCGCTGCTGCGCGCCTGTGCGGCGCGCGCGTCACGGTAGGCCTCGCCATCGGCGGCCAGAACCTTCGGGTGCGTGCGGCCGGCTACCAGGTAGCGCGGCCGCCCGGGGAGATCATGCAGGGACCCCATCACGTCGATCACTCGCTCGATGCCCTTGCCTGGCCCCAGTAGCCCCCAGGTCAACAGGGTGGGTCGGCCTGAACGCTTTAGTGCGGCCTGCCGGGGCACGGCCGCGCCATGCGGGATCGTGGTGACTTTGCGGCGATCGATGTTGAAGTCGTGGCGTAGGCGCTGACTGGCGACCTCCGACATGACGACCACCTGATCTGCCCTGGCCGCGATCGCTTCGAATACCGAACGCTGGTGTGGGGTAGGGCTTTTGAGGATCGTGTGCGCGACGATGATGGACGGGATGCGCAACCCGTCTATCAGGTCGAGCACTTCTTTCCCGTCGGCGCCGCCATAGATCCCGTACTCGTGCTGGATGATCGCGACATCGCTCTGGTTGAGCAATTCTGCGCAGGCCTCCACCGAGCCCGCCGACCCATTGACCAGCTCCCCGACGACCCGGGCACTGCTGGACGGCGTCCCGTCCGCAATGCGCACGACGCTGACCTCGGAGCCATTGGCGGACAGTCCGTCGCACAGAGCAGCGGTGAAGGTCGCCAGCCCGCACGGGGTCGGTGGATACGTACTGACGATGCCGAAACTCGGGGGGCTCGAAAATCGTTGTTGCGTCTTAAGAGCGGTAAAAGGTGGGCAAGCGAACAGAGCATTCATGGTGATCCCGACGTACTGCCGTCACCGGTGTGCCCGGTGCGAGCGATTGCTCTACAAGATCAACGGCGAAATGCTGACTCATCCCGGACTGGCTCGGTTCCCAACTTTTTCCAGCGTACACCCCTATTTCGCCGGCCTCACCCGCGCAACCGCACCAGCCGCGTCGTCGAACTCTCGTCGAGCTCCACCAGATCCGAGTAGGACCGCAGGAAGTCGCTGAATGACTTGTAGCCCAGGGCCTTCTCGCTGAAAGACGGATCCATGCGCTTCATCTGTGCCTTGACCGACGAGTTGTGCAGCCACTCGACGTCGTCTTTCTCCAGGCCGATCTGCAGCGCGCGGATAAGCAGTGCGGTGGCGGTGTCCTGCGGATCTGGTTGCGGCGGCTCCTCGGGCTCCTCCTTGGCCCGGCGAGTGCGCCGCTTCGGCTCGTCTGCGTCTGCGTCGGCGGCGGCCGGCGCGGGCTCGAACACCGGCACTCCGGGCAGCGCGTCGTAGCTGACGAAGTCGTCGCAGGCCGCAGCCAGTGCGCGGCTCGTGGAGCCGGCCACTCCGATGCCGACGACGTAGCGGCCCAAGCGTTTACAGCGCTGGGCCAGCGGGATGTAGTCGGAATCGCCGGCCACGATCACCACATGGGTCAGATCCGGCAGCCGGAACATGTCCTCGACCGCGTCGACCGCCAACCGAATGTCGGCGCCGTTCTTGCCGTAGGCGGCCGCCGGGAACAACTGCACCAGATCGACCGCTCGGCCCACCAGCTGCGCCCGGTAGCCGGTGTTGACCTCCGCCGACCAGTCGGCGTAGGCGCGGGTGAGCACCAGCGTCCCGAACGACGAGGCGAAGTCGATGATCGCCCCGACATCGACGGTGGCCCGGGCGAGGCGCTCCGGTTGCTTGGCCAAGCCCTTGGACTTGTCCTTTTGAAACGAACTGCGCCCATTGACCTGGTCGTAGCGGGAGATCACGATGTTGTCGAAGTCGAGGTAGACCGCGACCCGGGTATCGCCGGATTCCGTCATGGTTCCAGTGTGGCGTACCACCGGCCTCATCCCTAACGGCTTGGCGGGGATGGGGGAGGTGCCCGCCTCTGAGCGACAACCGCGCGGGCGGTTCGGGGTGGGTGCGATGTGTCGCTCAGAGGCGGGCAACGGTCCACATGGTCCGGCTCGACGACGCGCCTACCGGCCCGACGGCGCGCGCCTAGCCGGCCCGGTACCACCGCGGGATCAGCTCCGGGTCCGGCAGTGGGTACTGCCCGAAGAACCCGTGCGGGTCACCGCGCAGCACCTGGGCGTTCTGAACGTCAGCGCGCTGGCGGATACTGCCTAGCCGGCTCAATTCGGCGGCGCGGTACGCGGTGTAGCTGCGCAGCACCCGGCGTGTGACGATCACCAGCACGGTGATCACGGCGCCGGCCAGAATGAGCCAGCGCAGCCACCACAGCAGCACGATGAACAACAGGATGGCGAAGCCGGTTCCGTTGCTGGCCGACTGTTGGCGATTCCCCATGGTCGCGACGGTAAGCCGGGGGTCTGACACCTCGGTGTCCGAAAAGGAACCTCACGCCTCCCGAAGGCGCAGCGCCAGCCCGGAGGCCCGCACCACCCGGCGGCCCAGCGCAGCCCGCACCGAGGCCTCCGACCCGACCACCCGCACCTTCGTCTTGGCCCGGGTCACCGCGGTGTAGAACAACTCCCGGGTCAACAGTCGCGACTCGACGGGCGGCATCAGCACCGTCACTTCGCCGGCCTGGCTGCCCTGGCTCTTGTGGATCGTCATCGCGTACATGGTCTCGACCTCGGCGAGGCGGCTGGTGGCGAACTCCAGCGGCCCGGACGCCGTGGAGATCACCGCGCGCAGTCCCTCGTTGCGGACCACCACCGCCCCGGTATCGCCGTTGCGCAGCCCGAGCCCGTAGTCGTTGGCGGTCACCAGCAACGGCCGGCCGGCATACCACTCGGTCCACATCGGGTCACCGGTCTGCTCGGCCACCAGGCGGCGGATCTGCTGGTTCCAGTGCCGCACCCCGTGTAGGCCCTCCCGGTGTGCACACAGCAACCGGTGCTCGTCCAGCGTCGCCGATGCCGCCGTGGCATCACCGAGCAGCGCGGCCTGGCGCACCGCCAACGCGTGCGGGACCACCAGAGTCGCCAACCGCTCGGCCACGTCGGCCGCGTGGTCGGTGTCGATCCACTCCACGTGTTCGCCCCCGGCGGCCAGCAGCGCGATCGCCTGATCGGCATCGCCGTCGCGGATCGCCACCGCCAGCGCGCCGATCGACTCGCCGAACCGGTGCGACGTCCGCAGCGTCGCCACCCGGGTGTCCGGCCGGGCCGCCAGCCCGTCCACCAGATCGGCCAGCACCGCGCCGGCTTCCACCGACGCCAGCTGGTCGGCGTCACCCACCAGAATCAGCCGGGCATCGGGGCGCATCGCCTCCAGCAGCCGGGCCATCAGCGTCAGCGACACCATCGACGTCTCGTCGACCACGATCACATCGTGCGGCAACCGGTTGGCCCGATCATGGCGGAACCGCACCGAGCTGTCCGGGCGCGAACCCAGCAGCGTGTGCAACGTGGTCGCACCCAGTCCGGCCAGCCGCGCCCGATCCACCGGCTCCAGCTCGGCCACCTCCGCCGCGACCGCCTCGGTCAGCCGGGCCGCGGCCTTGCCGGTCGGGGCAGCCAACGCGATCCGCAGCCCGGGCGTCCCGGACCGCTCGGCATGCTCGGCCAACAGCGCCAACAGCCGCGCCACCGTGGTCGTCTTGCCGGTGCCCGGCCCCCCGGTCAGCACCGTAACCGGTTGTGACAGTGCGATTTCGGCGGCCGCCCGTTGCTCATCGAACTTGCCGGGCGGAAAGAGTCGCTCAAAGGCGGGCAACTGAGTCGGTGCTGTCCCCGGCGCCGACAACGCCAACAGGTCCGTGCAGACCTGCTCCTCCTCGCGCCAATACCGGTCGAGGTAGAGCAGCCCGCCAGAAGGGATGTCATAGAGCCGCAGCACCTGCGCCTGCACCAGCTGACTGGCACGCACCGCGGCCAACCAGGCCTCTGGCTCCGGCCAGGTCACCTCCGCGCCGTCGGTGTCGGCGGCCACCGACGACAGATCCAGACACACCGACCCATGACGCAGCGCACGCACGGTCAGCGCGAGCGCCAAGCCCACCGTCTCATCGGGCTCACCACCCAATGCTGTGATGCGTTGGGCAGCATGGACATCGGCGGCATCCAGCACACCGGCCTGATTGAAGTCCCGCAATAGCCCGGTGGCTCGGGAGGCCACTCGCCACTCCAACAGCTCGCTCATGCCGCCCGCCTGGCGTGCAACAGATCCGACAGCGCCACCACCAGTGCGGCCGGCGGCCGCCAGTCGAACACCCCGGCACGGTGCCCGTCGAGCACCGGGGTGTCCGGGCCGCACATCCCACGCACGAACAGATACAGCACCCCGCCCAGATGCTGCTCGGGGTCGTAGCTGGGCAGCCGCCACCGCAGGAAGCGGTGTAGCACCGCGGTATACAGCAGCGCCTGCAGCGGGTAGTCCGAATGCAGCATCGCGGCGGTGAGCCGATCAAACCCGTAGTCGGCGGCGGTGTCGCCGAGCCGGTTGGTCTTGTAGTCGACCACCAGGAAGCGCTGCTCGGGCACCCGCAGCACCACGTCGATCGACCCGGACAGATAGCCGCGCAGCGGCTGGCCGCCCAGTGCCTCGGTGGCCAGCCGGTCGGCATAGGGGGCTAACGGGTCGTCGGCGGGCAGATGCTCGCGCAACAGCAATCCCACCTCGGCCAGCCGCACGTCCGGCGCCCCGCCCCGAACATCCCCGCCGGCCAGCGGAATCTCGAAATCCAGCTCCCGCAGCCGGTCCCGGGTGCCGATGTCGCGCAGTGTCAGCCCGTCGGCCAGCGGCCCCAGCGGGGTGTCGTGCATGGGCACCAAGGCAGCTGCCAGCACTGCAGGATCGGCCTCCACCGACCACCAGGCGGCGTGTTGACGCACGTGGGCTTCCAGTTCGGCTGCCAGGTCGGCCGCGAACGGATCGGCCGTCTCCAGCACGGCGTGCACCAGCGAGCCGAAAGCCGCCCCGGCGGGCAGCTCAGCCATCGGCGAGACCAGATCCGCCCCGGCCGGCGGCGGCGCCACCGCCACCGGGACGTCGTCGGCCTCGTCGTCGCGGGCCGTCAGCTCCGGTTCGCTGTGCACCCCGAGTGCCCCGTCTTCCGAAGCGTGCCGGATCAGGCCCGAATACGAGGTGCGACGCCAACCGGTGTCGATGTGCCGGTGGAAGTGCCGCGCTTCCAAGTCATCCGGAGGCTGCGCCGGCGTGACCGGGGCCAACGCGGCGATCACCGACTCCTCGATGACCAGACCGCCGGCGGCCTCCCACTCCCGAAAACAGGCCAGGGCTTCGTCATCGGATGGTTTGGGCTCGCAGCGATCCGGCACCGGCGCCTCGCCGCGGCGACGGCCCCGCAGCAGCCGGGACAGGCCGCCGTTGGGTTCGTCGTAGGACGCCGACCACCACGCCACCACCTGCGACTGCGCCCGGGTCAACGCCACATAGGCCAGCCGAATGTCATTGCGGGCGGCCTCGGCCAGGCTCAGCCGTTGCACGTCGCTGTGGTCGGAGCTGTCCGGTCCGCCGACGTGCCGGCAGCGGACGCCGGCTTCGTGGTAGAGCGGGATGGCCTCGTCGAACATGTGCCGATTGAACGCGAACGGCAGGTACACGATCGGGAACTGCAAACCCTTGGCGCCCCACACCGTCAGGATCTGCACTGCTGCGGCGTCAGAATCCAGTCGACGATTGTGCTGCCCACCGCCGGTTCCTTCCGTGCACTGGCGGCGCAACCAATCCCGCAACGCCGGCAGGCCCAGCCGGTCGCGGTGCGCGGCCTCATGCAGCAGCTGCGCCACGTGCGCCAGATCGGTCATGGTGCGTTCCCCGCCGTACTCGCCGAGCAGGCGGCGCTTCAGGCCGGCCAACTGCGCCGCCTCGAATACCGCCGCCGGACCGTGCAGCCGCAGCTCGTCGGCCCAGTCCCGCAACGTCGATGCCACCTTGTCGGTCAACGCGTCACCGCCGTCGGCCAGCGCGGCGGCGGTATGGCCGAAGAACACCGTCGCCGCGGCGGCCCGTACCAGCCCACCGCGATGGGTTGCTTCGAACGCCTCCAGCAGACACAACCAGTCGGCGGCCGCCGCCGAGGAGAACACATCGGCGTCACCGGTGAACACCGCGGGAATTCCGGCTCGCAGCAAGGCTTCTTGGCAGGCGGCCGCGTCCCTGCTGTTCTCGACGATCACCGCCACGTCGCCGGGGCTGATCGGCCGGCCGTCGAAGGTCGCGCCGCTGGCCCACAAGGCGGCGACGTCGGCGGCCAGATCATCGGGGATATGGCGGCGCAGCTTGGGCATCGGGGCGACACGGTCTGAGGCGACGCCGAAGGTCGCGCGGCCGACCACCCGCAGCCGGAACGGCGCGGTGCTGGGCGCACCGGCCAGCCGGGTACCGCCGACCGCGGCCTCGACGTCGTGGACCACGATCTGCGGATCACCCAGCGCCGCACCGCCCATCACCGTCTGCAGCGCACCGACCAGAGCCGAGTCGCTGCGCCAGTTCACCGCCAGGGTGCGCTGCTGCCCAGCGGTGCGCGCCGCCTGCAGGTAGGTGTAGATGTCGCCGCCGCGGAACCCGTAGATCGCCTGCTTGGGGTCGCCGATCAGCACCACCGCCGAATGCCCGACGAAGCCGCGTTCGATCACCTGCCACTGGATCGGGTCGGTGTCCTGGAACTCGTCGACCATCACGATCGGCCAGCGCTGCCGCATCCGCTCGCGGGCCGGTGAATCTTCGGGTTCCAGCGCACCGGCCAGCCGGCGCAGCAGGTCGTCGTACCCGAGTACCCCGAGCCGGCGTTTGCGCAGCTCCAACTCCGTGCACACCGCGTCGACGAAGCGCAGCCGCACCTCGGCCACCGTGCCCGGTTCGGGATCTTGCGGGCGTAGTTGGGCATACGGGTCGGCGACCACCACCCGCGCGAGCTTCAGCGCGTCGGCGTAACTCAGTGCCACCTCGTCGCGCTGCGTCCCGAAATTCGCCAGGTACAGGTCGTCGACGACCCGGATCACCAGATCGTCGAGGCTTTCCACCAACTCGACGCCGGCGCTGGTGTCACCGGCGATGCCGAGCGATTTGAGCACCAGATGACAGAACTGGTGAGTGGTGGCGATGGTCGCGGCGTCGAATCCGGCCAACGCATCACGCAGTCGCCGGCGGCGCAGCTCCCGCTCGTCTGCGCTGCCGCTGCACAGATGCGCGAGGAGATCATTGGGTTCCTGCGTGCCGGTGCCGTCGAGGGCGGCCAGCGTCTCCACCAGTTGGCGGCGCACCCGGTCACGCAGTTCCCTGGTGGCCGCCCGGCTGAAGGTGATCAGCAGCATCTCGTCCAGCGTGGCGTGCCCCTCGGCCAGATAACGCGTCACCAGGCCGGCCAGCGTGAACGTCTTACCGGTGCCGGCGCTGGCCTCCAGCACTGTGGTGGTGCCCAGGGCCGGCAGCGGGCCCAGCAGATCGAAGCGTTCCATCAGCGCGCCCGCCGTTCCGCGCGCAGCAGCGGCAGCCACAGTCTGGCCGCCAGCGCGCCTAGTCGGGTGTCCTCGCCGTCGATCTCCTCGCCCGGACGGGGCGGCCGCTGCAACACGTCAAACGGTGCGCGTGGGCCCCAGACCCGGACGCTGGCGGGTTCGGCGTCCTCGCCGGGGTAGCGCTGGGTGGCCCATTTGCTGCTCGCATACCAGACCGGGTCGCGGCCCGCGTGACGCTTCTCGGCCCACGCGAACGACGTCTTGATCGGCAGCGGCAGCGGTTCGCAACGCCCGATGTCGTAGAGCCACAACAGCTCCCGCAACGTCTCGATCGGATTGGGGGGCGGCCCGAACAGCCGCTGCAGGGCGCGTTCGCCGTCGCGGGCCCGGCCGATGCAGCGAGCGCTCCATTCGACGTCGGGACGCTGGGCGGCCAGCGCCACCAGCGGAATCCAGGCCTGCAACAGGTGGGTATCGCGCAGCTTGGAGTAGTTGACCGACACCGTGGCCGCATCGAACACCGGGGTGACGGTGCCGGTCAGCCGGCGACCACCGCCGAGATCCAGATCGATGTCGTAGGTGGCCGGAGCACGTGTGCGATGCTCGCGCGCCGCGGCCGCCAATCCCACGACCCGGTCCCGGATCTGTTTGGCGGTGCGCCAGCCCAGTTGCCCGGGCGGCAGGCTGCCGCGCCGCCATTCGGCCGCGATGGCCTGGGCGGGGTCGATGCCCAGCAGCATGTCGTGCAGCATCCGGTTGCCGACCGCCCATTCGCCGAGCGCGTCGATCTCGACGGGCATACCGTCCTCGACCTCGTCGACCTCCCACGGCAGCGTGTAGTTCAGCGCGCTGAAAAAGCCCTTGACCGGGTCCTTGAAGAACTTCAGCAGGTCGGTCAGCGCAACGTCTGCCGGTGGTGGGGGAGGCAGTGGGTCGGTGATGAACTGCTGCGCGTCGCGGCGGGCTCCGGCCGCGGTTCGCGCCGCCAGCGGCACGGTCGGATCGAAGGTGAAGGGCACGTCGGGGATCAGCCGGCCGGGTTCGACGTTCTTGACGTCGAAGGGCTGCAGGGGATGCTCCACAACCAGGTGCTCGCGCACCGGCTGCGGCGTGGTCTGATCCAGCGCGTCGATCAACTCGGCCAGCGGGACGGCGGGCGGGCGGGGGTGGCCGCTGTGTTCGTCGGCGCCGGTGTAGGTGATCACCAGCTTGTCGGTGGCGGCGGTGATCGCATCCAGCAGCAATTGCCGGTCCTCAGAACGGATGTCACGTTCCCCGGTCATCGGGCGCCGCGCCAGCACGTCGTCACCGTCGGGCAGGTCCAGCCGGGGGAACACCCCGTCGTCCACGCCCAGCAGGCACACCACCCGGTGCGGCACCGAGCGCATCGGCACCATGGTGCACACCGTCAGCGTTCCGGTGCGGAAGTTGGCCCGGGTCGGGCGCCCGGCCAGATGCCCGGCCATCAGCACCCGCACATCGGGCAGCCGCAGCGCGATGTCGCTGCGGTCCGCGGCGTCCTCGAGTACCTGCGCCAGCTCGCGCTGCAGATGCGCGCTCTGCCAGGCATCCGTGCCGGCATCGGCCAGTTCGGCGACCCCGTCGCGCAGCGCGGCGATCCACTCCGCCAGCGGGCGAGTGCCGTCCAGCTTGTCGACCGCCGACTGCAGCCGTGCGACGAACTCGGCCAGCTTCCCGGCCAGCTCCACCTGACTGCTGCCGACATCATCGAGGGGGAGCGCGGTATCGAGCCAGGCCTGCGAATCGTCGGACATCGCCACCCCGGTCAGGATGCGGTCCAGCCCGAATCGCCAGGTGTTGTGCACGATGTGGGACAGCCCGTAGCGCTCGCGGGTGTGCGGATCGAAACCCCAGCGGATGTTGGCGGTACGCACCCACGTGGTGATCTGGGCCAGATCGTTGTCGGTGAAGCCGAACCGCGCCCGCACCGGGTCGGTGTGGGCGAGATTGAGCACGGCGGTGGCAGTGGCGCGGCTGCCGGCGATCTCCAGCAGTTCGGCCGCCACCGCCAGCAGCGGATTGGTCTGGGCCAGCGCCCGGTCGGCGAGCTGCACCCGCAACCGGTGCGCCGGGTGGGTGTCACCGGCCAGCTCGCCCAGACCGAAGTCGGCGACGATCAACGGCGCATACGTCTCGATGTCCGGGCACATCACCACGATGTCGCGGGGCTCCAGCGTCGGGTCGTCGTGCAGCAGCCCGAGCAGGACTTCGCGTAGTACGTCGACCTGACGGGCCGGGCTGTGGCAGCTGTGCACCTGCACCGAGTGGTCGGATACCGCGTGGTTGCGGCCCTGGGGGCGTAGCGCGTTGGCGCCCAGATCGGATTGCAGCCAGCCCAAGAGTGTGTCCGGCCGCGTCACGGCACGCAGGTATTCATCGCTGTCGCGCTTGGCCGGCAGACCGCGCTGCAGCTCACGCAGATCGCGGCCCAGGGTCTCCAGCAGCGGATTGTGTGCACGGTGCCGGGTGTCGTCGTCGGTGCGCGGCACGGTGCCATGGACGTCGTCGAGTGAGCGCCACAGCGCGTCGGAGGGGTGCGGCAACCACAGGTGCAGGTCGTGATGGGTGGCCAGAGCATCCAGCAACTCGATGTCGGTGCACGCCAACCGGGTGTGCCCAAACAACGACAGCCGCGGCGGCAGCGTCTCGATCGGCGCCTGGCGCAGGCGCGCGACGGTATCGCGGTGCCGAACGTGCGGGGGATCGATACCGATGGCAGCCACCAGCGCCCGCCACAGCGGCGGCTGCCAGCCCAAGTCGTCGTGCAACGCTGCGCCGGCACCGTCGGTGGCCTGGCCGGCGCTCCAGTCGACGAGCAGCTGCGGCCGCTGGCGGGCATACGAGGCGAACAATCCGGCCAGCCGGCGCGCCACCGCATAGCGTCGGCCGCGGCGCAGCTCACCCTCCGGACTGGGGTCGGCGTGACCCAAATGTCTTGCCAGCGTTGCACACCACGGCTCATACAGGCTCGCATCGATCACCGTCAACAGCGGCCAGGTCATGGCATCAGGCGACCACGGGTCTTCGTCGCCGGCGCCGATGATCTCGGCGATCAACGAGGTCGGGCTGCGGAACTCCACGCCCGCGCACACCCCGTCGCCCCCGGGACCGGCGCCCAGCACGTGCGACAGGCGCTGGGACAGCCAGCGCTCCACCCCGCGCGCCGGCACCAGCACCAGCTCCTGGGCGAACGGGTCGGCCGGCGGCGTCGCCAACAGCGCACCGAGGCCGTCGGCGAGGACGTCGGTGCGCTCGGCGCGGTGCAGGTGCAGTCCCATCGCGGCCACCCTAAACCGCGGCCCCGACGCGTGGGCTGAACCATCGGCCGGTCGCGATCGTGGTGCATTTTATGAGGATCTACACGCTGATACTGGCCGCCGTTGCCGCACTGGTCGTCGGGCTGGCCGGCCCACCGGCCGCCACGGCCGCAGATGATCGATTGCAGTTCACCACCACCACCATCGACGGGACCCCGTTCAACGGCGCCAGCCTGCAGGGCAAACCCGCGGTGCTGTGGTTCTGGAGGCCCAGTTGTCCGTTCTGCAACGCCGAGGCGCCGTCGGTGAGCCAGGTAGCGGCCGCCAACCCGCGGGTGGTCTTCATCGGTGTGGCGGGGCGCTCCGATGTGGCGTCGATGCAGGACTTTGCGGCCAAGTACCACCTGAACTTCACCAACCTCAACGACGCCGACGGCTCGATCTGGGCGCGATTCGGGGTGCCGTGGCAGCCCGCCTACGTATTCGAGCGCTCCGATGGCACCTCGACATTCGTGAACAACCCGACTTCGGCGATGTCACAACAGGAGTTGTCCGACCGGGTCGCGGCGCTGACGTAGGTGAACCAGAACCTGCCGGGACTGGCCTTCGCCGCCGGCCTGGTGGCGGCCCTGAATCCGTGTGGGTTCGCGCTGCTACCCGCCTACCTGGCGTTGGTGGTGCGCGGTGAACGGGCCGGCGGGGCGGGCGCGGTGGGCCGGGCGTTGGCGGCCACCGCCGCGATGACCCTGGGCTTTCTGGCGGTGTTCGGCGCCTTTGGGCTGCTCACCGTCACGGTGGCCACCAGGGTGGAGCGCTACTTGCCCTACGCCACAGTGGTGATCGGCATCGTGCTGGTCGTGCTCGGCGGTTGGCTGCTGGCGGGCCGCCGGCTGGCGGTCGGCTCCTTCGGTGGGCGATGGGCGCCCACCGCCCGGATCGGGTCGATGCTCGGCTACGGGGTGGGTTACGCCTGCGCCTCGCTGGGCTGCACGATCGGTCCGTTTCTGGCGGTCACCGGGGCGGCACTGCGCGGTGGCCACGACGCGGTGCTGGCCTATCTGGCGTATGCGGCGGGGTTCGGGCTGCTGGTCGGGGTATTGGCGATCGCGGTGGCGCTGGCTCGCTCCGCACTGATCGATCGGATACGCCGAATCACGCGCTACGCCAGCCGGATCAGCGGCGCGCTGCTGGTGGCCGTTGGACTCTACGTCGGCTACTACGGCTACCACGAACTTCGCCTGTTCGAGAGCGACGCCAGCGCAAGCGATCCGGTGCTGGCCGCGGCCGGACGGTTACAGGGCACGCTCGCCGGGTGGGTGCACCAGCACGGGGCCTGGCCGTGGCTGGTGGTGTTGGCTGTCTTCCTGCTGGGAGCGGCGCTGCGTGCTCGACGCCCCGGTCGTTGACACCACGCCTACTGCGCACCCTCGTAGGCTGGAATTTGTGAAAGCCGTCAGCTGCACTAACAGCGAACTCGAAGTCGTCGACCTGCCCACTCCGATTCCAGCCAGAGGCCAGCTGCTCATCGACGTGCTGCGGTGCGGCATCTGTGGATCGGATCTGCACGCTCGCCAGCACTGCGACGAGGTCGCCGATGTCATGGCCTTGACCGGATACGACGGCTTCATGCGTTCGGATCAGCGGGTGGTGCTCGGGCACGAAGTCTGCGGCGAAGTACTCGATCACGGTCCCCGCACCCGCAAGGCGCCGCGCCCCGGCACCCGGGTGGTCGCACTGCCGCTGTTGCGGCGCGGCGATGCTGTCCATGCGGTGGGGCTGTCGGAATCGGCGCCGGGAGGCTACGCCGAGCAGATGCTCGTCGAGCAGTCGCTGACTCTGCCCGTTCCCAACGGGCTGTCGGCGGAGGCGGCCGCGCTCACCGAGCCGATGGCGGTCGCCTGGCATGCCGTGCGGCGCGGCGAGGTACGCAAACGCGACGTGGCGATCGTGATCGGCTGTGGACCGATCGGCCTGGCGGTGGTGTGCATGCTCAAAGCGCGCGGCGTGCGCACGGTGATCGCCAGCGACTTCTCACCCGGCCGCCGCGCGTTGGCCACGCGGTGCGGCGCCGACATCGTTGTCGACCCGGCACAGGACTCGCCGTATGCCGCGGCGGCCGGTCACGGTCACCTGGAGAAGGCGCCGGATGCGCTGGGCCTGGCGGTGGGCACGGTCGAAAAGCTCTACAAGGCACGGCTGCCCTGGTGGCATGTCTGGCGGGCCGCCGAAGCCGTCGGCGCCGCCACGCCCAACCGTCCGGTGATCTTCGAGTGCGTAGGGGTGCCCGGCGTCATCGACGGCGTCATCGCCGGCGCTCCACTGTTCTCCCGGGTGGTGGTGGTCGGGGTCTGCATGGGAACCGACGCCATCCGGCCTGCGATCGCGATCAACAAGGAAACCGACCTTCGGTTCGTATTGGGCTACACACCAATGGAATTCCGCGACACCCTGCACATGATCGCCGAGGGCAAGGTTGACGTTTCGCCGCTGATCACCGGCACGGTCGGACTGGGCGGGGTGGCGGACGCGTTCGGCGTGCTGGGCGACCCGGCTCTGCACGCCAAGATCCTGATCGATCCCAAGAGCCCGGTGCAGGAGGTCGACGCGTGACGGCGAGCATCAAGCGCATCGCGATCAGCACTGGTGGCGGTGACGCACCCGGCCTCAACGCGGTCATCTACGCCGCCACCCTGGCCGGCCGAAGCCGGGGCTGGGATGTGGTCGGGATCCGCGACGGCTACAACGGGCTGCTGTTGGGTGAGGACTACCCTGACGGCGGGCTGATCGAGCTGACCCGTGACCGGGTGCGCGGCATCATCCACCAGGGCGGCACCATCCTGGGCAGCACCAATCGCGGCAACCCGATCGCCTACCCGGTGCAGCAGCCTGATGGCAGCTGGAGCGAACAGGACCGTACCGACGAGGTGCTGCAGCGCATCGCGCAGCACGAGATCGATGCGTTGATCACCATCGGCGGCGACGGCTCCCTGGCGATCGGCAACCACCTGCATGAGGCCGGGCTGCGGCTGGTCGGGGTACCCAAGACCATCGACAACGATCTGGAGTGCACCGCGGCGACGTTCGGATTCGACAGCGCGGTCGACTTCGCCTCGGAGTGCATCGATCGGCTGTTTCCCACCGCGACCTCGCACAGCCGCATCATCGTGGTGGAGGTGATGGGCCGCTACGCCGGCTGGATCGCGCTGCACGCCGGGCTGGCGTCCGGGGTGCATGCCATCTTGCTCCCGGAGATCCCGTATCGGCTCGAGCCGGTGGCCGAGCTGATCAACGAACGCGCACAACGTGGTTCGACGTACTCCATTGTCTGTGTCGCCGAAGGCGCCAAACCGGTGGATGGCGAACTCACCGTGGCGGGCAAGGCGGTGGGCCAGGCCGAACGCCTGGGCGGCGTGGGCGCCAAAGTTGCCGCCGAACTCGAGGCGCTCACCGGGCGCGAGTCTCGCGCCGTCGTACTCGGGCACCTGTTGCGTGGCGGCTCGCCGTCGTCGGTGGACCGGTTGCTGGGGCTGCGGTTCGGCGCCGCCGCGGTGCGGGCCCTCGACGAAGGCCACAGCGGGGTGATGGTGGCGCTCAACCCACCGACGGTGGATTACGTGCCTTTGGCTGACGCCACCCGCCGACAGAAAACCGTGCCGCTGGACTGTGACTCGATCCAGACCGCCCGAGACCTGGGTATCAGGTTCGGCGACGAGGGCCTGCGTCATGACTGAGGCACCGCACCGTCGCGGCGACTATGGCATCGACGGGTCGTTTCACCGGGTCTCGCTCGGCGGGCAGCTCGCCGCCCTGGCGATCGGGTGCGCTGCGCTGGCGATCTACGGCGGCTTCGCCCTGGCTCGCGGTCCACAGTGGGCCGGGGCGGTGGCATTGGTCCTCGACGCCGGCATCCTGGCTCAGGTCGGGCTGTTCTGGCACGCGACGCGGTCCGGCAAGTTCGCGGTGTGGGACGACGTCCTCGACGGGTTGCGGCTGCGGGGCGACGAAACGGTGCTGGACATGGGATGTGGGCGAGGTGCGGTGTTGTGCGCCGCAGCCAAACGGCTGCCCGACGGGCGGGCGATCGGAGTCGACCTGTGGCAGGCCGACCAGACCGACAACTCGGCTGATGCCACCCTGGCCAACGCCGCACTGGAAGGCGTCGCCGACCGGATCGAGGTGCGCACCGGCGACATGACCGCGCTGCCGCTTCCCGACGCCAGCGTCGACGTGGTGGTGTCCAACCTGGCGATCCACAACATCGGGTCCCGCGAGGGCCGCCGGCGTGCGCTGGCCGAGGCGGCCCGGGTGCTGCGGCCCGGCGGCCGGTTGGCCATCGCCGACCTGTGGGAGATCCGCCACCACGCAGCCCAACTGCGTGAAATCGGTTGGCGTGACGTGACGTGGCGCAACCTGGGCTGGCGAATGTGGTACGGCGGGCCCTGGGCGTCGACCCGGCTGGTCACCGCAACGAAGCCGGGCTGAGCGCTGGGCGCCGCCGAGTGTGAAATCCACGACGTGACACGCCGACGATGCGTCGTGATATTCACAGTGGGGCGGGCTCAGTACGCGACGGTAAACCCGTGCCGCAGCACCAGATCCGCCGTCACATCCGGGCGTTCCGCGAGAGGCCAGGACTCGACGTCGAACGGTGCGGTGGCGAAGAACGCGTAGTTGACGGAGGTCTCCGGGGTGGTGCGCGAGCGGTAGACGATCGCGTCCGGGCACTCGTCGGGCTCGGGCCACCAGCGCCGAACGGCGTCCGCGAGCTGTTGGCAGCTGGCCCACACGGAGTCGTGCTGGCCGGTGCTGATCTGGTCGTCGACGCCGAGCGCATCCAGGTTGCGGTCGGTGCGCAGGTCGAGCACCCGCAGGTGGCGGGCAGCGGACAGTCGCACCAAGTGGTGACGGGCGTGATCACCGGGGATCATCAGCCCGGTCAGTCGGTAGCGTTCTCGGAACGCGCCGACGAGATCGGTTGCCGCATAACGGGTGCGGAATGCGCCCGATGGCGGGTCGAAGCGATAGCGTGGTTGGTCGAACCCGTCCCAGGTCCACTGGTCGGGATGCTCGGCGTCCAGGCGCCACAGCTGTGTTCCAGAAGCGATCCGGCGACGGCGCAGACCACTGGGCCGGGCCTCGGGCAACGCGGCCCGATAACCGGCGGGAAGTTCAGGCACCGAGCGAGATGAGCAGTCGACGCGCGGCCGCCGCGGTCTCGCTGTGGCGCAGCGCCTCGGCGATCGAGACACCGCCCAACTCGTCATGAGTGAGCCGCATGATGCGGTCGGCAGCCAACGGGTCGGTGGTGAACCGGCCCAGCAGCTCCAGGATCTCGGGCAGCTCGGGGCGCAGCCGGGCGTCGTCGAATTGCCAGGCCGGGAACCAGGTCTGGTTGCCCACGGCCGCGCCGATGAGCTTGCCTCGGCTGCGCAACCGGTGCACCGCCTGCGGCGTGCCCAGTCGCAGCAGATCTTGGACCTTCGGGGTGGGCAGCGCGCCGGCGACGAAGTCATCGACGAGCGCAGCGCGACGCTGATCGTTCAGGGCGTGGGCGGCGATGCGCTCCAACGTGCCCTGCGGTGCCGTGGGCGCCTCTAGCAGCGCGTCGAGGACAAGGGCGAACCCGGCGTCGGTGCGGGCGCGTTCGGCGACCTGACGGGCGATCGGGGCGACGGCGATGGGCATGCGTTCGATACTACTCGCCGCCGCCTAGGATTGAAACAATCGAAACAATTATTCGGGAGTGGGCCCGGGGCGGCGTCTCAGCGCGCGCCAGCCCAATGCACCTGCCGCCAGCGCGACGAGCGCGCCCAGCAGCGGCCACACCCCCAGCGTGTCGACCCGATCGGCGAACCAGGACTGCACTGCGCCCGCCGCACCGATCACCGGATCATCGGTGTCCCCCTCGGCGAAGTACAACCGAATTTCGTAGTAACCGTAATAGCTGACGTACAACCCGGTCAGCAGCACGATCAACCCCGCGATCCGTCCCACATACGGCAACACCCGCCGCAACGCCGAGCTGGCAGCGGAGCCCGCCAATGCCACCGCCAGCGCCGCAACGCCCACGGTAATGCTCATGCCGGCCGCGTAGGCGACGAACGCCAGCACGCCGGACATCGTCGAGCCCTGTCGGAAGGTCGTGCTGATCACCGCCAGAAACGGCGCGATCGTGCACGACAGCGACGCCACGGCATAGCCGACGCCGTAGCCGTACATCGACCCCAGGCGCGCCGTGGGTGTTCCGCCCGCCGTGTTGGGCATTAGCACGGCGATGTCGCGGCCGGACACCAGCCAGGCGCCCATCGCCAGCAGTGCCACGCCGATCACCAAAGTGGCGAACGGCAGATACTTCTGCGCCGAAGCGATCAACGGTGAGACGGCCAGTCCGAAGATCCCGAACACCGTCAGGAATCCGGTCGCCATCACCACGGTCGCCACCGCTGCCCGGGCCAGCGCGACCGGGCGTGAGGTGTCCCGGCTGGCGGCGATCACCAGGCCCAGATAGCCGGGGAGAAACGCGAACCCGCAGGGGTTCAATGCCGCCACCAGCCCCGCTCCCAGGGCGAAACTGAGTGAGGCGGTGTCGATCACGAACCCGTCAGGGCCTGCAGTCGTCTGTTCAGCTCGGCCTCGGCCAGCGAGCCCGTCACCACTTCGACCCGTCCGTCGGAGTTGATGAAGGCGTACGCGGGTTGTCGGGTCACGCCGAACCGGGACCACACCACGGCGTCGGTGTCGGCCAACTCGGTGAACTCGTCGACGCCGTACTTGGCGGCGAATGCCCGCAACGCGTCCAGCCGGTCCTGTGCGCCCACGCCGACGAACGTCACCTTGGGGTGTGCAGCGGCCAGCCGGGCGACCATCGGTGCGTCTCGCTGGCAGAGCGGACACCAGGGCGCCCAGAACCACAACACGGCCGGCCTGCCGGCCAGGCTCGCGCCGGAAAACGGTCGGCCGTCGAGGGTTTGGGCAGCGAAATCGAGTTGGGCGTTCTCGGCCCGGGTTTGCGACCCGCAGCCGAAGATCAGTACGGCTATCGCCGCCACGGCCATGAGCAGTACGGCCGATCGGCGACGCCCCGGGGCCTTGTCATGCGGCATACCGGCGAGTATGCCATCGGATCCTGCGAGGCTAAGGTTCTGCCATGGCACGCGGAAGCCTGGAGCACACCGCCGACATCGCTGCGCCGCCGGACACCGTGGCGGCGTTTCTGGCCGATCTGGTGAACTACGAAGCCCTGCACCCGATGCTGGTCGACGTGCGGCAGATCCCGGGCGGCGCCGACGGAGTGACCCGGTACCTGGCGCCGCATCGCATGCGTCTGTACGGAATACCGATCCGGTTCACCTGCCGGGTGGAACTGCGTACTTGCGTACCCGGCGAGATCTGGACCCACACCCTGCAGCGGCCCGGTATCGAGATGTGGTCCACCATGACGGTTCGCCCGCATGCCGGCGGCACCAGGCTGCACGAGCACGTCGACATCAGCGCGCCACGGATGTTGATGAAGACCGTGCTGCGCGACGGCGGCAGCTCGCACGCTGCGATGTGGGACAACCTGCGTCGCTATTTCGAAGCGTGACCAAGCCGGGCATGCTGGAAGCCATGAACCGAAGCCAGATCACCGAGCAGATCATCGCCGCCCGCCTCGCCAAGGGGCTGACCTGGCAGGAGTTGGCCGACGCAATCGACAAGCCGGTCGTGTGGACCACCTCGGCACTGCTGGGCCAGCACCCCATTCCCACCGAGTTGGGCACGGTCCTGGCCGGCCTGCTCGGGCTGGACCCGGCGGTGGTGCCGGTGCTGGCCGCGGTACCGATGCGGGGCGGGCTCACCGCGCCTCCCACCGACCCGACCATCTACCGGCTCTACGAAGCGGTGGGCGTCTACGGCCCGGCGATCAAGGAGCTGATCCACGAGCAGTTCGGCGACGGCATCATGAGCGCCATCAACTTCAGCATGGACATCGAGCGCAAACCCCATCCGGGAGGCGACCGGGTGGTGATCACCTTCGACGGTAAATTCCTTCCCTACGAATGGAACTCAGCGGACTGAGTGCCGGTCGATGGCCACTCGTGGAGCGCGCGACACCCCGCCACTGACCGCCGACCTGGTGCTGTCCGGTGGGGGAGTGCGCTTCGTCGGGCTGGTCGGAGCGGTGGTCGCTCTGATGGACGCCGGCTACTCGGTGCAGCGCATCTCCGGGGTGTCCGGCGGCTCGGTGGTGGGCACGATTCTGGCCGCTGCTGCCCAGGGCGACCAGCTGACCGCGGCGCAGGTGAAGGATCTGGCCCTGTCGGTTCCGCTGCACACCTGGCGCGACGCGGCGCCCATCCCGCTGGTCGGGCCGGTGTGGGGGTTCCTGCGCGACAGTGCCCTCTACCGCGGCGATGTCGCGCACGATTGGATCCGCGGTGAGCTGGCGAATCTGGGGGTGAGCACCTGGGGAGATCTGGCCTACCAGGCCGACAACCTGATGCCCGAGCGACGCTACCGCGCCGTGGTCACCGTCACCGATGTCACGACCGGGCAGCTGGTGCGGCTGCCGTGGGACTACCGGCGGGTGTACGGGCTCGATCCCGACGAGCAGTCCGTCGCCGACGCGGTGCGCGCCTCGATGGCCGTCCCGTTCTTCTACCGTCCGGTGACGCTGACCAGCGCCGGCGGGCTGCGATCCACCCTGGTCGACGGTGGAGTGCTGTCGAACTTCCCGATCTACACCTTCGACCGGCTCGACGGCCGGGCGCCGCTATGGCCCACCTTCGGGGTCACGGTCGTCCCGGAGATGTCCGACGGCATCGGTGCCATGGTTCCGGTGTTGCGGCCGCTGCGGCTGTTCGGACAGTCACTACTGCTGGAGAACCTCATCAGCACCATGCTGGTCGGCCACGACCAGACCTACCTGAACCAGCCGTGGGTCAGTGTGCGCGCGATCAAGGTCAACTCCACCGATGTCAGCGTGCTGGACTTCGGCATCTCCCGTGCCCGGCTCGAGAAGCTCTACGACAACGGCTACACCGCGGCGAGCGAGTTCCTGTCGACCTGGGACTGGGCGGCCTACCTGCGGCGCTTCCGCGCGTCGCACTACCCAAGCAAGGGCTCAGCCGGAACCGACTGATGCCGGGGTATGTGCGGCGGTTCCAGCCTCGACGAACCTCCGGGTTCAGGTGCGGTGCTTACCCAACTCGGCGCTGGCGTCGCCCAGCCGCACGGTGATGTCGGTGTTGCCGGAAGCCTCCAGCTGCTCACGACCGCGCAACCGGTCCTGGATCTCGCGGGCCGCCCCGTTGATCCGCTCGATCTCGCCGCGGAACACGTCCGGGCGGGTCTCTTTGCTGGCGTAGTGGAAGTAGCTGAGCAGACTGCGCAGCAGCTCCAGCTTCTGCTTCTCCCGCTTGGCCAGGTCGTGCGTCGTCATCAACTCGACCCGCCGCACCGGGGGCAGGTCCTTCCAGTCGAGCGCCACCTTGTTCTCGTACCGCGGTTGTTTGCCGCGCCGCCCGAACCAGCCCTTCGGCTCGTCGGGGCTGTTGGCGTAGCTGACCGTCCCGGTGAACCGCGACTCGATGCCCTCACCGAGCTCGGCCCGATCGATCGCCGAGTCCCACACCGTGCGCCACTCCTGGTTGGGCGCCAGCACCGTCAGTTCCTCGGGCAGCTGCAGCGCGACCACGTCGGCGTAGCCGTCCGAGGCGGTTTCGTAGCGCGCCACGGTGGGGGGCTGGTCGAACGAAAACCGGATGTCATAGGCGGCGGTCTTGCCGAAATTGCGGACCACCAGCTCGATGACGTGCCAGTCGGCGGCGTGCGGCTCCATGAACATCGCCACGTGCGGGCGGGTCTGCTCGGCGGCCAGCCGGCGGTTGCGCTGCAGTTGACGGTTCAAATAGAACAGTGCCAGCACGGTGATACCGATGGCCAGCCATGCGGCCCAGGCCAGCCAGGCATCCGCGCCCGCGTGCGCGACGTCGTACAAGCGGTCCTCAACTGATCCCATCAGCTATCCCCTCATCCGCCCATCAGCATGCGCCACCGGTCCAGACTTGCGGCGCTGAATACGTAGTTGGATCGCTTGACTTCGGAAAGTGCCGCGCTCGGGTCCGCCGAATACCAGTGGCCGGGGAACACCGTCGGGTCGCCCGGTAGTGCGGCCAACTGCTGCAGGCTGCGGTACATCTCGTCGGAATCGCCGCCCGGGAAATCGGTTCGGCCGCAGCCCTCCAGGAACAAGGTGTCGCCGGCGACCAACCGACCGTCCAGCAGGAAACACTGGCTGCCCGGGGTGTGACCGGGCGTGTGCAGCAGCTCGATGTCGATGGCGCCGACGCTGACCCTGTCGCCGTGATCGTGCGCGGTCAGGTCCGTCATCGGAATCTCGGTCACCCGTGAAACCCACTGTGCCTCATGGGTATTCACGTGAACCGGAACGCTGACTCGCTCCAGTAGCTCGGCCAGCCCCTTGAGCTCGAAGCCCATCATCTTGCCGCCGACGTGATCGGGATGGTGATGGGTGACCAGCACGCCGGACAGTCGCATACCGTCGGCCTCGAGCGCGTCGAGCAGATCACCGGCGGCGTAGGCCGGGTCGACCACTACGGCGTCGCCGGTCTGCCGGTCGCCGATGAGGTAGGCGAAGTTGCGCATCTGGGCGGCCATCGGGTCGCCGGCCGCGAAATCGCGTCCAGAGAGCAGCTGGCGGAAATACAGCCGGTCGGATTCGGGCACGCCCTCCAGCCTAAAGCAGCGGCGATTGCAAGCGCGGCGAAGCCGGGCGCAGCAGATCGCCGCCGCTTACTCGCGATTAAGTCAGCAGGCTCTGGCCAGCCTCTGTCGTCGCGGTTTGGTGACCTCGTGGGCGAGGTTGTAACCTTCTACAGGCTTGCAGCGCCCAACGGGTCGCTGTAGGTGAAGGCCCCCTTAGCTCAGTCGGCAGAGCGTTTCCATGGTAAGGAAAAGGTCAACGGTTCGATTCCGTTAGGGGGCTCGGTGGACGCCAGTCGGTGCGCCGACTAGCGCCGATCGGGGCGGTGTAGCTCAGCTGGTTAGAGCGCACGACTCATAATCGTGAGGTCGGGAGATCGAGCCTCCCCACCGCTACTGCAAGCAATACGACATGTGAAGAAGGGCGACAGACGTGGCCTCCAGTACTGATGTGCGGCCGAAGATCACCTTGGCCTGTGAGGTGTGCAAGCACCGCAACTACATCACCAAGAAGAACCGCCGTAACGACCCCGACCGGCTGGAGCTGAAGAAATTCTGCCCCAACTGCGGCAAGCACGAGTCGCACCGCGAATCTCGCTAAGGTAGGCCGACCGTGTCGTTGGCCGACCGTCTCGCCGGGGCGCACTACCGCTATCCCGACCACTACGACGTGGAACGGGAGAAGATCCGCGAGTACACGCGCGCGGTCAAGGCGACGGACCCGGCAAGCCTGAACCTGCGGGCGGCAGCTGACCTCGGCTACGACGGGCTGGCTGCCCCTCTGACCTTCATCTCGGTGTTCGGTCACATGGCGATTTCGGGTTTCTTCGAACATTGCGGTGTCACCACCGACGACGCTCAGATCGTCCAGGTCGACCAGAAGATCGAGTATTACCGGGCGATCAAGGAAGGCGACCGACTTTACTGCGATGTGTCGGTGGAATCCGTTCGCCGTGCACATGGCACCGACATCATCGTGACCCAGCAGGTGGTCACCAACCACGCCGGTGAAATCGTGCAGAAGACATATACGACGTTGGCGGGCCGCGCCGGCGAGGGAGATAAGGGTTTCACCGATGGCGTTGCGTGAGTTCAGTTCGGTCAAGGTCGGCGATCAGCTGCCCGAGCGGGTCATTCCGCTGTCGCGGCAGGATCTGGTGAACTACGCCGGCGTGTCCGGCGACCTGAACCCGATCCACTGGGACGACGAGATCGCCCAGCAGGTCGGTCTGGACACCGCGATCGCCCACGGCATGCTGACCATGGGGCTCGGTGGCGGTTACGTCACGGGCTGGGTGGGTGACCCGGGCGCGGTGACCGAATACAACGTGCGCTTCACCTCCGTGGTGCCGGTGCCCAACGATGGCAAGGGCGCCGAGATCACCTTCACCGGCCGGGTGAAGTCTGTCGACTCCGAATCGAAGACGGTGACCATTGCGCTCACCGCCACCACCGGTGGCAAGAAGATCTTCGGGCGGGCGGTCGCTTCGGCCAAGCTGGCCTAGGGGCGCGCAGCGATGGCGATCAAAACTGATATCCGGGGCATGATCTGGCGCTACCCCGAGTCGTTCGTGGTGGGCCGCGAGAAGATCCGCGAGTTCGCTCGGTCCATCAAGGCTGAGGACCCCGCCTACCACGACGAGGCGGAGGCGGCCAAGCTGGGCTACGACTCGCTGGTGGCGCCGCCGACGTTCGTGGCGATTCTGGCGAAGCTGGTGCAGTCCGACTTCTTCCGCCACGTCGACACCGGCTACACCACCATGCAGATGGTGCAGGTGGACCAGGGCTTCAAATTCATCAAGCCGATCAAGGCCGGCGACACGCTTTACGCCCGGATGGAGATCGCCTCGGTAGTCGAGCGTTTCGGTGCTGACATCGTCACGACCCGCAACATCTTGACCAACCAGGATGGCGATGTGGTGCTCGAAGCGTTCACGACGATGATGGGTCACGACGGTGACGATTCGGTCAACCTTCGGTGGGATGCCGAATCCGGTCAGGTCGTCCGAACAGCCTGATTAGTAACTGGCCGTTGCGGCGAGGTACACTCGGACCTCGGGGTTTTCCGAGCATTAGCGCGCTTTCCGTGAGGCGAACGGGGGGCGCGCGAATTGTGTGAGCCGGCGACGGCGCACAGGTGAAGTTCCCGAACCCGCAGGTTGGTGCGCCAACCGCGAAGGGGCGTAGCTCAACTGGCAGAGCAGCGGTCTCCAAAACCGCAGGTTGCAGGTTCAAGTCCTGTCGCCCCTGCTGACGTGCCATGGTGGACACTGGACACCATGCGCGGTACGGCAACGAGGTAAGCGCGAACAACGAAGGAGCATGCGGTGACCGACGAGCTCGACCGTCCCGACGCCGCAGCCGACGGCGACAGCGATGCCGAATCCGGCCGCAGCAGTCGCACGGCCGTGGTGAGCAGGCAGGTCGGCGACCCGCTGCGACCTACCGGTAAGCGTTCGCGTCGTGGTGCAGGCGATGGTGGCGACGACGTGGAATCCACGGCTACCGAATTGGACGCCGACGACGCCGCGAAGGCCAAGAAGAAGAAGGCGAAGAAGAAGGCGGAAGGCCCCTCGCGCAACCCGTTCGTCTTCGTTCTGAACTTCCTCAAGCAGGTCGTCGGCGAACTTCGCAAGGTGATCTGGCCGAACCGCAAGCAGATGGTCACCTACACCGCGGTGGTGCTGGCCTTCCTGGTCTTCATGGTGGCGTTGGTCGCCGGGGCAGACTACGGATGGGCCCGGCTGGTGCTGCTGGTGTTCGGCGAGTGAAGTTATAGGAAGGACTGACAACCGTGACTACCTTCGACGGCGATACGCCTGCGGGCGAGCCGGTCGACGTGGCGGAGACCACCGAGGTTCCCGCTGAGGACTCCGCGGTGGAGGCCACCGAGTCCCCCGAGGCTGATGAGGCCACCGAGGCTCCCGAGTCTGAGGCCACCGAGGCCGCCGAGGCGGCCCAGGAGGAGTCGGCTGAGGAGCTCGACCCTGCGGTGGCGCTGAAAGCCGAGCTGCGCTCCAAGCCGGGCGACTGGTACGTCATCCACTCCTACGCCGGCTACGAGAACAAGGTGAAAGCCAACCTCGAAACCCGCGTGCAGAACCTCGACGTCGGCGACTACATCTTCCAGGTGGAGGTTCCCACCGAAGAGGTCACCGAGATCAAGAACGGCCAGCGCAAGCAGGTCAACCGCAAGGTGCTGCCGGGCTACATCCTGGTTCGGATGGACCTCACCGACGATTCCTGGTCGGCGGTGCGCAACACCCCCGGTGTGACCGGGTTCGTCGGCGCCACCTCGCGGCCGACCTCGCTCCCGCTGGACGACGTGGTCAAGTTCCTGCTGCCGCAGGGCGCGGCCAAGAAGCAAGCGCGGGGCGGAGCGGGTGCGGTGAGCACCGCCGCAAGCGAAGGCGGTCTGGAGCGGCCGATCATCGAGGTCGACTACGAGGTCGGCGAGTCGGTCACCGTCATGGACGGTCCGTTCGCCACGCTGCCCGCCTCGATCAGCGAGGTCAACGCCGAACAGCAGAAGCTCAAGGTGTTGGTGTCCATCTTCGGTCGTGAGACACCAGTGGAACTGGCCTTTAACCAGGTCTCGAAGATTTAGTACGTAGGAAAGGAAACACCCCCTCATGGCCCCGAAGAAGAAGGTCGCCGGGCTGATCAAGCTTCAGATCAAGGCTGGCGAGGCCAACCCCGCGCCGCCGGTCGGACCCGCGCTTGGTCAGCACGGCGTGAACATCATGGAGTTCTGCAAGGCGTACAACGCCGCGACGGAGAGCCAGCGCGGCAACGTCATCCCCGTGGAGATCACCGTCTACGAGGACCGCAGCTTCACTTTTGCGCTCAAGACCCCGCCCGCGGCGCGGCTGCTGCTCAAGGCCGCCGGTATCGCCAAGGGCTCGGCCGAACCGCACAAGACCAAGGTCGCCAAGGTGTCCTGGGACCAGGTGCGCGAGATCGCCGAGACCAAGAAGGCCGACCTCAACGCCAACGACATTGAGGCCGGCGCCAAGATCATCGCCGGTACCGCCCGTTCCATGGGCATCACCGTCGAGTAGTTAGCAGTACCCGTGGGAGGGCCAGCTTCGGCCCGACTTTCACCACGACCAACCATCTGAGATTGGATAAACCATGAGCAAGACCAGCAAGGCCTACCGCGCTGCCGCCGAGAAGGTGGACCGCGACAACCTCTACACCCCGCTGGCCGCCGCCAAGCTGGCCAAGGAGACGTCGTCGACCAAGCAGGACGCCACCGTCGAGGTGGCCATCCGCCTCGGTGTCGACCCGCGTAAGGCCGACCAGATGGTCCGCGGCACCGTCAACCTGCCGCACGGCACCGGTAAGACCGCCCGCGTGGCGGTGTTCGCGGTCGGCGAGAAGGCCGAGCAGGCCATCGCCGCCGGCGCCGACGTGGTCGGTAGCGACGACCTGATCGAGAAGATTCAGGGCGGGTTCCTCGACTTCGACGCCGCGATCGCCACCCCGGACCAGATGGCCAAGGTGGGCCGCATCGCCCGCGTGCTGGGCCCGCGTGGCCTGATGCCCAACCCCAAGACCGGCACCGTCACCCCGGATGTGGCCAAGGCCGTCGCCGACATCAAGGGCGGCAAGATCAACTTCCGTGTCGACAAGCAGGCCAACCTGCACTTCGTGATCGGCAAGGCGTCGTTCGAAGAGGCCAAGCTGGCGGAGAACTACGGCGCCGCCCTCGACGAGGTGCTGCGGCTCAAGCCGTCGTCGTCCAAGGGGCGCTACCTCAAGAAGGTCACCATCTCGACGACCACCGGCCCCGGCATTCCGGTGGACCCGGCCGTCACCCGCAACTTCGCGGCCGAATAAGACATACCGAAAAGCCCCCGCACGCTAGCGCGTGACGGGGGCTTTTCGCTGTGACGGTGGGGTCTAGTCAGCCTGCTTGGCGTAGCTGACCAGGCTGACGTCCAGCGCCTCGTCGGTGAAGTAGTACTCGCAGCCGCGCAGGTACTTCATGTAGCGCTCGTAGACCTCTTCGGACTGGATCGCGACAGCGTCGGCGTGGTGGGCCTCAAGTGCGTCGCCCCAGATCCTGAGCGTCTTGATGTAGTGCGGCCGCAACGAAAGCGCCTCGGGCACAGTGAAACCGGCCTTCTCGCCGTGCTCCACCATCATGTTGGTGGTGGGCAGCCGGCCGCCCGGGAAGATCTCGGTGAGGATGAATTTGATGAACCGCGCGGTCTCGAACGTCAGCTTCTTGCCGCGCGCGTTGAGTTCATAGGGGTGGAAGCTCACGCTGCTCTGGATCGTCATCCGGCCGTCAGCCGGCATGATGTCGTAGCTGTTCTTGAAGAAGTTGTCGTAGTTCTCGAAACCGAAGTGCTCGAACGCCTCGATCGAGACGATCCGGTCCACCGGCTCGTGGAACTGTTCCCAGCCCTGCAGCAGGACCCGCCGTGACCGGTCGGTGTCGATGGCGTCCAGCAGGCTCTGCGAGTAGGCGTGCTGGTTCTTCGACAGGGTCAGGCCGATGACGTTGACGTCGTACTTCTCGACGGCGCGCTTCATGGTCGCACCCCAGCCGCAACCGATGTCCAGCAGCGTCATCCCCGGGCGCAGGTCCAGCTTGTCCAGGTTCAGGTCGAGCTTGGCGATTTGGGCTTCTTCCAAGGTGGCGTCCGGCGGCTCGAAGTACGCACAGCTGTACATCCGAGTCGGGTCCTGGAACAGCGCGAAGAAGTCATCGGACAGGTCGTAGTGGGCCTGGATGTTCTCGAATTTCGGACGCATATCTGCAGTCCGGGTCGATTTGTCCACCATCTGTGACTGGTTGCCTTCCTGATGAAACCCGCTGTGAGCGGACGTGACAACCGCCTTGTTGTCCGTGCCGTTCAACTGTTGCAGCTTAGCGGGTCGGGGGTGAAACGGTTGACGAGACATGTAGCCAAGCCGGAACCCGCGGCAGGCCGTTCGCTGCTACTTCTGCAGCGTGTACTGGTGGACGCTGGTGTTGCCGTTGCGGAACAGCTCCACGCAGCCGTTGAGGTACTTGTCGAAACGGTCGTAGGCCTCCTGGCCCTGCACCTCGATCGCCCGCTCCTTGTTGGCCAGCAACATCGCCGCCCAGTCCTCAAGCGTGCGTGCGTAGTGCGGGCCGATCTCGTCGTCCCGCGTCACGGAGAAACCGGCGTCCGCGGCGTACTTGCGGGGCAGCCACGCCGACGGAAGCTGCCCGCCGGGGAAGATCTCCCTCATGATGAACAGGGTGAACTTGGCCAGCGACATCGTCATCGGAATGCCCTTGGCCTGCGCCTCGTCCTGCCCGCTGATCGCGGTGATGGTGTGCAGCAGCATCCGGCCGTCGTCGGGCAGCGCGTTGTAGGTGATGTCGAAGAAGGCCGGCCAGCGGTCGCGGCCGAAGTGCTCGAACGCGCCGATCGACACGATCCGGTCCACCTTGTCGGTGAACTCCTCCCAGCCCTGCAGTCGCACCTCGATGCTGCGGTTGGTGTCCACCTTGGACAGCTTCTCGATCGCGTACTCGCGCTGCTCGCCACTGAGGGTGAGTCCGATGACGTTGACGTCGTAGTTCTCCACCGCGTGCTGCATGCAGGCCCCCCAACCGCAGCCGATGTCGAGCAGCGTCATGCCGGGCTCCAGGCCCAGCTTGCCCAGGGCCAAGTCGAACTTTGCGATCTGTGCCTCGTCGCAGGTGGTGTCCTTGTCCGGGTAGAACCCGCAGGTGTAGCCCATCGTCGGACCCAGGAACAGCTCGTAGAACTCGTTGGAGATGTCGTAGATCGACTGCAGTTCTTCGTACTTCGGTTCCAATTTCGGCATGGCTCAGTTCGCTCGCGATCTTGTATAAATGAGGGGAGGGTGTGCACAGACTACCGTTGTCCGTCTGTTATGAGCACCTCGGTGTGGTTTAGGCCACCGCGGAGTCGCCGACAAGCTACTTAGCGGTAGCAAACGTCGTGGTCAGCTCGCTGATCACCGGATCCCACAATTCCTCAGGCAAATCGTGGCCCATGCCCTCGAACAGCACCAGCCGGGCGCGATCGATGGCGTCGGCAACCGCCCGTCCCCCCGACGGGCGCATCAGCTTGTCGGCCAGGCCGTGGATGACCACGGTCGGCGCGGTGATCAGCCGGTCATAGGCTGCCAGGCTGCCGCTGGCCAAGATGGCGCCGAACTGCCGGGCGATGCCCCATGGGTAGTAACTGCGTTCGTAGGCCTCGATGATGTTGGCCCGCAGCCGGTCTTCCGGTGTCGGGTAGCCGGGGCTGCCGATGATCCGGCTGGCCCGCACCGCGTTGTCGATGATCACGTCGCGGGGGGAGTCCGGTGACGGCCCGGTCAGCAGCGCCATCAGGGCCCGCGGTGCCGGCGGGGGCAGGAAGCGTCGGTTGTTGCTGGAGAAGATGACGGCCAAGGACCGGGTCCGGGCCGCGAACCGCGCCGCGAACACCTGCGCGATCATGCCGCCCATCGAGGCGCCGACCACGTGCGCCTGCTCGATGTCCAGGTGATCCAACAGGGCGGCTGCGTCGTCGGCCATGTCCTCAAGGGTGTAGACGGCCGGGCTGGGCTTGCCCAGCCAGAACCGCGCCATCCGGGGGACCAGCGCGCCGCGGGCATGACTGCGGCCCAGCTTGCTGGACAGGCCGACGTCGCGGTTGTCGTAGCGGATCACCCGCAAACCGTGCGCGACCAGCTTCTCGCAGAACCCGGTGCGCCACAGCAGCAACTGGGCGCCCAGGCCCATCACCAGCAGCACCGGCGGGTCCTCGGGGTTTCCCATGTCCTCGTAGTAGATGTCCAGATCCCCCGAGCGGGCGGTACCGCTGCGCATCTCCACCACGGTCATACTCCCGGGTTGTTGTCGTCGGTGTCTTTGTGCTCGCGGCTGACGTCGACCATGAAGTTGGCGAAATAGCCGGTCAGCTGCGGGTCGGACATCATCTGCCAGCGCGGAGCCAGCAGTTTCATGTAGCGCTCCACATAGAGGAATTGCTTGCCGATCAGGACCAGCTCGCGGGGCAGCTTGACGTCGTAGGCATCGGCCAGCGCCCCGAGCTGCTTGCCGATGTCGGCATAGGACATGTCGCCCAGCGACTTCATGGTCAGCGGGGTGGCGAATGCCTCCAGGTCCTTGGCGGCCTGGCCCTCGGGCTTGACGGTGCCCACCGCACCCATCAGCACCACGATCTTGCCGGCCGCGGCGTGATCCTTCTTGACCAGCAGTGCGTACACCAGCTCGCGCAACAGCCAACGGGTGCGCGGATCGATCCGGCCCATGATGCCGAAGTCCAGGAACACCACCCGGCCCTCGTCATCCACCAGCAGGTTGCCGGCGTGTAGGTCGCCGTGGAACAAGCCATGCCGCAGACCACCCTCGAAGGTGGAGAACAGCAGCGCCTTGACCAGCTCCACGCCGTCGAAGCCGGCCTTGCGGATGGCGGGGGCGTCATCGATGCGAATGCCCGACACCCGCTCCATCGTCAGCACCCGTTCGCTGGTGAAGTCCCAGTGCACGTCGGGCACCTTGATGTTGCGGCCCAGTGGGGAGGCATGCAGGTGCGACACCCAGGTCTGCATCGACTGGCCCTCGATGCGGAAGTCCAGCTCCTCGGCGAGGTTGTCGGCGAAGTCGGCGACCACGTCGCCGGCCGACAGTCGCCGGCCGAGTTTGGCCAGCTCGACAACCTGGGCGAAGCGTTTGAGGATCTGCAGGTCGGCCGCGACCCGTCGGCGGATGCCCGGCCGCTGGATCTTGACCACCACCTCCTCGCCGCTGTGCAGCGTGGCGAAATGCACCTGGGCGATGGAGGCCGATGCGATCGGGGTCTCGTCGAACTTCGCGAACAACTCCTGCGGTGCGGCGCCCAGTTCCTCGACGAACAGTTTGTGCACCGCGTCCGAGTCGGCCGGCGGGACGGAGTCGAGCAGTCCACGGAACTCCCGGGACAGCGGCTCGCCGAACGCGCCGGGGCTCGAGGCGATGATCTGGCCGAACTTGACGTAGGTGGGGCCCAGGTCGGCGAACGTCTGGGGCAGCTCGCGGATCACCTTCTGCTGGACCGGCCCCGGCCGGAGCAACCGGGTGAAAACCCGGGTGACGGCGCGGATGAGCTGCCAGCCCGTGGCACCGATGCGGGCCGCCTCAACCGGCAGCGGCACCCGATCCAGCTGGGCCACCTGTCGGGGTGGGGTCGAACTCATTGCTGCAGTCTGCCAAATCGGCGAAGGAAGTTCTCCGCCAGCGCACCGCCCTAGGCCGTGGCGCCCGGTCGCCAGGGGGTCAGCCATGCGGTCGGCTCCCAACCCTCGACCCCGGCGACCAGTTCGTACATGGTGGCGCCGTCGATGCTCTCCCGGATGATGTCGGCGTGCCCGGCATGGCGGGCGAGCTCGTTGATCAGGTGATGGAACACCCAGCGCACGGTCCACGCGTCGACGTCGGTGGGGAACCACGGTGCGTCGCGCGGTACCGGCACCGCGGCGTCGAGGTCGGTGCACTCCAACAGGCGTAGCGTTTCGGCGTTCTGGGTTGCGAACGCCTCCAGCGCCCCGGCCAGGGTTTCGTCCTGGCGCAGCACGTACTGGTCCTGATACTCGCGTTCCTTCTCCTCGCGCGGCCGGCTGTCCGCGGGCGGGGCGGCCGGTGCGGTGGCGACGCGGGACATCCAGGCGTGCTGCATCCCGGTGGCGTGCTTGATCAAAGCGCCGATCGACAGGGCGCTGGCCGTCGGGGTGGCGCGAGCCTGCTCGTCGGTCAGGCCGTAGGCCACCGCGAAGTAGGCGCCCTGGTGGTAGGTGACGAATTCGCGCAGCGCGTGGCGTTCATCGGTCACCGGTGGGGCAAGTCCGGGCATGGTTTCAGGCCTTTCGATCGGGTCGGTGCGCGTACAGATCGCGCAGGCATGCGATTTCGGCTCCGTGATGGATGGCTTCACGGTTGATGTGCAAGACCAGCTCCGCCATGGTGTGGTCGGCCCACGGCCCCTCCGCCGCTCCGATGGGCCGACCCAAGGCAACCTCCTCGAGGCCACGCACCCCGGCGATCCAGCCCGCATACGCGTCGTCGAGTTGGCGCAGCGCCGTGGCGGCGTCGCGTGCGTATGGCCAGCTCTGGTAGTCGGCCGGCGGCCCGCCGAAGTGGTGGTGGTTGCGCATGGCGAACACACCGACGATGACGTGCGCCATTCGCCAGGCGATGGTGGTGAACGGCGCCGGCTCAGGAGCCGGAAACGCGAAGTCGATACCGCCCGGGCGCACGGTCCAGCAGTCCGGCACTGGTTCCCACAGGTACTCGTCGTCGGTGAGGCCGTCCAGCCGTGGGCGCAGCAGGTTTTGCCAGTGCCAGTCGAGCTGGTTGGCCAGGTAGGTGGTCGGGTCCGGCATGCTTTGAGCGTTCCACGTAAATAGGACAGTTTCTGTCCTAAATCTTCGGCAGACTGGTGGGCGTGTCGGAGACGACGAGTCGGGTGCTGCGGCTACTCGGGCTGCTGGAGGCCCGCCGGGTCTGGACCGGGCAGGAGCTGGCCGAGCGGCTGGCGGTGACCACCCGCAGCGTGCGTCGTGACGTCGAGCGGCTGCGGGAGTTGGGTTATCCGGTGCAGGCCAGCAAGGGCCGTGGCGGCGGCTATCAGCTCGGCGCCGGGACCGCGCTGCCTCCGCTGTTGCTCGACCCCGACGAGGCGGTGGCGGTGGCGGTCTGCCTGCGGTTGGCCGCCGGGGGCAGCGTGTCCGGGGTGGCCGAGGCCGCACTGCGCGCGATGAGCAAGTTGCACCAGGTTATGCCGGCGAGGCTGCGCTCGCAGGTCGCCGCGGTGCGCCAGGCGACGGTGACGTTGACACCCGACGCCGGGGCGGAGTCGGTGGATCCCGACGTCCTGATGACGCTGGCCCGGGCCTGCCGCGACCACGAGCATGTCGCCGCCGGCTACACCGACCGCGCCGGGGCACGAACCCAGCGCCGACTCGAGCCCTATCAGCTGGTTACCACCGGCCGCCGCTGGTATCTGCTGGCCTACGACCGGGACCGCAACGACTGGCGCAGTCTGCGGCTGGACCGGATGGCCGCGGTGCAGGCGCTGGGCACGACGTTCGTACCGCGACCAGCACCGGATGCCGCCGGCTATGTGCAGCAGGCGATCACCGCCTCGCCCTATCGGCACGTCGCGAGGGTGCGCTACTACGCCGCCAAGGACATCGTTGCGCAGCATTTCTCGCCGACGGCGGTGACGATCGAGCCCGACGGTGACCACGCGTGCATCGTCACCGCGGGGGCCGACGATCCGGAGCGGATGGTGTTGTACTTCGCGATGGTGGGTGCTGCGTTCGAAATCCTGGAGCCGCCGGAGGTGATGGCAGCGGCGCGCACGGTGGCCGAAAGGCTCCACGCGGCGGCCGGGCATCCGTAGGTTTGTGGCATGCGGATCCTCGAGGTCGAATCGACCGAGAAGTTCGTCGGGCCGGCCAACGGGCCCGCGCAACTGGTCCGGGTGGACTACCGCGACGCCGACGTGGCGACAGCGGTTCGTGTCGTCGGCGACGGCCTGTTCGGCGAGGCCGTCGCCGAGCCCGGAAGCGGTGTCATCGAGGTGCCGGTGACCGTCGACGATCCGGTGCCGGGACAACAGCGGTCCGCCCAGGTCAATGACAGCCGTTTCACGTTCACCGTGGCGGAGCCCGGCTGGACGATGTTCATGGTCGGCCACTTCCACTACGACCCGGTGTGGTGGAACACCCAGGCCAACTACACCAGCGTGTGGACCGAGAGCCCGCTCGGCGCGTGCCGGCAGACCAACGGCTTCAACCTGGTGCGCGGCCACCTGGACTGGGCGCGGGACAACCCCGAGTACAAGTTCGTTCTGGCCGAGGTCGATTACCTCAAGCCGTACTGGGACACCCACCCGCAGGACCGCGCCGAGCTGCGCCGGCTGATGGAGCAGGGCCGGGTCGAGGTGATGGGCGGCACCTACAACGAGCCGTCGACCAACCTCACCGACGCCGAGACCACGATCCGCAATCTGGTGGCCGGGATGGGCTTTCAGCGCGACATCATGGGCGCCGAACCGGCGACGGCCTGGCAGCTCGACGTGTTCGGCCACGATCCGCAGTTCCCCGGGCTGGTCGCCGACGCCGGCCTGTCCGCCAGCGCCTGGGCGCGCGGGCCGTTTCACCAGTGGGGCCCGATGGCCGATCGGGGCGACCCGCGCCGGATGCAGTTCGCATCCGAGTTCGAATGGATCGCGCCGTCCGGGCGTGGCCTGCTGACCCACTACATGCCGGCGCACTATGCGGCCGGGTGGTGGATGGATTCGTGTGCGACCTTGGCCGCCGCCGAGGACGACGTCTATCGGTTGTTCACCGAGATGAAGAAGGTCGCTGCCACCCGCAACGTTCTGCTGCCGGTGGGCACCGACTTCACCCCGCCGAACCGCTGGATCACCGACATCCACCGGGCCTGGAACGCCCGCTACACCTGGCCGAAGTTCGTCTGCGCCCTGCCGAGCGAGTTCTTCGCCGCGGTGCGCGCCGAACTGGAGCAACGCGGCGCGGACCCGTCCCCGCAGACCCGCGACATGAACCCGATCTACACCGGTTGCCACGTCTCCTATATCGACACCAAGCAGGCCAACCGGGCCGCCGAGCAGGCGGTCCTGGGTGCGGAGCGCTTTGCGGTGTTCGCCGCGGCGCTGACCGGGGCGGACTACCCGGAGGCGGCACTGGCCAAGGCCTGGGCGCAACTTTCCTACGGCGCCCACCATGACGCCATCACCGGGTCGGAGGCCGACCAGGTCTACCTGGACCTGCTGACCGGCTGGCGCGACGCCTGGCAGCTGGGCACCGACGCTCGCGACAACGCACTGGCGGTGCTGTCGGGCTTGGTCGATTCCGGTGACGGTGGCGGTGCCGGTGCCGTGGTGTGGAACCCGGTGGCCGCCGACCGCACCGACCTCGTCACGGTGCACCTGAAAACACCGCTGTCGGCCGGGGTACGCGTGGTTGCCCCTGACGGCACCGAATGCCCGGCCCACGTTGAGGATGGCGGCAGCACCGTCAGCTGGCTGGCGCACGTGCCGTCGCTGGGCTGGCAGGCCTACCGGCTCAGGCCCACCGGCGACGCCCACGGCTGGCAACCGGTGGCCGGCGCAGGGATCAGCAACGAGTACCACCAGCTGATCGCGGACCCGGACCGCGGCGGCGGCATCACCTCGTGGCAGCACCAGGGGCGCGAAATGATCATCGACGGCGGCCTGGGCAACCAGCTCGCCGTCTACGACGAATACCCGCGGCACCCGCAGTCCGGGGAAGGTCCCTGGCACCTGGTGCCCAGCGGGAACCTGTTCACCTCCGCGGTCGCCCGCGACGTCACCGTCCAGGCCTACCGCGGGCCGCTGGGGGAGCGGCTGGTGGTGTCCGGGCGGATCCGCAACGTGCTGACCTACACCCAGACCCTGACCCTGTGGCACGGCATGGATCGGGTGGATTGCTCCACCACCATTGAGGAGTTCACCGGCGCCGATCATCTGTTGCGGCTGCGCTGGCCCTGCCCGGTGCCCGGTGCCATGCCGGTCGCCGAGGTGGCCGACGCCGTCATCGGCCGCGGTTTCGGCCTGCTGCATGAGCCCAGCGGTCGCTCGGTGGACGCCGCGCAGCACCCGCGGACCCTCGATACCCCCGCCAACCGCTGGTTCGGTCTGTCCGCGACGGCCCGGATCAGTGTCGGCGACGGCAGCCGGGCGGTCGCGGTGGCCGAAGTGATTACCGATGGCACGCCGGCGCGGGAGCTGATGGTCGCGCTGGTGCGCGCCGGTGTCACCGCCACCAGTTCGGCGGCCGACGGGCCCCGCTATGGCAACCTCGACGTCGACTCCAACCTGCCCGACACCCGCATCGCGCTGGGTGGGCCGGAGTGCAACGCCTTCACCCGCGCGGTGCTGGCCGCCGCCGATCCGGCCTACACCGACGAGCTGCACCGCCAGCTCGAGCGCCACGGCCGGGCCCGGGTGTGGGTGCCGGCGGCCAAACCCCTCGCGCAGGTCTGGGTTCCCGGGGCGGACCTCACCGGCCCCCGCGACCTGCCGGTGCTGGTGATCGCCGGCCGCGACGACGACAGTTTGGTGGCCGAGATCGCCCGGGTGGCCGACGACCTGGCCGACGCCGAGATCGCGGTGGACCAGGACGCCCGCGCGGAGATGGAGCCTTTCGAGGCGCGCACCGTCGCCCTGATCAACCGCGGCGTGCCCAGTTTCGCGGTGGACTCCGCTGGCACGTTGCACACCGCGCTGCTGCGTTCGTGCACCAGCTGGCCGTCGGCGGCCTGGGAAGACGACCCGCGCCGTACGGCGCCCGACGGCAGCGCGTATCAACTGCAGCATTGGACGCACACGTTCGACTACGCACTGGTGACCGGCGACGGCGATTGGCGCCAGGCGGCGATTCCTGAGCGCAGCGCCGCATTCGGCGATCCCTTGCTGGCCGTTCCGGTCGCCGGGGCCGGCGGGCCGTTGCCCGCGAGTGGTTCGCTGCTGCGTCTTGACCCGGCCGAGGGGGTCGGCCTGGGGGCGCTCAAAGCGGCGGGCAACCCGATGGCGCGTGGCAGCGCGCAGCCGGTCGACCCGAACACCGTCACGCTGCGGTTGGTCGAGACCCGCGGCGCCGACGCCGCCGTCACGCTGCGCAGCGACCTGGGGCCGGTGACCGTGCTGGGCCGCGCCGACCTGCTGGAACAGCCCCGCGAACATCCGGCCCCGGACCGGCTGCACGGCTACGAGATCGCCACCGTCACCGCGCGCCTCGATAGTGAAAACCTGGGCACCGGCCGTCCCATGGCACCCGAATCCGAGGCAGCCCAACCGCTCTACGCCCGCTATTGGCTGCACAACCGCGGCCCGGCGCCACTGGGCGGTCTGCCGGTGACCCCGGCTCTGCATCCGCACCGGGTCGACGCGGATCCGGGCGCACTGCTGAAACTGGAGCTGACCGTGGCCAGTGACTGCATCGACGCCGCCCTGTCCGGTGCGGTGACGTGGCGGTGCCCGCCGGGCTGGGTGGTCACACCGACCGAACAACCGGTGCGGCTGGCGGCCGGGGACCACATGCGTGTCCCGGTGGCGGTGACGGTTCCAGGGGACGCCGCCCCGGGGCTCTATCCGCTGCGCGCTCGACTCGGCCTGTCCGGTGACGTGCCGCGGGCCTGGCTCCAGCAGGTCGAAGACGTGGCGGTGGTCCGCGTCGGCGATCCGGGTCTTGACCGGCTGCTGTACGTGGACGATCCGCCCGACGTTGAAGTCACTGCCGGCCGCTCTGCTCGGCTGACGGTCACGGTCGGCACCGACGCGCATGCCGACTTGGCGGTCGAGGCGCACCTGATCAGCCCCTGGGGTAGCTGGGAATGGGCCGGCCCACCGGCGCTGGGTGCGGTGGTGCCGGCCGGTGGTCAGGTGGCGGTGACCTTCGACATCGCCCCGCCCGTATGGGCTGGGCCGGGCACCTGGTGGGCGCTGGTCCGGGTCGGTGGGGCGGGTGCGCTGGCCTATTCGACCGCGGCGCGACTGGCGGTGCGGGCGCCCGTCACGGTGGGTGTCGACTGATGGCCCCGGTCCTGGCACTGGACGTCGGCGGCACCAAGATCGCCGTCGGCCTGGTCGACCCCGACGGGGCCCTGTCCTACACCGCCACCCTGCCCACCCGAGCGGACCAGGGCACCGAGGTGGTGTGGGCGGTGGTTGCCGAGCTGATCGAGAACGCCCTGGAACGGGCCGGTGGGCGGGTGGACGCCGTCGGGATCGGCTCGGCCGGACCCATCGATGTCAACGCCGGAACGGTCAGCCCGGTCAACATCGCGGGCTGGCGTGGGTTCGCGCTGCGGGACCGGGTGGCTGCCGCGGTGCCCGGGGTAGCGGTCCGGTTGGGCGGCGACGGCGTCTGCATGGCGCTGGGCGAACATCGGCACGGCGCCGGGCGCGGCACCCGCTCCATGCTGGGCATGGTGGTCTCGACCGGGGTGGGCGGGGGTCTGGTGCTCGACGGCGCACCGGTTCATGGCAGAACCGGCAACGCGGGCCACGTCGGGCACGTCGTCGTCGATCCCAATGGGGAGCGGTGCCGCTGCGGTGGCCGCGGCTGCGTGGAGACCATCGCCTCCGGGCCGTCGATGGTGCGCTGGGCGCTGGCCAACGGCTGGGCGCCGGAAGCTCCCGGGGCAGATGCCAAGACGCTCGCCGCGGCCGCCGACGCCGGTGACCCGGTGGCGCTGCGGGCTTTTCGGCGCGGCACCGACGCGCTGGCGGTGATGATCACCTCGGTGGCCGCGGTGTGCGACCTGGATCTGGTGGTGATCGGCGGGGGAGTCGCCCGCTCCGGTGCCTTGTTGTTCGACCCGCTGCGGGCCGCGCTGGCGCAGCGTGCCGGGTTGGACTTCGTGGTCGGCCTGCAGGTGGTGCCCGCCGAACTCGGCGGCGACGCCGGGTTGGTGGGGGCGGCCGTGCTGGCCACCTTGCCTTGACGCTGCTTAGGGGGTCTGCGTCATCGCGTGGCTGGGCAGGGAGCAGATCGCGTCCAGGCCGAAGACCCTGTTCAACCGGCCAAAGGCCAGCCAGGAGCCCAGGGACATCGTCAGTTCCACGGCCTCACGCTGGTCGTAGTGGCCCGCGAAGCGGGTCCAGAACTCGTCGTCCAAGCCGTGATGGTCCAGGACGTAGCGTTCCGCGTATTCCGCGGCCAGGCGTGCCCTGTCGTCCAGGCGGTCTGTTGTGCGCCACTGTTCTACTGCTTCGGCGAACTCTTCTTCCACCTTGACGCCGTCGCGTTCGGTTCTCCAGTCCTGGCAGAACAGGCAGCCGTTCAATTGGGCAATGCGCAGTCGCGCGGCCTCGAACTCGCGCAGGCCCAGCGTCGAGTGGGCGTAGACAGCCAGGGAGAAGTTCGCCGCCGCCGGGCCGATCCCGGGCACCAGGCTGCCCCAGACGTACTCGATGGCGTCCTGGCCCTCGGGGATGTCGATGTTCACTTCGTACCTCCGAAGGTTCGGCCGGGGATCCAGCGCAGCGGGACGTCGAGGGCGTCGTACAGGCCGGGACCGGCGGCGACGAGCCAGTCGAGGGCGCCGACGATGCGGCCGACCGCGGTGGCGTTGCCGCCCTCGGAGCGGTTGCCGTTTTCGGTGGCTTCGACGGTCACCTCTACCCGGGGGCTTCCTTCGATGATGACGCGGTGGGCGCCGTCGTCGCCGTCCGGCGGCTGCGGCCAGTCGGGCGCGCAGGACGGGTCGATCCGGGTGACGTGTTCGATGACGATGCGGGCCTCGCCGTCGACGATGCCCTGGACCTCGAACCGCACGGCGCCCTGGGTGCCCGCCTCGAAGTCGCCCATCGCGGCGGTCGTCACGGTGCGGTCGAGGGCGCGGCGTTCGACGTGCTCGCGGATGTCGTCCAGTTCGATACCCAGCGCCCGAGCGATCAGCCGGACCTGGCCGCCCCACACCATCGACGGGACGGTCGCCATCAGCATCGGCGGGTCGTACTCGAGCGGGTGCCCCATACCGACGAGGTGGCGGACGGAATCCGGCTGGTCGTAGGTCGTGTAGTCGAAGATCTCCTGGCAGCGGATCCCGTCGACACGGGCGGCGAGCCCGCTGACGAGCAGCGGCAGGATGTCGTTGCCCCAGCCGGGGTCGATGCCAGACACGAACAACGATCCGCCGCCGTCGGCGATGGCCTTCTCGACCGGTTCGCGAATTTCGGGCGGGGCGCTGCGGTGGTCGTACAGGGCATAGAGCGACGGCGTGACCACGGCGGCGCCGGCGCGGATCGCGCGGCAGACGTCGGCGAGGGCGTCGTCGGGGCGGATGTCGCCGGAGGCGGCGTAGACCACCGCGCGGGGACCTGCGGCGAGGGCGGCTTCGACGTCATCGGTGGCAGCGACCCCGAGCGTGCGGCCGAGCCCGCCCAGGTCACCCGCATCGCGGCCGACCTTGGCCGGGTCATGAACGATGACGTGCGCGAGTTCGAGTGCCGGGTGGGCGTCGACGGCGCGGATGGCCAGCCGTCCGACGTTCCCGGTGCCCCAGACGAGGGTGGGAATGGTGTCGCTCATCACAGGAGCCTAGCAAGCGATTGGTTGGCCACTGGGGGCCCCGAGTCAACGCGAAAGGTGGATCCGTCCCCAATCGCAGAGCTGGGCCAGCACCGGGGCCAGCGTCATCCCGTACTCGGAGACCGAATAGTGCACACACGGCGGCACGGTGCCGGCGTCATGGCGGTCGATGACGCCGTCGGCGACGAGCTCGTGCAGATGACGGATGAGCATTCGCTCGGTGATCCCCGGGATGCTGCGGCGTAGCTCGGCGGTGCGCATCGGCCCGTCGGCCAGGCGCCACAGGATGGTGCCCTTCCAACGGCCATTGATCACCGACAGTGCGGCGTCGATCGGGCAGTCGCTGATCAGTGTCTTCGATGCCGCCACCAGCGCTCCTTATGCTGACTAATTTGTCAGTACCTTGTTTTTTGTCAGCATAGCCATCACAGTCGGTTGTTGTGAAGCAGATTGTGGAGATTCTCGCGCTGGTAGTGGTCGGAACCCTGTTGGGTTCGGAGTTCGCGGTGGCGGCGTTTTTGCGCCCAATCCTCGGACGCCTGCCCGACGACGCCTTCTGGGTCGCGCGCGGTGACGGAGCCGGGCTGCTGGGGAAGGTGATGCCGTTCTGGTACCTGGCTTCGTTCGCGCTGCTGCTGGGGGTCGCCGCCGTCGCGGGCTCGCAGCGTTGGCTCATCGGTGCCGGCGCGATCTTGATGGTGGCCGTCGTGATCCTGTCGGTGGCGGTGCTGGTGCCGATCAACAACAAGATCGCGGCCTGGCGTGCCCCCGACGAGGTGTCCCGAGTGCTTGCCGCGCGCTGGGATCGGCTGCACTGGTTGCGCGTGGCGATGCTGGCGGTGATCTTCGTGCTGCTGGCGATCGGCGTGGTGCAGGCCTAGGTCCGGCTGGGTCGGCGGACGCCGTTTTGGTCGATCGGCCCTCGTCACGCTATGGTGTGTGGCGATCCACCACAGACCGTCGGTCACCGAGCAATCGGTTGAAGGTCCGGGAACATCCCGGCGGCCCACGCAGGAGGACGAGGCACCGGCATCGCCGGCACACATTGTGACGCCCCGACCGCATCCTGCGTCGGGGCGTTCGTTATTTCCCGGGTGGAACAAACTTTTGAGACAACAACAGCGACACCGAGGAGGTATGCATGGCGCGGGCTGACAAGACCGCCGCCGTCGCGGAGATCGTCGAGCAGTTCAACGGCTCGGCCGCCACCGTGATCACCGAGTACCGCGGTCTGACGGTTGCGAACCTGGCGGAGCTGCGGCGTTCGCTCGGCGGTGCGGCAACCTACGCGGTGGCGAAGAACACCCTGGTCAAACTGGCCGCGGCCGAGGCCGGAGTCGAAGGGCTCGACGAGCTCTTCACGGGCCCGACGGCCATCGCGTTCGTCCAGGGCGAGCCCGTGGATGCCGCCAAGGCCATCAAGAAGTTCGCCAAGGACCACAAGGCGCTGGTCATCAAGGGCGGCTACATGGACGGTCGCGCGCTGACCGTCGCCGAGGTGGAGCGCATCGCCGACCTGGAGTCGCGCGAGGTGCTGCTGGCCAAGATGGCCGGTGCCATGAAGGCCAACCTGTCCAGGGCTGCTGGACTGTTCGCCGCGCCGGCATCGCAGATGGCTCGCCTGGCGGCCGCGCTGCAGGAGAAGAAGCCTGCCGAGGCGGCACCTGCTGCCGCGGCCCCGGCCGAGGCTCCCGCGGAGGCCGAGGCCCCGGCCGAGACCGAAGCTCCGGCGGAGACCGCCGAGGCTCCGGCCGAAGCCGCCGAATAACTAGGCACAACCCAACCCAACTTCCCTAACCGGAATCAGAAAGGACCGAAATCATGGCCAAAATTTCCACCGAAGAGCTGCTCGACGTCTTCAAAGAGATGACCCTGCTGGAGCTGTCGGAGTTCGTGAAGCAGTTCGAGGAGACCTTCGACGTCACCGCTGCGGCTCCGGTCGCCGTGGCCGCCGTCGCGGGCGCTGCCCCCGCCGCTGAGGCTGGCGAGGAGCAGAGCGAGTTCGACGTCATCCTGGAGTCGGCTGGCGAGAAGAAGATCGGCGTCATCAAGGTCGTCCGCGAGGTCGTGTCCGGCCTGGGTCTGAAGGAAGCCAAGGACCTGGTCGACAGCGCTCCCAAGCCGCTGCTGGAGAAGGTCGCCAAGGAGGCTGCCGAGGACGCCAAGGCCAAGCTCGAGGCGGCTGGCGCCACCGTGACCGTCAAGTAGTTCGTACTACGGCGCAAGCCCCCGGAACCCGCGAGGTTCCGGGGGCTTCTGCTATTCGGCGGTATTGAGCCCGGCGCCCGCCGCGGCCAGCGACTGTGCCGCCCGCTCGGGGGTGTCGCCGAGGGCAACCAGGAGGCTGAGCGTCATCGGGCTCAACACCTGTATCGCCGCGGACAGCCCGTCGTTGACGTCGCCGAAGAAGCCGGCCAGCTCCAGCATCATGAAGCCGTGCATCACCGTCCAGAACTGCGCGGCGGCCGCCACCACGGCGGCGTCAGCGGTGTCGGCCGTGTCGCTCGGGGCCACGGTGAGCCGCCCCGCTTGTATTGATCGGTGTACGCCCCGGACCAGGTGCGCGAAGCTGGGTACCTCGACGTCTATCTGGGCGGTACCGAGGGTGAGCATGTTGTGGGCGGGCGCATTGATGCCGTGCGCGCTGGTGCTGCCGAACATCAGCCGATACAGGTGCGGCCGTTCGATCGCGAAATTGCGGTAGACGATGCCGGTGGCCAAGAGGTCGGCGACGGGATCATCGGTGGCGGGGATCGTCAGGGCCGCATCGAACTGGCGCAGGCCCTCCTCGGCGATTGCCGCGATCAGCTGCGGCATTCCACCGAAGTGGGTGTAGACCGCCATCGTTGAAGTTCCAGCTGTGCCGGCCACTTTGCGCGTCTGCAAGGCGTCGGGACCGTGCTGGTCGAGCAGGGTGAGGGCCGCGGCAAGCAGGTCGTCGCGTACGGTCCGCTCGGGCTGCGAAGTCACGGTTGCCATCGTTTCACAGCCAGCGTACGGTGCTCATAACGTTGAAATAACAATGTTATAGGAGTCGGTATGACGACCAGCCAGACAGCCCCCGTCGCGAACCCGTATCTCGAGGGCGTCATGGGGCCCGTGCAGGCCGAGCTGACTGCCACCGACCTGCACGTCACCGGACAGATCCCGGACTATCTCGACGGCCGCTACCTGCGCAACGGGCCCAATCCGGTCGCCGAGGTCGATCCGGCCAGCTATCACTGGTTCACCGGTGACCCGATGGTGCACGGCGTGGCGCTGAGCGATGGCCGGGCCCGCTGGTACCGCAACCGCTGGGTGCGCACGCCGGCGGTCTGTGCCGCGCTGGGCGAACCGCTGCCGGGCCGAATCGACGTGCGGGCCGGCATGCAGTCCGTCGGCCCCAACACCAATGTGCTCGGCCATGCCGGCAAGACGCTCGCGCTGGTGGAAGGCGGCGTCGCCAACTATGAGCTCACCGAGGAACTCGACACGGTGGGCACCTGCGACTTCGACGGCACCCTGGCCGGGGGTTACACGGCGCACCCGCACCGCGACCCGGTCAGCGGTGAGTTGCACGCCGTCTCGTACTCGTTCGCGCGGGGCAACACCGTGCAGTACTCGGTCATCGACACCGCCGGGCGTGCCCGGCGCACCGTCGACATCGAAGTCACCGGCTCGCCGATGATGCACGACTTCTCCCTGACCGAGAAGTACGTCGTGGTCTATGACCTACCGGTCACCTTCGACTCGGCGCAGGTGTTGCCGGTGAGCATGCCCCGCTGGCTCAAGGCGCCCGCACGGATGGTGTTGAGCAGCCTGGTCGGCCGGGTTCGGGTGCCCAGCCCGATCACCGCGATGGTCAATCGCGACAGCCGGCCGCCGGGCGGGCTGCCGTACTCGTGGAATGCCGACTATCCGGCGCGCATCGGAGTGATGCCGCGTGAAGGCGAGCCGAAGGTGCGGTGGTTCGACGTCGAGCCCTGTTATGTCTTCCACCCGCTCAACGCCTACACCGAGGTCTCGCCGGCCGGGCACGAACTGCTGGTGCTCGACGTGGTGCGCTACGCGAAGGTCTTCGACGTCGACCGGCGCGGCCCTGGCGACGCCCCGCCAATGCTGGACCGCTGGACCATCAACCTCGACACCGGCGCGGTGCGCACCGAGTCTCGTGATGACCGACCGCAGGAATTTCCCCGGATCAACGACGCGCTGCTGGGGTCCAAGCACCGCTTCGGTTACGCCGTCGGGATCAACGGCGGCTTCATCGGCGACGTCCAGGCCCAGATGTCGACCACGCTGTACAAGCACGACTACCTGACCGGCTCGAGTATCACCGCTCCGATCGACCCGCAGCTCGTGCTCGGCGAGATGTCATTCGTGCCGCGCCCGGGGGGCTTGAACGAGAATTTGGCCGAGGACGACGGCATTCTGATGGGAATGGGCCACCACCGCGGCCAGAACGAGGGGCAATTAGTCATACTCGACGCCGCGACCTGTGAGCCTGTAGCCACCGTTCACCTGCCACAACGGGTTCCGATGGGCTTCCATGGCAATTGGACACCCGCCGACTGAGGCGGACCGCCGATAAGGGTCGCACCTGTGCGCTACAGTGGCCCAAGCCACAAGCCAGTCGTGGCACGAACAGACGTTGCGGAAGGACCTCACTAATGGGTGTCGCCATCGAGGTACAGGGGCTTACCAAGTCCTTCGGATCGGCCCGGATCTGGGAAGACGTCACTATGACTATTCCCGAGGGAGAGGTCAGCGTTCTGCTCGGACCCTCCGGTACCGGCAAGTCCGTGTTCTTGAAGTCGCTGATCGGCCTCTTGCGCCCCGAGCGCGGTTCGATCGTCATCGACGGCACCGACATCCTGCAGTGTTCGGCCAAGGAGCTCTACGAGATCCGCACGCTGTTCGGCGTGCTGTTCCAGGACGGCGCTCTGTTCGGGTCGATGAACATCTACGACAACACCGCCTTCCCGCTGCGTGAGCACACCAAGAAGTCCGAGAGCCAAATCCGTGACATCGTCATGGAGAAGCTCGAGATGGTCGGTATGCCTAATGACGGCTACAAGTTCCCGGGTGAGATCTCCGGCGGTATGCGCAAGCGTGCCGGTCTGGCCCGCGCCCTGGTGCTCGACCCGAAGATCATCCTCTGCGACGAGCCGGACTCCGGTCTGGACCCGGTCCGCACGGCGTACCTGAGCCAGCTGCTGATCGACATCAACGCCCAGATCGACGCCACCATCTTGATCGTTACGCACAACATCAACATCGCGCGCACCGTGCCGGACAACATCGGGATGCTGTTCCGCAAGGAGTTGGTGATGTTCGGGCCCCGCGAGGTGCTGCTGACGTCCGAGGAGCCGGTGGTCCGCCAGTTCCTCAACGGCCGGCGCATCGGTCCCATCGGCATGTCCGAGGAGAAGGACCAGGCGACCGCGGCGGCCGAGGAGGCCATGATCGCCGCCGGCCAGAGCGACGGCGGCGTCGAAGAGATCGAGGGCGTGCCGCCCCAGCTCAGCGCGACTCCCGGCTTGCCGGAGCGCATGGGCGTGGCACGTCGCAGGGCCCGGGTGCGCGAGATCCTGCACACCCTGCCGCCCAACGCGCAGGCGGCCATCCGGGACGATCTCGAGGGCACTCACAAGTACGCCGTGCACGAGTTCCCGGCAGACGAAGAGGCTCCCACCGCGTCGATCCCGACCCCGCCTGGCTGAATCCGTGCAGGCTCGCGCCGTGTCAGCTCTTGACGGACGGACCTAAACGGTCCAATCTGGTCACCAGCACACGTGCGGAGAGCCCGGCGGAGGTCAGCCAGCACCGACAGGGCCCCGGGACATCGCAGTTGAGGATTGCGTCAGCCTGCGCTATTGTTGGACGTTGCGCTGGCTTCCTCCTGCCCATCCCTTACCCGCACCCGAACACCGCGTTACCAGCCTGAGTCACGTTTTGGCTCGTTTTGGCTTGTTACCTCGTGGTTTGGCTGTGCGTGAGACCGGACAGATCGTTCGCCAGCCGAACCAACGGTCGAATATTCGCAGCGAACGGGGTCCGGTGAGAGCCGGGATCCGCTGGCCGCATTAGGTGCTGGAAGGATGCATCTTGGCAGTCTCCCGCCAGAGCAAAAAGAACGCTTCTACTACCCAGAATTCTCCCAATAGTTCTGTGCCCGGGGCCCCGAATCGGGTCTCCTTTGCCAAGCTGCGCGAACCGCTTGAGGTTCCGGGTCTGCTGGACGTGCAGACCGACTCGTTCCAGTGGCTGATCGGGGCGTCGGAGTGGCGCGAGAAGAGGGCCCAGCAGACCGGTGCTGCGCCCAAGGGTGGCCTTGAAGAGGTTCTCGAAGAGCTGTCCCCGATCGAGGACTTCTCCGGCTCGATGTCGCTGTCGTTCTCTGACCCGCGGTTCGACGAGGTCAAGGCTCCGGTCGAGGAGTGCCGCGACAAGGACATGACCTACGCGGCCCCGCTGTTCGTCACCGCGGAGTTCATCAACAACAACACCGGCGAGATCAAGAGCCAGACGGTGTTCATGGGTGACTTCCCGATGATGACCGAGAAGGGCACCTTCATCATCAACGGCACCGAGCGGGTGGTGGTCTCCCAGCTGGTGCGCTCGCCCGGTGTGTACTTCGACGCCAACATCGACAAGTCCACCGAGAAGACGCTGCACTCGGTGAAGGTGATCCCGGGCCGCGGCGCCTGGCTGGAGTTCGACGTCGACAAGCGCGACCTGGTCGGCGTCCGTATCGACCGCAAGCGTCGTCAGCCGGTCACCATCCTGCTCAAGGCGCTGGGTTGGACCTCCGAGCAGATCCGGGAGCGCTTCGGCTTCTCCGAGATCATGATGTCGACGCTGGAGAAGGACAGTGCCGCCAGCCCCGACGAGGCGCTGCTGGACATCTACCGCAAGCTGCGTCCGGGCGAGCCCCCCACCAAGGAATCCGCGCAGACCCTGCTGGAGAACCTGTTCTTCAAGGAGAAGCGCTACGACCTGGCGCGCGTGGGTCGCTACAAGATCAACAAGAAGCTGGGCCTGACCGCCAACCCGGGCGAGTCGCAGCCGACCACGCTGACCGAAGAGGACATCGTGGCCACCATCGAGTACCTGGTGCGCCTGCACCAGGCCGCTCAGGATGGTCAGTCCGCCACCATGACGGTGCCGGGCGGCGTCGAGGTTCCCGTTGAGGTCGACGACATCGACCACTTCGGCAACCGGCGTCTGCGCACCGTGGGTGAGCTGATCCAGAACCAGATCCGGGTCGGGCTGTCCCGGATGGAGCGCGTGGTCCGCGAGCGGATGACCACCCAGGACGTCGAGGCCATCACGCCGCAGACCCTGATCAACATCCGCCCGGTGGTCGCCGCGATCAAGGAGTTCTTCGGCACCAGCCAGCTCTCCCAGTTCATGGACCAGAACAACCCGCTGTCGGGTCTGACCCACAAGCGCCGCCTGTCGGCGCTGGGCCCGGGTGGTCTGTCCCGTGAGCGGGCCGGCCTGGAAGTTCGTGACGTGCACCCGTCCCACTACGGCCGGATGTGTCCGATCGAGACCCCGGAAGGCCCCAACATCGGTCTGATCGGGTCGTTGTCGGTGTACGCGCGGGTCAACCCGTTCGGCTTCATCGAGACGCCGTACCGCAAGGTCAACGACGGTGTGGTCAGCGATGACATCGAGTACTTGACCGCCGACGAGGAGGACCGCCACGTTGTGGCGCAGGCCAACTCGCCGCTGGAGGACGACGGCCGCTTCACCGAGGACCGCGTTCTGGTCCGTCGTAAGGGTGGCGAGGTCGAGTACGTGTCCTCGGCCGAGGTCGACTACATGGACGTCTCGCCGCGCCAGATGGTGTCGGTGGCCACGGCCATGATCCCGTTCCTCGAGCACGACGACGCCAACCGTGCCCTGATGGGTGCCAACATGCAGCGTCAGGCGGTTCCGCTGGTGCGCAGCGAGGCGCCGCTGGTGGGTACCGGCATGGAGCTGCGGGCCGCGATCGACGCGGGCGACGTGATCGTCGCCGACAAGACCGGTGTCATCGAGGAGGTGTCCGCCGACTACGTCACGGTGATGGCCGATGACGGCACCCGGCAGACCTACCGGATGCGCAAGTTCAACCGGTCCAACCACGGCACCTGCGCCAACCAGCGTCCGATCGTCGACGCCGGCCAGCGTGTCGAGGCCGGCCAGGTGATCGCGGACGGCCCGTGCACCGACAACGGCGAGATGGCCCTGGGCAAGAACCTGCTCGTGGCGATCATGCCGTGGGAAGGGCACAACTACGAGGACGCGATCATCCTGTCCAACAGGCTGGTCGAGGAGGACACGCTGACCTCGATTCACATCGAGGAGCACGAGATCGACGCCCGCGACACCAAGCTGGGCGCCGAGGAGATCACTCGGGACATCCCGAACGTCTCCGATGAGGTGCTGGCTGACCTCGACGAGCGCGGCATCGTCCGCATCGGCGCCGAGGTCCGCGACGGCGACATCCTGGTCGGCAAGGTCACCCCCAAGGGTGAGACCGAGCTGACGCCCGAGGAGCGGCTGCTGCGGGCGATCTTCGGCGAGAAGGCCCGCGAAGTCCGCGACACCTCGCTGAAGGTGCCGCACGGTGAGTCCGGCAAGGTCATCGGCATCCGGGTGTTCTCCCGCGAGGACGACGACGAGCTGCCCGCCGGCGTCAACGAGCTGGTGCGCGTCTACGTCGCGCAGAAGCGCAAGATCTCCGACGGTGACAAGCTGGCCGGACGCCACGGCAACAAGGGCGTCATCGGCAAGATCCTGCCGGCCGAGGACATGCCGTTCCTGCCGGACGGCACCCCGGTCGACATCATCTTGAACACCCACGGTGTGCCCCGTCGTATGAACATCGGTCAGATCCTGGAGACCCACCTGGGCTGGATCGCCAAGACCGGCTGGAACATCGATGTGGCGGCCGGCGTGCCGGACTGGGCGGACAAGCTCCCCGAGGAGCTGTACTCGGCCGGAGCGGACACCCGTACCGCGACCCCGGTGTTCGACGGTGCCCGCGAAGAGGAGCTGCAGGGTCTGCTCTCCTCGACGCTGGCCAACCGCGACGGCGAGGTCATGGTCAACGGTGACGGCAAGGCGATGCTGTTCGACGGTCGCTCCGGTGAGCCGTTCCCGTACCCGGTGACCGTTGGCTACATGTACATCATGAAGCTGCACCACTTGGTGGACGACAAGATCCACGCCCGTTCCACCGGCCCGTACTCGATGATCACCCAGCAGCCGTTGGGTGGTAAGGCGCAGTTCGGTGGCCAGCGGTTCGGTGAGATGGAGTGCTGGGCCATGCAGGCCTACGGTGCGGCGTACACGCTGCAGGAGTTGCTGACGATCAAGTCCGACGACACGGTCGGCCGTGTCAAGGTCTACGAGGCGATCGTCAAGGGCGAGAACATCCCCGAGCCGGGTATCCCGGAGTCCTTCAAGGTGCTGCTCAAAGAGCTGCAGTCGCTGTGCCTCAACGTTGAGGTGCTGGCGAAGGACGGTGCGGCGATCGAATTGCGCGAAGGCGAGGACGAGGACCTGGAGCGGGCAGCCGCCAACCTGGGAATCAACCTGTCCCGCAACGAATCCGCCTCTGTTGAGGACCTCGCTTAATTACTCGCTACTAAACCCGCAAGGGGAAAGGGAGTTACGTGCTCGACGTCAACTTCTTCGATGAGCTCCGCATCGGCCTGGCGACCGCGGAGGACATCCGGCAATGGTCCTACGGTGAGGTCAAGAAGCCGGAAACGATCAACTACCGCACGCTCAAGCCCGAGAAGGACGGCCTGTTCTGCGAGAAGATCTTCGGACCGACTCGCGACTGGGAGTGCTACTGCGGCAAGTACAAGCGGGTGCGCTTCAAGGGCATCATCTGTGAGCGCTGTGGCGTCGAGGTGACTCGCGCCAAGGTGCGTCGTGAGCGGATGGGCCACATCGAACTGGCCGCCCCGGTCACCCACATCTGGTACTTCAAGGGCGTGCCGTCGCGCTTGGGCTACCTGCTGGACCTGGCGCCCAAGGACCTCGAGAAGATCATCTACTTCGCGGCCTACGTGATCACCAGTGTCGACACCGAGATGCGCCACAACGAGCTGTCCACGCTGGAAGCCGAGATGGTCGTCGAGAAGAAGGCTGTCGAGGACCAGCGGGACGCCGACCTGGAAGCCCGCGCCCAGAAGCTGGAGGCCGACCTGGCCGAGCTGGAGGCCGAGGGTGCGAAAGCCGATGTGCGCCGCAAGGTTCGCGACGGCGGCGAGCGTGAAATGCGTCAGCTGCGCGACCGGTCGCAGCGTGAGCTGGACCGCCTCGACAACATCTGGGACACCTTCGTCAAGCTGGCTCCCAAGCAGCTGATCGTCGACGAGACCGTCTACCGCGAGCTGGTGGACCGCTACGGCGAGTACTTCACCGGTGCCATGGGTGCGGAGTCGATCCAGAAGCTGATCGAGACCTTCGACATCCACGCCGAGGCCGAGCTGCTGCGCGACATCATCAAGAACGGCAAGGGGCAGAAGAAGCTTCGTGCTCTCAAGCGCCTCAAGGTGGTCGCCGCCTTCCAGCAGTCGGGTAACTCCCCGATGGGCATGGTGCTCGACGCGGTGCCGGTGATCCCGCCGGAGCTGCGTCCGATGGTGCAGCTCGACGGTGGCCGGTTCGCCACGTCCGACCTCAACGACCTGTACCGCCGGGTCATCAACCGCAACAACCGCCTCAAGCGACTGATCGACCTCGGTGCGCCCGAGATCATCGTCAACAACGAGAAGCGGATGCTGCAGGAGTCCGTCGACGCGCTGTTCGACAACGGCCGCCGCGGCCGGCCGGTCACCGGACCGGGCAACCGTCCGCTGAAGTCGCTGTCCGACCTGCTCAAGGGCAAGCAGGGCCGGTTCCGTCAGAACCTGCTCGGCAAGCGTGTCGACTACTCGGGCCGTTCGGTCATCGTGGTCGGTCCGCAGCTCAAGCTGCACCAGTGTGGTCTGCCCAAGCTGATGGCTCTGGAGCTGTTCAAGCCGTTCGTGATGAAGCGACTGGTTGACCTCAACCACGCGCAGAACATCAAGAGCGCCAAGCGGATGGTGGAGCGGCAGCGCCCCCAGGTGTGGGATGTCCTCGAAGAGGTCATCGCCGAGCACCCGGTGCTGCTCAACCGGGCACCTACGCTGCACCGCCTGGGTATCCAGGCCTTCGAGCCGCAGCTGGTGGAAGGCAAGGCAATTCAGCTGCACCCGCTGGTGTGTGAGGCCTTCAACGCCGACTTCGACGGTGACCAGATGGCCGTGCACCTGCCGCTGAGCGCCGAGGCGCAGGCCGAGGCCCGCATCCTGATGCTGTCGAGCAACAACATCCTGTCGCCGGCCTCGGGCCGTCCGCTGGCCATGCCGCGACTGGACATGGTTACCGGGCTGTACTACCTGACCACCGAGATCTCCGGTGACGCAGGCGAATACACCCCGGCCGCCAAGGACCGTCCGGAGACCGGTGTGTACTCCTCGCCGGCCGAGGCGATCATGGCTGTCGACCGCGGTGCGCTTTCCGTGCGGGCCAAGATCAAGGTGCGTCTGGACCAGCTGCGGCCGCCGGCCGAGGTGGAGACCGAGCTGTTCGGCGAGAACGGCTGGCGTCCGGGCGGCGCCTGGATCGCCGAGACCACGCTGGGCCGGGTGCTGTTCAACGAGCTGCTGCCGACCGGGTACCCGTTCGTGAACAAGCAGATGCACAAGAAGGTTCAGGCCGTCATCATCAACGACCTGGCCGAGCGCTACCCGATGATCGTGGTCGCCCAGACCGTCGACAAGCTCAAGGACGCCGGCTTCCATTGGGCCACCCGTTCGGGAGTCACGGTCTCGATGGCCGACGTGCTGGTGCCGCCGCGCAAGAAGGAGATCCTCGACTCCTACGAGGAGCGTGCCGACAAGCTGGAGAAGCAGTTCCAGCGTGGTGCTCTCAACCGCGAAGAGCGCAACGAGGCGCTGGTGGAGATCTGGAAGGAAGCCACCGAGGAAGTGGGTCAGGCGCTGCGTGACCACTACCCGGCCGACAACCCGATCATCACGATCGTCGACTCCGGTGCTACGGGTAACTTCACCCAGACCCGGACGCTGGCAGGCATGAAGGGTCTGGTGACCAACCCGAAGGGTGAGTTCATCCCGCGCCCGATCAAGTCCTCGTTCCGTGAGGGCCTGACGGTGTTGGAGTACTTCATCAACACCCACGGCGCTCGAAAGGGCTTGGCGGACACCGCGTTGCGTACCGCTGACTCGGGTTACCTGACGCGTCGTCTTGTCGACGTTTCTCAGGACGTGATCGTGCGCGAGCACGACTGCGGCACCGAGCGCGGCATCATGGTGGACCTCGCCGAGGTGGCCGCGGATGGATCGCTGATCCGCAACCCGTTCATCGAGACGTCGGCCTACGCCCGCACGTTGGCCGTCGACGCGGTCGATGAGAAGGGCAAGGTCGTCATCGAGCGCGGTCACGACCTCGGCGACCCGTCGATCGAGGCCCTGCTGGCTGCCGGCATCACAGGCGTCAAGGTGCGTTCGGTGCTGACCTGCGCCACCGGAACCGGGGTCTGCGCCACGTGCTACGGCCGATCGATGGCCACCGGCAAGCTGGTCGACATCGGTGAAGCGGTCGGCATCGTCGCCGCCCAGTCCATCGGTGAGCCCGGTACTCAGCTGACCATGCGTACCTTCCACCAGGGTGGTGTCGGTGACGACATCACCGGTGGTCTGCCGCGTGTGCAGGAGCTGTTCGAGGCCCGGATTCCGCGTGGCAAGGCGCCGATCGCCGACGTCGCCGGGCGGGTGCAGCTTGAAGAGGGCGAGAAGTTCTACAAGATCACGATCGTGCCGGATGACGGTGGCGAGGAAGTGGTCTACGACAAGCTGCCCAAGCGTCAGCGGCTGCGCGTGTTCAAGCACGAGGACGGCTCGGAGCGGTTGCTGTCTGACGGCGACCACGTCGAGGTCGGCCAGCAGCTCATGGAGGGCTCGGCGGACCCGCACGAGGTGCTGCGTGTGCAGGGCCCGCGTGAGGTGCAGATCCACCTGGTCAACGAGGTCCAGCAGGTCTACCGGGCCCAGGGTGTGTCGATCCACGACAAGCACATCGAGGTGATCGTCCGGCAGATGCTGCGCCGGGTGACCATCATCGACTCGGGCGCCACGGAGTTCCTGCCCGGTTCGCTGACCGAGCGGGCCGAGTTCGAGACCGCGAACCGTCGCGTGGTGGCCGAGGGTCTGGAGCCCGCGGCCGGACGTCCGGTGCTGATGGGTATCACCAAGGCGTCGCTGGCCACCGACTCGTGGCTGTCGGCGGCCTCCTTCCAGGAGACCACCCGCGTGCTGACCGATGCGGCGATCAACTGCCGCAGCGACAAGCTGCAGGGCCTGAAGGAGAACGTGATCATCGGCAAGCTGATCCCGGCCGGCACCGGTATCAACCGGTACCGCAACATCGCCGTGCAGCCCACCGAAGAGGCCCGGGCCGCTGCGTACACGATCCCGTCCTACGAGGATCAGTACTACAGCCCGGACTTCGGCGCCGCCACCGGTGCCGCGGTTCCGCTGGACGACTACGGGTACAGCGACTACCGCTAGTCGACGACGAAAAGAGCCCCGGGGCGTATACCCCCGGGGTTCTTTTCGTATCTGTCGCCGAGTGTGCATCCTGCGACGTCCCCGCGGCGTGTCGTGTCGCAGGATTCACACTCGGCGGACGCGCCGGGTTGCGGCCCCGCAGCCGACCAGGTTGCATCGTTGAGATGGGGGACGAAGTCGACCGCACCAGCTACTCCCGCACCCAGCGCCGCCAATACCGGCACAAGATTCAGCAGTGCCTGGACGTCTTCGAGACGATGTTGGCGCAGGCCAGCTTCGAGTGTGAGCCGCCGCTGACCGGTATGGAGATCGAGGGCAACCTGATCGGCGACGACTACCGGCCGGCCATGGCGAACGCCGGCGTGTTGTCGTCGATCGACGATCCGGCATTTCAACGTGAATTAGGTTCCTACAACATCGAATTCAACGTGCCGCCCCGCCAGTTCACGGAGCGGGCCGCACTGGATCTGGAAGCAGAGGTGCGGGCCAGCCTCAACGACGCGCAGGCCAAGGCCCGGAAACACGACGCGGGCATTGTCATGATCGGCATCTTGCCGACGCTGATGCCCGAGCATCTGGCCGGTGACTGGATGAGCGATTCGGCACGCTATGCAGCACTCAACGACTCGATCTTCGCCGCGCGCGGCGAAGACATCGATATCGACATCGACGGCCCCGAACCACTGAACCTGCATGCAGAGAACATCGCTCCGGAGTCGGCGTGCACCAGCATGCAGTTGCACCTGCAGGTCTCGCCGGCCGAGTTCGCCAACCATTGGAACGCCGCGCAGGTGCTGGCCGGTCCACAACTGGCGATCGGTGCCAACTCTCCCTACTTCTTCGGCCACCGCCTGTGGGCGGAGACCCGGGTCGAGCTGTTCACCCAGTCCACCGACACGCGTCCCGACGAACTGAAGAACCAGGGAGTGCGGCCCCGGGTTTGGTTCGGGGAGCGGTGGATTACGTCGATCTTCGACCTGTTCGAGGAGAACGTGCGCTACTTCCCGTCGCTGCTGCCCGAGGTCTCCGAGGAGGATCCGGCCGACGAACTCGCGCAGGGACGCGCCCCGCAACTGGCAGAGCTGCGTCTGCACAACGGCACCGTGTACCGCTGGAATCGCCCGGTCTATGACGTGGTCGACGGACGGCCGCACCTACGTGTGGAGAACCGGGTCCTGCCCTCGGGCCCCACCGTCGCCGACATGGTCGCCAATGCGGTCTTCTACTACGGTCTGCTGCGCAGCCTGGCCCGCGAGCAGCGCCCGCTGTGGACCCAGATGAGTTTTGCGGTGGCGCACGACAACTTTCGCCGGGCCGCTCGCCACGGCATGGACGCGCGACTGTTCTGGCCGGAGCTGGGCGAGGTGAGTGTGGCGGAACTGACTCAGCGCGAGCTGCTGCCACTGGCCCGCCAAGGCCTTGACGAGTGGGGTGTTGCCGCCGAGGTGGCCGATCGGTTCCTCGGCATCATCGCGGATCGGGCGGCGACGGGACGCAACGGCGCCACCTGGCAGGTGTCGACGGTCCGCGCATTGCAGGCTCAGGGCCTGAGTCGGCCCGAGGCGCTGGCGGAGATGCTGAGCCGGTACTGCAGGCACATGCACACCAACGAGCCGGTGCATACCTGGCCGACCGGACTGGCCTGATTGTCCGGCTCCTCAACCGGCTCGTCCCTCGCCCGCATCGTCGCCGGACTAGGCTGACCGCCGTGTTGATCGGATCCCATGTGCGCCCGCAGAATCCGTTGGCTGCCGCCGAAGCCGAGGGTGCCGACGTGGTGCAGATCTTCCTCGGCAACCCGCAGAGCTGGAAGCCCCCCAAACCGCGCGAGGACGCGGCGCAGCTTCGCGAGGCGGCGCTGCCGATCTATGTGCACGCGCCGTACCTGATCAACGTGGCTTCGCCGAACAACCGGGTGCGTATCCCGTCGCGCACCATCCTGCAGCAGACCTGTGACGCGGCCGCCGACATCGGCGCCGTCGCGGTGATCGTGCACGGCGGACACGTGACCGCCGATGACGACGACCCGCAGGCCGGGTTCGCTCGATGGCGCAAGGCGTTGGACCGGCTGGAGACCAGCGTCCCGGTGTACCTGGAGAACACCGCCGGCGGTGATCATGCGATGGCCCGGCACTTCGACACCATCGCCAAACTGTGGGACCACATCGGCGACACCGGCGTCGGGTTCTGCCTGGACACCTGCCACACCTGGGCGGCCGGGGAATCGCTGCCCGACGCGGTGGAGCGCATCAAGGCCATCACCGGACGCATCGATCTGGTGCACTGCAACGACTCCAAGGACGCCCCCGGCTCCGGGCGCGACCGGCACGCCAACTTCGGTACCGGCCAGATCGAGCCGGACCTGTTGGTCGCGGTGGTTGAGGCCGCCGGCGCCCCGGTCATCTGCGAGACCGCAGAAGAGGGCCGCAAGGCCGACATAGCGTTCCTCAAAGACCGGCTGCGGTAGCCCTCCCACACACCGGTGGTGATCGTCGGTGCGCTACCTGCCAGTCGGTTCCGCGCAGGTGGACGGATATCAACCTGACGGAGCCTGAGGGCCTCCAAGCCGAGATATTTGCTTAGCTCCCATTCAGTTTATGGCCGCGTTGGGGCTTGGGTGGACCATCGTGTAACGCAATCGTTTGCGCAGTTCAGGCGCATTTTTGCGATGAATTCGCCCAATCGGTTGTGCGAGCTATATAAGTGATGTTATGTATCGACGCGTGAATACTGACAGTTTGCTGTGTCAGTGATCGGCGTTTCACAGCTCTGACGGAAGGCTCCGAATGTCGCGTGCGGTAGGTCGGTTCCCCAGTGGTCGTCGTGCGGTGGGCGCGGGCTCGGCGGTTGCCGCGTTCCTGGCGTTTGGGACGACGCCGGTAGCGCACGCGGATATCGCCGATGAGTTTCTCGACGGAATCGTCGCGAGCGCCGCAGAGGCGTCCGCGGCGCCCGGATTCGGCGTGGCCGACATCGACTGGTCGGATCCGCTCGGTGCGTTCGATGTGGCGGTTGCCGGCTGGTACCACGACCTCTTCTACCTGCCGCTGCACGACCTTGTTGACGACTTCATCGGTCAGAACGAGCAGCTGCTCAGCCTGATCAACACACCGTTCATCGAGTTGTTCGGACGCAGTCTGATCGGCGACGGGATCGACGGGTTCACCGGAGCCAACGAGTCGATCCTGGGGAGTTCGGGTCTGTTCGGCGACCTCGGTGACGGCGGATTCCTGTTCGGCGACGGCGGAACCGGCGCGGCCGGGGTCGACGGCGGCGCCGGTGGCGTCGGCGGGATGGCCGGAATGTTCGGCAATGGTGGTGCCGGCGGTATCGGGGCCGCCGCTGCGGCTGGCGGTGCGGGGGGCGCGGGCGGGTGGCTGTTCGGTGACGGCGGGGCCGGTGGCGCTGGCGGCGTCGGCACCACTGCGCTGGCCGGTGGTATCGGCGGTGCCGGCGGCGACGCCGGGGCGTGGTTCGGGTTCGGTGGTGCCGGCGGCACCGGAGGTGCGGGCCTGGCCGGTACCGGCGGTGCTGCCGGCGGCGACGCCGGGCATGGCGGCAGCGGTGGCCGCGCCGGGTGGATCATCGGCACCGGCGGGCTGGGCGGCAACGGTGGTGTCGGTGGCGCTGGCGGTGCGGGTGTGTCGCCACCCGATGGTCCCGGCGGCAACGGTGGCGCCGGTGGCGCCGGTGGTGACGCGGGCGTCGGTGGGCGCAGCGGACATTTCGGGCTGCACCTGGGCGCCAGCCCACTGCTGTTCGCCCAAGGTGGCAACTATTCCGGCCTGGCCGGCGAGGGCGGCGCCGGCGGTGCCGGGGGCGACGGGTTGTTGGGCGGCGGCAACGGCGGGGCCGGTGGCCGTGGCGGTGACATCGGCGCCGCCGGCTTCGTACAGCCGGGCGCCGTCCTGAGCGGCCACGGTGGTGCCGGCGGTGCCGGCGGCGCCGGTATCGCCGGGACCAGCCTGCTGTCCGACGGCACTCCGGCCGACGGCGGTGCCGGTGGTGTCGGTGGTGCCGGCGGGGATCACGGCAACGGTGGTGCCGGTGGTATCGGCGGTGCCGGAGCCGGCGGGCTGAACGGGGTGACCGGTGCCGACGGGGACGGCACCGCGGGCGTGGCCGGCGGGCACGGCGGCTCCGGTGGGGTCGGTGGGGCCGGCGGCAGTGTGGCGGGTGACGGTGGTGCGGGCGGTAACGCCGGGACAGGCGGTCGCGGCGGCGATGGGGGTGTCGGTCGGGATGCGGCCGCGGGGTCGGGTGCCGCCGGCGGTGATGGCGGCCACGCCGGTGCCGGTGGGGCCGGTGGCACCGGGGGCGCCGGCGGCACGGCGGCGCACGGCGCGACCGGACGCGGCGGCAACGCCGGCAGTGGTGGGGACGCCGGAATCGCGGGCACCGGTGGTGCCGGTGCCGGTGGTGGTGCTGGTGACACCGCCGGGTCCGGTGGTAGGGGCGGTGCTGGTGCCGCCGGTGGTGCGGCGGGCACGGCCGCTGGCGACGGTGCCGCGGGTTCGGTCGGAGCCGATTCCGATGGCGGTGCCGGCGGGAGGGGTGCTGACGGTGTGGTGATCACCGACGCCCGCGGTGCGGCGGTTGCCCAGAACGGTGGTGCCGGTGGTGTCGGGGGTGCCGCCGGCGGTGGCGCGAACGGTGGCGCCGGCGGTGCTGGTGGTGCCGGTGCCGACGGGGCGAACGGGCTGACCGGAACTGACGGCAACGGCAGTGCGGGTCTTGCCGCCGGCCGCGGTGGTGACGGTGGTGTCGGTGGTGCTGCGACCACGGGCAACGGGGGCGCGGGTGGTAACGCCGGGGTCGGTGGTCGTGGTGGTGACGGTGGTGTCGGTCGGGATGCGGCCGCGGATTCGGGTGCGGCTGGCGGTAACGGTGGTGGCGCCGGTTCCGGTGGCGCCGGCGGTCATGGTGGCGCCGGCGGCGTCTCGACCGGGGGTGTCGGCGGCCACGGCGGCAATGCCGGTGACGGGGGCGATGCCGGTGTTGCGGGCGCCGGTGGCGCCGGTGCCGGTGGCGGTACCGGTGACACTGCTGGGGCCGGTGGGGCCGGCGGCAACGGCGCCGATTTCGGGCAGGCCGGGGTGGCCGGGCGCGGCGGCGCTGGGGCCGGCGGACCGGCCGCCAGTGGTGCCACAGGACAAGCCGGTACCGGCGGCGATGGCGGCTCCGGGGGCAGGGGAGGCGACGGGCAGGTGCTGCCCGGCGGAGCGCAGAACGGTGGTGCGGGAGGACGCGGCGGGGTGGCGGGTTCGATCGGCGGCGGCGGCCAGGGCGGCACCGGCGGTAGCGGCGGCGTCGGCACGGCCGGTCCGCGGGGTGCCGACGGGAACTTGATGAACCCGGTTGCCGGCAATGGCGGCGACGGCGGGACCGGGGGTGAGGGAGGAGTAGGCGGGGCCGGCGGTGCAGGCGGCTCGATCTCCGGCAACGGCGGGGCGGGGGGCACCGGTGGCGTCGGCGGCACCGGGGGCAGCGGTGGCCGCGGCGGCGACGGTGCCGATGTGGAACCCTTCGTCGGGGGTGTGGGCGGCGACGGCGGAGACGGCGGGACCGGCGGCAACGGCGGTGTCGGCGGCCAGGGCGGCAGCGCCACCAACGGCACCGTGGGCGTCAGCGGTGACGGCGGTGCCGGAGGCAAGGCCGGTGCCGCCGGTGACGGCGGGACCGGCGGCAACGGCCGGGTCATCCTCGGCATTCCGGTACCCGGCGCGGGTGGTAACGGCGGCAATGGTGGCGTCGGTGGTCAAGGCGGCGCCGGCGGCGCCGGTCTCGACGGCGCCAATGCCGCACCCGGAAGCGGTGGCGACGGTGGCCACGGCGGCACGGCCGGCAACGGCGGTGTCGGTGGCGCGGCCAGCGCCGGCGGCAACGGTGGTGCCGGCGGTCAGGTCGGCGGTACCCAGGCCCCGTTCGGTGTAGGCGGCATCGGCGGGACCGGTGGTCAGGGCGGCGCCGGCGGGATCGGCGGACAAGGCGGTGCAGGCGCCGGCGGTGGTGACGGTGCCAGCGCCGGCCACGGCGGCGACGGTGGGACCGGCGGTGTCCGCGGCGACGGCGGCGCCGGGGCGCCCGGCGGCTCCGGTACGCCCGGGCACGTCCCAGCCGGTAGCGACGGCGCGGTCGGCCAGGACGGTGTCGGCGGCACCGGCGGTAAAGGTGGCGACGGCCAGATCATCACCGACCCCGCCGGCAACACGACCGTTCAGGCCGGCGGGACCGGAGGCAACGGTGGTGCCGCCGCGGCGATCGGCGACGGCGGGACCGGTGGCGCGGGGGGTACGGGCGGCTCCGGCGCCGGTGTCGGCCTGAACGGCGGCGCCGGTGGCACTGGCGGAAACGGCGGCGCTGGCGGCAGCCAGGCCGGCAACGGCGGCGACGGCGGGACCGGCGGGACTGGTGGGACGGTCAACGGTGCGGCTGGCACCGACGCCCAGGCCGGTTCCGGCGGGAACGGCACTGACGGCACCGACGGCGGTAACGGCGGCGTCGGTGGCAACGGCGGCCAAGGCGGCAACGCCAGCCACGGCGCCGGCGGGCAAGGCGGCGACGCTGGCAACGGCGGTGACGGTGGGGCCGGTGGCGACGGCGGTAATGGGGCCGGCGGCGGCAACGGTGCCGCAGCCGGCCAGGGTGGCAACGGCGGTGCCGGCAGCCAGTACGGCGGCGCCGCGGGGAACGCCGGTCACGGCGGCATCGGGGAGGACGGCACCCGGGCTCCCGACGGTCATGCCGGCAACGCCGGAGCCGGCGGTGCCGGCGGCAACGGGGGCAAGGGCGGCGACGGGGCGCCCGCTACCGCCGACGGCGTGCAGTCCGGCGGCGCCGGTGGGGCCGGCGGTGCCGGCGGTGACCGCGGCAACGGCGCGCACGGCGGCGACGGCGGACGCGGCGGCGACGGCGGCATCGGCAGCGGTGACGGCGCCCACGGCGGCGACGGCGGTGCTGGCGGTGCGGCAGGCGGAGTCGGTCCATCGGGAGGCCACGAGACCGGCCAGGGCGGCCGCGGCGGAACCGGCGGGAACGGCGGTACCGGCGGGATCAACGGCCAGGGCGGCCACGGCGGCAACGGTGGCGGCGGGAAAGCCATCCCCGGAGGAAACGGTGGCAGCGGCGGGATCGGCACCGACGGTGGCCGTGGTGGTGGCGGTGGTGGTGGCGGCGGCACCGGCGCCGAGTACTTGGACTCCTGGGACTCCGGGTCAAGCTGGGCTTCGGGCGGCCGTGGCGGCGCCGGCGGCGACGGCGGTGACGCCAAGGGTGCCGGGGCGGTCGGCGGCGTCGGCGGTGCCGGTGGCACTGGCGGCGATGCGTTCGAACGCAGCTGGGGTGGCGCCGGCGGAGCCGGCGGGCAGGGCGGGCTGGTCGGCCCCAACGGCGACGGCGCGGGCGGCCGCGGAGGTGCTGGCGGAACCGGTCCCGGCTCGGAAGGCCCCGGCCCCAGCGGCACGCCGGGCGAAGCGGGCGGCGCCGATGGCACCCCCGGCCAAGCCGGCATACCCGGGTAGAACCACGGGTTCTGCCCGGGCGCTGGTGCGCCAGAAAACATCCGTTTTGACTGATTTGGCGCTTAGTAGGCGACATTGGGTCGGTTGTGTGCTACAACTTTGCTAAGCGCCGTGACCGCGGCAGCTGCGCAGACGACTCGGGACTGGAGGGGGTCCAAATGCCTGAGCGACACCAGCATGGTGTGGGGGGACTGCGCAGCCCTTAGTCCGGCGCCCAAAAACGACGGCGGTCACAGCCCGGAACCTCCCGACCCCGGGCCGTGACCGCCGTTTTTGTTTGCCGAGCACCAATTTGATTACACCTATTGTGCGTGCGTACAAAAAATGTAATATTCGGCTATGGCCGACACGCATATCGTCACCAACCAGGTCCTTCCGCTGGAAGGCTTCAATCCCGCGTCGTCCCCGGTCCTCATCGAGGCGCTGATCCGCGAGGGCGGTCAATGGGGCGTCGACGAGGTCACCGACCTCGGGGCGCTCTCCGGATCCAAGCAGGTGCAACGCTGGGGCGCGCTGGCCGACCGCAACCGGCCGGTGCTGCACACCCACGACGTCGTCGGTAACCGGATCGACGAAGTGGAGTACGACCCGGCCTACCACGAGTTGATGCGCACCGCGATCGCCCACGGTCTGCACGCCGCCCCGTGGGCCGACCCGCGGCCCGGCGCGCACGTGGTGCGCGCCGCTCAAACCGGGGTGTGGACCGCTGAGCCGGGCCACGTCTGTCCGATCTCGATGACGTACGCGATCGTGCCCGCGCTGCGCAACAACGCCGAACTCGCCAAGACCTACGAGCCGCTGCTGACCAGCCGGGTCTACGACCCCGAGCTGAAGGTGCCGGCCGCCAAGGCCGGTATCACCGCGGGCATGTCGATGACCGAGAAGCAGGGCGGCTCCGACGTGCGCGCCGGAACCACCCAGGCGGTGCGGGGAGCCGACGGCAGCTACAGCCTGACCGGGCACAAGTGGTTCACCTCCGCGCCGATGTGCGACGTGTTCCTGGTGCTGGCGCAGGCTCCCGGCGGACTGAGCTGTTTCTTCCTGCCTCGGATCCTGCCCGACGGCACCCGCAACCGGATGCGGCTGCAGCGGCTCAAGGACAAGCTGGGCAACCACGCCAACGCCTCCAGCGAGATCGAGTACGACGGCGCGACCGCCTGGCTGGTGGGGGAGGAGGGCCGCGGGGTCTCGGTCATCATCGAGATGGTCAACCTCACCCGGCTGGACTGTGCGCTGGGCAGTGCTACCAGCATGCGGATGGGCCTGGCCCGCGCCATCTACCACGCCCAGCACCGCAAGGCGTTCGGCGCCTATCTGATCGATCAACCACTGATGCGCAACGTCCTGGCCGACCTGGCCGTGGAGGCTGAGGCCGCCACCATGGTGTCGATGCGGATGGCCGGTGCCACCGACAAGGCGGTCCGCGGCGACGAACGAGAGGGCCTGCTGCGCCGGATCGGCCTGGCGGCCACCAAGTACTGGGTGTGCAAGCGCGCCACCCCGCACGCCGCCGAGGCGATGGAGTGCTTGGGCGGCAACGGCTATATCGAGGACTCCTTGATGCCGCGGCTGTACCGGGAGGCGCCGTTGATGGGCATCTGGGAGGGGTCGGGCAACGTCAGCGCTCTGGACACGTTGCGTGCCCTGGCCACTCAACCCGACTCGGTGGCGGTGCTCTTCGACGAGCTGGCCGAGACGGCCGGGCAGGATCGCCGGCTTGGCGCCCACGTCGACGCGCTGAAGGGCCAACTGGCGGGCCTGGGCGCCGACGTGGTTGCCGCCCAGTATCAGGCGCGCAAGATCGCCGAGGACATCTGCCTGGCGCTGCAGGGCGGGCTGCTGGTGCGTCACGGCCATCCGGCCGTCGCCGAGGCCTTCCTGGCGACTCGGTTCGGCGGCCAATGGGGCGGTGCGTTCGGCACCCTGCCGGCCGGCCTCGACCTCGGGCCGATCCTCGAGCGTGCTCTGGTCAAGGGCTGAGGTCGGCGCACGCCATGCGACACCACATCGCCCCGGTCGAATTCGACAACCTGCGGACCATGACCTACGAGGTCACCGACCGCATCGCCCGGATCACCTTCAACCGGCCCGAGCACGGAAACGCGATCACCGCGGACACCCCGCTGGAACTGTCGGCTCTGGTGGAGCGTGCTGATCTGGATCCCAACGTGCACGTGATCCTGGTGTCGGGCCGCGGCGAGGGATTCTGCGCCGGATTCGACCTGGGTGCCTACGCCGAAGGGTCGTCGTCGGCGGGCGGGGAGAACTACCGGGGCAGCGTGCTCGACGGTAAGACCCAGGCCACCAACCACCGGCCGGATCAGCCGTGGGACCCGATGATCGACTACCAGATGATGAGCCGCTTCGTCCGCGGCTTCGCCTCGCTGATGCACGCCGACAAGCCCACCGTGGTCAAGATCCACGGCTACTGCGTGGCCGGCGGCACCGACATCGCCCTACACGCCGACCAGGTGATCGCGGCTTCCGATGCCAAGATCGGGTACCCGCCGATGCGGGTGTGGGGGGTGCCGGCGGCCGGGCTCTGGGCGCACCGGCTCGGCGACCAGCGCGCCAAACGCCTACTGCTGACCGGAGATTGCATCACCGGAGCCCAGGCCGCCGAATGGGGTCTGGCGATCGAGGCCCCCGACCCGGCTGATCTCGATGAGCGCACCGAACGCCTGGTTGCCCGCATCGCCGCCATGCCGGTCAACCAGCTGATCATGGCCAAGCTCGCACTCAACACCGCGCTGCTGCAGCAGGGCGTGACCACCAGCAGGATGGTCAGCACCGTGTTCGATGGGGTGGCGCGCCACACGCCGGAGGGGCACGCATTCGTCGCCGACGCGGTGGAGCACGGGTTCCGTGACGCGGTGCGCCACCGCGACGAGCCGTTCGGGGACTACGGTCGAAAGACCTCCGGGGTTTAGGAGACAACCCGATGTCCGACACAGTGCGTATGACGGCCCGATCGGTAGTCCTTTCGGTGCTGCTGGGGGCTCACCCTGCGTCGGCAACCGCTGCTGAATTGCTTCGGCTGACAACAGATTTCGGTATCAAAGAAACGGCCTTGCGGGTGGCGCTCACCCGACTGGTCGCCGCCGGAGACCTGGTCCGCTCAGCAGAGGGCTACGGACTCTCCGAGCGTCTGCTGGCGCGCCAACGCCAACAGGATGCGGCGCTCAATCCGCAGACCAGGAACTGGGACGGCGACTGGCTGGCCGTGGTGATCACCAGCATCGGCTGTGACGCCCGAACCCGGGCCGCCTTGCGCTCGGGGCTGGCCGAGCGGCGGTTCGCCGAGCTGCGTGAAGGCTTCTGGATGCGCCCGGACAACATTGACGTCGAGCTGGGTGACGGGCTCGAGGGCTACACCCGGCTGCTCACCGCGCGTGACGAGAAGCCGGCCGAATTGGCCGCCACGCTGTGGGATCTGGCGGGCTGGACGCAGACCGGCCACGAACTGCTCGCCGCGATGGCCGATGCCCAGGACGTGCCAAGCCGTTTCGTCATCGCCGCGGCCATGGTCCGCCACCTGCGTCGTGACCCGGTGCTGCCACCGGAACTGCTTCCGGCGGACTGGCCGGGGACCCGGATCCGCAGTCGCTACGCGGAGTTCGCTGCCGAACTGGTCGCGCGACGCGATGCGGACCGAGAGGCGGTGCTGCGATGAGCGCGGTGCGCGTGGAGCGCAATGGCCCGGTCACCACGGTGATCCTGGATCGTCCGCACGCGCGCAACGCCGTCGACGGCCCGACCGCCGCCGCGCTGTACCAGGCATTCGACGAGTTCGACCGCGACGACACCGCGTCGGTGGCCGTGCTGTGGGGAGACAACGGAACCTTTTGCGCGGGAGCCGATCTCAAGGCGCTGGGCACCCCGAACGCCAACCAGACTCACCGCAGCGGGCCGGGTCCGATGGGTCCGACCCGAATGATGTTGTCCAAACCGGTGATTGCCGCGGTCAGCGGCTACGCAGTGGCCGGCGGCCTGGAGCTGGCGCTGTGGTGCGACATGCGCGTGGCCGAGGCCGACGCGACCTTCGGCGTGTTCTGCCGCCGCTGGGGTGTGCCGCTTATCGACGGCGGCACCGTGCGGTTGCCCCGACTGATCGGCCACAGCCGCGCCATGGACCTGATCCTGACCGGCCGTGCGGTGAACGCCGAGGAGGCGCTGGCGATCGGACTGGCCAATCGGGTGGTCCCCGTCGGGCAGGCTCGCGCGGCAGCCGAGCAGCTGGCTCTGGAACTGGCCGAGTTGCCGCAGGGCTGCCTGCGCTCGGATCGGCTGTCGGCGCTACGGCAGTGGGGCATGAGCGAATCTCATGCCATGGAACAGGAATTCGAGAGCATCGAGCGGGTGGCCGAGGAGGCGCTGCGCGGGGCGGGCCGCTTCGCCGGCGGGGCCGGCCGCCACGGCGCTAAGGCCTGATGCCGGCGGCCCGCTGCGCCCGGCTTCGCCGCGCTTGCGACCGCCGGGCGGCGTAGCGAGGCCTGGGTCGGGTCAGCGCTTGTCGGCGATGGTGTTGCCCGGCCCGCGGTTGTCGATCTTCGGATCGCCGCCGCGATAGCTGATGGTGTTGTTGAGTCCGGTTATCTGCAGCGTCTTGTCGACCCGCTCGATGGTGATCCGATTGTCGGAGCCGGTCACGCTCACCGCCTCGCAGCGGCCCCGGACGGTCAGCTTGTTGTTCGACCCGAGCACATTGAGCGACTTGCCGTCGGCGCAGTCCACCGGCGACGTCGAGCCGAACGACTCGAGGCTGATGGTGTTGGAGAACTGCCCGTCATAGTTCTTCGAGATCCGGGCGGATTTGGGCGGCGCGGCCGACTCGCAGCCGGTGAGCACGGTCGCCAGCAGTGTCATTCCGCCGGCGAGCAACGAGCCCAGTGCTACGTGGCGAACCTGGGTCACGCCGGTACGCGCGCGAGCCGGTTCGTCATCCCCAGCTCACGACCGCGGTCGAACAGCAGCGGGTCGCCGTTGTGGTAGTACACGGTCGTGTCGTTGCCGTAGACGGTGACGTCGTTGACGATGGTGTCGGCGATCACGGTGTTCTGCGAACCCTGCGTGGTCACCGCCCAGCAGGTTCCCATCGCATGGATGGTGAGGTTGACGCCGTTGATGAACAGCGTCCCGCCGTTGCAGTCCAGGGTGTGGGTCTCGTGCACCCCGTAGATGTGGATGTCGCCGGGCACGGCGTGCGCGCTTGTGGCTGCCCCCAGTGAACCGGCGGCCAGACCCAGCAGCGCACCAGCCAGCGCAGTCCATTTCATCTCCGGGCCCCTCTCGGCGGACGCAATTTCGGCAAAGCTTACGTCGCACCAGCTGGCGCGTACTCGGGTTCCCCTACTAATCGTTCGATTAGAGTTCTGTGCTGATCTCCTGCCGCACGATACGAAGGGCGTACGCCATGTCAGCTCGACCAGACCCGCCCGCCGCGGCGGGTCGCTCGCGCGCCAACGGCAAATCGGGGGCGCGCCCGGTCAAGCTGAGCCGCGAAGCCATCGTCAACGCGGCCTTGAACTTCCTGGACCGGGAGGGCTGGGACGCGCTGACCATCAACGCGTTGGCCACCCAGCTGGGCACCAAGGGCCCGTCGCTGTACAACCACGTGCACAGCCTGGGTGACCTGCGCCGCGCCATGCGCATGCGCGTCATCGACGACATTCTGGAGATGCTGACCCAGGTCGGCCAGGGCCGCGCCCGCGACGACGCGGTGCTGGTGATGGCCGGCGCCTACCGCAGCTACGCCCACCACCACCCGGGCCGGTATTCGGCGTTCACCCGGATGCCGCTGGGCGGCGACGACCCGGAGTACACCGCCGCGGCCAGCCGCGCCGCCGCCCCGGTCATCGAGGTTTTGGCGTCCTACGGGCTCGAAGGAGACCGGGCGTTTCACGCCGCCCTGGAGTTCTGGGCGGCCATGCACGGATTTGTCCTGCTGGAGATGACCGGCGTGATGGATGACGTGGACACCGACGCCGTCTTCTCCGACATGGTGCGCAGGCTGGCCTCGGCGATGGACAGCCGCACCCAGTAGACACCGAGCAGGTGGGAGGGGCCGCGGGGGACGCTGGGCACGCGCTTTGACCTGCTGGAGTGCTGCCGGGTATTGTGGTAGCTCGTGCCTGGCCACCGAGGCGCGTTTGGTGACATAACGCGCGCGCCTGGCCTAATTCGCATGTCCATTATGCAGCGGAGGAATCCGCAGCGGCCCATGCGACACGCCCGACCGCGGGGTAGCGGTGGGGCACAGACCGCAGGATTTACGAGAGTTTTGAACAGCGATACAGGAAGCCGGTAGATGCCAACCATTCAGCAGCTGGTCCGCAAGGGTCGCCGCGACAAGGTCGCCAAGGTGAAGACCGCGGCCCTCAAGGGCAGCCCGCAGCGTCGGGGCGTGTGCACCCGCGTGTACACCACCACCCCCAAGAAGCCGAACTCGGCGCTTCGCAAGGTGGCCCGCGTCAAGCTGACCAGCCAGGTGGAGGTGACCGCCTACATCCCGGGTGAGGGTCACAACCTGCAGGAGCACTCGATGGTGCTGGTGCGTGGTGGTCGTGTGAAGGACCTGCCGGGTGTGCGCTACAAGATCATCCGCGGCTCGCTGGACACCCAGGGAGTCAAGAACCGCAAGCAGGCCCGCAGCCGCTACGGCGCGAAGAAGGAGAAGAGCTGATGCCGCGCAAGGGCCCCGCACCCAAGCGTCCGCTGGTTAACGACCCCGTCTACGGGTCCCAGCTGGTCACCCAGTTGGTCAACAAGGTGCTGCTGGACGGCAAGAAGTCGCTGGCCGAGCGCATCGTCTACGGCGCGCTCGAGCAGGCTCGCGACAAGACCGGTACCGACCCGGTCGTGACGCTGAAGCGTGCCATGGACAACGTCAAGCCGGCCCTCGAGGTCCGCAGCCGCCGCGTCGGTGGCGCCACCTACCAGGTGCCGGTCGAGGTGCGTGCCGAGCGCTCCACCACGCTGGCGCTGCGCTGGCTGGTGAGCTTCTCGCGGGCTCGCCGCGAGAAGACCATGATCGAGCGCCTCGCGAACGAGATCCTGGATGCCAGCAATGGCCTCGGTGCCGCCGTCAAGCGGCGTGAAGACACCCACAAGATGGCCGAGGCCAACCGGGCGTTCGCGCACTACCGCTGGTGACCACGTCGGTCTAACCAACCGACACACCTGCGACAACAAGCAATTGAAGTAACCGAAAGAGTGGGAAGACTGCTGTGGCACAGGATGTGCTGACTGACCTGAACAAGGTCCGCAATATCGGCATCATGGCGCACATCGATGCTGGTAAGACGACGACGACCGAGCGGATCCTGTACTACACCGGCGTCAACTACAAGATCGGTGAGACGCACGACGGTGCCTCCACGACCGACTGGATGGAGCAGGAGCAGGAGCGCGGCATCACCATCACCTCCGCCGCGGTGACCTGCTTCTGGAACAAGAACCAGATCAACATCATCGACACCCCGGGCCACGTCGACTTCACCGTCGAGGTGGAGCGCTCCCTGCGTGTCCTTGATGGCGCCGTTGCCGTGTTCGACGGCAAGGAGGGCGTGGAGCCGCAGTCCGAGCAGGTGTGGCGGCAGGCCGACAAGTACGACGTGCCCCGGATCTGCTTCGTCAACAAGATGGACAAGCTCGGTGCGGACTTCTACTTCACCGTGCGCACCATCGAAGAGCGCCTCGGCGCTCGTCCCCTGGTGATTCAGCTGCCGATCGGTGCGGAGAACGACTTCGAGGGCATCGTCGACCTGGTCGAGATGAACGCCAAGGTGTGGCGCGGCGAGACCAAGCTCGGTGAGACCTACGAGACCATCGAGATCCCGGCCGACCTGACCGACAAGGCCGACGAGTACCGGACCGCTCTGCTGGAGGCGGTCGCCGAGACCGACGAGGCTCTGCTGGAGAAGTACCTCGGCGGCGAGGAGCTCTCGATCGAGGAGATCAAGGGCGGCATCCGCAAGCTGACGGTCTCTTCGGAGCTGTACCCGGTGCTGTGCGGCAGCGCGTTCAAGAACAAGGGTGTCCAGCCGATGCTGGACGCGGTGATCGACTACCTGCCGTCGCCGCTGGACGTCGAGTCGGTGCAGGGCCACGTGCCCGGCAAGGAAGACGAAGTCATCAGCCGCAAGCCCAGCATCGACGAGCCGTTCTCGGCGCTGGCGTTCAAGATCGCGGTGCACCCGTTCTTCGGCAAGCTCACCTACGTCCGGGTGTACTCGGGCAAGGTGGAGTCGGGCACGCAGGTGGTCAACTCGACCAAGGGCAAGAAGGAGCGGCTGGGCAAGCTGTTCCAGATGCACTCCAACAAGGAGAACCCGGTCGACTCGGCGTTCGCCGGCCACATCTACGCGATGATCGGCCTCAAGGACACCACCACCGGCGACACCCTGTGCGACCCGGCCAACCAGATCGTGCTCGAGTCGATGACGTTCCCGGCTCCGGTCATCGAGGTGGCCATCGAGCCCAAGACCAAGAGTGACCAGGAGAAGCTGAGCCTGGCGATCCAGAAGCTGGCCGAAGAGGACCCGACCTTCAAGGTGCACCTGGACCAGGAGACCGGCCAGACCGTGATCGGCGGCATGGGCGAGCTGCACCTGGACATCCTGGTGGACCGCATGCGCCGCGAGTTCAAGGTCGAGGCCAACGTCGGTAAGCCGCAGGTGGCCTACAAGGAGACCATCCGCAAGAAGGTCGAGAAGGTCGAATACACCCACAAGAAGCAGACGGGTGGCTCGGGCCAGTTCGCGAAGGTCCTCATCGACATCGAACCGTTCACCGGCGAAGACGGTGCGACCTACGAGTTCGAGAACAAGGTCACCGGCGGCCGCGTGCCCCGCGAGTACATTCCCGCGGTGGACGCCGGGGCCCAGGACGCCATGCAGTACGGCGTGCTGGCCGGCTACCCGCTGGTCAACATCAAGGTCACCCTGACCGATGGTCAGTACCACGACGTCGACTCCTCCGAGATGGCCTTCAAGGTGGCCGGCTCGCAGGCGCTGAAGAAGGCTGCCGCTGCCGCGCAGCCGGTGATCCTGGAACCGATCATGGCCGTTGAGGTCACCACGCCCGAGGACTACATGGGCGATGTGATCGGCGACCTGAACTCCCGCCGTGGTCAGATCCAGGCCATGGAGGAGCGCAGCGGTGCGCGCGTCGTCAAGGCGCAGGTGCCGCTGTCGGAGATGTTCGGCTACGTCGGAGACCTGCGGTCGAAGACCCAGGGCCGGGCGAACTACTCCATGGTGTTCGACTCCTACGCCGAAGTGCCGGCGCAGGTGGCGAAGGAGATTATCGCGAAGGCAACGGGCGAGTAACTAGCTTCCCGCCCGTGCCGCTACGGTGGCACAAACCCAAAAAGATCAAACCTGCTGTAACCCAGCACCAACAAGTCCAGGAGGACAAGAAGTGGCGAAGGCGAAGTTCGAGCGGACGAAGCCGCACGTCAACATCGGGACCATCGGTCACGTTGACCACGGCAAGACCACGCTGACCGCGGCTATCACCAAGGTTCTGCACGACAAGTACCCGGCCCTGAACGAGTCGCGTGCGTTCGACCAGATCGACAACGCTCCCGAGGAGCGCCAGCGCGGTATCACGATCAACATCTCCCACGTGGAGTACCAGACCGAGAAGCGGCACTACGCCCACGTTGACGCGCCGGGCCACGCTGACTACATCAAGAACATGATCACCGGTGCCGCCCAGATGGACGGCGCGATCCTGGTGGTCGCGGCCACCGACGGCCCGATGCCGCAGACCCGCGAGCACGTGCTGCTGGCCCGTCAGGTCGGTGTGCCCTACATCCTGGTGGCGCTGAACAAGTCCGACATGGTCGACGACGAGGAACTCCTCGAGCTCGTCGAGATGGAGGTCCGCGAGCTGCTGGCTGCCCAGGAGTTCGACGAGGAGGCCCCGGTGGTCCGGGTGTCGGCTCTCAAGGCGCTCGAGGGCGACGAGAAGTGGGTCAAGTCCGTCGAGGACCTGATGGAGGCCGTCGACGAGTCCGTTCCGGACCCGGTCCGCGAGACCGACAAGCCGTTCCTGATGCCGGTTGAGGACGTCTTCACGATCACCGGTCGTGGCACCGTGGTCACCGGTCGTGTCGAGCGCGGCGTGATTAACGTGAACGAGGAAGTCGAGATCGTCGGCATCCGTCCGGAGACCACCAAGACCACGGTCACCGGTGTGGAGATGTTCCGCAAGCTGCTGGACCAGGGTCAGGCCGGTGACAACGTCGGTCTGCTGATCCGTGGTATCAAGCGTGAGGACGTCGAGCGTGGCCAGGTTGTGGTCAAGCCCGGCACCACCACCCCGCACACCGAGTTCGAGGGTCAGGCCTACATCCTGTCCAAGGACGAGGGTGGCCGCCACACGCCGTTCTTCAACAACTACCGTCCGCAGTTCTACTTCCGGACCACCGACGTGACCGGTGTGGTGACCCTGCCCGAGGGCACCGAGATGGTCATGCCCGGTGACAACACCGAGATGAGCGTCAAGCTGATCCAGCCTGTCGCCATGGACGAGGGTCTGCGGTTCGCCATCCGTGAGGGTGGTCGTACCGTCGGCGCCGGCCGGGTCGTCAAGATCATCAAGTAGTTCCTGCGCAAGCAGTCGTAAGGTCCCCCTTTTCCTTCGGGAAAAGGGGGATTTTGCGTCTGCTCGGCAGGTGAGTGTTAGACGCTGGTCGCGTGATGTTGTGGCGATACGTCAAGGCGCAGTTGCTCGTCCTGTTGTGCGGGGGCTTGGTCGGGCCCATTTTCCTGATCGTCTACTACGCCATCGGCGAGTACGAGCTGACGCGGTGGATGTACTACAGCGGTATCGCGATCACCGTGGTCGACGTACTGGTGGCCCTTGCGCTGGCGTATTTCGGGGCGAGATCGGCCAGCGATGCCGCCCTGCTGGAACGCGACGGGGTATTGGGGCTCGCGCAGATCAACGGCATCACCGAGACCGGTACACGGATCAACGACCAGCCGTTGGTCAAACTGCAGTTGCACATCACCGGGCCGGGCCTGACCCCGATGGATCGCGAAGACCGGGTCATCGCCAGCGTCAGCCGATTGGGGAACATCACCGCCCGCAAGCTAGTGGTCCAAGTCGACCCGGTCAGCGGCAAGCACCTGATCGACTGGGAACGAAGCGCGTTGGTCAACGGGCTGGTGCCTGCGCAGTTCACCGTTGCCGAAGACGGCCAGACCTACGATCTGAGCGGGCGATCCGGCCCGCTGATGGAGATCCTGCAGTTGCTCAAATCGCACGGCGTGGGTCTGAACCAGATGGTGGACGTACGGGCGAACCCCGCACTGCGCCAGCAGATCAGCGCGGTGGTGCGCCGCGCGGTCGCGCAGGAGTCGGCGGCAGGTGAGCCGGCAGCGGTACCGGCCGCCGAGCAGCCATCCGTCGGTGAGCGGTTGCAGGAGTTGTCGGCACTGCACGCGGCGGGAACGGTGACCGACGAAGAGTACGCACGCAAGCGTGCCCAGATCATCGCCGACCTCTGAGGCGCCGAATTAGAACACGTTCCATAAGCAGCTGCTAGCCTCGTCGAGTGAGCGAGAGCCAGAACCACAATCTGCAGGGCAAGGTGGCCTTTGTCACCGGTGCGGCGCGCGGCCAGGGCCGTTCGCACGCGATCCGGCTGGCGGCCGCTGGTGCCGACATCATTGCCGCCGACATCTGCGCCCCGGCGTCGGACTGCATCACCTATCCGGCGGCCACGCCCGAGGAATTCGCCGAGATGGTCAGTGCGGTCGAGTCCCACGGCCGCAAGGTGCTGGCTAGATCGGTCGACGTCCGTGACGATGCGGCGCTGCGGCAGCTGGTCGACGACGGCGTCGAGCAGTTCGGTCGCCTCGACGTGGTGGTGGCCAACGCCGGCGTGCTGAGCTGGGGCCGGCTGTGGGAGCTCACCGACGAGCAGTGGAACACCGTCATCGACGTGAACCTGACCGGCACCTGGCGCACCATCCGGGCGGCGGTGCCCGCGATGATCGAGGCCGACAACGGCGGTTCGATCGTGATCGTCAGCTCGTCGGCCGGGCTGAAGGCCACCCCCGGCAACGGCCACTACGCGGCGAGCAAGCATGCCCTGGTGGGCCTGACCAACACGCTGGCTCTGGAGGTCGGTGCGCACCGGATTCGGGTCAACTCGATTCACCCCTACTCGGTGGACACCCCGATGATCGAGCCGCAGGTGATGGCGCAGATCTTCACCGAACGCCCCGACTACCTGCACGCCTTCCCCCCGATGCCGCTGCACCCGCAGTCGTTCATGACCCCTGACCAGGTCTCCGACGTGGTGGTTTGGTTGGCCGGTGATGGCTCTGGAATCCTGACGGGAGTCCAGATCCAGGTCGACAAGGGCGCGCTCAAGTACTGATCGCCCCTGGCCGGGAGAAACAGGGGGATCGTGGTGCCCGACAACGGGATCGTTATCGTCGGCGGCGGCTTGGCGGCCGTGCGCACGGCCGAGGAATTGCGGCGCGAAGAATACGCGGGGCCGATCACCATCGTCTCCGACGAGACTCGCCCGCCGTATGACCGGCCGCCGTTGACCAAAGAGGTGCTGCGCGGCGAGCGCGACGACACCACGCTGGAGCCGCCGGAGTTCTACACGTCCCACGACATCAGCCTGCGGTTGGCCTGCGGCGCGCGCAGCGTGGACACCGCGGCGCAATCGGTGACGCTGGCAGACGGCAGTGTGCTGGGCTACGACCAGCTCGTGATCGCCACCGGTCTGGTGCCGCGGCGTATCCCGAGCTTCGGCGACCTGGACGGCATTCGGGTGGTCCGGTCGTTCGAGGACAGCCTGGCGCTGCGCGAGGACGCGGCCGGCGCCAGCCGCGCCGTGGTGATCGGCGCCGGGTTCATCGGTTGTGAGGCGGCGGCCAGCCTGCGCAAGCTGGGCGTGGACGTCGTGCTGGTCGAGCCGCAGCCCACCCCGCTCGCGGCGGTGCTCGGTGAGCAGATCGGCGAACTGGTGGCGCGGCTGCACCGGACCAACGGCGTCGATGTCCGCAGCGGTGTCGGTGTCGCCGAGGTGCGCGGCACGGGCCGCGTCGAGACCGTGGTGCTCACCGACGGCACCGAGCTGGCCGCCGACGTGGTGGTGCTCGGAGTCGGTTCGCGGCCGGCGACCGAGTGGCTGGACGGTTGCGGCGTCGACGTCGACAACGGGGTGCTGTGCGACGCGACCGGGCGCACCAGTGCGCCGAACGTGTGGGCCGTCGGCGACGTGGCGTTCTGGCGGGGTCGCGACGGGCACCAGGTACGCGTCGAGCACTGGAGCAATGTCGTCACCCAGGTCCGCACGATGGTCCCGACCATGCTCGGCCGGGAGTCGCTGCATGACGTGGCGGTGCCGGCGTACTTCTGGAGCGACCAGTACGACGTGAAGATTCAGTGCCTGGGCGAGCCGGAGGCCACCGACACCGTTCACCTGGTCGAGGACGACGGCCACAAGTTCCTGGCCTACTACGAGCGCAACGGTGTGCTCGCCGGTGTGGTGGGAGCGGGCCGGCCCGGCAAGGTGATGGGTGCGCGCGCCAAGATCGCCGCGGGTGCCCCGATCTCCGACGTGCTCGGCTAGCCGGCCCCCAGTTTCTTCCTTTGCGTCCTTTGCGCGAGCGTGCGTGTTTGCACGGCAACACGCCGCGTTAGGCGTACAACCATGCACGCTCGCGAGCTCCACGTACCTGGATTCTCGTCGCCGAACCCGCATCAGATCCGATGAAACCGACCAATCTCTAGTTGGAGAACGCTATTCTCCATCTAGAGATTGCGAGGTGCATGCGATGGCGCAGGGACAGGCGGCACTGCTCGACAGCGCCCTATTGGCGCGATGGCTCGACGCCCATGGTGCCCCCGATACTCCTGGTCAGGGCGAACAAGCAGTGTTGGAACCGCTCAGCGGCGGCTCGCAGAACACGCTGTACCGGGTGCGCCGGGGCGAGGCCACAATGGTGCTGCGGATGCCCGGCGCCCGGGCGGATTCCGCCCGCATCGATGGACTGCGGCGCGAGATCCGGCTGGTACGGGCGCTGGCGGGAACCGACGTCCCGCACGCGCAGTTGATCGCCGCCGACGACAGCGGCGAGCTGCTCGGCGCACCGTTCTACGTGATGGCCGAGGTGGACGGCTGGAACTCGACCGGCAACGCCTGGCCCGCGCCATTCGACGCCGATCCGAGTACTCGCCGTGGCCTGGCCTTCGAGCTGGTTGAGGGCGCCGCCCGACTTGGTCGGGTGGACTGGCGCGCGCAGGGACTCGACGGGTTCGGGCGCCCGGACGGCTTCCATGAGCGCCAGGTGGACCGCTGGCTGGCCTTTTTGGACAGCTATCGGGTGCGGGACCTGCCGGGCCTGGACGAGGCCGCCGACTGGCTTCGCCGTAACCGGCCGGCGCACTACACGCCGGGAATCATGCACGGCGACTATCAGTTCGCCAATGTGATGTACGCCCACGGCGCCCCCGCGAAACTGGTCGCGATCATCGACTGGGAGATGACAACCATCGGCGATCCACTGCTGGACCTGGCCTGGGCTCTGCTCGGCTACGACGGCGAAAACCCGCGCACCCAAGGGTATTACGCCGACCTTGCGGGTATGCCGACCCGATCGGAGTTGCTGGAACGCTACGAGCAGGTCAGCGGACTGTCCACCGAGAACATCGACTATTACCTGGTGCTGGCCAATTGGAAGTTGGGAATCGTGCTGGAGAAGACCTACGCTGCTTCGGTCACCGGCGACCGCGTCGATCCGAAGATCGCCGCTGCCATGGGGCCGATGATCCCGCAGTTGATCAGCGCCGCAGCCGAACTCGCCCGTTCTCTGCCGGGCAAGCGAGGCTGACATGGGTTACGCGGATTCGCTCTTCGACCTGACCGATCGGGTCGTGCTGGTCACCGGCGGCAGCCGCGGCCTGGGACGTGAGATGGCGCTGGCGGCCGCCCGCTGCGGCGCCGATGTGGTGATCGCCAGCCGCAAACTCGAGGCCTGCCAGGCAACCGCGGCCGAGATCGAGGCGGAGACCGGACGCTCTGCCCTGCCGCATGCGGTGCACGTCGGGCGCTGGGATCAGCTCGACGGCTTGGTCGACGCGGCCTACGAGCGGTTCGGCCGGGTCGACGTACTGGTCAACAACGCGGGTATGTCGCCGGTCTACGGTAAGCAGACCGACGTCACCGAGAAGATGTTCGACGCCGTGGTCAACCTCAACCTCAAAGGCCCATTTCGGTTGTCGGCGTTGATCGGTGAACGGATGGTGGCCGCGGGCCGTGGCTCGATCATCAACGTCAGCACCCACGGATCGCTGCGCCCCCATCCGTCGTTCATCCCCTACGCCGCGTCCAAGGCCGGACTCAACGTCATGACCGAAGCGCTGGCCCAGGCATACGGCCCCACGGTGCGCGTCAACACCTTGATGCCCGGACCGTTCCTCACCGATATCTCCAAGGCATGGAACTTCGGAGAAGCCGACAACCCGTTCGGCGCCGCCGCATTGCAGCGCGCCGGCAATCCACCGGAGATCGTCGGCGCGGCACTCTTTTTGATGTCGGAGGCCTCAAGCTTCACCACCGGATCGATCGTGCGGGCCGACGGCGGCAGTGTCTGACCTACCGTGATAGGAGCGAAAAATGGCGTGGGACTTCTCCACTGAACCCGAGTTCGAGGCGAAGCTCGACTGGATCCGGGCGTTCGTACACGACGAGGTGGAGCCGCTGGAGGTGCTGTTTCCCGGCTGCGAATACCTGCCGCTGACCGACGAACGTCGCCAGATCGTCGACCCGCTCAAGGACCGGGTACGCGAACAGGGCTTGTGGGCACCGCATCTGGGGCCGGAGTTGGGCGGCCAGGGATTCGGGGCAGTCAAGCTGACCCTGATCAACGAGATCCTGGGCCGCTCCAGCTGGGCGCCGATCGTGTTCGGTACCCAGGCCCCCGACACCGGCAACGCCGAGATCCTGGCCCGGTTCGGCACGAAAGAGCAGAAGGACAGCTATCTGACCGGGTTGCTGTCGGGGGAGATCTTCTCCTGCTTCTCCATGACCGAGCCGCAGGGCGGCGCCGACCCGCGGGTGTTCACCACCAGGGCCGTCCGCGACGGTGACGACTGGGTGATCACCGGGCGCAAGTACTTCTCCTCCAATGCCTCGGTGGCGTCGTTCTTCATCGTGGTGGCAATCACGGACCCAGATGTGCCGGTGCACCGCGGTGCCTCGACGTTCTTGATCCCCGCCGGCACCCCGGGGCTGGTCGTCGAAGCCACCCATCATCTGGTGGGGTCGCATCCCCACGAAGCCGGGCACTCGCTGGTGCGCTACGACAATGTGCGGGTCCCGGCCGACGCGATTCTGGGCGAGCCCGGTCAAGGCTTCCTGATCCTGCAGAGCCGGCTGGCCGGCGGACGGCTGCATCACGCCATGCGCTCGATCGGGGTGGCCCAACGTGCCATCGATATGATGGCCCGGCGCGCCAAAAGTCGCTTCACCCAGGGCAGTTCGTTGGCCGACAAGCAGCTGGTGCAGGCGTTCATCGCCGACTCCTACGCCGAGCTGCTCGGGTTCCGGCTCACGGTGCTGCACGCGGCTTGGCTGATCGACTCCGGAGACGAGAAGACGGCCCGTGCCGAGATCGGGGTCTGCAAGATCCTGGCGTCGCAGGTGCTCAAGTCCATCGGATTGCGCGCCATCCAGGTGCACGGTGCGATGGGTCTGACCGAACAGCTACCGCTGACCAGTGTGCTCCTTGGCGGGGTGGCCCTGGGCCTGGCCGACGGCCCCACCGAGGCGCACAAGGTGAACTTGGCCCGGTTGCTGCTCAAGGACTACGACGCCGAGGACCCGGAGTGGCCCAGCGAGTTCCTGGACAACCGCATCGAGGCCGCCCGCGCGAAGTACGGCGACCTGATTGACCGGATCCCGGCGGTGCCATGACCACACGTGTCGACGCCGCGGTGCACCGTGCGCTCGACGACCGCCAGCGCGAGGCCACCGCCGAGGTGGAGCGGATCCTGGCCGCAGCGGTAACGGTCTTGGAACGCACGGCGCCCGAGCCGCCCCGGGTATGTGACATCGTCGCCGAGGCGGGCTCGTCGAACAAGGCGTTCTACCGCTACTTCGCCGGCAAGGACGACGTGATCCTGGCGGTGATGGAGCGCGGCGTCGCACTCGTGGTGTCCTACCTGGAGCATCAACTGGCCAAGGAACCCACGCCGCAAGCCAAGGTCGCGAGCTGGATCCGGGGCGCGCTGGCGCAGCTCTCCGACCCGCACCTGCTGAGCCTGAGCCGCGCCGCAAGCACCCAGCTGGCGGTCAGTGCCGACCGTCCGCGCTCCGATGAGGACATCCTGGCCCCGCTGCGGGATCTGCTCACCGCCCCGATCAGCGAGCTCGGCGGCGACGACCCCCGCCGGGATGCCGATCTGGTCTTTGGCGCTACCTTGTCGACCATGCGTGGCTACCTCAATGCCGGCCGGCGACCGAAGCGGGCCGATGTGGATCACCTGGTGTCGTTCTGTCTTCGCGGTCTGGGGGCCGTCTGATGCGCGCGATCGTCTGCGAGCAGTACGGCCCGCCCGAAGATCTGGTGCTCAAGGAGCTGCCCGACCCGACGCCCGGCCCCGGCACGCTGGTGGTCCGGGTGCGGGCCGCGGCGGTCAACTTCCCCGACGTGCTGCTGATCGACGGCAAGTATCAGCTGAAGATCCCGGCGCCGTTCACGCCCGGCAGCGAGCTGGCCGGTGACGTGATCGCAGTCGGTGACGGGGTGCCGTTCGCTGTCGGCGACCGGGTGGCCGGCGCCTCATTCGTGGGTGGCTTCGCCGAGCAGGCGCTGGTGCCCGCGGCAGCGGTGAGTGCCATTCCCGACGGCATCGACTACGCGGCCGCGGCCGGATTCGGCGTCACCTATCGCACGGCGTATCACGCACTGCGCTCGGTTGCCCAAGTGGCAGAAGGCGATTGGGTGGTGGTGCTGGGCGCGGCCGGCGGAGTCGGGCTGGCCGCCGTCGACCTGGCAGTGGCGATGGGTGCGAAGGTGCTTGCCGCGGCCTCCAGCCCGGAGAAGCTAGAGGTGTGTCGTCAGCGCGGTGCTGCCGCGACGGTCGACTACGACCGGGAGGACCTGAAGACGCGGATCCGCGAAATCACCGGCGACGGCGCGCAGGCCGTGCTCGACCCGGTCGGCGGTTCCTACGCCGAGCCGGCGTTGCGCAGCCTGGCCCGCGGCGGACGGTTCATCACCTTGGGCTACGCCGCCGGCTCGATTCCGGCGATTCCGCTGAATCTGGTGATGCTCAAGGGCATCACGGTGCAGGGCATGGAGATCCGGACGTTCGCCACCGACTTTCCGGCGGAGAACGAGCGTGACCTCGTCGAACTGAACCGGCTGTTCGCCGACGGCAAGGTCAGCCCTTACATCGGCGCCCGCTTCCCGCTCGCGCAGACCGCAACCGCGCTGCGCTACGTCGCCGACCGCAAAGCGATCGGCAAGGTCATCATCGACGTCTGACCCAGACCAAGGTGTTGAGCGTCGTCACACCATCGTTGGTGGTCGTCGCCGACAGCGTCAGCCGGTCGCCGTCCACGCGTGCCTGCCGCGGTTGCGGGCTCGCCAGCAGCTCCGGCAGCATCGAGACGCTGACTTCGTGATGCACGGTCGCGGTGTCCTCGTCGACGCGGAAGCGGCCACCGTAGGCGATGTAGGCGGGCAGCACGGCGTCCGCGCTGCCGGTCAGCTGCGCGGACATATACCCGTCGGCGGTGTAGAGGATCAGACCGCGCGGCGCCGTACCCAACGGGTGTGACACCGCGCCGGTGTCGGCGTCGACCGAATCAAACGACGACAGCTCCCAGCCGCCCAGCAGTGCTTCGCGCAGAGTGCTCATCAGGGCATGATGACGGTTCGGGTCACCGGCTCGGCGGCGGCCTGGCGGCTACGTAGCCCGCGCTGCAGGGCACACAGCAGCGCATCGCGGGTCTCGCGGGGATCGATGAGCTCGTCGAAGCCGAGCTGCTGGGCGGAGTGATACGACGCCTGCAGTTCGGTCTCACGCAGCTTGGCGGACAGATCCTCCCCGGCATGGGTGGCCGAGCTGAGCGCGGCCGCGCTCATCGCCCCCATCGTCGCCCCGGGATAGGCGAACGTCGCCACCTGAGCATCGAACCCCAGCAGCGACATCACCATGGAACCGAAGCCATAGGCCTTGCGCAGCGTCAGATGAAGCTTGAGCGTGCTGGCCGCGGTCTGTGCAGCGAACATCCGGGCACCGGCCCGCAACACCCCGGCACGCTCGGAGCGGCTGCCCGGCAGCATGCCGGGATTGTCGGCTAAGAACACGATCGGCAGGTGGAACGAATCGGCCACCATGATGAAGTGCGCCGCCTTGTCCGCGGCGTCGGTGTCGATCGAGCCGGCCAGCACCTGCGGCTGGTTGGCCACCACGGCCACCGGGTGGCCACCCAGATGGGCCAGCGCGCAGATGATCGCCCGACCGAACCGCGGCTGCACTTCGAACCAGTCGGGCCGGTCGAAGATGACGTCGAGCACCGACCGCATGTCGTAGACACGTCGGTTGTCCCGCGACACGATGTCGAGCAGTTCGGGAGTAGTCCGCGATTGCGCGGCAGGGTCCGACGGCAGCGCCGTGGGGTAGGACCATGCACTGGACGGGAAGTAGGACAGATACCGGCGGATGTCGTCGAGCACGGTCTCGTCGTCGGCGCCGAAGTTGTGCACCACACCGCTGTTCAGCGCGACCTCGGGACCGCCCAGGTCCTCCTTGGAGATGTCTTCGCCGGTGGACTCCTTGACCACCGGCGGGCCGGCGGTGAAGATCGCGCCGTGCGGGCTCATGATCCGGAAGTCGCAGACCGGGCCGACCAGCGCGCCATGCCCGGCCGAGGGACCCATTATCGCGGCGACGGTCGGTACCTTGCCCGAGCATTGCGCCTGGGCCAGCAGGTCGGTCGGGGTGCGCCCGTAATGCTCACCGGTGGGGCGGAATCCGGCGCCCTCCAACAGCATTACCAGCGGGATCTTGTCGCGCAGCGCCAGCTCGGCGATCCGGTAGCGCTTGGCGTTGCCGCCGGGGCCGATGCTGCCCGCCAGCGTGGTGAAATCCTCGGCGCCCACCATCACCGGGGAGCCGTTGATCAGCCCCGAGCCGACCACGATGCCGTCGGCGGCGATCTGCCCGCCCACCATGGTGCCCAGTTCGCGGAAGCTGCCCGGGTCCAGCAGGTGCCCGATCCGGGCGCGCGCGTCGAGCTTGCCCTTGCCGCGGTGTTTGGCCACCCGCTCGGGGCCGCCCATGGCCCACGTGTGCTGGCGCCGTCGATCCAGATCCTCCAGTGTCTCCTGCCAGTCCGGGGCGTTCGTCATCTGCGGCGTCCTCTTTCGTTGACCATACTGAAATTCTTACTGTAACGTCTCGCGGCATGGCTGGAAGCGGCTGTCCGGAGAGACTTCGGCTATGAGTTCCCTTGCGCGGGAGCGTGCCCGGTGACCACGCAGACGTCGATACCCCGGCATCCGCGGGACGTGACCAGTCAGTGGCTGTCGGCCGTGTTGAGCGCCCGGGGCGAGCCCGTCGAGGTGGCCGCGGTCGACGTCACCCCGGTCGGCACCGGCCAGACGGGGGCCACCTATCGGGTGGCGGCTCGCTATGCCGACAACCCGGCCGACCTGCCGGCCAGCTTCGTGATCAAGCTGCCGGCCGGCGACGACGCCGTCCGCGATCGCGTGGTCCTGGGCTATCGCAGCGAGTGCGCCTTCTACGGTGAGGTGGCCGACGGCGTCAAGATTCCGATACCGCAGTGCTTCCACTGCGAAATCACCGATGACGCAACCGAGTACGCCCTGCTGCTCTCCGATCGGGCGCCCGCGGTACAGGGCGATCAGATCGCGGGGTGCGGTGAGGGCCAGGCCCGGCTGGCGGTGACCGCCCTGGCCGGGCTGCACGCGCCCACCTGGTGCGACCAGCGCTGGCTGACCTTCCCCGGCCTGGCCATGACCCAGCTGGACGAGGCCGGCGCCAAGGGCATGGGTGACATCGCCCGGATGTGCGCCGAGACCACCGTTGAGCGCCTTGGCGCCCAGCTCGGCGACGCCGACTGCGCGACGTTGACCGCTGCGCTGGACCTGATCACCCCGTGGGTGTCGGCGCCGCTGGGCCGGTTCGCGTTGATCCACGGCGACTACCGGCTGGACAACATGCTGTTCAGTCCCGACGGCGACCACATCTGGGTGGTCGATTGGCAGACGCTGGGTGTTGGACTGCCGGCCCGCGACCTGGCGTTCTTCACCGGCACCAGCTTGGCGCCCGAGCTGCGCAAAGCAATCGAAGCCGACCTGGTCACCGCCTATCACAGCGCGCTGCTGGGCCACGGCGTCAGCGATTATGACCGGGAAACCTGTTGGCAGGACTACCGGTTCGGCGCGCTGCAGGTGCCGCTGATCTGCGCGCTCGGGTTGGTGTTCGCAACCGACACCGACCGCGGCGACGACATGTTCGTCACGATGCTGCGCCGCGGGTGCCAGGCCATCCGCGATCTGGGCACGCTGGAGCTGGTGGGCGAGCTGGCCGGCTGAGCCTTGATCGTCCGCGCCGAAGAAGGAGAGGTGGGGGTCTGATGGATGCTCACGCGCAGGGGCCGCGACCGCCAGAGGGGGACTGGCTGGGAACGCCGTACCTGACGTTTCGGCGTGAGGGTCCGATCGCGGTCTGCACCCTGGATCGCCCCGAGGCCCGCAATGCGATGACGCCGGCCATGTACTTCGGCCTGCGCTATGCGGTGGGCCGGGTCAATCAGGATCCGGAGCTGGCCGGGTTGTTGATCACCGGCACCGCAGACGTATTCGCCCCCGGCGGGGACATGGGCGGCGGAGGCGCAGATGACTGGCTCACGTTCGGGGCCGCGCTGGGCATGGACATCACCCCGTTCGACACCCTGCGCAGTTCGGTCAAGCCGGTGGTCTCCGCGGTCAACGGGCTGTGTCAGGGCGGCGGGCTACAGATCGCGCTCTGCAGTGACGTGGCCGTGGTCAGCGACCGGGCCACCTTCCGGGTGCCCGAGCTGTTCCGCGGCATCGCCGACACCTACTACAGCCAGATGCTGGCGCGAGTGATCGGGCCCGTGCGAACCCGCGACCTGATGTTCACCGGCCGCACCTTCGGCGCGCAGGAAGCCCTCGATTGGGGCATGGTGGCACGTGTGGTTCCGCACGAGGAACTGGCTGATGCCGCGCGCGACGTGCTGGCGCAGTGCTGCCGCACCGCGCCGGCCGCCCGTGCAGTGGTCAAGTCCAGCCTGGATTCCTACCTCGGCCTGTTCGACCGGATCGGGATGAACACCAGCCTCGGTGCGCCGGAGGCCGTCGAAGGGTTCCGCGCCTTCAAAGAGCGCAGGTCACCGGCGTGGGTGCATCCCGAGCTGAGGATCGACGGACGATTATAGATGAATTCCATGCTCTAAATCGAGAATGGGTGTGCACAAAAATTAGAAGCTGGTATCGCACAATCTGCCAATCGGATAGTATCCACACGCATCGTTAACGCCCGTTCGGAGGAGCCTGCCCCATGGGGATGAAGGACCTGATCCGCTGGTCCCCGGAATCGGCGATGGTTCGCCTGGCGGGGCCGATGGAGGCGGTCGGCGGGCTCTTCACCATGTCGGTGGACGCCGTCAGGTTCTTGTTCAAACGTCCGTTCCAGGCCCGGGAATTCATCGAGCAGTCCTGGTTCGTCGCGCGCGTCTCGCTGGCGCCGACGTTGCTGGTGGCCATTCCGTTCACGGTCCTGGTCAGCTTCATTCTCAACATCCTGCTGCGCGAGCTCGGTGCTGCCGACCTGTCCGGGGCCGGCGCGGCGTTCGGTGCCGTGACCCAGGTCGGACCGATGGTGACGGTGCTGATCGTGGCCGGAGCCGGTGCCACCGCGATGTGTGCCGACCTGGGGTCACGCACGATTCGCGAAGAGATCGACGCCATGGAGGTCTTGGGCATCAACCCGGTGCAGCGGCTGGTGACGCCGCGGATGCTCGCCGCCGGGCTGGTGGCGCTGCTGCTCAACAGTCTCGTGGTGATCATCGGCATTCTCGGCGGCTACGTCTTCTCGGTCTTCGTGCAAGACGTCAACCCGGGTGCATTCGCGGCCGGGATCACCCTGCTGACCGGGGTGCCCGAACTGGTCATCTCCTGCGTCAAGGCGGCGCTGTTCGGATTGATCGCCGGAATGGTCGCCTGCTACCGCGGCCTGACGATCTCCGGCGGTGGCGCCAAGGCCGTCGGCAACGCGGTGAACGAGACCGTCGTGTACGCGTTCATGTCGCTGTTCGTGGTCAACGTGGTGGTCACCGCGATCGGCATCAAGATGACGGCGCGCTGAGCCGTGGCGCTTCGTGCCCTGGCGGCCGTCTATCCCGGTGTCACCCGGCAACTCCGGCGACCGATCGCCGCGATGGGGCGCATCGGCGACCACACGCTGTTCTACGGCAAGGCGATCGCCACCACGCCGTTCGCGTTCGCGCATTACCGCCGCGAGGTCATCCGGCTGATCGCCGAGATCAGCATGGGCACCGGGACCCTGGCGATGATCGGCGGGACCGTGGTGATCGTCGGCTTCCTGACACTGGCGGCCGGCGGCACCTTGGCGGTGCAGGGATACAGCTCGCTGGGCAACATCGGCATCGAGGCTTTGACCGGATTCCTGGCGGCGTTCATCAACGTGCGGATCTCGGCGCCGGTGGTCGCCGGGATCGGCCTGGCCGCCACCTTCGGTGCCGGGGTCACCGCGCAGCTGGGGGCCATGCGCATCAACGAGGAGATCGACGCGCTGGAATCGATGGCCATCCGCCCGATCGCCTACCTGGTCAGCACCCGCATCGTCGCCGGGCTGGTCGCGATCGTTCCGCTGTATGCCATCGCGGTGATCCTGTCGTTCGTGGCCAGTCGCTTCACCACCGTCTTCTTGTTCGGGCAGTCGGCCGGACTCTACGACCACTATTTCCGCACCTTCCTCAACCCCATCGACCTGCTGTGGTCGTTCCTGCAGGCCTTCTTGATGGCGATCACCATCTTGTTGATCCATACCTACTTCGGCTATTTCGCCGCCGGCGGTCCGGCCGGGGTCGGTGTCGCGGTGGGCAACGCGGTGCGGACCTCGCTGATCGTCGTCGTCTCGGTGACGTTGTTGGTCTCACTGTCGGTCTACGGGGCCAGCGGCAACTTCAACCTGGCCGGGTAGCAACCGGCATTCGCGCACGTCGCGGTAGTGGTATTGGCATTCTCATTTTTTGCAAGTACCGTATCCATCGATGAGCGACCCAGTGCAGACCTCCTCAGGGATCCCGCTGAAACCGGTGTACGGCCCGGACGACCGGCGCGAAGAGCCGCCGGCGCCCGGCACGTATCCCTTCACCCGCGGAAACTTCGAGTCCGGCTACCGCGGACGGCTGTGGACCTTCCGTCAGTACTCCGGCTTCGGGACCGCCGAGGAGTCCAACCGGCGTTACCAGTACCTGCTGAGCCAGGGCGGCACCGGGCTGTCGGTGGCGCTGGACCTGCCGACCCAGTGCGGCTACGACTCCGATGACCCCGAGGTCGGCGAGGAGGTCGGCCGGGTCGGCGTCGCGGTCGACACCCTGGCCGATGCCGAGATCCTGTTCGACTCCATCCCGCTGGACAAGATCAGCACCAGCTTCACCATCAACGGCACCGCCGCCATCCTGCTGGCGTTCTACGTGGCGGCCGCCGAACGTTCCGGGGTGCCGCGGGCCAAGCTCACCGGCACCATCCAGAACGACATCCTCAAGGAGTACGCGTCGCGCGGCACCTGGATATGGCCGCCCGAACCGTCGCTGCGGCTGATCGCCGACACCATCGAATTCTGCGCCGCCGAAGTGCCCCGGTTCAACGCGATCTCGGTGGCCGGCGCGCACTTTCGTGATGCGGGCGCCAACGCGGTGCAGGAGATGGCGTTCACGCTGGCCGACGGCGTCACTTACTGCGACACCGTCGTGCAGCGCGGCCGGATGAGTATCGAGCAGTTCGCCCCGCAGGTCTCGTTCTTCTTCTACACCCACGGCGACTTCTTCGAGGAGATCGCGAAGTACCGGGCCGGCCGCCGCCGGTGGGCCACGATCGTGCGGGAACGCTACGGCGCGCAGGCCGACAAGGCGTCGATGTTCCGCTTCGGCTGTGTGGCCGGCGGTGCGTCACTGTTCGCCCCGCAGGCTCAGAACAACCTGGTTCGGGTGGCGTATGAGTCGATGGCCGCGGTGCTCGGCGGGGTCCAGTCGATGTTCACCGCCGCCTGGGACGAGCCGTTCGCTCTGCCCAGCGAGGAATCCGCGACGCTGGCCCTGCGCACCCAACAGATCCTGGCCTACGAGACCGGGGTGGCCCGGGTGGCCGATCCACTCGGCGGCTCCTACTTCGTCGAGGCGCTCACCGACGCCACCGAAGAACGCATCATCGAGATCATGGCCGACCTGGAGAACCACGGCGGCATGGTCCGTGCCATCGAAGACGGCTACCTGCAGGGCCTGATCGCCGACGAGGCGTTCAAGATCCACCACGAGATCGAGTCGGGCACAAGGCCGGTCGTCGGCGTCAACAAGTTCACATCCGATGAGCCGGCACCGGAGATCGCCACCTACGAGCTGGACGCCGAAGGCCGCGACGTCCAGCTCAAGCGGCTGGCGCGGGTCAAGGCCGAGCGCAACGCGGATGACGTCGCCGCCAAGCTCGCAGCGCTGGCGCGTGCGGCCGAGGGCGACGTCAACCTCATGCATCCCCTGATCGACTGCGCCAACGCCTACTGCACGGTCGGCGAGATGGTCTCGGCGCTCAAGGACGTCTGGGGCGAATTCCAGCAACCGGTGGTGTACTGATGACTTCGTCGCTTTCTCCCTCCGCAGCCGTCCCGGCCCGGGTCCTGGTCGCCAAACCCGGTCTCGACGGCCACGATCGCGGGGCCAAGATCGTCGCCCGCACGCTGCGTGACGCCGGCTTCGAGGTCATCTACACCGGCATCCGGCAAAAGGTCGAGGACATCGTCGCGGTCGCCCTGCAGGAGGACGTCGCGGTGGTGGGCTTGAGCATCCTGTCCGGTGCGCACGTCGCGCTGACGGCCCGCATCGTCGAGGCGTTGCGTGCCGCGGACGGCGGGGACATCGCCGTCGTGGTCGGCGGCACCATCCCGCAGGGCGACGTACCCAAGCTGCTGGAAGCCGGTGCGGCGGCGGTGTTTCCCACCGGAACATCGCTGGACGATCTGGTGACCGGGGTGCGCGAGGTGGTTTCGAAGGCGGAGGCGTTGTAGGCATGCGACTTGGGGTGATGATCGGCGCCGAACGCGGCGATATGGCGCGCAAGGTCGCCAAACTGATCTCTGATATCGAATGGGCTGATTCGGCGGGGCTGTCCACCGCGTGGATGCCGCAGGTACCCGATGATTTCGACCTGCTGACCATGGTGGCGCTGATGGCCTCGCACAGCACCCGCATCGAGCTCGGCACCGCCGTGGTGCCTTTGCAGGCTCAGCACCCGATTGCACTTGCTCGTCAAGCACTTTCGGTGCACGCCATCTCTGGCGGCCGGCTGGCGTTGGGCGTCGGGCCCTCGCACCACTGGATCATCCGGGACATGCTCGGCCTGCCCTATGACAAACCGGCCGCTTACACCCGGGACTACCTGCAGGTGCTGAATGCGGCCGTCGCCGGCCCGGGACCGGTGGACGTCGAGAACGACCACTTCACCGTGCACAGCCCGACCGCGCTCGGTGCCGACACCAAGATGCCGGTGCTGGTGGCCGCGCTGGGCCCGGTGATGTTGCAGATCGCCGGCGAGCATGCCGATGGCACGTCGCTGTGGATGGCCGATGAGAAGGCGATCGCCGAGCACATCGCGCCCAAGATCAACAAGGCCGCGGCCGATGCGGGCAAGCCGCAGCCGCGCATTGTCGCCGGCATCCCGGTCACCCTGTGCGCCAACTCCGAGATCGAGGCCGCCAAGGAACGCGCCAACCGGATCCTGGCCGAGGCGGAGACTTCGCCCAACTATCAGCGGCTGCTGGACCGCGGTTCGGCCCGTAATGTCGGCGACCTGTGCGCAGCTGGCGACGAGGAATCGATCCTGAAGCGGTTCAAGCAGTTCGCCGACGCCGGGGTGACCGATCTGTCGGTGCGGCTGCTGCCGATCGGGGACAACCGCGACGAACTGATCGCCTCCAAGTACCGCACCCGCGAGGTGATCGCCGAACTCGTCAAGGCGGTTTAGGTGAGCGGACCGCTCGCGGGGATCCGCATCCTCGAAGTGGGGGTGATGCTGGCCGGCCCGTACGCCACCATGCTGCTGGCCGACCTCGGCGCCGAGGTCATCAAGATCGAGCCGCCGGGCGGGGAGATCTCCCGGCAGGTGGGCCCGAGCTACTTCGCCAGCCTCAACCGCAACAAGACCAGCGTCCAGCTGGATCTGGCATCGGAGGCCGGACAGGCCGCGTTGGGCGAGCTTGTTGCCGATTCCCATGCGCTGCTGGTGAATATGAAGCCCTCGGTGATCAAGCGACTGGGGCTGACCTATGACGCCCTGTCACGCTTCAATTCGCGGATCGTCTGCGTCGCGCTGACCGGTTTCGGCCTGGACGGCGGTGACGAACCGGCCTTCGACTACGTGATTCAGGCAGCCACCGGGATCGCCGCGATGACCGGGGACCCGGATGCGCCGCCGACCCTGCCGGGCTACTCCTCGGCGGACAACTCCACCGGGCTGACGGCGGCGTTGGGCCTGCTGGCGCAGATCGTCAGCGGTCGTGGCGGGCAGGTGGAGGTGTCATTGCTGGATGTGATGCTGTCGCAACTGAACTACCGTGCCTCGGCCTACCTCAACGACGGGGTCGAACCCCAACGGCATCCGCACGGCGCGCATTCGTATTACGTTCCGGCACAGTTATTCCCGACCGCACAGGGATATCTGGCGTTGTTCGTCACCCATGATGGGTTCTGGAAGTCGTTCGCCACCGAAGCGGGTATCGACGGTTTCACGACGATGGCCGAGCGCGCCGTCCGCCGTGACGAGGTGCTCGCGGTGGTCACCGCCGCGCTTGCCGGCGACACCGCGGCCGGCTGGGAGGCGCGGCTGCGTCCCCTGGGCATTCCGGCGGCCGCGGTTCGCACACTGCCCGAGGCGTTGAAGGAACATCCCGAAATGATCGTCACCGCAGGGGAGTTCCGGCTGATCGGCAGCCCGATCCGGATCGCGGGCTACCAGCCGGCCTACCGGCCGCCGCCGATGCTGGAGGACTGACCCGCGGGGCAGCCGCGCGGTTTCGGCAACCTCAGGTGCGAGACACGTCCCGGGTCAGCTGGCCTTCGACAGGTGAACTGAGACCGTTTCAGATCGTGGCTGTTTCCCGCTTTGTCCCGCTCATCAGGAGGAATGGTGTTCCGGGGATCCGGTGCACGGCGGCATCGACGAGGGGTTGGCCGGCGATGGCCGTGCGCGCCTCATCGAGGTCGAGTCCTTGACCGGCAACGTAGGTCCGAAACATCCATAGATACGGCAGGCGCATGGGTGCAGGCAGATGAACGTCGCGTACGAACCTTCTCGCATCATCAAGATGGCACCCCCGGTCAACTTCGGCGATGAGAAGTAGCCCGCCATTCTTCAGAACACGGACCATCTCGTTGATGCCCTTGTCGCGTTCGGGCCAGTGCTTGATCGACGCGATGCTGACAACTGATTCAAAGCTGCCTTCGGCGAAGGGAATATCCGATGCGGAGGCCATCTGAAAACGAACTCGCTGCGAGTCCCTGGAAGGTAGGGCTTTGGCTCGGGCGGTTGCTCGGGCGACCTGCTCAGCAGACAGATCGATGCCGGTGACGCTGATACCCGGATGCTGTTCAATCAGCGCAAGGGCGAACTGTCCTCCACCGCAGCCGATTTCGAGAACGGAACTGCCATCGACGACCGCTTTTCGGACGCGGCTCACCAGCGGTGATACGGCCGTGAGCACCGCGTCGGCAACGATTCTGTCGTAGAACCGCGACATCGACGGTGAGTACTTTGCGGCAATGTCCGTTGTCGCCACGCCATCCACCTCCCGTAATGATCAGGACGCCGCACCTACTACGGAAAGTAGTACAGGTCGAGGTGGTTCGAAAGGCCGATATCTGGCCGCAGGCGTGCGCGGACTCCCGCGAAGGGGCCCGGCTCAGACCGTGACGATCGAGGCCGACGCCGTGCCCGGCGCGCCGTAAACCTGGGCGAACCCCACCTTCGGGCCCCCGGGCACCTGGCGCTCACCGGCCTGGCCGCGCAGCTGCAGCACCAGTTCGTGCAGCTGACGCAGGCCCGAGGCGCCGATCGGTTCGCCGTTGGCGATCAGTCCGCCGTCGGTGTTGACCGGTAGTGACCCGCTGATCTCGGTCGCCCCGTCGGCGAGCAGCTTCTCCTGGTCGCCATCGGCGCAGAAGCCGCACTCGGCCATGTGGATGACCTCGGCGCCGGCATCGGTGTCCTGCAACTGGACCACATCGACGTCTTCCGGCGTCACGCCGGCCTTCTCGAACGCGGCGCGGGCGGCGTAGACCGTCGGCGCCACGTCCTCTTCTATCGGAGCCGAGGTCCCATGCACCTCGTAGGCGCCGTAAGTGCGGGTGCGGATCTCGGTGGCCTGCAGATAGACCGGCTTCCCGCTGAAGCGGTGTGCGATGTCGGCGCGGCACATGACCACCGCGGCCGCACCTTCGTCGGGGGCGCAGAACATGTACTGGGTGAGGGGATAGTTCAGCACTGCCGAGTCCAGGATGGCGTCCTCGGACATCGGCTTGCGCCGAAATGCGTTGGGGTTCAACGCACCGTTACGGAAGTTCTTGGCGGCGACCTTGGCCAGCGTGCGCGCCGAGATGCCGTGGTCGTGCAGGTAGCGGTTGGCCTTCATGCCGAAGAACTTGGTGGTGACGAACTGGCCGTTCTCGGCGTACCAGGCCGGCAGCGCCAGCTTGGCCGGGTCGTCGGTGAACGCGCCGCGCGGGTGCTTGTCCATGCCGATCGCGATGCCGATGTCGTACTTGCCGGAGCGGATGTTGTCGGCGCAGACCTGGGTGGCGGTGGCCGCGGTGGCGCAGGCGTTGAACACGTTGGTGAACGGGATGCCGGTCAGGCCGACCAGTCGTGTCACCGCGTCGGGGTTGGAGATCTCATAGCTGCCGCCGACTCCGAATTGGATGTCCTTCCACTGCGCCCCGGCGTCGGCCAGGGCCAGGTGGATGGCCTCGGCGCCCATCTGCATTGCGGACTTGTCGAATCGGCCGAAGGGGTGCAGCCCGACACCGATGATCGCGACGTCGTTGTTCGCTACCGTCATGTTCCAGGTCTCCTTAGACGGGCTGGAATGCCCAGGTGAGAATCTCGGTCCCGTCGTCCTCGACATAGAACGGCACCATGGTCAGTTCGACGGGCATGCCGAATTTCAGCTTGGCGGGGTCGGATTCGGTCAGGCGAGCCTCGACCTGGACGACATCGCCGAGTCGGACCAGCCCGACCCCGTAGGGGGTGAAGCCCTCGGCGGTCTCGCCGCCGGCGTAGGGCAGCTTCGGGACGAAGCCCTGCGTGGTCCAGGCTTCCAAGGTGCCCTGGCGCGGCAGCAACAGATCCTGCATCTGCGGGCCGCTGCATCGCGGGCAGTGATCCTGGCGCGGCCACACCGTCGCCTGGCAATCCGCGCACTGGCTGCCGATCAGCGCCACGTTCTCGTCGGGCCAGTTGGTGACGTCGGGAGCGAGGGCCTTACGCATCGGCGACACCGACCCGGGCGGCGGGCTCACACAAAATGGAAATCACATTCTCGATTAGAGCATACGTGCCTACGGCTAGGGAAGCCCGAATGGACGGTCCGGGGCTGGGGGTCGTTGCGCTAGGCGCGCGAGGGTGCGCAGAATGTCACTTCTTCGCGGCGTGTCGCGTGCAAACGCGCACGCTCGCGCAGAAAAGCGGGGGACTACTTGGCCAGGCCGTGCGCGCAGAAGTCCCAGACTTCATCGGCGCTGATGGGGTGGGCCGCCGGATCGTCGGACTCGGCACTGGACTGCGCCACGAACATGACGGTCTGCATGATCATGGCCGCCATACGCCGGGCGTTGACGCCCTTGCGCAGCTCGCCGGCCGCGTCGGCGGCCTCCATCAGTTCGGTGAGCAGTGTCAACAGCGGGGTGAAGGCCACCCGCACCTCGGTGGGGTGTGACACCAGCAGGCGCGGCGCGAAGTCGGTGAACAGTGGTCGCTTGGCCGACTGGTCTGGTCGAGACAGCTCGAAGAGCAGCTCGATCGCCACTTTCAGCCGCTCCAGCGGTTTGGTCTGGCCGTCGGTGGCGGCGCGGATCTGGTCGGACGTGCGCACCAAGGCGTCTTCGAAGAGTGCCAGCAGCAACTCGTGTTTGCCGTTGAACTGCAGGTAGAAGCTGCGCAGCGACTGCCGGGAGCGCTCGACGACCTCTTGGACGGTGAAGTCGGTGCTGCCCTTTTCGATGATGATGGCCTGGGCCGCGTCCAGGAAGCGCTGAACGCGCTGGGCGGCCCGCAACCGTGCGGTCTTGATCGACCGCTCGACCGCCCGCTGCTTCCAGACGGGCTCTTCTTCCGGGTTACTCACCAGCGGCTCCAACGGTTGCCTTTTTGGGAGAACACGAATGCACCCTACCGGAGAACAGGTCCGGATTGACGTCGGCTAACGCGGCGCTGCCATCCCGGTGGCGAAGATGGTAACTTGCCCGGTATGAGAAGGGCATTCTCGCCAGTTGTCGGCGCAACCTGAAGGACGCTCATGTACATCGACTACGAAGTCGCCGAGAAGATTGCGACGATCACCCTGAACCGGCCCGACGCCGCCAACGCCCAGAACACCGAGCTGCTCGACGAGCTCGACGCGGCCTGGACGCGCGCCGCCGACGACGATGACGTCGCCGTCATCGTGTTGCGCGCCAATGGCAAACACTTCTCGGCCGGCCACGACCTCAAGGGCGGCGGCCCGGTGCCGGACAAGATCACGCTGGAGTTCATCTACAAGCACGAATGCAAGCGCTACCTGGAGTACACGCTGCGGTGGCGCAACGTGCCCAAGCCGTCGATCGCCGCCGTGCAGGGCCGCTGCATCTCCGGCGGGCTGATGCTGTGCTGGCCGTGCGACCTGATCATCGCCTCCGACGACGCGCAGTTCTCCGACCCGGTGGTGCTGATGGGCATCGGTGGGGTCGAATACCACGGGCACACCTGGGAATTGGGTCCGCGCAAGGCCAAAGAGATGCTGTTCACCGGCCGCGCGATGACCGCACAGGAAGCCGAGCAGACCGGCATGGTCAACCGGGTGGTCCCGCGTGAGCAGCTGGACGCCGAGACTCGCCAACTCGCCGAGCACATCGCCACCATGCCGTCGTTCGCGCTGCGCCAGGCCAAACGCGCGGTCAACCAGACCCTCGACGTGCAGGGCTTCCACTCGGCGATCCAGTCCGCGTTCGACATCCACGAGACCGGCCACGGCAACGCGCTGTCGGTGTGCGGATGGCCGATTCTGGTCAACCTCGATGACATGAAGTCTCAGGTCAAATAGCGCTTCGTCGCGAGATTGCGCTCCCGCAGCTAGTTGCTCGAATTTCCCTGCGTCAGCGCAATCTCGCGGCCAACGTGGAACGCAGCTGGCGTTTGAGCACCTTGCCGTAGCTGTTCTTGGGCAGCGCGTCGACGAACTCGTAGCGCTTGGGGCGCTTGAACCGCGCGATGCGTTCCAGCAGATGGCTGTCCAGCTCGGCGACTGGCGCATCGCCGACGATGAACGCGACCACGATCTCGCCCCACTCGGCGTCGGGTGCGCCCACCACCGAAGCCTCGATGACGCCGGGATGACTCAACAGTGCCTCTTCGACTTCGCGGGGGTAGATGTTGCTGCCCCCGCTGATCACCACATCCTTGGAGCGGTCGCGCAGGGTGAGAAAACCGCGGGGGTCCAACGATCCTTTGTCGCCGGTGAACAGCCAGCCGTCTCGGATGGTCTCGGCGGTGGCATCCGGGTTATTCCAGTAGCCGGCCATGACCACGTCGCCGCGGCAGACGATCTCGCCGACCTCGCCGGCGGGTGCTCGGGTGCCGTCCTCGCGCAGTACCGCGACCTCGACGCCGGTGCGCGGCCAGCCGACCGAGCCCAGGATCGCGTCGTCGCCGAGGTGATCCGTGCGGCTGAGGCCGGTGATCGTCATGGGTGCTTCGCCCTGGCCGTAGAGCTGGGCGAATACCGGCCCGAACGCGGTCATCGCCCGCTTGAGGTCCCCGAGATACATCGGCCCGCCGCCGTAGACGATGGTGCGCAGCTTGGCCGGCCTTTGCCGGCCGGTGGCCACCAGTCGGCCCACCATCGTCGGCGCCAAAAAGGCCGTGGCGCCGCGATGATGCCCGCACAGGTCGAGGAATTCGACCGCGTCGAACGAGCCCGATGCCGGTACCACCTGGCGGGCCCCGCGCAGCACGTAGGGCGCGATGTAGAGCCCCGACCCGTGCGACATCGGCGCACCGTGGATCAGGCTGCAGTCAGCGTCGGGGTCATCCAGGTCGGCCAGATGTGCCAGCGTCATCGCCATCAGATTGCGGTGGGTCAGCATGGCACCCTTCGAGCGCCCGGTGGTGCCGCTGGTGTAGAACAGCCATGCCAGCCGGGACGGATCCGGGTTGACCTCTTCGATGGGAGGGCAGGCAAACCGGTCCAGGTATGTTGCGCCGCCGATGGTCTCGACGGACGCATCGACAACGGCTCCGGACAGTCCCGCGGCCAGTTTCGGAGACGCGAAGACCAGTGCTGCACCGGCGTCGTCGATGATCTGCGCCATCTCCCGCGGGTGCAGCTTGTAATTGAGTGGAACCACAACGCAATCGGCCGCCCAGGTGGCGAACATCAGCTCGATGATCTCCGGCCGGTTCTCACTGGCGATCGCAACCCGTGCGCCGGCTCCTGCTAGCCGACCCAGCGACGTCGCCAGCCGTCGTGCGCGATCGGCCAGCTCCCTCCAGGTGTGCAGCCGCCGTTCGCCGTGATACACCGCACCCTGCTCGCCGAACCGGGTCGCGGCCTGCTCCAGCAACGTGAACAGGTTCACGGCTGGACCCAGTCGGAGTCGAGGCCGAAGTCGGACAGGTATTTGGTCGAGCTCCAGCCGCCGTCGACGACGATGGTCTGGCCGTTGATGAAGGAACCGGCGTCCGAGCACAGGAAGGCCACGGTGCCCGCGATGTCGTCCACCCGGCCCAGTCGCGGAGATGGTGTCATCTCGGCATTGAGTTTGCGGAACCGATTGTCGGACAGGCGTTGCTGCACCATCGGGGTCACGGTGACTCCGGGGGCCACCGCGTTGCAGCGGATGCCCTGGGCGCCGTACTGGCAGGCGATGTGGGTGGTCAGCGCGGTCAACCCGCCCTTGGCGGCCGAGTACGCCCCGCCGCGCAGTCCGCCCACCACGGCGAAGGTGGAGGTGATGTTGATGATCGCCGACCCGGGCTGCAGGTGCGGCAGTACGTCGCGCGCCAGCCGGAACGGCGCCCGCAGCATCAGGTTCAGGAAATGGTCCAAGGTCTCGTCGTCGGTCTCGTGCAGCGGTTTGGGGCTGCCGATGCCGGCGTTGTTGATCAGGTAGTCCACCCGGCCCCACCGGGACAGGGCGGCCTCGATGATCTGCCGGGGCGCCTGCGTCGTGGTCAGGTCGACCGCCACGGTGGCGATCCGGTCGGGATCGATTCCGGACTCCCGTAGCTGCGCCGCCAAACCGGCCAGCCGTCCGGGATCGCGGCCGGTCGCCAGCACCGCCATCCCTTCCTCGGCAAGCTTTGTCGCACAGCCGAACCCGATTCCGCTGCTGGCCCCGGTCACGATCGCCACCTGCATGATCTACTCACCTACCTCTGCGCGGGCCAGCTCCGCCCGGATCTGCTGTTTGACCACTTTGCCGGCATCGTTCTTGGGCAACGCATCCCAGATCAGCACCTGCTCCGGGGCTTTGAACCGTGCAACGCCGCGTTCGGTCAGCATGTCGCGCAGCTCGGCGACACCCGGAGGGGTCTGTCCGGCCGGCACGATCACTGCGCAGGCGCGCTCGCCGGTGCGCACGTCGGGGATCCCGACCACGGCGACCTCGGCGATCTGCGGGTGACCGATCAGGATGTCCTCCACCTCGCGCGCGGAGATGTTCTCGCCGTTGCGGATGATCACGTCCTTGAGGCGTCCGGTGACGAGTAGATAGTCCTCGTCGACCCACCGACCGAGATCGCCGGTCGCGAAGTAACCCTGTTCATCGAAGCAGCCGCGCCCGTCCTCGGGGTGCAGGTAGCCCAGCAGCATCTGCGGGCCGCGGACGTAGATCTCCCCCTCGCCGGGGGGAGCGCCGGGGTGCGAGACCAACTTGATGTCGGCGATCCCGGCCCGGCCGTCGGTCTCCGCGGCGTGGGACAGGTCATGGGGGCCCACCGATCCGACCGTGCTGACCGGAACCTCGCTGGACCCGTACACCCGGGTGACGACGGCGGTGTGAAAGTGGCCTGCCGCTTCGCGGATCAACGACGCCGGAACGGACGCACCGCCGCAGACGAAGAGCTTGAGATCGGGCAGCCGGGTGCCGGCGGCGCGCGCGGCGGTGAGCAACTGGGCCAGAAACGGCGTTGCCCCGGCCACGTGGGTGCAGCGCTCGGCGAGCATCAGCGCGACCGCGGCATCGGGGTTCCAGGTCTCCATCAGCACGGCGGTGGTGCCGAGCAGCAACGGGGCTTCGAACGCGTAGATCGATCCGCCGATATGGGCGATGGGGGAGGGCACCAGAAACGTGGCACCGGGCGCCACTCGCCAGTACTCACCGAGCTGGCGGATCAGGGCGTGGATCGAACCGTGACTGTGCAGCACTCCCTTCGGCCGGCTCGTAGTGCCGGAGGTGTACAGCAGCAGCCGTACTGCATCGGTCGTTACCGCCGGCAGGTCCACGGTAGGCGCCTCGCGATCGAACAGTGCGCAGTAGTCGGTGTGACCGGTCGAGGACCCGCGCACCGTCACCACTTCGGGCGCCTCGGGCAGCGTCCCGGTCACTCGGGCCAGCATCGCCGCGTAGTCGTGGCCGCGGAACTGCTCGGGTGCGAACAGCATTCGGGTGCCCGAGTCGGTGAGGATGAAGGTCAGTTCCGCGTCGCGCAGCGACGGCAGGATGGGGTTGACCACCATCCCGGCCATCGTCGCTGCCAGATAGACCACGGCGGCTTCGTGCCAGTTCGGCAGCATGAACGACACCACGCTGCCGGCGGGCATCCTCGCCAGCAAGGCTTGCGCCAGTTCCGTTGCCCGACTGAGCAGTTCCCGGCAGGTCAGGCGGACATCACCGTCGATCAGCAACACCCGCTCGGGGTTCTGCGCGGCGGCCTGCGCCAGGGTGTCGCCCAACGTGGTCACGGGTCGCTCGGTCCGGTCACCCGGTGCAGCGTCATCGAGTAGCGATAGTCGTCGCCGGCATGGGTGTTCACCGTCACCTGGGCGATCTCACCCTCGGAGGTGGTGTAGCTGCGCTGCATCTGTAGCCCGGCGGTGCCGGGCTCGACGGCTAGGGCGGTGGCGAGTTCGGGGGTGATGATCACCGCCCGGATGTGCTGGCGGACTTCGACGACGCTGACCCCGAACACGTCCTCGATCAGCGGGAAGATCGGTCCGGAGTGACGCTGCAACAGCCGGCCGACGCCGGCGAAGGCCCGGTTGATGTAGTACTCGGTCCGGCAGATCGGCGCGGCCTGACCCTGGGCGCGCCGGTTACCGCGCACGGCCAGCCATTCGCTGCCCACCGGCAGACCGGTGCGCGCGGCGACATCGGTGTCCAAGGTGACCATGGCGTTGGAGTCGATCTCGAACTGCGCGCCGGCCGCGAAGGCCAGCAGATCATCGATCGACACCACGTCTTGGGCGTAGCAGTTGGTCGCGGCGCGGGGGATCACCACGGTGCCCGCGCGGGGACGGGAGACGACGAGGTTGTCCTCCCGTAGTCGTCGCAACGCCTCGCGGACCGTGTAGCGGCTGACGTTGAACCGTTCGCACAGTTCATGTTCGGTGGGCAGCTGCGAACCGATCGGATAGACCCCGTCGGCGATCTCCTTGCGCAGCGTCCGCGCCACCTTCAGATAGCGGTGGTCGGTCACGAGCCGACCGGATGCAGTGCTAGCACGCTGCCGTCGCCGTCGGCCGAGACGAACAGGGTGCCGTCGCGGCCGCGCGCAATACCGGCGAACGGGCCTTGGGGACCGGAGAATGGCGGCATTCCGTTGAGCGGTTTGGGGGTCACGCCCGGGGGTGGCCCGATCGGTAGCCCCTCGGCGATCACCTGCTGAGTGCCGGCGTCGAGGTCGACGGCGAGCACTTGGCGGGTTCCGGCGTCGACGACGTAGAGCGTGTGGTCGGCCAGCGTAATCCCTTGTGGCCGAACGAGTCCGTCGACCACCGGTTGGGCCCCTGAGCCGCTGATGCGCAGCACCCGGCCCGCGCCGGATTCGGCCACCAGGTGGGACCCGTCATCGGCGATCTCGATCCCGACCGGTCCGGCCAGGTCGCGGGCCAGCACTTCCACCGCACCGGCACGCAGCCCCAAGACCCGGCCGGTGCCGAACTCGGTGACCGCGATACCGGCGGGTCCCACCGCTACCCCGTAGAGCTGGTCGAAACCGTCGGCGAGCACCTCGCTGGACGAATGCGCCGGCACGTAGCGTGCGACCTGCCCGCCGGAGGTGGTGACGACGAATTCGCCGGGCCCGACGGCGGCCACGCCCCGCACGAAGCCGGGGTAGCCGGGGCTGAACAGCATGCCGAGGGTTTCCAGCCGGCCGCCCGCACCGACGGCGTAGAAGTAGGTGCCGTCGGCGACAAACAGGGCGTCGGCCTCATCGATGGTGAGATCCAGCGGCCAGTTCAGGCCGCCCGGCAGCATCGTGGATGTCTGTCCGGCGCCGGTGATTTCGGTGATCTCGCCGGTGAAGTTCGAGATGAACAGGCGCCCGTCGACGAAGGTGCAGTTGTCCAGTCCGGGTTGCAGCTGCGCCAGCACGGTGGACGTACCGGTGCGCGGATCGATGCGCAGCACCTGTCCGCTGGCGGCCTGGGTGGACACGATGAAACCGTCGGCGTCGAACTTCACCGAGTCCGGTACGCCCAGATCGCCTGCGACCCGTTGCGGCTCGGCATCGGCGGCGAACGGGTCGATCCGCCAGATCTCGTTGGCGGTCATCACCGGGAAGTAGAGCAGTCCGTCGGGCCCCACCTCCATGGCGTTGGGCGACGGCAGGTTTTCGGCCAGAATGCGCCTGCCGCCGGTGGCCCGATCGAGTTCCATCAGGCGTCCGCCTTCGCGGCATTCGCCGACGAACAGCCGGTCTTGATACACGGTGATGCCGTTGGCGCAGGGCACATCGTCGCGCAGCACACGGCTGCGGCCGGAGGCATCGAGCGCACTGACGCGGGCATCCATCACCTCGGTGGCGTACAAGGTTCCGGCCGCGTCGAAGGCGACATCATCGGGCGCGACGACATCGCCGCCGCGTGCGCTCACGACCGCCAACTCGCCGGTGGTCACGTTCAGCGCACTGATCTGACTGCCGGTCACCTGCGCGACGTAGACCCGGCCGTCCGGGCCGGTTCGCAGCCCGTTCGCGCCGAACAGCCGGCTCGGTTCGGTGATCCGCTCCAGCCGCCAACCGGGCGCGGCGGAGGGGGCGCCGGCCACCTCGCGAGGGCGCGGCAGGGAGGCAGTCATGACTCCGGACGTTATCAAGCCCAGTTAGTCCAGACAATAGTCCGTCGCAGCGCGGCAATCCGGCCTTGACGCATGAATAACCGCTGCGGAATAGTGTTCTGCATTACGCAGAACGGAGTATTTTGTCCGAACAAATGACGGCCGGCGTCAATGGGGCAGGTGGGGAGACTCCGGCGCCCGGGCCGCTGAGCGGCGTTCGAGTGGTCGATCTGACGACCATGGTGATGGGCCCGTACTGCACGCAGATCATGGCCGACATGGGCGCCGACGTCATCAAGATCGAACCCCCGGAGGGCGACGCCACCCGCTACATCTCGGCCGGTCCCGCACCCGACATGAGCGGGGTGTTCGTCAACGTCAACCGGGGCAAGCGCAGCGTCGTGCTGGACCTGCGCAGCGTGTCCGGACAGACCGCGATCGCCGCGCTGATCGGCCGGGCCGACGTGTTCATCCACTCGATGCGGGCCAAGGCGATGGCCAAGCTGGGCCTGGGCTATGCCGAGGTGGCCGCGCTCAACCCGGGGATCGTCTACACCAACTGCTACGGCTACGGGCGCCGCGGACCGGCCGCCGACCGCCCGGCCTACGACGACACCATTCAGGCCGAATGCGGGCTGCCCGCGGTGCAAGAGCAGCTCACCGGGCGGGCCGACTACGTCGGCACCATCATGGCCGACAAGATCGCCGGGCTGACCGCCCTCTACGCCACGATGATGGCGCTGTTCCACCGGGAGCGAACCGGACAGGGTCAGGAAGTAGAAGTCGCCATGTTCGAGACCATGGCTTCGTTCATGCTTGTCGAGCACGCCAACGGTGCGATGTTCGACCCGCCGCTGGGCCCGGCCGTCTACCCGCGCACGGTGGCGCCCAACCGGCGACCGTACGAGACCAGCGACGGCCAGATCGCCGCGCTGATCTACAACGACAAGCACTGGAACGCCTTCATCGGCGCGGTGCAGCCGCCCTGGGCCTGCGAGCAGTACGCCACTCTGGCGCAGCGGGCCGGGCAGATCGACACCATCTACGGGCTGGTGGCGCAAACGATGAAGGAGCGCACCACCGCCCAATGGCTGGCGCTCTTCGGGGAGCTGGAAATCCCGGCGGCCCCGCTGAACTCGCCCGGGGCACTGTTCAACGATGCGCACCTCAACGCCGTCGGTCTGTTCGAGACCGTGGACACCCCCAACGGACCGGTTCGCTTCCCCGGGGTGCCCACCTGGCTGTCGCGGACTCCCGGTCGGGTCGCCGGCGCGGCCCCGGAACTCGGCGCGCACACCGCGGCAATCTTTGCCGAACTCGGACTCGAGCAGGGCACCGCATGACCCTCGACTTGGACATGGGGGCGCGCGCCGGGGAACTGCGAGTCCAGCTGCGCGAACTGATTCAACGGGAACTGCCCGATCGGTTCCCGGGCGCGTTCACCGATGACCCTTCGGACCTTGCTGCAGCACAACGGTTCTGCCGGGTGCTGGCGGAGCAGGATCTGTTGTGTATGTCCTGGCCGGAGGAATTCGGCGGGGCGGGCGCCTCGGTGTGGGAGCAGACCGTGGTGCGTGAGGAGATGTGGGCGCATCATGAGCCGCGCGGGGCGCAGTACATGGGGGTGAACTGGGTCGGGCCGATCATCATGCGGCACGGGACACCGCAGCAGCAGCGCCGCCACCTGCCGCCCATCGCGGCCGGTGAAGTGATCTGGTGCCAAGGCTTCTCCGAACCCGAGGCCGGCTCCGACTTGGCTTCACTGCGCACTCACGCCCGCCGCGATGGTGACGGTTGGCTGATCAACGGCCAGAAGATCTGGACCTCCTACGCGACCATGGCGCAGTGGTGCTTTCTGCTGGTGCGCACCACCCGGGTCGGTGAAGGTTCAGTTACCAAGAAGCAGCAGGGCCTGACCGTGTTCCTGGTCCCGATGGACGATCCCGCCATCACCGTCCGGCCGCTGGGCACCATGATGGGTCCGCACCATCTCAACGAGGTGTTCTTCGACAACCTGCGCGTCACCGACGCCGATGTCCTCGGCGAACTCGACGCGGGCTGGTCGATCGTGGGCGACGTGATGGCGTTCGAGCGAGTCGGGATCGCCCGCTACGCGCGCTGCGAACGGTTGCTCGCCGCGGCGCCGCATGCCCTCGGGCAGCGCTGGGAGGCTCTGCCCGGCGAGGTGATCGCCCGCTGGGTGCGCATGCTCACGCACTGCCGGCGGGCCCGGCTGATGGCCTACCGGGTGGTGTCGCTGCAGGCCAGTGGCCGCATTGCGCCCGGTGACGCGGCCGCCTACCGGATCGCGGTCACCCGGCTGGACCAGGAGAGCGCAGAGGTGCTGATGGAGATCGCCGCCGAAGCCCCCGACGGCCCGCAGGCGCAGTGGTATCGCCAGGAGGTCGAAGACCACTGGCGCTACTCGCAGGCGGCCACGGTGTCCTCGGGCAGCATCGAGATGCAGCGCATCCTGCTGTCGCGCGCCCTGCTGGCGGTGGCGCGATGAACCTCGAACTCGGCCCGGACGCAGAAGAATTCGGACGGGCGGCGCGCCGCGCCTTCGAAGCGGCCGGCGGCGACGACCTGGTGATGCGCGCTGACGCCGATCCCAGCCTGCGGGAGCCGCTGGTCGGCCCGGTATTGCGCGGGTTGGGCACATTCGAGCTGAAGCCCCGCGCCGATGCCGACGAACTCGAGGCCGCCGCCGCACTGTGCCGCGGCGCCGGGTACTGGGCGCTTCCGTACCCGGTAGCCGAATGCCTGTCCACGCCGGCCGATCTCGACGTTGATGGGCTGATCGTGGTCGCCGACCATGCTCCCGCCGGCGTGGTGGCGGGGCTGTCGAAGCGCTGGGCCACGGTCACGCTGGCCGGGGTCCGCAGCACCGTCGTGGCGCAGTCGGAGGCCCGGCCGGCTCTGGTGGCGGAGCTGACCTTGGCCCCAGTCGACCCCGATGGCGTGGGTGACCTCGCGCTAGCGCTGACGCTGCCCTGCTGGACGCTGCTGGGGATGCTGGACCGGGCAATGGATCTGACGATCGCCCACGTCCGGCTGCGCGAACAATTCGGCCAGGCGCTGTCGACGTTTCAGGGCGTGCAGTTTCAACTGACCGACGCCGAGGTGGAGCGCGCCGGGCTGGACATGCTGGCCAAATACGCGCTGTGGAGTATCGCGACCGGGCGTCCCGAAGCCGTCGACGACGCACTGGCACTGCGATCGGCCGCGCTGGAGGCCGCCGACGTGGTGTTCCGCATCTGCCACCAACTGCACGGCGCCGTCGGATTCTGCGACGAGACCGCACTGTCGTGGCTGTCGCGCTACAGCCAGCCGCTGCGCCGCCTGCCCTGGGGACTGTCGGCCACCCGCGACCGGCTGGCCCGCCGCGTGCAACAGACCGGACTGACGGGACTCTACGCATGAAATACGACTTGCCGCCCGAGATCACGGTGACCGGCGAGGGCCCGGTCCGCACCGTCACGATCAACCGGCCCGACGAACTCAACAGCGTCAACGCCAACCTGCACTGGGGCCTGGCCAACGTGTGGCGGCAACTGGCCGCCGACAAGACGATCCGGGTCGTGGTGCTGACCGGCGCCGGGCGCGCGTTCTCCGCCGGCGGCGACCTGAACTGGATCACCACCTTCCTCGACGACGAAGCCGCCCGGGACGAGAGCATCCGCGAGGGCGCGCAGATCATCGAAGAGATGCTGCGGTTCCCGCTGCCGATCATCGCGGCCGTCAACGGTCCCGCCGTCGGACTGGGCGCCAGCTTGGCCGTGCTCTGCGACATCGTGTTGATCTCGCAGAGCGCCTATCTCGCCGATCCGCACGTGGCGGTCGGGTTGGTCGCCGGTGACGGCGGGGCCGCCCTCTGGCCGCTGATCACCCCGATCCTGCGAAGCCGCGAATACCTCTACACCGGCGATCGCATCGACGCCGCCACCGCGGTCGAACTCGGACTGGCCAGCCGCGCGGTGGCACCCGAAGAGTTGCTGCCGCAAGCACATCAGCTGGCCGCCCGCCTGGCTGCCCAGCCGCCGGAAGCGCTGCAGGGCACCAAGCGGGTGGTCAACATGTACCTGTCGCAGGTGCTGGGCGGGCCGCTGCAAGCCGGGTTCGCCGCCGAGGTGGCGACCATGAAGTCCGACGATCACCGGCAGCGCCTGCTGGCCTTCGCAGAGCGGGCGAACCGGCGATGACGGAACCGCATCAGCCCGACGATTTCCGCGCGCAGGTACGCCGGTGGTGCCGCGACAACATCCCCGCGGACTGGCGCCGCGCCCAGACCGGGGTGAGCGAGCGCGAGTTCGTCGACTTCCAGCGCAGCTGGTTCGCCACCTTGCACAGTGCGGGGTTCGCGGTCCCGCATTGGCCGAGCGAGTGGGGCGGCGGGATGTCGGTGGCCGATCAGGCCGTGCTGTACCAGGAACTCGCCGCCCACGACGCGCCCCGGCTGGTGCTGGCCTTCGTCGGCATCCACCACGCGGCCGCAACACTGCTGGCCGCCGGTACCGAAGAACAGCGGCGCCGACACCTGCCGGCGATCCTCGACGGCGAGATCTGGGTGCAGGGCTTCTCGGAACCGGAGGCCGGCTCGGACCTGGCATCGCTGCGCACCACCGCGCGCCGGGTGGGCGATGACTATGTGGTGAACGGCCAGAAGCTTTGGGCCAGCGGTGCCAGCCATGCGCAGTGGTGTCTGCTGCTGGCCCGTACCGACCCGGACGCCCCCAAACGCAAAGGCATCTCGTACTTCCTGCTGGATATGGCCACCCCCGGCGTCCAGGTGCGGCCGATCCGCAACGCCGTCGGCGACCAGCACTTCTGCGAGATCTTCCTCGATGACGTCGTGATCCCCGCCGCCAACCTGATCGGGGCGGAGAACGCCGGATGGCAGGTGGCGCAGGCGACCCTGGGCGCCGAGCGCGGCATGACCATGCTCGAGCTCGCCGAACGCCTGGGCTGCGCGGGCTTTCGCTGGCTGGTCGATGCCGCCCCGATCGATGACCCGGTGGTGGCCGACCGGCTGGCACAACTGGAAACCGAGATCACCGGACTGCGCGGCATGTGCCGCCAACTGGTGCACAACGTCGAAGCCGGCACCGCCGGACCCGCCGACGCCTCGATCGTGAAGCTGTACTACAGCGAGCTGCTCCAGCGGCTCACCGACTTCGGTACCGAGATCGGTGGGCCGGACGCCCACACCGTGCTGGACAAACCGCTGTCCAGCGGCTGGGAGTCGGGGTCGTGGGTGCTGGATTTCGTCGGCTCCTGGGAATGGACCATTCCCGGCGGCTCCAGCGAGATCCAGCGCACCATCATCGGCGAACGCGGCCTCGGCCTGCCCAGAGAGCCGAGCATGCCGTGACCACCACCGATTTCGCCGAGCTGCACGACGACCTGCGAACGGTCGCCGCCGACGTACTGGCCCGCGGCAGGGTGGTCGACTGGTCCACCGTCGCCGACGCCGGCTGGTCGGGCCTGGAGATTCCCGACGCCCTCGGGGGCGCCGGGGCGAGCTTCGCCGAAGTCGCGGTGATCTGCCAAGAACTGGGCCGCGCCGCCGCGGCAACGCACTACCTGGGCGGTGCGGTGCTGTCGGTGGGGCTGCTGAACAGCCTGCGCGACAGCGAGGTTCGCAACGCCCTGCTGGCAGAGGTCGCCGCCGGGCGGACCCGGCTCGCCACGGTAATCGGGGGATCGTTCACCCTCGACGCCGAACGGCGGCTGACCGGCCGTGCCGACTTCGTGCCGGATGCCGACGGCGCCGACCGGCTGCTGGTGGTGGCCGCCGATACGTCCGGTGCCGATGTGGCGGTCGTCGTGGAGGCGCTTAGCGTCACCGACCAGCCGGTGCTCGACGAGACCCGCGACGTCGCCACGGTCGCCGCCGATGGGATCGAGGTGGCCGACTCGGCGGTGCTGCGGTTCGCGGGCAGCGCGCAGACGCTCGGACATCGGGCGGCGGTCGCGGTGGCGTGCGACAGCCTCGGTCTGGCCGAAGCCATGCTGGAGGCGACGGTGTCCTATGCGAAGACCCGGGAGCAGTTCGGCCGGCCCATCGGCTCCTTCCAGGCCGTCAAACACGCCTGCGCCGACATGCTGGTGAAGATCACGGTGGCCCGCACCCTGGTCCGCGACGCCGTCCACGCCGTGGTGCACAACGACTCAGACGTGGACGCCGCTGTCGCCATGGCGAAGTCCTACACCTGCGCGGCCGCCGTCGACGTGGTCGGCAAAGCGCTACAACTGCACGGCGGCATCGGCTACACGTGGGACAGCGGCATCCACGTCTACCTGAAGCGCGCCACCTTCAACCGGTCGCTGTTCGGATCCCCTGCAGCGCACCGTCGTCGTCTCGCTCAACGGTATTAACAAGTCAAGCAAGGAGTTTCGAGAAGTGGGTATGCCCGTCTATCGCCGGATCCTGGAACTGTTCGAGGCCGAAGGCGTCAACACGCTATTCGGCATCCCCGACCCCAACTTCGTGCACATGTTCGTCGAGGCCGAACAACGGGGCTGGTCGGTGGTGGCGCCGCACCACGAGGAGAGCGCCGGGTTCATGGCCGAGGCGGCCTCGCGGATGACCGGGCGCCCGGGCCTGTGCATCGGCACCCTGGGCCCGGGGGTGGCCAACATCGCCGGCGCGATGATGTGCGCGAAGGTGGAGAACTCCCCGGTGGTGTTCCTGGGCGGCCAGCGTGCCCGCATCACCGAGCGGCGGGTGCGGCGCGGACGCATCCAATTCGTCCGCCAGGAAGAGCTTTTCACACCGTCGGTGAAGTACAGCGCGTCGATCGAATACGCCGACCAGACCGACGAGATCGTGCACGAGGCCATCCGCCGCGCCATGTCCGGCACCCCCGGACCGGCCTATATCGAATACCCGTCGCACGTCATCCTCGAAGAGCTCGATGTAGCCGACCCGCCCGAGCCACACCGCTATCGGCTGGTGAATCAGCGGGCCGGAGCGCCCGAAGTGGCGCAGGCCGCCGAGATCATCCGCAAGGCGTCCAGCCCCATCCTGCTGGTGGGCCACGGCGTGCACACCTCGCGCAGTGCGGCCGCGGTCGCCGAGCTGGCTCAGCTGATGGCCTGCCCGGTGATCCAGACCTCCGGTGGCACCGCCTTCATTCCCGGTCTGGAGGAACGCACCTTCCCCTACGGCTTCTCCACCGCGGCCGTCGAGGCCGTCGCCGGCTCGGACGTCTGCGTGGCGCTGGGCACCGAGCTGGGGGAGCCGGTGCACTACGGCACCACCCGGCACTGGGCCGACAAGAACGCCGAGCGCAAGTGGATCTACGTCGAGCAGGACCCGCTGGCGATCGGGGTGAACCGGCCGGTGGACGTTGCACTGGTGGGTGACCTGCGGGGCGTCGTGCCGCAGCTGGTGGACGCCCTCCGAGGCAGCCCCCGCACCCCGTCTGCCGACCTGGACCGGTGGATCAAACAGGACGCCGACCAGCTCGCCGAACTGGCCGAAACCGCACCGGCCGGCCGTTCCCCGGTGCACCCGGCGCGCTACGTGGTCGAGGCAACTCGGGCATTCCCCGCCGACGGCATCATGGTCCGCGACGGTGGCGCCACCGTCATATTCCAGTGGACCTATTCGCAGGCCAAGCCGCACGACGTGATGTGGAACCAGAACTTCGGGCACCTGGGCACCGGGTTGCCCTATGCCGTGGGAGCCTCGGTCGCCGAGGGCGGCAAGCGGCCGGTGATGCTGCTGACCAGCGACTCGGCGTTCCTCTTTCACATCGGTGAGCTGGAGACCGCGGCCCGGCTGGGCCTGCCGCTGGTCTGCGTGGTGGGCGTCGACCACCAGTGGGGCCTGGAAGTCGGGGTGTACAAGCGGACCTTCGAGCAACCCTCGCCGCAGCCCGGCGTGCACTGGGGCAAGAACGTGCGGTTCGACAAGATCGCCGAGGGAATGGGTGCCCGCGGGGAGTACGTCGACGACGAAACACAGATCGGGCCGGCCATCGAGCGTGCCTTCGCCGCCGGCGGCACCGCGGTGATCCACGTCTGCATCGATCCCAAGGCGAACTCCGAAGAGATGCCGAACTACGCCGAGTTCCGCACCTGGTACGCCGAAGGAACCCAATAAACGAGAATGCTATTCTCGCTTTCGACTAACAACGTGCACGAGGTGATGGGCTGGAGGGGATCATGTCCGGCGGAATGAGCTTCGAACTGACCGAGGATCAACAGCTGATCCGGCAGTCGGTCGCCGAACTCGCGGCCAAGTTCGACGACCACTACTGGATGACCAAGGACCAGGCGCACGAATTCCCGCAGGAGTTCTACGACGCCATCGCCGGCGGCGGCTGGCTGGGCATGACCATCCCCGAGGAGTACGGCGGTCACGGGCTGGGCATCACCGAGGCCACCATCCTGGCCGAGGAAGTGGCGCGTTCGGGCGGCGGGATGAATGCCGCCAGCGCGATCCACCTGTCGATCTTCGGCATGCAGCCGGTCGTGGTCTTCGGCTCGGACGAGATGAAGGCCGAGACGCTGCCCCGCATCGTCAGCGGCGACCTGCACGTGTGCTTCGGCGTCACCGAACCGACTGCGGGCCTCGACACCTCCCGCATCACCACGTTCGCCAAGCGTGACGGCAGCGATTATGTGGTCAACGGCCGCAAGGTGTGGATCTCCAAAGCCCTTGAGTCCGAGAAGATCCTGCTGCTGACCCGCACCACCCCGCGCGACGAGACGGCCAAACCCACCGACGGCCTGACCCTGTTCCTCACCGATATCGACCGCGACCATGTCGAGATCCGGCCGATCACCAAGATGGGCCGCAACGCGGTGTCGTCCAACGAGGTGTTCATCGACGACCTGCGCATCCCGGCCGAACACCGGATCGGTGACGAGGGCAAGGGCTTCTCCTACATCCTGCACGGGCTGAACCCCGAGCGCATGCTGATCGCCGCCGAGGCCCTCGGCATCGGCCGGGTCGCGCTGGACCGTGCGGTCAAGTACGCCAACGAGCGCGTGGTGTTCGACCGGCCGATCGGTATGAACCAGGGCATCCAGTTCCCGCTCGCCGACTCACTGGCCCGCCTGGACGCCGCCGAACTGATCCTGCGCAAGGCCACCTGGCTCTACGACAACGGCAAGTCCTGCGGTCGTGAGGCCAACATGGCCAAATACCTTTGTGCCGATGCCGGTTTCGCGGCCGCCGACCGGGCGCTGCAGACTCACGGCGGGATGGGCTACTCGGAGGAATACAACATCTCCCGGTTCTTCCGGGAATCCCGCCTGATGAAGATCGCCCCGGTCAGCCAGGAGATGATCCTGAACTTCCTGGGCTCGCACGTGCTCGGCTTGCCGAGGAGCTACTGATGGCCGGCTACTTCGACCTGACCGGTCGCAGCGCGGTGGTGACCGGGGCAGCCGGCGGCATCGGCTCGGCGGTCGCGGCCGCACTCGCGCAAGCCGGGGCGGCGGTGCTGGTCACCGACGTCGACGCCGACGCGGCAGCCGCGGTGGCCGAACGGATTTCGGCATCCGGTGGCCGGGCCGAATTCGCGGCGCTCGATGTCACCGATCCCGACTCGGCGGAGGCGGCCGCCGCCAAGGCCGCCGAACTGGCCGACGGAAAGATCCACATCCTGATCAACAATGCCGGGGTGACCCGCCCGGCGATGTTCGAGAAGTTGACCGCCGAGTCCCTGCGACTGCTGCTCGACGTGCACACCGTCGGCGCCTTCAACTGCACCCAGGCCGTGCTGCCGTATGTCCCCACCGACGGCACCGGCCGCATCGTCAACGTGACCTCGGCGGCGGGCCTGACCGGCACCCTCGGGCAGGTCAACTACTCGGCGGCCAAGGCGGCGCTGATCGGCTTCACCAAATCACTGGCCCGGGAACTGGCGACCAAGCGGATCTGCGTCAACGCGCTGGCGCCGCTGGCGGCGACCCCGATGACCGAGACCATCCGCACCAATGAGAAGTTTGCGGCCAACATGATGAACCGCATCCCGATGAAGCGCTGGGCGGAGCCCAGCGAGGTCGCCGGCGCGTTCGTCTTCATGGCTTCCGATGCCGCCTCCTACGTCACCGGGCAGGTCTTGCCGGTCGACGGCGGCATGGTGATGTGATGCCCGAGCCCTCCAACGCGCCGCTGGCCGGCGTCACGGTGGTGGCGCTGGAACAGGCGGTGTCGGCGCCGATGTGCACCCGAGCCCTCGCCGACTTCGGCGCGCGGGTCATCAAGGTGGAAAACCCCGACGGCGGCGATTTCGCCCGCTACTACGACGATGTCGTCAACGGCCAGGCGGCGCACTTCGTCTGGGTCAATCGGGGCAAGGAATCGCTGACCCTGGACCTGAAAAGCGAAGCGGGACGCGATGTCCTGCACCGCTTGCTGGACCGTGCCGACGTGCTGGTGTCCAACCTCGCGCCGGGCGCCACCGCTCGGCTGGGCCTGTCTCCCGAGCAGATGGCGCAGCGACACCCGAACGTGATCGCCGTCGAGATCGACGGCTACGGTGCCGGCGGACCGTTGTCGCACAAGCGGGCCTACGACCTGCTGGTGCAGGCGGAGTCGGGGGTGTGCTCGGTGACCGGCAACCCGGGCGCCCCGGCCAAACCGGGCCCGCCGGTCGCCGACGTCACCACCGGCCTGTACGCGGCGCTGTCGATCATGGCCCTGCTGGTGGGCCGCAAAGGAGCAGGTGCCCAACCCGATTCGCCGGCGCCGTCGGTGGCCGTGAGCCTGTTCGACACCATGGCCGAGATGATGGGCTACCACCTGACCTACGCCCGGCACTCCGGGATCGACCAGCAGCCGCTGGGAATGAGCTCACCGGCGGTGTCGCCGTACGGCGCCTATCCGACCGCGGACGGGCACACCGTGGTGCTGGGCACCACCAACGACCGGGAATGGCAGCGGCTGGCCCGGGAACTACTGGGCCGCAACGATCTCGCCGACGATCCCCGCTTTGCCGGCAACGCCGACAGGGTCGCAAACCGCGGGGTCCTGGACGAAGCGATCGCCGCGTGGTGCGCCCGCCACGACCTGGCGCATATCCAGGACGCCGCCGACGCCGCCGGGATCGGCAACGCCCGCTACAACGCGCCGAGTGACGTGCTGGCCCACCCGCAACTGGCGCAGCGCGACCGCTGGCACAGCATCGACACCCCGGCCGGCCCCATCCCGTCGTTGCTGCCGCCGCCGGTGATCTCCGGCTACCACCCGCCGATGGGTGCGGTGCCGGGCCTGGGCGAACACACCGACGCGGTGCTGGACGAACTGGGTCTGACCGGCGAGGACATCGCAACGCTGCGCGCCCACGGCGTCATACGGCAGGCTGGACGCTGATGGCTCCCGACACTGCGCCCGTGCTGCTTTGCGCCGACCGCGACGGCGTGCGGACGCTGACCCTGAACCGGCCAGCGCGCAAGAACGCGATCAACCCGGAGCTGTGGCGTGCGCTGCGCGATGCGCTGCGTGACGCCGCCGACGACCCCGACCTGCGTGCGCTGGTGATCACCGGCACCGGCGGGGCGTTCTGCTCGGGCGCTGATATCGGCACCCCCGATGACGTGCACCCGGTGGAGAAACTGCGCCGGCTGTCCGACGTCGCACTGGCCCTGCACGAGTTGACCATCCCCACCATCGCGAAGGTGACCGGCGTCGCCGTGGGGGCCGGCTGGAACCTGGCGCTGGGCTGCGACCTGGTGGTTGCCACGCCGGAATCGACGTTCTGCCAGATCTTCTCGAAGCGCGGGCTCTCGATCGATCTGGCCGGATCCTGGTTGCTGCCCAAACTGGTCGGGCTGCAACAGGCCAAGCGGCTCGCACTGCTCGCCGAGACCATCGACGCCGGCGAGGCGCAGGCGTTGAACCTGGTGACCTGGGTGGTGGGCGCCGGCGAGATCGACGCCTTCGTCGACGAGCTCGCCGACCGGCTGGCCGCCGGCCCGCCGCGAGCGCTGGCGCAGACCAAGGCGCTGCTCAATCAGGGCACCGACGCCACCCTGCCCGAGGCCCTGGCCAATGAGGCACGGGCCCAGATCGTGAACTTCGCGGGCACCGATGCCGCGGAAGCCTATGCGGCGTTCGCCGAGAAACGCCCGCCGCGCTTCACCGGCGGGTGGCCGCCGAAGTCAACGAGATCGGAGTAGTCAGATGCGACCCACGGTGATCGTCGGAGCGGTGCGCACCCCTGTCGGAAAGCGCAACGGCGGGCTGGCCGGCACTCATGCCGCGGACCTGTCCGCGATCGTGCTGGGCGAACTGATGGAGCGCACCGGAACCGACCCCGGCGTCGTCGACGACGTGGTCTGGGGTTGCGTGTCGCAGGTCGGCGATCAGTCCTCCAACATCGGCCGATACGCGGTGCTGGCCGCGGGCTGGCCAGAGCACGTCCCGGCAACCACGGTCAACCGGGCCTGCGGCTCCAGCCAGCAGGCGCTGGACTTCGCCGTGCAGGCCGTGATGTCGGGCCAACAGGACATCGTGGTCGCCGGCGGTGTTGAGGTGATGAGCCGGGTTCCGCTCGGCGCGGCCCGGGCCACCGGCGAACCCTTCGGCCCGAAAGCACTGGCCCGCTATGACGGATTCCAGTTCAACCAGGGCGTCGGCGCCGAGATGATCTGCGAGAAGTGGGGTTTCGATCGCACCCAGGTCGATGAGTATTCGGCGCGCTCACACGAGTTGGCCGCCGCCGCGCAGGACATCGGTGCATTCCGCGATCAGATCGTCCCGGTCGCGACCGACGGCGGAGTGGTGGACGCCGACGAGGGCATCCGCCGCGGCACCACCGCCGAGAAGCTGGCCGGGCTCAAGCCGGCCTTCCGCGAGGACGGATTGATCCACGCCGGCAACTCCTCGCAGATCTCCGACGGCGCCGCAGCGCTTTTGGTGATGAGCGAGGACGAGGCCGCCCGGCGCGGGCTGACCCCGCTGGTGCGCTACACCGCCGGCGCGGTGACCGGCGCCGACCCGGTCCTGATGCTCACCGGGCCCATCCCGGCCACCGCGAAGGTGCTCCAGCGCGCCGGACTGAGCATCGACGACATCGGCGTCTTCGAAGTCAACGAGGCCTTCGCTCCGGTGCCGATGGCGTGGCTGGCCGAGACCGGCGCCGACCCCAAGCGTCTCAACCCGGTCGGCGGTGCTATCGCCCTGGGTCACCCGCTCGGTGCATCGGGAGCGGTGCTGATGATCCGGATGATTCACCACATGCGCGCCAACGGGATTCGCTACGGCCTGCAGACCATGTGCGAGGGCGGCGGCACCGCCAACGCCACGATCGTCGAGTTGGTCGGTTAGGGGACTGTCCATGCGGCGCGATCTGTTCACGCAGGACCATGAGTCATTCCGTGCCTTGGCCCGCGACTTCGTCGAGAAGCATGTGGTGCCCGAATACCCCAACTGGGAGAAGGCCGGCCGGATGCCGCGCGAGGTGTTCGAGCACCTGGGCTCGCTCGGGATGCTGGGCATGGCCATCCCCGAGGAATACGGCGGCGCGGGCGTCGAGGACTACCGCTACAACGTGGTGCTGCAGGAGGAAGCGGCGCGCGCCCTGGTCACGCTGTCCACGGTGCGCACCCAACTCGAGGTGATCCTGCCGTACTTCCTGCACTACACGAACGACGAACAGCGGGCGCGCTGGTTTCCCGGGATGGCGGCCGGCAAGCTGCTCACCGCGATCGCGATGACCGAGCCCGGCACCGGATCGGATCTGGCCGGAATGCGCACCACCGCCGTGCGAGACGGTGACGACTACATCCTCAACGGGGCCAAGACGTTCATCACCGGCGGTATTCAGGCCGACCTGGTGATCGTGGTGGCCCGCACCTCAACCGACCCCGACAACCGTCGCCGCGGGCTGACCCTGCTGGTGGTCGAGGGCGGCATGCCCGGCTTCGAGCGTGGCCGCGAACTGGACAAGATGGGCTGCAAGGTCCAAGACACCGCCGAACTGTCCTTCACCGACGTCCGCGTTCCGGTGGCCAACCGGCTGGGGGAGGAGGGCGAGGCCTTCAGCTACCTGGGGCACAATCTCGCCCAGGAACGCCTCACGGTGGCGGTCGGGTCGGTTGCCCAAGCCCGCTCGGCGCTGGCCGCGACCATCGACTACGTGCAGAACCGCAACGTGTTCGGCTCGCCGGTCGCCTCGTTCCAGAACACCAAGTTCGAGTTGGCGGCGGTCTCCACCGAGATCGAGGCGGCCCAGTGCATGCTCGACCGGGCGGTCGCCGATCACGTCGAGGGCATCTTGTCGGGTGCGGACGCGGCCCGGACCAAACTGTTCTGCACCGAGATGCAGGCCCGGGTCATCGACCGCTGTCTGCAGCTGTTCGGCGGCTACGGCTACATGATGGAATACCCGATCGCCCGGCTCTACACCGATGCGCGGGTGGCCCGGATCTATGCCGGGACCAGCGAGGTGATGAAGATGATCGTCGCCAAATCGCTGGGTTTGTGAGGGCAGAAAACACACCCCGGATTCCGCCCGAGCGTGAAGGCAACTTCACGCTCGAACGTCGAGCGTGAAGCCGACTTCACGCTCGGTGAGAGCTCCGCCAAAAAAATAGTTGTATGAGACCCTTGTCACAGCAGGCCTAACCAACCTACTGTGTGTTCACTTGGTTGGTTAAGCAAAGGAGACCGGTGACGTCACCCCGGCCGTACGCCACACTGCTCGCCAAAGGCGAGGACCGCAGGCAGCGGATTCTGTTGGCGGCTGAGCACCTGCTGGCGCGCAATGGCTGGCGCAACACCTCACTGGCGCAGATCGCCCGCAACGCCGGCGTCAGCGCGGCCGGCCTCTTGCACCATTTCGCGTCCAAAGAACAGCTGCTGCACGCGGTGCTCGATGCCCGCGACGCCGACGACGACATCCACGCCGACCGCAGCGGCGACCTGATCGAGGAGATCCAGCGGGTTGCCGAACGGTTCACCCGGGCGCCCGAATTGGTCGGCACCTTCACCGTGCTGCTCGCCGAGAACGTCCTGCCCGAGGCGCCGCTGCACGACCGGATGCTGCACCGGTACCGCAGCGCGCTGGAGATCGTCGCCGACCTGATCCGGCGGGGCATGGACGACGGCCGCTACCGCACAGACCTCAACGCGACTGCCAAGGCCGCGGAGATTATCGCCTTTATCAATGGAATGGAGATGTCATGGCTGCTGGATCCATCAATTCCCCTGACCGAAGTGTTCACGGGGTACGCGGAAACGCTGGCCCGCGACTTCGCGCTTCAGGAAAAGGGCGCGCAGCGGTGACCGGGGCCGGGGAGCAGGACATGCGCTACCGGTTCGACATCGTGGGGCGCAGCGTCGTCGACGTCGTCATGGCCGCCGGCGGCTGGCTCTATGACCGTGCGACCGCGGGTTGGGACGTCACCGTGTTGATCGATGACGCCGAGGACACCCGCCCCCTGGAGATCCTGGGGGCCAAGGTGCTGGACCTGGCGTCGGTGCTCACCCAGTGGGAGCACTGGCCGCACCCGCAGACCATCGCGGTGTGCGCCGAGATGTTCGACGGTCACGCCCGGGTGCGCCAGGGGGTGATCGACGCGCTGGAGCACAGCAGCACCGAGGTGACGTTGTGGGGCGATGTGCCGGCCGAGTTGGACAGCGACGTCGACGCCCGTCAGCACCGGCTCAGCGCGGCGGCTCGCGCCTTCAAGGCCCAGGCGCTGCGGGCGGCCGGTATCGACCCGGCGGGCTCCCAGGCCTGGGACGCCCACATCGAAACCTTCCGCTGTGGGCCGGCCGCCTGTACGTCGGTCGCGGCGGACCTGAGCCCAGCCAGTTGAAGGGCACGGGCGGCGCGCGACCGACATGATGCCTGACCCACTGGCACGCTCCCTGGTGCTGGTGACCGACTATCGGGTGCCGGATCCGGCCAAGGTCTGGCCGCTGATGCAGCGCCACCGCGACAGCCTTGCCCACCTGGGCGCCCATCACGTCCTCGTCTACACCTCGTCGGTGGATCCAGGCCGGGTACTGGCGGTGATGGCGATCCACGCCGCGCAGCCGGTGGTCGACCTGCTGCGCGATGAGGCCTTCATGGCCTGGTTCGACGCCGTCGGCGTCAGCGACATCCCGGCGGTGTTCGCCGGATCATTGGTGGAGCGCATCGATCTTGCGCCGCATGTGTCCGCCGCCGAACCGCTCGGTTCATTCGGCGGTCCCGGCTTCGTCTCCCCTCCGCCGGCCCGGGGGCCGACTCCGGCGATCCTCGCCGAACCGCCGGGTGTCGTAGTCGCCGCCGTGGCCGAAGTCGGCGACACCCAGGCGCTGATCTCCCACGTACATGACACCGAGCAGCACTTCACTGCGGCCGGGATCCGGAAGATCCTGATATTCCAGGCCTTCGACAATCCGCGCGAGATCTTCATGCTGCAAGAAGCAGACGACGAACTCGGCGCCGGGCAGTGGATCAACGAACCGGAGTTCGCCTCCGAGTGGATCACCCGAGCCGGCGTCGGGATCTATCCGCCGGTGTTCGTCGGTCGCCTGGCGCACCTGATGCGCGTCGGCGACGAATCGGAAACGGCCGGCGAGCCGGCGAGCTGAGCGCTTAGTCGCTGGCCGGCAGCGGCTTGGCTTCCTTGATGCTCAGCGGCACGGTACCGATGCTCAAGGTTCCGGTGCCGGCCTTGGTCACCAGCACCTCGGCGCCCGCCTCGTCGACGTAGCGCTTGCCCATCACCGCGCCGCCGGAGTAGTCCGGATCCAGTGCTGCACCGCCGGACGTCGCGTCATCCAGCGGCACCATCGGTGCACCACCGGCACGAAGGTCATCGAGGCTGTCGGCGGTCTTGACGACGATGACCTGGGTGTCGCAAACCTGACTCTTAAGGCGGGTACCGGACTTGATCATTGCGCCCCTTCGATATTGGCGTGCTGTGCTTCGATTTCAGAGACCAGCTCGCGCCGCAACACCTTGCCGGTCGGGGTGGTCGGCAACTCCGACCGGAAGACGATCCGGTCCGGGGTACGCGATCCTCGCAGCTGTTGTCGAACATACTCGCGCAGTGCGTCGGGATCCGGCGACGCACCCGGTGCCGGCACCACGCACGCGACGATGATCTGTCCCCACTCCGGGTCGGGTGCGCCGACGACCGCGACGTCGCGGACCTCGGGATGTTCGACCAGTACGTCCTCGATCTCGGCGGGGGCGATGTTCTCCCCACCCCGGATGATGGTGTCGTCGGAGCGCCCCACGATGAACAGGTAGCCGTCCTCGTCGAGCACCGCGAGGTCGCGGGTGGGAAACCAGCCCTCGCCGTCGAGCACCGATCCGATGCCGGTGTATTTGCCCGAAACCTGTTCGCCGCGCACGTACAGCTCGCCGGGCTGTCCGGCTTGCAGCACCCGGCCCTGATCGTCGCGGATGACGGCTTCGATCCCGGGCACCGCGCGCCCGACCGACCCCAACCGCCTGCGGACGGCTTCCTCGCTGGACGCATAGGCGGTCCGGTGGTCTTCGGGGGTCAGCACCGCGACCGTCGAACTGGTCTCGGTCAGGCCATAGGCGTTGACGAACCCGACTTCGGGCAGCAGATCCAGAGCCCGGCGCACCAGCGGCAGCGCCACTTTAGAGCCGCCGTAGGCGAGGTTGCGCAGGGTGGCCAGCGGGGCCGGGCGGGCCTCCAGCTCGGAGACGATGCGCTCCAACATGGTTGGAACCACGGTCGCGGTGGTGACCGCCTCGGTGTTGACCAGCCGGATCCACTCCGCGGCGCTGAACCGGCGCAGATAGACCGCTTTGCGCCCGGCGTACAGGTTGCTCAGCGCCGCGCCGACGCCGGCGATGTGATACGGCGGAACGCAGATCAGCGCGGCATCGCCGGTATCGGCGGAGTCGAACTCCACCGTGCCGGTCACGTAGCTGGTCAGGTTGTTGTGCGTCAGCTCAACGGCTTTGGGCTTGGATGTGGTGCCCGAGGTGAACAGCACCACTGCCACATCGTCGGGATCGGGCCACTGCACCGCGGGCGTGGCGGTCTGAGCGCGGGCGCAGAAGGTGTCGGAATCCATGACTGCCACACCGATATCGCCGAGGATGTCGCGGTATTCCTTGTCGACCACGACCAGCGGCTGTGGCAGCCGTTCGATCAGCTCCCGCAGCGCCTGGCCACTGAGCCGGTAGTTCAGCGGCGCGAACGGCCGTCCGGACCGCGCCGCGGAGAACAACAGCAGCGGCAGCATGTCGCCGCCCATCCCGACGTAGGCCACGCTGGCAGCGCCGGTCTCCTCGATCACTCCCGCGCCGGCATCGGCGAGGGCGTTGAGCTCCGCGGTGGTGTAGCGGGTGGTCTCGGAGACGACCGCGACCCGATCCGGGTCGGCGGACACCGCCATCTCCAGCAGCAGCGAAATACTCACCGTTGCGCCCTCCGAACCGCCATGAGAACGACATTATCATTTTTCGGTAGTTTCGATATCGTACGGGCTGTGGCAACACCGCCGCTGGGTACGCTGACGTGCGACATGATCGCAACGATCGACCTCGACGCCGCTGTGCCCGACGCCGCGCCCGGCGCCGGGATCATCATCGCGACGGGCGCTCGATTCGGTACCGCGCACGCCGACCACTGGCTGCAGCACGCCACCTTCACCCTCTCGGAGACCGAGACGACGGATCGGCGGGTGATCACCGTCGCCTCGGTGCCCGAGGCGCTCGCCGAGATCACCGACCGCTGCGCGCGCTGGCGGCAGGCGGCGGCGATCTGTGACGACGTGCTGCGCGCGGTGGACCCGTCGGCACCGGCCTGGTCCGGGGTGGTCACCGAATCGCTGGCTTACTCGGTGCTGCAAGCCGGTCCGGAGTTCGCCGGCTGGCTGGCGGCCCGCGGCCCGGCCACCGTGCCGGCGGTCGCCGACCCCCTGCTGCTCGACCGCGACGGCGACACTTTGCGGCTGCGGTTCAACCGGCCGCAGCGCCACAACGCCTTCGACAACGCGACCCGGGCCGTCCTGCTCGATGGACTGGCCGTAGCCGCCGCCGACCCCTCGATCGACGAAGTGGTGCTCAGCGGTGTTGGGCCGTCGTTCTGCAGCGGTGGCGACCTCGCCGAATTCGGCGGGTTCACCGACGTGCCCAGCGCGCATCTGGCCCGCACCCGGCACAGCCCGGCGCTGGCGTTGGATGCGCTGACCGCTCGGCTGGGCGCGCGTTGTCGGGCCGAGATCCACGGCCAGGTGCTGGGCAGCGGCCTGGAGATGGCCGCCTTCTGCGGCTGGGTGCGAGCGGACCCCGCCACGACATTGGGGCTACCCGAGCTGAGTCTGGGTCTGATCCCAGGTGCGGGCGGCACCGTCAGCGTCACCCGCCGGATCGGGCGGTGGCGTACCGCCTATCTCATCCTGTCCGGCCGCACCATTGACGCGAAGACCGCGCTGCGGTGGGGCCTTGTCGACGAGGTCCCGTGACAGCCGCGGCCGGCTGGGGCGCGTCGGGGCTGGCCTGGCTGACCGGGCAGCCTGACGGACGCCCGGATTTCTCCCGGGCCGCGATACTGCCGCGCGCTACGCAGGTGCTGGGCCGCTTCACCGCCGCGACCGGTGTCCGGGCCGACGCCGCGGAGCTGCTGGCCGGCCGGGCCGGGCTGCTGGGCTGGACGCGCGCCGGGCGGGTATCGGCCGGGGGAGCCTCGCGGCTGCTGGCCGCCGCGGACGGGTGGTGGGCGCTGACGCTCTCGCGCACCGACGACCTCGACGCCGTGCCCGCCCTGATCGAATCCGAGGGCCGCGAGCCATGGGTGGCGATCGCCGGGTGGTCTTCGAAGCGGGCGGTGGCCGAGGTCGTGGCGCGGGCGCGGCTGCTGGATCTGCCCGCCGCGGCGTTGGGAGAGACCGCCCCGGCCGCGCCGGTGGTGCGCCGAGTGGGGCCGGCGGGCGCGGTCCGCGGTCTGCACGGAGCGCTTGTCGTCGACCTGACCTCGCTGTGGGCGGGGCCGCTGTGCGGGCGCCTGCTCGCCCAGGCCGGGGCGACGGTGATCAAGGTGGAAAGCCCGACGCGTCCGGACGGCACCCGCGGCGGGCCCAGCGCCTTCTTCGACTGGATGAACTGCGGAAAGCTCTCCTGCGCCCTGGATTTCGATCGTGGCGCCAAGCTGCTCGCCCAGCTGCTGGCTGCCGCCGATGTGGTGTTGGAGGGCTCGCGTCCGGCCGCACTGGCCCGCCGCGGCCTGGGCCCGCTCGACGTGGCCGGCCGGCCCGGGCGGGTATGGCTGCAGATCACCGCGCATGGTGCCGACAGCGGCTACACCGGGTTCGGCGACGACGCCGCGGTCGCCGGCGGCCTGGTGGGTGATGGCCCGGTGTTCTGCGCCGACGCCATCGCCGACCCGTTGACCGGCATCGAAGCCGCTGCGGCGGTTTCCGATTCGTTGGCCCGCGGCGGGGGCGAGGTGATCACGCTGGCGCTGGCCGCCGTCGCCGCCGGCTATGCCGCGCTGCCGGAGTGTGTCCCCGCCGGTGAGGTACCGGTGCTGGCGCCGCCACGTCCTCGTATTGAGGGCGCCGGTCCGGCGCTGGGGGCCGACAACGCCCGAATCAACGACCTGGTGGCGGCGCGGTGCTGATCCAGCGCGCGGTGTTGCTGGACGGCGCACGGGTCGACATCCGGCTCGGCGACACCATCGAGGAAATCGCACCGGCATTGACCGCGCACCGGGGCGAAGACGTCCTCGACGCGGGCGGCGCCACCGTGATTCCCGGGCTGCACGATCACCACGTGCACCTGCGATCGGCGGCCGCGGCGCTGGATTCGGTATGCCTGGGACCGCCGCGGGTGCGCACCCTCGACGAACTGGCCGCCGCACTGCGGGCCGCCACCCCCGATGCTGACGGTTGGGTGCGTGGCTACGGCTACCACGAATCGGTTGCCGGAGAGCTCAACGCCGCACTGCTAGATCGGTTCTCGCCGAAACAGCCGGTGCGGGTGGCGCACCGCAGCGGCGCGCTGTGGGTGCTCAACTCCGCCGGTCTGGCCCGCACCGGGATGACCGAGCACCCCGACGGGCGGCTGCTGCGCGCCGACGGCGATCCCGCGCCCCGCCTCCCGCACCGCGAACCCTCGCTGGCCCGGCTGAGCCGGCAGCTGGCAGCCCGCGGCGTCACCGGAATCACCGACGCCACCCCAGGCCACGGCGACGCCGACATCGCCGCGTTCGCCGCCGCCCACAATGCCGGCCAGCTCCTGCAGCGGCTGCACTGCCTGGCACCCGCCGGGGCCAGTGCCGTGCCCGGTACCACGCTCGGGCCGGCCAAGATCATCCTCGACGACGACCGCCTCGATCTGGATGCGTTGATAAAAGCGTTGTCCGACAACCACGCCCGCGACCACGGTGTGGCACTGCACTGCGTCACCGACGCCCAGTTCACCGTCGCGATCGCCGCCTGGCAGGCCGCCGGGCCGCACCCCGACGACCGCATCGAACACGCCGCGGTCGTGCCCGATGACCGGCTGGCCGATCTCGCCGCACTGGGGATCGTCGTCGTCACCCAGCCGAACTTCGTTGCCGAGCGCGGCGACGACTACCTCGCCACCATCGAACCCGAGCGTCACCACGAGCTGTGGCGGGTTGCCTCATTGCAGCGCAACGCAATTCCGGTGGCACTGTCCACCGACACGCCCTTCGGAGACGGTGACCCCTGGGCGGCCATGCGTGCCGCGGTGCACCGGACCACGCCCAGCGGCGCCGTGCTGGGGCCGGGGGAGCGGATCTCGCCCCGTGCCGCGCTGCGCGGGTTCACCGGCCGGGCCGATCGGCCCGCGGCACCGCGCCGAATCGCCGTCGGCGATCCCGGTGACGTGTGCCTGCTGGCCGGTGATCCGGTCGCCCTCGACGCCGAGCTGGTGGCGTCCACGGTCGTCGCCGGTGCGGTGGTCCACGGTGGTCGGTAGCCTGGCTAGATAGTTTGCAGAATATTTTCGGAGAGGCATCGATGACGCGCACGGATAGCGACAGCTGGGACTTGGCCACCAGTGTGGGGGCGACCGCGACCATGGTGGCGGCGCAGCGCGCGCTGGCCACCTCGGGACCGGACAAACTGATCAACGACCCGTGGGCGGCACCGCTGGTGCGGGCGGTGGGCATCGACTTCTTCACCCGGATGGTCGACGGCGACATCCCCGTCGTCGAGGGCGGCGAGTTCGACCCGATCCGGATGGGCCACGGCATGGGCGTGCGGACCCGCTTCTTCGACGAGCACTTCCTGTCGGCGACGCGCAGCGGCATCCGCCAGGCGGTGATCCTCGCTTCTGGCCTGGATTCGCGTGCCTACCGACTGGAGTGGCCGGCGGGCACCGTGGTCTACGAGGTCGACCTGCCGGAGGTGATCGAGTTCAAGACCACCACGTTGCGTGACCTGGGCGCCGAGCCCACCGCCGAGCGCCGCACCGTGGCCATCGACCTGCGTGACGACTGGCCGACGGCCCTTAAGGCGGCCGGATTCGACCCGCAGGCGCCCACCGTGTGGAGCGCCGAGGGCCTGCTGATCTACCTGCAGCCCGACGCCCAGGACGCCCTGTTCGACACCATCAAGTCGCTGAGCGCACCGGGCAGCCGGGTGGCCTGCGAGTTCATCAGCGACACGTCGGTGTTCGCCAGCCCGGCGTGGCGCGAACACCGGGAGAAGATGTCGGTGCTGGGGTTCGACGTGGAGATCGGCGACCTGATCTACCACGGCGAACGCAACCACATCATCGAGTACCTGACCGGTGCCGGCTGGACGGTGACGGGCCGCCAGGTCCGCGAGCTCTACGACGAGTGCGGCCTGGAGTACGGCGACGACGAACTGGCGGTCGCGTTCGACGACATGACCTACTTGAGCGCCGTTCTTCCTGGTCCCGCGGTATGAAACGGATCACAGCGGGCGGGTCCGCCGAGGTGGCGGATGGACGTTGGTGTGGTGCCCCCAGCAGGGCTCGAACCTGCGACCTGCGGATTAAAAGTCCGTAGCTCTACCAACTGAGCTATAGGGGCCGTGCTGGAACAGAATACTGCCCGCCCGATCGTGCTCCGCTCGGGACCGGTTTGAGGATTCGGGCCACTGTGCCCTAAGCTAGCCAAGCTCCCAACGTGAAACGTTGTGAGTGCCTCGGAGAGATTCGGTTCTGGCCCCCATCGTCTAGTGGCCTAGGACGCCGCCCTTTCACGGCGGTAGCACGGGTTCGAATCCCGTTGGGGGTACTCGCAAGCGGCGGAAACGCCGGGAGTGAAGCAGTACAAGCAAGGCCCTGTGGCGCAGTTGGTTAGCGCGCCGCCCTGTCACGGCGGAGGTCGCGGGTTCAAGTCCCGTCAGGGTCGCTTTTATTACGGCGAGGCACCTGGTGCCTTCCGGCCAGGTAGCTCAGTTGGTACGAGCGTCCGCCTGAAAAGCGGAAGGTCGCCGGTTCGATCCCGGCCCTGGCCACCATTCTTTACCTGCATCGACATGGGTCTTGCGCTCGGTTGTCAGTTTTCTTTGTCCGGTTCTTGTCCGGTCTTCGGTGTGTGAATCTCGGTTGCGTGAAGTTGATCGAGGTTTGTTGCGACCTGGTCCAGCTCGTCGGCGTAGAGGTCGCTGTAGATGTTGGCGGTGACGGTCGGTGTCGAGTGGCCCATTGTTTTCTGCACGTATCTGAGGTCCGCGCCGGATTTGCGGGCAAGGCTGGCATAGGTGTGCCTCAGCTCATGGATAGTCAGCGGCGCCAGCCCGGTTTTGTTCAGTGCGTTGTTCCAGTGCGTGTGGCGGCGCCAGTTGTTCGACCGCAGCAACGCCCCAGTGGGTGAGGTGATGGCGGGCTCGTCTGGATTCCGTCCGCTGATCCTTGCTTTGAGGATGTCGACGACGACTTGGGGGAGCGGGATGGTGCGGATGCCGGCGCGGGTCTTGGGCGGTCCGATGACGATGCGGCCTTCAACCTCGGGTGCGGCCCGCCGGACGTACAGGCGCCGGGCGGCGAGGTCGACGTCTTTGACGCGGAGGCCGACGAGTTCGGACCACCGTAGGCCGGTGTAGGCCAGGACGGTCACGACATCGCCTTGATCCCCGCACGCGGCCGCGAGGGTCTGAACCTCGGGCGCGGTGAGGTAGCGGTGCCGTTCGCGCTCGGGAATGCGGCCGGCGGATACACCGACAGCAGGATTGCGATGGATACGGCCGTCCTGGTGGGCGACGTCGAGAATCGATCGCAACAGCCGCAGAGTGGACACCTTTGCCCACGGTCCGACCGTCAAGCCGTCGATGAACCCCTGGACGTCTGCGCGGCTGATTTCGTCGACGGGTACGTGGCCGAACCGGGGTGCGATGCGCAGTTCCCAGTGCTGGGTGTATCCGCTCCAGGTCTTCGGCGACACCGCCGGCTTCTTGGACTCCGAGAACTGGGTCCAAATTCGGCTTAGCGGTGTCCGGCCGAGACGTGGGTCGAACCGGCGTGCGCCGAGCGCGGCTTCGTTGTCGCGTTCGGACTTGAACGCCTTCGCCTCGCGCAGGGTCGGGAACGTGGCTGACGTTTCGACCCAGCCTGATGGCGCGTCAGGATCGCGGACCAAGTAGCGGACTTGGTAGCGAGGCTCGCCGGCTGCATTGAGCCGTTTACGGATGCCGCGCGGGGTGTTGCCGGCCATTATCGCCGCACCTGCTTCAGCCAGGCTCGGACTTCGGCGCAGTCCCAGCGGCGCACCCGCTCCGAGAGCGTGTAGCAGGGCGGTCCGATCTGCTCACCGGTGGTTTCGCGCAATGCGGCCCAGCGGTTGAGCGTCGCAGCGGATACGCCAAGCAGCGCCGACACTTGGTCGGCGGTGAGTAACTCGGGGAACGTGCCGGCGGTGACGAGGGCATCCCGCAGGCCATGAGTAATCGTCATCTCTCACCTCGTGGCCTGGCACCGGATTGCGTGGAACCAGGCGCGGGTAGACGGCAGCCCGGCGGCAGTGTCGGATTGGCCGCAGGTGATTCCCCACAGGGTGAATGCCCAAGCGGAAAGGGAGGAGTCGGTCGTCTCACCACAGCGCTGCAGTTCGGCCTGGTCATCCAGGACCAGCGCGACGCCGAGGACTTCGCCCGTGGACCAGCGACTCCGGTACTGGTCCCAGCCGTATCGGCGGACGAGCGCGGCGCGGTGTCGAAGGTCATCAGCGCGGCGCGTCAATTGATCCTGGTCGGGTGGCTCGAAGATAGGCCAGTCGTCACTCATGGCGCTGTCCTTCCTCGGTCGTGCGCGTCCGTCCGTATTTCTTTGCGGTAGAGCTGATTTGGTCGTCAGTCCAGAAGTCGGATCGCACCTTGGTTACCTGCCCGTCCTCGTCGATGACGTAGCCGGTTCCCGGATCGTTTGGGCTGATGCGATGGGCGGGCGCGATGTCGGCGAGCCCATCACCGAGCACCATGGCGACCTCGTCGCGTGAACGGAGCCGAAGCGCGATCGTCTGGGTGAACAGGCCGCGCATCGGGAGGATCTCTTTGCGCGGGTCCTGCATGAAGGCGACCACCACGATGCCGAGCGCCCGGCCCTTGGTCAGAATTCGGGACAGTGAGCCTGCTACCTGTTTCTTGAGGTTCGCATCGGTCATGTATGCCGTCAGGCCGGCCAGCTCGTCGATCAGCAGGACCAGGAGCGGATTGTTAGCGGTCGGCTTATGAGCGCGCGCCGTGCCGGCCATCTGATTGCCGCGCCTGTCCATGACTTCTTCCAGCTTGTGGAGCAGCTGCGCGGCCGCGACCTCAGTCGTCGCGACGGTGGTGAATAGCGGTGAGCCGATCGCGACTTCGATCCCGTACTTCAGGTCGATGGCCAGCAGCCGCACTACGCCTGCCTTTACTGCCGGGCCGAATCCGCCGGCGATGCCCCAGAAGATCGAACCTTTGCCTGACCCGGAGCAGCCGACGGTTAGCGTCTGGCGTTCTGCGATCCGCAGGGTCCACAGCGCTCCGTTCTCACGTCGTCCCAGCTCCACGCCGGTCGTCGCTACCCGCCTTGTTGGGACAGCGGTTTCTGCCGTTGAAAGGTGGGGGCGCATAACGAATTCCATGCGTACTGTCGCAGGCGAGACCACCGTTGCGCGCGCCGAGTGAGCGCGTAGGGTGTCACGGATTGCCGGGACCGCTCTTTCGAGGTCGTCGACCGTCTGACCAGTCCGGGTGCGCACCGTGATGCGAAGGCAGTGGCCGGAAGTACCGACACTCAGCACACGCGGGTGGGTCCACTTCGTGGCGGTTGTCGTTTTGCCATCCGCGGCTTTGCGGGTGACCTGCTCCGAGGCCGACAACCCGCAGGCTTTGGCCACCCTGGACCAGCCGAACAGAGCCCAGAGGCGCCACCGCATCCGCCGTGCGGGAGCGGCGAGGTGCTGCTCGTACGTGTCCGGCGAACTCTGTCGCCAGGCGACGGCGGCCACGGCCGCAAGGCAGACGATGACGATGGACCAAACCGCACCGGCGATGACCAAGTGCGTGAGGTGATCGGCCAAGTCGATCAAGTCGACCCCGCGCCCGGAATACGGGTCGACGGGTACTCCTGGATCAGGCGCATAAGGAGTTCATGCTGACGCCTTCCCCGCCGACGCGGTCGCCTTCTCCATGTCGGCGGTCATGCTGGCGGCGCGGAATGACCACGCGATGCGGCCGGACTCGCTCGACCGATCGACATACGGCAGCACGGACAACTCCTCGAAAACCACCGGCGTGAACGGCATTCCGCTGTTGTTCGGCGGGCATACCGGCTGGGTTGGTGCGACGAACTTGACGGTGACCGTGCGCGTTCGCTTGTTTGCCGCCGGGTCGCCATCGAGGACTTCCACCTGCCAGAGCAGCTGGCCGGATTCACGGTCGGTCGCCTGGACCCGGTTGTCCTTCGTGGACCGGTCATAGTCGATCACGGCTGTCACGTCGGAGACCAGGAACGCTTTGTGGGGGAAAACCTGCTGGTGGGGCACTTTGAGCCACTTCGGTACGGACATGGTTGACCTTTCTGAGTTGGAACTGCTCTAGACAAGTTCAAGATACATAGTCGTCTAGAGGACTACAATGGTTATGGCCGGATCGAGGAGGGTTTCGTGGTTCAGCGGGCGGTGAAGTCGTATTCGAGCAGGTATGCGGACGCGACCTTCACCGTGTCGCAGACTTCGACGGCCACGTCGTTGGTGTCGTATGCGGTGCGGACGACCGTCAGCACCGGAACACCCGGTCCGAGTTCCAACTGCCGGCGTTCCTCGGGCGTGGGCATTCGCGCGCCGACTTCTTCGGTGAATCGGGCGAGCGTGTGGCCGTTGTCTTCCAGGCGGGCGTAGATGCCGCCGGGGCCGGTGTCTACCTGCGCGATCTGTGTGCCTTCGGCGAAGGCTGCCGGGATGTATGACACCGCGGTCTCGACTGGCCGGCCGTTGGCCAGATAGCGCCGTGACCGGACCACGACCTCTTGTTCGGTCGGTATGCGAAGCCGCTCAGCCACAACCGAATCCGGCCTCTGTCGTCCCACTACGATGTTGTCTACTTGCGGTGTGTAACCGGACTTCTCCGCTTCGGCGCTGAAGGCTGCCTTGCCTTCCGTGCGGTGTTTTCGGGCGAAGCGATCCGATGCCAGGCGCCGGATCGGGGGAGTCGGGCGAACGAAAACGCCCCGTCCGTGTTCTGAGACGACGAGCCCTTCGGCGCGAAGCTCTTGGACGGCCTGCCGAACGGTCATGCGGGCTACACCGAAGTGCTCGATCAGTGCGGCCTCCGACGGCAGTCGCTCCCCGGCGGTCAATTGGTTGGCCCGGATTGCCTGCCGCAACATGCCCGCGATCTGCCGGTACGGCGGCGCGTCCGCTGCACGGTCGATCTGTCCAAGTTCCAGCACCCGCAGACCTTCCCTTACACGTCTAGACGACTAGCCTATAGAACGAGTCCGTCGGTGTCACTCCTGGCGGCGTCGAACAAGGAGGGCCAGCGATGGCAACTATGCCCAAACATTCGGTCAGTGTGGCCGGCATCGTCGTGCGCGAGGACGGCCGCGTTCTGGTGATCCGCCGCGACGACAACGGCCACTGGGAAGCGCCCGGCGGTGTGCTCGAGCTCGACGAATCATTCGAGGACGGCGTGCGGCGCGAGGTGCGGGAAGAGACGGGGCTCGTAGTCGAGGTCGAGCGGCTCACGGGCGTCTACAAGAACCTGACCCACGGAATTGTTGCGCTGGTGTACCGTTGCCGGCCCGTTGGCGGCGCACCTCACGCGACTGAGGAAGCGCGAGAAATTCGTTGGATGACAACAGAGGAAGTGCAGTCAGTGATGGTGCCGGCGTTCGGAATGCGCGTCCTCGATGCGTTCGAGGAGTGGCCACAGTCGCGGGCGCATGATGGGGTCAATTTGTTACCGTCGCCATCCCCTGAATCTCAAAGCCCGTAGAGTTTCAAGCCGACGTGATCAACGATGAAGCGCTCGCCCTCCGAGTCCATGGCGAAGTAAACGCGGCCGACCTCGTTCGGTGACGTGTTGTCACCCAACTTGAGGTGGGGCAGGCGGCTGTAGGTATTGCCTTCGAAGTCGAACGAATCAAGTTTTCGCTTGCTCATGTACTGGTCCGTCGACGCGAGATTGAGTTCCCACTCATGCTTGAACCAATCGTCTGGGACCATACCGAGTTGACATCCGAGACGCCGATACTCGATGGCTGCCTTGGTCAATGCGATTAGGGCGCCGCGCATCACGTCGACATGTGGGTAGTCGTCACGCTTCCACGACTGATGAGCGTCACGAGTGAAGACAATGGCACCTTGTGCCTGCTTCTCAAGATATGACGCCAGAGCGGTAAGGTCGATCAGATCCAGTTCCGGTGCTTCCGCCCAGTCAGTTACACGCACCCCGCTGGACTGACGGGCACGTTCAGCCTCTTGCTTCCAGTACGCAGCTTGCGCCGCCTGTGCCTTGTATTGGTCACGTTCCTCTTCCACCTGTTTGAACCACGAGTCGTATTGACTGATCTCATCTTGCAGTTCCCCGATAACACGAACCTGCGCCTCGAGTTCCTTGGAATTGTCGCCCTGCGCCTTTGCGGCCGCCAGATCGGCGGTGATCCGTCTATTGCGTGCAGTCCTCCGAGCAGCCTCCGCCCTACGGAGTAACTGGTTTACACCGCGGACCGTTACGGAGACGGAGCTCAGCATCCGGAGCAGACGGCCGGGCGCGAACTGCGCCTGATCCGCTACGAATACCGGGTGCCGCAGTGACAGTTCCGGCCATACGAGCCGAGCGCCGCCCGGCGGGATTGATGCCTCAATCTGGTCTAGTCTGTCCGCGAGTAGCCGTTGTGATCGCGCATCGACCGCAAGGACGGGGGCCAGGCCAACAAGCTCGCCAGCGGCCTTGCGCGCCAGTTGCTCGCCAACTTCCGTACTCCCATCAACAAGAAGGATCGGTAGAAGGCGTCCGTCCGCGGACAGCGCTTCCCACACAAAGTCCGCATGTTGCGGGTTGACCCAGTTGAATCGCCCGTCGACGCGACTCGGTCCGGACCAACACTGGAGGTCGCGGTCGCGGAGAAGCAGGACGAGGAGGTATGGCCTTCGGAAATAGTCAATGCCCGCAGGAGCGAGGACACCGTCCAGAGACTCGCGCCCCAGTTCAAGCCGCACCGCAGTCCTGTCGCCTTCCGTGAAAACCGTCACCACACAGATGAAGTCCGCTCGGCCACTACGACTGATCTCAGTTCTCACGGTGACCACCAAGACAGTTACTTCGGTGGTGCCTTCAGTTGACCAGGAGACACGGCTGTCGCTCCTGCCCTCTTGCCCGCTGACGAGCGTGGCCGTCCCGTCCGTATCGAGGGCCTCCGCATCGAGCGTCTGAGTGTGCCCGTAGCTCAGCCACTCCGCGAGGTGGCGCTTGATGTGGTCGCGAGTATCCGCGGGCGTCAGGCCAGATCCATCGCTAGGGCGGACGTCGATCTCGACGACGTACAGAAGTTCCACTACTCGGCCCCTTTCCTGAATCCCGAACCGACGTTAGCGGGGAGCCCGGACGCTTCCGCGGGAATCATCCGTGCACCTCCCTGACTGGGCTCGATGCCTCCAGCTCGCGCCAACCTGGGACCAGGGCGGTCATCATCGCGGTAAAGGCTTTGCCGTGGGAGCGGTAGCGCAGGTGAAGCAGTTCATGAACGACGACGTAGTCCTGAAACGCCGCTGGCATGTCGACGAGGTCCTGGGCCAGGGTGATCGCACCGTCTGGCGCGCATGAACCCCACTTCGTTGTCAGCTCGGCTACCACAATCCGCGACGGATTCACCCGGATCTTGGTAGCCCACGCCATGGCTTTGCGGGTGAGCGCTTGGTCCGCTGTCAGGGTCATCTTCGGGCGTGCCATCAGATTTTCTCCAGCACGTCCATGACGGTGTCAATGATCTCGGCACACGACTTGGCGGGAACCCGACTGTCCAGCAGGGGTTTGTAGAGCCCACTGCGCAGGCGGCGTCGCTCGTCAGTGTTTTGCCGCCAGTGCGGGTACTGCTCTGCCGAAACCTCGATGCTCGCCGCAACGATCCCGACGTCGATCTGCAGATCGCTTAGGGACTGCTGGGTACTCAGAGCGGAGTAGATGGCGAACGCGCGATCCGACAGTCCGCTCTGCTCAGCGATCTCGCGCAGTCTGTTCTTCTCTTCTGCGATGGCTTTGAGTTCATCGAGTGCGGCGAGACCGCTGACTTTCCGCTCTTCGAGATTTTCGATGACGCGGTCGGCCTTCTCCTTGATGCTTTGGAGCGCCACCGCGGCAGCGGGGTTGTCTTCCATCTCCTTGCGTAAGCCACGTAGCAGGTTGTAGACCTTCTCCTCGGGCGGTCCGTCGTCCCTACCCAGCGCCTCCAACGTTGGCACATCGAACGTGGCAACCTTGGTGAACCGACCGAGGCCCTCCTGGGTCGCGGTCTCCTCGATCAGGCGCTTCGTCTTGTGCTCCAGATCGGCCGTAAAGGTGGTCGCCTCGGAGTAGGCGGTGCGAACTACCGCGTACAAGACGGACAGGCGCTTGTACGTCGCGATGTGATCGCGCAGCTCCGCTGACGGCGAGAGTATCTCCCACAATGTCTCGATGTCGCGGTAGTCGTCGAAGAACTTCTTACGGTCATCTTCCGAGACGAACTTGCCGTAGACGATGCTCTCTAACTGCTCGTCGTCACCCTGGCCGTCGGTGACCTGCAGGTACTCGGCGGAAGCAGCCTCGATCTTCACCAGCAGGTCCGCCATCAGAACATCGAGATCTTCGAGTGCCCCTTTGACGTCGGCGGAATCGAACCGCAGTGCCTTGTGAAGCTCCTTCAGGATGCCAACGAAGTCGACGACGAGACCGACCTTCTTCTGCACGCCATCGCCGTCGACATACGGTCGGTTCACGCGCGCGAGCGCCTGGAGCAGGACGTGATCACGCATTGGCTTGTCGAGATACATGGCGTACAAGATCGGCGCGTCATAGCCGGTCAACAGCTTGTCGGTGACAATGAGGATCTTGGGCTGCTGGTCGGCTTTCTTGAACTGCCGCCGCACCTCTTTCTCGCGGTCGTCGGAAAGCTGGAGTTCATGCACGTCGGGACGGTCGACGACATCGCTCGCATTTTTGCTGTAGACCACCTCGGACCACTCGGGCGGCAGCAACTCGTCAAGTGCGCGCTTGTACTTCGCACACGTCTCGCGGTCGACCGCGACGAGAAATGCCTTGTACCCCAGCGGGTCTACGTTCTCCTTGAAGTGGTTCGCGACGAACTCAGCCACCTGCGTCACGCGGCTATCAGAGCCCAGGAAGGTGCGCAGTCCGACGGCTCGCTGCAGTACCTTGTTGAGTTCGTCGATGTCGGTGACGGCCTCGTCGGAGGCAAGGGCGTAGAACTGCTCGTCTAAATCCTCTGGCGTCATGGACATCGACGACGGCGCCAGCATGTACTTGATCGGCAGGGTGGTCTCGTCGTCGATTGACTCGATGATCGAGTACTTGTGCAGGTGGCCCTTTTCGTCTTGCGATCCGAAGATCTGGAACGAACTAGAATTGTTTCCCTGCGTCCCTCTGACCGGGGTGCCGGTGAAGCCGATGATCGTGGAGTTGGGCACCGCCGCCATGAGATACGAGCCCAAGTCAGCGGCAACTGAACGGTGTGCCTCGTCGATGAAGACGAAGACGTTATCGCGGTTGGAGCTGTTCTTCCGGATTGTGTCGAACTTGTAGATCGTCGAGACGACGAGTCCACGGAAGTCGGAGTCGAAGATGTCCTGCAGGTCATCCCTGCTGTTGGCGCGTCGAACCGGTATGTCGTTGGCCTGTATCTCACCGAGCAACCTATCGACCCACTCCTTGAGCTGGCCCTCCAGCTCGATGCGGTCGACGACGAGGATGACGGTTGCGTTCTTGAAGTGGTCCTTCTGGCTGAGGATCAACTGCGCTGCCGTCAACAGGGTGAAGGTCTTTCCGGAGCCCTGTGTGTGCCAGATCAGCCCCCGGTTCTTCGCTGGGTCGGCACACCGTTCGACCACCGCATCGACTGCAGCGCGCTGGTGCTCACGAAGGACCGATTTCTTCGTCTCGCCGTCTTCAATGTAGAAGAGCACCCACTCGCGCAAAGTGCGCAGGAAGTCGCGCGGTTCGAAGAACGCCCGTACGGCGTCGCGGTAGGACTCGTCGCTTGTGTGCTTCCACTTGAAGAGCATGCGGCGGTTGATGTTCCACGTGACGCCGTACCAGTAGTCGATCAGGTGGGTCTCGTTGTGGAGCTGCGCCTGAGCCACGAGCTCTGGCGTCTCTATCTCGTAACGCCGGAGCTGGGTCACCGCTTTGGTCAGAGCGTCGCGGTCCTTCGGGTTCTTGTGCTCGACGATCGTGACCGGGATGCCGTTGACGACGAACATGACGTCAGCGCGATTCCCCTTTGTCCGGGCCGGCGGCTCGACCTTCCACTCCCACGTGACGTGCAGAGCATTCTGTTGAGGGTCGGCGAATTCGACAACCTGGACCGGCCGCTGCCGCTGCTCGTTTTCGTCGTGCCACTGACGTTCGCCTCGAAGCCAACGCAACACCTCCCGGTTGCCCTCGATCGTCGCGGGCAGCGCTTCGATGCTTTCAACGATCGCGCGGGCCTGATCCTCGGTCAGCCACGGGTTGAACTGCCGGAGTTTCTTCTCAAGAACCTCGGGGAACAACATGTTCGCCCGACCACGACGCATGCCCTCGGCTTCCTCTGGCGCGAGTTGCACCCAGCCGACGCTTGAGGCGTGCTTCACCATCGGGAACTGCACCGACTTAGCCTCGGAGATCTTGATCTGGCTCATGCCGCACTCCCATCGCTGGCCGGCAGCGCACTCAGGTCGAGGTCACGGACCGTGATTTCACCGGTCATCAGCTTGTGCAGCAACGACGTGAAGAGCTGGTCAAGAACCGCGCGCTTGCGACGATGCAGGTCGATCTTGCTGTCGAGAGCGTCGAGTACGTCGATGATTTCCTGCTGCTCCTCGACTGTCGGCGGGATCGGAAGCGGAAGCGCGTCAATGGTTCCTGTGTTGAGGTTGTATTTGCCGTCCGACGCGGGAGTCGCTCGGCCGCCAACCAAGGACGTCCCACGGGTCGAGCCGTAGAAGTACGCGACGTACTTCGGCAGCACAAGCTCCGTCAAACGGGCACGGATTAGATAGGACGCGAAGAGTGCTGGGTGTGGTTCGCCCTCGTAGACCGCGCAGGACCCCAACCGGTCGATCACGCCATTGGTCCGAATGAACAGGAGGTCGCCGTGTTGAAGCAGGTACTTGCTCGCCTGCGCCGGCGCAAGGTTGCAATACTTTAGCTCAGCGCTATTCACGCGTCCGGGCTCAATGTTCGGGATTCGTAGAACGGGGTACCCCTCGGGCTCCAAGACGCAACGCACCGAGGTTCCGTACTGTAGGAACTCACGAACCTCGCCGAACTGAGCGAGATCCCAAGTCTCGGGGATGGGGCCAATCTCGGTCTCCTTCTGGGCCTCCCCCCGTAGACCCCGCGTGAACAACTGCTCCATCGCGGCGGACTTCAGCTCCTGCGTCGTTAGCCCCACATGCTCGTTGAGCCTTCTGGACCGTTGTACGTGCCTGAGGACGTCGGCAATGGCGACCTGCTCTGCCAGCGGAGGGTGAGGAACTTCCAGAGCCTTGAGTCGGCCCGAGGACAGGTTGGGGATGGTGGTCTTGTTGCCCGCTCCTTCGAAGATTCCGAGCTGGGTGAAGGCCGACTGGAGGAAGTAGACGTAGAACCGGGGGTCGACGTCATCCACATGCGGTCGAAGTCGGTGGAGATGGTTCTGGAAAGACATCGGTGTGGGGCCGCCTTCCCAGATTGCAGCCCTGCCGATCTCGCCCCCTTCACACACCAGCAGATCTCCTGGCTCAACGAGCTTGTCGGCCAGTTCACGGTCTGGGATTGCCATCTCGTCGACCTCAAGGAGGTCAATCTCATCCCAAAAAACGTTTGAAGTGCGCAAGAACGGAACCTTGTTCTGGCCGGTGCGCGCTGCCGCCGACATCGTCTTGCCTGCACCCACGACGAAGAGATCGTCCAGCGACTTCGTCGGCCAATGAGTTCCGCTCACAGTTTCACCAACATCTTCGCCAGTGCCTCGTCGGTCTCCCGGGCAACACTATCCAGCTCGGCAAGTTCCGCCACCAGTTCTCGGACCGAGCGGTGGACCTGTGCGTTCGTCTGCTGAACCCAGCGGCTCGGACTGAGGTTGTAGTCAGCCTCAGCCGCTTGCGCATTGTCGATAACCGCCAATTCACCGTCGACGACCTCACCAGCGTTGTAGAGCTTGGCAAGCTCAACGACGTCCTCGTCGGCGAGGTGGTTCTTAGGCTTGCCCTTGGTGAACCGCTTGCTCGCGTTGAGCAACGTAATCTTGCCCTTTTTCACCTCGGGCTTGCGCTTGTTCAGCACGACAATCAAGCCCGCTGCGGGTGTGTTGTAGAAGAGGTTGTCGGGCAGCAGGATGACGCCCTCGATGAGGTCGTGGTCGACGAACCACTTGCGGATGTTGCGTTCTTTGTCTTCGTTCTTCGAGCCCGACCCGCGAGTTACGGCACCGGTGTCGAGGACGACCGCCGCACGGCCGGTGTCCTTGAGTACCGACAGCGTCTGCTGGAGCCAGGCCCAGTCACCCTTGCCTGACGTTGCGCCACCGTGCTTGATGAACCGGTCGTACGGGTCGTCCTCGAAAATGCTCGGGTCAAAAGGCTGATTCCACATCGGGTTGGCGACAACAAGATCGAACTGGTCGAGCGACCCTGACGACGTGCGAAACTTGGGATTAATCATGGTGTCGCCGCGACGAAGGTCCACGTCCATGTCGTGGATGATCGCGTTCATCTGGGCGACGGCGTAACTCTCGGCTTGGAGCTCCTGGCCAAATAGTTTGAGTGGGATTCTTGCGGTCGGATCGAGCTCACGCGCGATGAGCTGGAGTTTGATGAGTAGACCGGCGGAACCGCAGGCGTAGTCATGGCAGGTCTGTCCCGGCTTCGGTCGCAGGATGCGCGCCATGAGGAAGCCGACCTCGGTTGGAGTGAAGAATTCGCCGGCACTCTGGCCCGAGCCTTCTGCGAACTTCCGGAGGAGATACTCGTATGCGCGGCCTAGGAAGTCGGGCTGCACATCGGCGAGGCCTAGGCGATAGCGCGGGTCGGAAAAGGTCTCGACGACGCCATTGAGCTTGGCGGGGTTGATGTCTCGTTCCCCGTTCCGCGCGGCTGCGAAGTCCACGACGTCGATGACTCCGGCGAGGGTCGGGTTGAATCGGACGACGGCTCGCACCGCTTTGGTGAGGTGCTCACCGATGTCGCGCGGTCGCGTTGACCGGCCACGCTCGTCGTCAGGCCAGTCGTACTGTTCGCGTCCGCTGATGATGGCCCAACGTGCCTCAGCCGGGAGGTAGAAACGGAGCAGGTCGTGGTCGTTGTCCGCGATCTCCAGGGCGACGTCACGATCGCCGTACTCCTCGGCAAGGCGGTCGATCTCGTCGTCAAAGACATCGGAAAGGCGCTTAAGGAATAGCAGCGGCAGTAGGTAGTCCTTGAACTTCGGTGCGTCCTTCTCGCCTCGGATCGAGCAGGCCGCGTTCCACAGCATCTGCTCCATCGGCTTTGTGGTCGGACTTGCCGGCTTAGCTTGGCGGCCGCGGCGACGGGAAACAACCGCCCCACCGACAAGTGGTGCATCGCTGGCGTCGACGCCAGCCTCCGCGGCGAGCGCGTTGATCTTTGCGAGCTTGGCTCTCTGTGGTTTGCTGGCGCCGCCCTCCCACCTGTTCACCGTGGCAAAGGAAACACCTAGATGCTCGGCCAACTCCGCTTGGGTGAGATCGAGCGTGGCGCGGATGGCTTGAAGGAGTGTCGGGGTGGTTGGCGATTCCGTCATGTATGTTATGTTTGCACAGTGATATAACAAATGCAATGCGGATGGTGCACAGCGTGTGCCCCGACCTCGAGAATCAGGGGAGCAACGTCATGGCGATTTGTGGATACTGCGATCATCCCGGCTACCACGCCCAAGTCATCCCGTTGGGCGCTGAACCTTCCCGACGGTGCGGTGACTGCCCGCGCTGTCGGCAAGCAGAAACGGGGACCGGTGGGCGGACCGGCGCCGGTGGCGGAACAGCTAACCCCGCGACTGGTCGATCCGGTCCTGGGTTCGGTTGATGCACACCCTGGCTGCCCCGTCCGTGTCAGTCCCTGGTGAGGCGAGGTGCGGGATGACTGTGTCCTGGTTTGTCAAAGGCGCCTGCCACTGTTCCGGAGGGAAGGTTGCGACGGCATGACCGGGAACCCGAACGCTTGGCTCAACGAACTGAGCAACTACTTCTCCCCGTCACCGACCCAATTCGATGGGGCCAAGAGCCACAGCGACTCGATAAAGCACGGACGGAGTCTCACCGGGGCATCTACCGGGTAACTCAGAAGTGTCGCCTGAGACGGCGGCGCTGGCTGTCGTACCAGACAGCTAACCTGACCGAATCTCATCTCCGCATCAACGCAGGAGTCCATAGTGCAACTCACCCGGTTCCGCGTCCGGAAGTTTCGCAACATCGTCGATAGTGGCGACATCGCTGTCGACCCGCACGTCACCTGCCTCGTGGGGATGAACGAGGCAGGGAAGACGGCGATCCTCGCCGCGTTACATCGCCTCAAACCGGTGGGGCGTGCAGCGTTCGACGTGCAGCGTGACTACCCGCGCTGGCTTGCTAATAAGGACCGGAAGGCGGGCATCATCGACGATGCGCGGCCCATCGAGGCCGACTTCGAACTCGACGCCGACGACGAGGCAAAGGTCAGCAGGAAATTCGGCGAGAACGTCCTCACGTCCACGACCGTCACCGTGCACCGGAAGTACAACGCCGACACCACCTTCTGGCGCGTCCAGTACGACGAACAGGCTGCGGTATCGACGCTACTGGCAAAGTACGACCTTCCGGAAGCACTGAAGGCGGACATCGGCGCACCTGCTACCTTCGAGGATCTTCGCGATGCGCTCGGGGAAGCACCGGGTGACGACGACACGGACCCCGTCGTGGATGCCGCGCGCAGTTCGATCTCGACGGGGATCATCGAGCTGCTCGCCGGAAAATCCTTCCTCGACGCGATACTCGCTGAGCTGGAACTCCCGTCGTTCTTCTACTTCGGCGAATACAGCGTTCTCGAAGGGAAGATCGACCTCGACGCTCTCACCGAAGAACGGGACGATGACGCCGCCGCCTCCTCAGCCCAGACGGCGCGGGCGCTACTAGCCCTCGCAGACACCAGCGCAGAGGCCCTGTGCAGCGACGACTACGAGGACCGAACGTCGGAGCTGGAAGCCGTCAGCGTCGATCTGACTGAGCAGGTCTTCGAGTACTGGCGACAGAACCCAAGCCTGCGGGTGAAGTTCGACACCGACCGAAAGATCGAGAACGACGCGAACGGCCACCCCTGTGTGGTCGCGAACTATCTCCACATCCGCGTCGAAGACACCCGCCACCACTTCACCAATAGCTTCTCGCACCGGTCGAGCGGCTTCCGCTGGTTCTTCTCGTTCCTCGCGGCGTTCACGGAGTTCGAGACCCGGTCGGAGAAGTTTGTAATCCTTCTCGACGAGCCTGCTCTCACACTGCACGGGCGTGCGCAAGCCGATTTCCTCCGGTTCATCAACGAGCGGCTCGCACCGGGTGCCCCGGTCATCTACACGACGCACTCTCCGTTCATGGTCGAGACCGATCACATCGAACGGGTACGAATCGTCGAAGACAAGGGACCGAAGGAAGGGGCGGTGGCCAGCCAAGAGGCGCTGACGGTCAACGCCGACAGCCTCTTTCCGCTCCAAGCGGCACTCGGCTATGACGTCGCACAGCACCTGTTCATCGGCAACAGCAATCTCCTCGTTGAGGGCCCCAGTGACTTCCTCTACTTGGATGCGGTCAACCGACGTCTTGGGCAGGAGGGCCGGACCCAGCTCGATGAACACCTCCGGATACTGCCGGCCGGTGGCGCGTCGAACATTCCCGCCTTCGTTGCGTTGATCGGCCGAGCACTGGAAGTGACCATCCTAATCGACTCCGGAACGGAAGGAGCCGGAAAGCTAGAGGCAGCTCTCGAAGCTGGCCGATTCTCTAAGAGCCGCCTGATCCGTGTGGGCGAGGTGATCGGTGCGAAGCACGCCGACATCGAAGACCTCTTCACCGTGGACGACTATCTCTCGCTGTACAACAACGCGTTCGGCAAGAGGGCCAAAGCGACCAACCTCGGCAGCGGGGACCGCATCATTCACCGGCTGGAACAGCTGCACGGGAAGTTCGACCACTACAAACCCGCTGAGACACTGCTGCGGAATCCTGCGCTACTCGACGGGCTCAGCGCTGAGACGCTGAACAACTTCGAGAAACTCATTCAACGGATCAACGCAACCCTGCAGACGCCTCCAAGTTCTTCGTCGTGACATCTCCCTGGACCGGTCCGGTCATTCTCACCCTCTGCCTGTCCGTGCTCGCCCTGCTGGTGTCGGTCACCGCGCTGGTCTGGCAGGTGATCTCGTGGAGGCGCAGCGGTGCGCGGTTGCACGTAGCCACCAAGTGGGGAATCGCGGGATCCCCATCCGAAGCGGAGTCTGGTTGCCGGGCGCACAGCAGTGGACGCTGCGGGCCCGGCTGTACTCGGTGACGACTCCTCCCCAGGTCAGGTGCCCAGTTCCAGCTTCGCCCCGGTGCGCCGCATCATCTCGAACGGGTCCAGGCATGTGGCACCGATCGCGGCGCAGGCGTCGGGGATCTTCACCCGCTTTCGTGAGTTGGGATCCGGGCGCTCGTGGGTGACTAGGACGTGGTTGTGACCGCGCGCGTGAGCTACCAGCTGGTAGTCGGCCTGGTTACCGGCGAACTCCGCGAGTGCGGCCGGAGTGAACGGGCGAGACGCCGCCCACGCGGTGAGCGCCGGGAAATGAGCCGTTGTGGCCTGGTCGATCGGCTGGAAGAAGGAACCGTTCCTCTGCGCCCAGGCAGAGAGCTCATCAGCCCGGCCAACCAGTTCCGTCTTGACAGCCTCGATACTGCCCACATCGCCCGCGGCATGCGCAACCTCAAGCCACTCCCAGAATCCGGGGGCGATGTCGAAGGCGTAGTAGCGGTTCTTGGCCTCGATGAGAACGTTCGCGTCAACCAGGTACATCAACCGACCCCGATCTCGTCAGCCAGGCGGGCGAAGGTTTCGTGCTTCTTGGTTCCCAGGAGCTGGAAGGCGTCTCGGAAGCTGGTGTCGCCCTGGTAGGTGCTGGTGACCACTGCACGTGCGAACTGGCGGCTCAGGCGGAGCGGTTGGGTGTTGTAGTAATTCCCGCCGGAGTTCTCTCCGCGGCGGTGCTTCGCCAGTTCGATGACGGCCTCCCGCTCTGCCCCGTATCGCTCCCGGTAGTCGTCCCAGCCGAGGAAGTGTGCGTCGAACAGGCGCTTAAGGATCACCAGCGTGCTCACCCGATAGCGGCGGGCCAGGCGTGTCAGCTCCTGGGGCGTCGGCTCGCCCTGATAGTCGCGGCGGAGGGTGGCCAGCGGGACCAGGGTCTCAGCGGCGACCCGATTGCACCACAGCTCGTCGGCGACGCCGTCCCGCGCGACCATCGTGGCATCGGACAGGGCGCTGCCGCCGAGCCAGACATGGGCGAGTTCGTGAATCAGCGTGAAGATCTGCGCCGCCTTGGTGTCGGCGCCATTGACGAAGATCAGCGGCGCTATCGGGTCAGACAGCGCGAAGCCCCGGAACTCCTCCGGGTTCAAGGCGCGGTGAGTGTCGCCGCCGACAATGCCGTTCACCATCACGAGTACACCGATGGCCTCGATGCGGTCGATAAGTTGCCGCAGCGCATCGTCGGAATTGGTGAACACGGCGCGCTCGGTTAGGTCGAAATCGAGGGCAGCGCGGATCGCGCGGGCTGCATCCGCCGGGGGCGTATCGGTCGTCGCGGAGCCCACGAACTCGAGTCGGGGAGCACCGTGATCCCGGGCGTAGTCGCGGTACCACTCCTGCCGGGTCTGACAGATGTAGATCGTGTCCAGCAGATCAACAGACGGGCGGGGCACTGCCGCGTTACCGACCGTACGCATGTCCGGGATGGGCACCGGCTCGTTCGGCGGTTCGGGTAGGAACAGCAAGCCGAACGGGGTGTGAGTCGCGTGCGCGAAGCTCTCCAACTGCTTGAGGGTCGGCTGTCGCTCACCGCTGATCCACTCGTCGAGCTTCGGTGCCCGACGTTGCGTGGTTTCGTCGTCCCAGCCGGCGCGCTCGACGGCCCATTCGAGGAGGCTGGGGGCGACCTCAACACGAACTACCACGGTGCCCGCCACCTCCTTCCGTGCTTGGTGTCAGTGTGCCGCAGCCCACTCGTCGGAGTGTGTCGACCCCGCCGATGAGATTCAACTGAGATGGCCGACTCAGAAGTCCTGATCCACGCGCCGCAGGATGTTCGCCAACATGATCACCGCGTCCGCCGCGATCCCTGCCTCGCGGCGTGTGGGCTGAGTGGAGTGCTTGACGCTGTGGGCTAGCTCGATCGTCTTCACCACAAGGCCGCGGATTGCCTCGTTGTCCTTCCCTGCCAAGGAGTCCTCGACGTAGCGGCCGATGCGCAGCTTTGTCTTGTCGGGCGACAGTTCGGTCTCGCCTTCCCGCACGTGCGTCGTAGGGTCGTATACCGTGCGGCTGATCGCTTCCAGGGCAGCGATGCTCCGGTTGCCGGTGTCCCGGTAGTCCTGCGTGGTGGTGGCAGTCCGGAAGCGGCGCCGAAGTTCTGTCAGTTCTTCATCGACCTTCGGCCAGCCGGTCTTGGTGTGCGGCGACACCGCCTCGGCGTTCACCGCCCGGAACTGGGCTTCTTCGAGCTTGTCCAGCCGCTGCTGCACCGGGCCGAAAAAATCCTCGAGCAGGACGCGGCGGGCTTGCCACGAATACGCGCAGTCGTTCTTGATCCAGTGGGTCTTGAAGCTCTCGAAGTTCCGCCAGGGGAAGTCCAACTCGATGCCGATGCGGTGAAGTGTGGCCTTCAGAGCGCGTTGTGCAAGGGCGATCTGCTGATCGTCGAGGCGGGTGGCGCCGTCTGTCCCGCACGCCTTCAGCTCGCCCCAGACCAAGCCGGTCAGCGCGATTGCCACGTCCAGATCGTCGTGGCCGGCCACTGGACCGACACGGAGTTGCCCCAGCAGGTCCACTTGCAGCTGCGCGGTAGGGGATCCCCACCCGTCCGGTTCGGCGCTCATGGCGAAGAGGTCGTCCTGGATCATGGTCGTGACGGTACTGCCGACCACCGACATCGCCGTCGTTGTAACCGGTCGAGCGCGCTCGGTCTACGGGACTTCGGGCGCGTGCCAACGAGTACTGAAAACCCAAAGTGCATGCGCGGCGACGCGCGACGTCATGACTGCCTGTCGGAGCTGACTCTTACTCTTTGAGGGTCCCGGGCCGGCGACGATGTTGGCGCCGACCGAGGTGCTGCTCGATGAGAGGGAATGTCCGCCGATGGGTAAAGGTGCTCGACTTCGTAAGGAGCGCGCCGAGAAGGGCGAGCAGGAAGCCGCTCGACCGATGCGAGGTATCTTCGGCCTGCACCCGCAGGGTGGACTTTTCGGGGCAGCCCCGCGGTGGAAACCGCCAAGCTCACCTGATGAGGCAATCCGGCAGATGACGCAGTTCATGCAGTCAAGGCCGCAGTTGATCGTCTGCGGGCGCCTGGGTTTGAAACCACTTTCGGAGGTGCGACGGTGCGAGTTGCTCTCCGGTATCAACCTTTTCGACGCCCTCGAAACCGTGGCTCGCCTTCAAGGGCAATGGGATGTTGCATTCACCACAGACCAGCGCCCGGACATCGTCGAGGCCGAATTCCTCGGCGCCGGTGAAGGCGAGGCCTGCCAGCGGGCCCGCAAGAGGGTGACCCAACATCACGATCTACTCGTCTCCCCCCGAGCCGCCGCGCAGTTGCAGCGGGAGATCATCGAAAGCGCATCGGTAGAGGAGACCGCTGCGTCGATCGATCGTGACACGCTGGTGCATCTCCTGTTGTCGATCACGTCCGAGCAGAACAGCGTCCCAGGGTTCGCCGGCGACGTGCCGACGTCAGACGAGATCGCCAAGGTCGAACGTGAAATGCCGACGAATAGCATGGAGGAACTCCTCGAATACGCAAGGAAGTTCATCCCCGACGAGGTCGCGTCGAACCTATTCAACATGCCGGCGAAGTACGAGATGGTGCTGTCGAATACCTACGACTTGTGGTTTGCCCGGTGGGCCGAGAAGTCCAAGACGACCGGCCTCGGCGCAACGCCCGCCGAAGCGTTCAAGGTCGGCACCGGCGTCGAGCTCCTCGACCTGCTTCGGCTCGGCCACCGCATCGTCAAGCGCAGCAGCGGTAACCACCAGGTCAGATTCACCCGCGACGAGCTGGCCGCCGACGGTGTGTCCGACGCAGCGATCGATTACCTGATTGGCCACATGGCATTGACGCTCGAGGGGTACAGGGATGCGCTCGCGGCGGACCGCGAAGCCGGCGACATCGCACACCAGCGGTTCACCTTCACGCAGTATCCGTTCATCGCCGTCGACGACAGCACCATCGTCATGATCCGCCACCAGTGGGCCATGGAACGTCTATGTGGCGCAACGCTGTATCACGAGGCTTGGTACAGCCTGGGTACTCAGTCGAGGGGCCTCGGTGATCGCTTCAAGAACGCGATGAACGAGGCTTTCGAGGTCTTCGTGGGCGGCATCCTGCACCGGATTGCAGTAAAAGGCAAAGGGATAGAGAAGATCGTCGACGAGGCGGAGATGCAGGCCGCGTGGACGGAGAAGAAGGACAAAAAGCCTTCCGTGTGTGACTGGATGCTGCTAGGGGAAGGCCACTGCGTCGTCATCGATGCCACAAATCACGCGGTTAAAGCTGATGCAGCGCAGGGGTTAGCAACGTTCGAAGAATTCGCCGCCGACATCGACAAGATTTACGTTGAGGGCAAGTTCAAGCAGCTCCTGTCGACCATCGATCTTGTGAAGAAGCACGGCGGCTGGGACGGCGAAGTAGTCAACGAGGACACGAACTTCGTTCCGCTCGTCGTCATCCCCGACACCGGTGTGCCTACTGGGATCATCACGAACTTCGACATCGTCGAACGGGGCCGCAAATTTTTCCAACATCTGCAGCCGCACGTCTATCCTGCGGGTCTGATCACCGTCGCCGACGTTCAATTGCTCGAAGGTATGGCCGATTTCGCCTTGAGTTTGCCGCAAGGGCCGAGCACCGATCGGAACATGATGAAGCTACTCGCGGGGTGGCGCCACGCAGTTGTATCGGAAGGTGATTCCTCCCTGCAAATCTTCCTGCATCGCCGCGGCTTCCCCCTGCCGCTCAGCAGGCACATCCTGGATAACAGTCGCAAGGTGATGAAGCTGCTCGACGGAAGCTAGTCATCGGTGCGGTCGGACTGATGGTTATACGTGCGCAATCGACAATGCCGCTGAGAGCTGCGATGCGAACGCAGGCCCATCGTTGACGAGTGCATATCCGCCAGCCAGACCACCCTGGTTGCAGAGCGCCCGTCGCCGTCGCGCCCGACGTCGTACCACGACGCCGGTCTCGTGGAGGCCCCGCGGAACCAAGCACGTGGCCGTGCGCGGCACTACAGCAGTGGGGAAGCGGTTGCTCGAGTCGCCGTACACCGCCTGGCTGCGCGACCAGCGCCGCATGATCCGGCGAGCCGTCAGGTACGCGTCCTGTGCGACTTCCACAACGGCGACGGCCTTCTTGAGTCCATACACGCCCCAGAACCGGCCGGGGCCGCGGCCAGGATGCCGCCATTGTTCGGGAACAATATGCTGGTACTCCTTGTCGCCGTGTAAGTTTGGCGATGAATGCTTGGTGAAGTAGATGGCCAGGCGCTTGGGGTCACAGGCTTTCAGCCCGTTGCGCACGTCGATTGCAGTGCCGGCCAGCCGATGTCGGGCCTTCTGCTCCAGGTCTGGGTGGTCGACGACCTGCGCCCACGTGTCGGACAGCCATTGGGCGAAGCCGCGACCCGATCGGCCCGGCGACATGGGCGGCGCCATCCACAGGTGGATGTGCGGTGCGCCACGCCGCTGAAACTCCAACTTCCAGATGTAGCGAGCTGGTTCGCCGTACTCACGTTGGAATCGTTTGCGCCACAACACCATGTGACGCTTCACGCTGGACCCGTCGGGGGCGACGTCCTCCCATTCGCCGGGGTAAGTGAGGGTGATCATCGCCGGTACCCGCCCGGATTCCACCAGCGGGGTGTAGTCGAGTTCGGCGAAGGTACGACACATCGCTGCGCGTGACTTACGCGACCACTCGGTGATCGAACGGCCAGATGAGCCGGTCTCCTCGCGGCCGGATTTGAGGCGATCTTCTTCGACCGCCACGTCGAACCGGCGCCGGCCCACCTCGCGTTCGGTTGATTTTTCGGTGCGGACTGGGTTCGCCCAGCTTAGGCGGACCACGCCGGGGCCGACGGTGATCCGGAATCGACCGGATTCCGGTTCTACCCTGAGTCGGTCCTTGCCGTGCGCCCACGGTGCCGCCGGCTCGAATAGCGCTGCCGCCGAAGTGACCATCTCGGGGCTCGGGAACCGCAGCCTCAGAGCATCGGCGGCTGACCAATCCGCGTCGGCTCCAGACTCGGCGTCGTCGCGGACACTTTTGGGACATATAACAAGCCCGGGAGTCCCAGCCGGAACACGACCTCCGCCGCTCCCGCCTCCCGGCCGGCTGTCGCGCCCTGCGGCCTGGCGGCCTCGGGTGCTCGCGGCCTCCCGGCGTCCGCGGCTACGGCCGTGTTCCGGCTGGCCGTTCGGGTGGTGGCTGGCCACACGATGGACCGCTGCGCCATCGTGGATGTCGTGCCCGCCGGTCGATCCGGTGATTCTGGGCATCGGGTGCCTGCTCCCCGGGAGCCCGCGGTGCGCATCACGAAGTGACGAGCCGTCGGGGAATCCCTGGTCGGGAGTGCAAGCACCGTGTCCGGTTTATGTCCGTTCGCCGGACAGACTGAGTACGTCAGCCCTGCTCAATGCGGCGCATACGACGCACAGACGCAGATAAACCGCAGTTCAGTGGCCATCTCGTCCGCCTGAAAAGCGGAAGGTCGCCGGTTCGATCCCGGCCCTGGCCACAATGAGAACCACCTGATGCCAGGTGGTTCTTTTGCTGTCTGGGGCTAACCGCGCGTCGTCAGGCCTCGCGCCTCACCCCATACCGGACTCTCAACAAACCAGTTGTCGTAGTCGGCCTGCGCCGCCTCCAGCTTGGAGCGGTCGACTCTGCCGTTGAAGATGTCGTCCAACAGCCGGAAGTAACCGAAGCGCTGCGCTCCTGGCGTGAGCACGGTGTAGAGGTGCGCCGCACTGCCCGGGCTGGCGGCGAACGCGTGATGCATCAGCGGCGGGACCACGGCGGTGTCGCCGGCCTTCAACGTCTCCACGTGATCGCCGGCGAGGAATTCGATCTGACCCGACACGACGAAGAACAGTTCGGAGGAGCGCGTGTGGAAGTGCGGGGCAGCACCGTCCGCGCCCACGGCCAGGGTGATGTCCAAGACGCTCGCCGCCCCGCCGGTCGCATTGGAGTCCATGACCAATCCGGTCGAGGCACCGGCCGCCGTGCGCAGCACCTCGCGCTCATCGCCTCGGACCATCGGGATCACGCCGGGAGTGAACTGCTCAAGTGCCACAACAAGGGCCTTCCGATTGGCGGACAGACTATTTCAGCAACCCTCCCGCCGACCATCACATTCCTGCCTGGCCGTCGCCCACACTGATTCGATGTTCGCAGGGCGCATCTTCTCGACCTGGTGACGCGGGGAGCCGAAAATCGGAACGTCGCCGGCCGATCCCGGCCCTGGCCACCATGGTCAATCGGCGCCGATGCGTTGTCGGCGCGCCACGGCAGTCAGCGTCCCGGTATCAGGTGGCTAGCAACCGTAGGCAGGGTCGCGTTGTTGTCTGGCGTGCCGCAGGACTGATCCCGCCGTCAAGCACGCGAGTTTGTCGCGGTCCACGGCAGCGATCGGCAGGCCTGCGGCGGAGCGCATCACCATCAAGGCGAGCGCGGTGTGGGTCGCGTAGGAGATGACCAGCAGGTTGGCGCGCGCGTGCACGCCGCTGACAGTCATTACGTGCTGGCGTTTGCCTTCCCATCCCGGCCAGTTCAGGTCAGGGGGGCGTTGGAGCGCGGACCAGTTCACGTTGATGGCGGTGATGTCTCCGAGCAGGGGAGTCAGGATAGCCACCAGGTTCGGCAATTCGTTGGTGATGCGATCCGCATGTGGCCACCAAGCACCGTCTATGTCGTGGCCGAGTTCGCGAGCCAGCGTGAGCCGGATAGGACGGGCATGGCGTGCGCCTCCGAGCGGGTAGATCATCGCAACTGCTCTTGCTGCCTCTGGGATCTTTCGATGACCAGGGCGGTAGGCGTATTGCGGTCGAACGCTGATCTCGGTATGGCTAAGTGTCGCACCAGATCTCACAATCCACGGGCGGTTCCGTCACAGTCGGATTCGTCTGGCCCGCGGGTGCAGGTAGGCGGAGGAATCACAATTGCCCGAGGAGGCCGCCCGGGCCGCGTCTGGGTGGACCGCCGCCGACAATCAATCGGCTCACATTCGACCGTACGCTGCCGGCATGGTTTGCGGGACCGTTCAGGTCAAGCCCGGTGTGCGAGCTGGAATGACGGTTGTCGATCAGGCCCGCCCCTAGACTGAGTCGCTGTGCACCCCGCCTCGATTCGACGAGCGCCAGCAATCGTCATCGCCGCCGTGATCGCCGCCGCCGGTCTGCCGCCCGCCGCCGCGGCCAGTGACAAGATCCAGCTCGGCGGCGGTGCCGGGATCGTGCTCCACGACGACACACTGTGCACGCTGACCGCGATGGGCCACGACAGCAGCGGCCGGCTGATCGGTTTTACCGCCGCGAACTGCGGTGGGCCGGGTTCGTCGGTGGTCGTCGAGGGCGCCGAAGATCACGGTGGTGTGGGCACGGTGGTGGCCGCCGACCAGGGACTGGGTTACGCGGTGATCGAGTTCGACCCGGTCAAGGTCAAACCGATCGGCGACTACGAAGGCTTTGGGATCTTCGGCCTGGGCCCGAAAGAGCCGACGCCTCCGGCCCCGGAACCCGTCGCCGCGGAACCTGCCGCCCCGGAGTCACCCGCCCCAGAATCTGCCAATGCAGAACCGGCCGCCCAAGAGCCCGCCGCCCCGGAACCCCCCGCCCCGGAACCCGCCGCCCCCAAGCAGGCCTGCAAGCTCGGCCGGGGCACCGGCCTCAATTGCTACGACATAGGGCCAGCCGGTGTGGACACTGCCGGTGAAGAGTGGTGGAAGCCCGGTGATGACGGGGCCCCGATCACCATCGACAACCTGCTCGTCGGCATGGTTCGCGATGGAAGCTTCCCGACCGCACCGCTGGATCAGTCGGGGCCGGGGATCGTGATGTTCAAGGCGATCCTCGATGACCTCAACGCCAAGGGTGGGCCGGGCGCCGGGTTCGGCCTCGGCTAAGCCTCAGGGCCGCAACGTCTCCGGGCAGATCTCAGCCTGCGCCGCCTGAATCTGGACGTCGGCCGCTTCGGGGCTGTAATAGAAGGTGTTGGTCAGCTGGCGCACCAGGTCGCCCGGCGAGATGCCGGAGCGGTAAGTCCCGGTGTGGCCATACATCCGCAACTCGGCGCAGACGTAGTGCCCCGAGCTCACCTTGACCTGGTCGGCGACCGGGATCGCCACCGGGGCGGCGTTGACCCGGGCCAGATAGCTCGCGTCATCGGCGTGGGCGGCCGGCGCGGCGGTCAGTGCCGCGGCGGCCAGCAGGGGTGCGGCAATCCGGACGGTCACATGCATGACCTCCATGGTGCCACCGCCACCCGGCGATGGGGCGACTCTCGGTGGGCCCAAATCCCCCCGCATCACCGCCCGCCTGGTTAGGGTGCCTGCCATGGCAGTCAAGGATTCCCGCGAAGTGGTTATCGAAGCGAGCGCGGAGGAGATCTTCGACGTCCTCGCCGACGTCGAGTCTGTTCCGTCCTGGTCGCCGCAGTACCAGAGTGCTGAGGTGCTCGACACCTACGACGACGGCCGGCCACGCCGGGTGCGGATGAAGATCAAGGCTGCGGGCCTCACCGATGAGCAGGTCGTCGAATACAGCTGGACGGACGACAGCGTCGGCTGGACCCTGGTGTCGGCCGGTCAGCTCAAGGCGCAGGACGCCAAGTACACGCTGACCCCGCAGGGCGACAAGACCAAGGTGCGGTTCGACATGAACGTCGACCCGTCGATCCCGATCCCAGGGTTCCTGCTCAAGAGCACCCTCAAGGGCGGCATGAAGACCGCCACGGACGGGCTGCGCGACCAGGTGCTCAAGCTCAAGAAGAGCCGCTGACTTTTCCCCTGCGATGAAATCCTGCCGCCGGGAGGACTCGGCGTTAGGCTCGATCTAGTGGCTGTTCGAGCATCGCGGGAAATTGTGATTGACGCGCCGCCGGAGAAAATCCTCGACGCGCTCGCTGATGTGTCCGAGTTGGCGTCGTGGTCGCCGGTGCACAAGCGGATCGAAGTCCTCGACAAGTACGAAGATGGCCGTCCCCATCACGTGCTGGCCACCATCAAGATTCTGGGCTTGGTGGACAAGGAGATCCTGGAATACCACTGGGGCCCGGACTGGATGGTCTGGGATGCCAAGGCGACGGCCCAGCAGCGCGCCCAGCACGTCGAATACACCCTGACTCGCGAAGGTCCCGACAGCACGCGGGTGCGCTTCGACATCACCGTCGAACCGTCCGGGCCGATCCCCGAGTTCATCGTGCGGCGCGCCAGCAAGCTGGTGCTGAGCATCGCCACCGAACGGCTGCGTCAGCAGATCATGGGCGAAGACGCCACTACCGAGTCGTAGCGGGCCCGTCGCGCAGCGTCTCCAGTCGCCGGATCGCCTCGTCGATGGTGTCCTCGCGTTTGACGAAGGTGAACCGCACCAAGTGATTCCAGACATCGGGAGCGGTCGCCTCCGAACCGGGCACGCAGAACGCCGACAGCGGGATCGCGGCCACCCCGGCCCGGTGGGGCAGCTCGGCGCAGAACGCCGTGCTGTCGTCATAGCCCAGCGGGCGCGGATCGGCGCACAGGAAATAGGTGCCGAAGCTGTCGTGCACCTCGAATCCGATGCCCCGCAGGCCCTCGGTCAACCGGTCGCGGCGCGCCTGCATGGTCGCGCACAGTGCCGCCACCCAGGCGTCCTCGGTGTTCAGCGCCAGCGCCACCGCCGGCTGAAACGGCGCCCCGCCGACATAACTCAGGTACTGCTTGGCGGCTCGCACGCCGGCCAGCAGCTCCGCCGGTCCGCACGCCCACCCGATCTTCCAGCCGGTGCAGTTGAACATCTTCGCCGCGCTGGAGATGGTGATGGTGCGCTCCGCCATCCCCTCGAAGGCGGCCAGCGGGCGATGGGTCCGTCCGGCGAAGACCAGGTGCTCGTAGACCTCGTCGGAGATCACCAGTAGATCGGCCTCCACCGCGATCCGGGCGATCTCGGCCAACTCGGACTCGGTGAACACCATGCCGGTCGGATTGTGCGGTGAGTTCACGATCAGCGCCCGGGTCGCCGGGGTGATGGCCCGCCGCAACGCGTCGGCGTCCAAGGCGAACCCGCGCCCGTCGGGAACCAGGGACACGCTGACTCGTCGCGCCCCGGACATGGCGACCACCGGGGAGTAGGAGTCGTAGAACGGCTCGAGCAGCACCACGTCCGAACCCGGCTCCACCAGGCCGAGCACCGCGGCGGCGATGGCCTCGGTAGCCCCGACCGTCACCAGGACTTCGGTGTCGGGGTCGTAGTCGATCCCGTACTTGCGCGCGCGCTGCCCGGCGATGGCTTCGCGCAGGGCGGGGATGCCGGGCCCGGGCGGGTATTGGTTGACGCCGTCGGTGATCGCGGCCCGGGCGGCCTCGAGCATGGCCGGCGGTCCGTCCTCGTCGGGGAAGCCCTGACCGAGGTTGACCGCGCCGATCCGTGCGGCCAGTGCCGACATCTCGGCGAAGATCGTGGTGGCATAGGGCTGCAGCCGTGAGACCATCCGCGCCGTCATGGGATCCGAGCCTAAAGGGCGTCGTCGCAGGGTCGAGCGTGAAGCTGGCTTCACGTTCAGGCCGCCGGCGTGAAGCCAACTTCACGCTCGGTTGGGGAGCGGGCCAGACGGACCAACCATCCGGTTGATAGGCCACCCTGTTAGGGTGGGAATTCGGGGACTACGCTCCGACCAAGACGCAGTCGATCCGCATCGAATACCAAATACTGAAGAGGAATCGCCCATGTCCGAAGAAGCCTTCATCTACGAGGCCATTCGCACCCCGCGCGGCAAGCAGCGCGGCGGCGCGCTGAACGAGGTCAAGCCGATCAGCTTGGTCGTCGGCCTCATCGAGGAACTGCGCACCCGCCACCCCGACCTGGACGAGAGCCTGATCAGCGACGTCGTTTTGGGCTGCGTCTCGCCCGTGGGTGACCAGGGCGGCGACATCGCCCGCACCGCGGTGCTGGCCGCGGGCCTGCCCGACACCGTCGGTGGCGTGCAGCTCAACCGGTTCTGCGCCTCCGGGCTCGAGGCCGTCAACGTCGCCGCGCAGAAGGTTCGCTCCGGCTGGGACGACCTGGTGCTTGCCGGCGGTGTGGAGTCGATGAGCCGGGTGCCGATGGGCTCCGACGGCGGCGCGATGTTCTCCGACGTGCCCTTCACCTACGACAACTACATCGCCCCGCAGGGCATCGGTGCCGACCTGATCGCCACCATCGAGGGCTTCTCCCGCGAGGACGTGGACAACTACGCGCTGCAGAGCCAGCAGCGTGCGGCCGCGGCCTGGTCGGGCGGCTACTTCTCCAAGTCGGTCATCCCGGTGCGTGACCAGAACGGTCTGCTGATCCTGGACCACGACGAGCACATGCGTCCCGAGACCACCCTTGAGGGCCTGGGCAAGCTGCGCACGGCGTTCGACGGTATCGGCGCGATGGGCGGCTTCGACGACGTGGCCCTGCAGAAGTACCACTGGGTCGAGGGCATCAACCACGTCCACACCGGCGGTAACAGCTCCGGCATCGTCGACGGTGCCGCGCTGCTGCTGATCGGCAGCGAGAAGGCGGGCGCGTCGCAGGGTCTGACCCCGCGGGCCCGGGTCGTGGCCACCGCCACCACCGGTGCCGACGCGACCATCATGCTCACCGGCCCCACCCCAGCCACCGTCAAGGCACTCGACCGGGCCGGCCTGACCGTCGATGACATCGACCTGTTCGAGCTCAACGAGGCGTTCGCCTCGGTGGTGCTGAAGTTCCAGAAGGACTTGGGCATCCCCAACGAGAAGCTCAACGTCAACGGTGGCGCCATCGCGATGGGTCACCCGCTGGGCGCCACCGGCGCCATGATCACCGGAACCATGGTCGACGAGCTTGAGCGTCGCGGTGCCAAGCGTGCCCTGATCACGCTGTGCATCGGCGGCGGCATGGGCGTGGCCACCATCATCGAGCGCGTCTGAGAGGGCTTGTAAAAAATGGCAGAGAACACCATCAAGTGGGACAAGGATGCCGACGGCATCGTCACGCTGACCCTGGATGACCCGACCGGGTCGGCTAACGTCATGAACGACCACTACCGCGAGTCCATGCACAACGCGGTCCAGCGCTTGATCGCGGAGAAGGATTCGGTCACCGGTGTGGTCGTCACCAGCGCGAAGAAGACCTTCTTCGCCGGCGGTGACCTCAAGGCGATGATCCACGTCGGCCCGGCCGACGCCCAGGCCGTCTTCGACCAGTGCGAAGGCATCAAGGCCGACCTGCGCGCCCTGGAGACCCTGGGCAAGCCGGTCGTGGCCGCCATCAACGGCGCCGCCCTCGGCGGTGGCCTGGAGATCGCGCTGGCGTGTCACCACCGCATCGCGGCCGACGCCAAGGGCAGCCAGCTCGGCCTGCCCGAGGTCACCCTGGGCCTGCTGCCCGGCGGCGGCGGCGTCGCCCGCACCGTGCGGATGCTGGGCATCCAGAACGCCTTCATGAACGTGCTCGCGCAGGGCACCCGCTTCAAGCCGGCCAAGGCCAAGGAGATCGGCCTGGTCGACGAGGTGCTGCCCACCGTCGAGGAACTGGTGCCCGCCGCCAAGGCGTGGATCAAGGCCAACCCCGACGCCGGTGTGCAGCCGTGGGATGCCAAGGGCTACAAGATGCCCGGCGGCACCCCGGCCACCCCGGCCCTGGCGGCCATCCTGCCGTCGTTCCCGGCCCTGCTGCGCAAGCAGGTCAAGGGGGCCAACATGCCCGCGCCGCGGGCGATCCTGGCCGCCGCGATCGAGGGCGCGCAGGTGGACTTCGACACCGCCAGCCGCATCGAGACCCGCTACTTCATCTCGCTGGTCACCGGCAACGTCGCCAAGAACATGATCCAGGCGTTCTTCTTCGATCTCCAGCACATCAACGGCGGCGGCAGCCGGCCCGAGGGCATCGCGCAGACCCCGATCCGCAAGATCGGCGTGCTCGGTGCCGGGATGATGGGCGCCGGCATCGCCTACGTGTCGGCCAAGGCGGGCTACGACGTGGTGCTCAAGGACGTCTCCCTCGAGGCGGCCCAGCGCGGCAAGGGCTACTCGGAGAAGCTGGAAGCCAAGGCGCTCGAGCGGGGTCGCACCACCGCTGAGAAGTCGCAGGCGCTGCTGGACAAGATCACCCCGACCGCCGACCCGCAGGACCTGGCCGGCGTCGACTTCGTGATCGAGGCCGTGTTCGAGAGCCAGGACCTCAAGCACAAGGTCTTCCAGGAGATCGAGGACATCGTCGAGCCCAACGCACTGCTGGGATCGAACACCTCCACGCTGCCGATCACCGGTCTGGCGACCGGCGTGAAGCGCCAGGAGGACTTCATCGGAATCCACTTCTTCTCCCCGGTCGACAAGATGCCGCTGGTGGAGATCATCAAGGGCGAGAAGACCTCCGACGAGGCGCTGGCCCGGGTGTTCGACTACGTGCTGGCGATCAAGAAGACCCCGATCGTGGTCAACGACAGCCGCGGCTTCTACACCTCCCGCGTGATCGGCACCTTCGTCAACGAGGCGCTGATGATGCTCGGTGAGGGCGTGGAGCCGGCCAGCATCGAGCAGGCCGGTCTGCAGGCCGGCTACCCGGCCGCTCCGCTGCAGCTCTGCGACGAGCTCAACCTGGAACTGATGCAGAAGATCGCCATCGCCACCCGCGAGGGTGTCGAGGCGGCCGGTGGCACGCTCGCCAAGCAGCGGAACGAAGAGGTCGTCGACAAGATGATCGAGATCGGTCGTCCGTCGCGTCTGAAGGGTGCCGGCTTCTACGAGTACGTCGACGGCAAGCGCACCGGTCTGTGGTCGGGCCTGCGGGAGACGTTCAACTCGGGCAGCTCCACTCCGCCGCTGCAGGACATGATCGACCGGATGCTCTTCGCCGAGGTGCTCGAAACCCAGAAGTGCTTCGACGAGGGCGTGCTGACCTCGACCGCCGACGCCAACATCGGCGCGATCATGGGCATCGGGTTCCCGGCGTGGACCGGTGGCACCGCGCAGTTCATCACCGGCTACCCCGGCGGCAAGGCCGCCTTCGTGGCCCGGGCGAAGGAACTGGCCGCCACCTACGGCGACCGGTTCAACCCGCCGGCATCGCTGCTGTAATCAGGTGACAACGTGGAATCCCCCGAAACCCCGCGGTTTCGGGGGATTCTGCGTTTCCTGGACCGCCAGGTGAGCGTCGGGGCGCTGATCGAGGCGGCGCTGTGGCTCGGCCTGGTCTATGTGATCGCCGGAGTGGTGTGGCTGTTCCTGCACCCCGACGGCGTCGAACGGCTCCAAGCGCAGGCCGAGCGGCAGTACGGCATACCACCGTCCAGCATCTACGAAGTGGCGACGGTGACATCGGTGGCGCTGTGGCCGGTGATGCTGCTGCTGCCGGCCGACGTCTGCGTGCGCTGAGCCGCGAAACCGGGCCTAGATCGCCCCCAGGTCTGCTGAAATCCAGTGCTGGGGACGCAGATAGATGACCACTTGCTCGCCCAGTTGGGCCAACGCGTACTCGAGGAACTTCTCGGCCCGATCGGGCGGCAGATAGCGGTGGGCCAGCTCAGCGTGGAGGTCGTCGGTGCCGGGCTCGACACGGCTGACGGTGCCGTCGACGGCGACGTAGCGCAGCGTCGGCTCGGTGCGCTCCACCATCAGCGAGAAGCTGCCGGCTGCCTCGATGAGCTTCGTCTTGCGCGACCCGGCCCCGGTCAACACCCAGGGCTCGCCGCCGGGAGCGTACTGGTACCAGATCGGCACCGTCAGGGGGCCGCGCCCGGAGCCGGCGTTCACCGACAGCGCGGCGATGTGCGGCTCGGCCAGAAACTGCTCGCGTTCGTCCTTGGACAGGGCCATGTTTTTCAGGCTATCCGCGATCGGCGTGGGTTGCCTCAGATTGCCGGACCGAGCAGGTCGTCGGCGTCGCGGATGATGTAGCCGTAGCCCTGCTCGGCCAGGAACCGCTGCCGGTGCGCGGCGTACTCGGCGTCCAGGCTGTCGCGGGCGACCACCGAGTAGAACACCGCGCCGCCACCGTCGGACTTGGGGCGCAGCAGCCGGCCCAACCGCTGGGCCTCCTCCTGCCGTGACCCGAAGGTGCCCGAGACCTGCACGGCCACCGAGGCTTCCGGCAGGTCGATGGAGAAGTTGGCGACCTTGGACACCACCAGGGTGGAGATCTCACCGCGGCGGAAGGCGTCGAACAGCTTCTCGCGCTCGGCGGTACGTGTCGAGCCCTGGATCACCGGGGCGTCCAACTGCTCGCCCAGTTCCTCCAATTGGTCGAGATAGGCGCCGATCACCAGGGTCTGCTCGCCGGGATGCTGCTTGAGGATCGAGCGCACCACCGCGATCTTGGAGTGGACCGTCGAGCACAACTTGTAGCGCTCCTCGGGCTCGGCGACCGCGTAGGTCATCCGCTCGCCCTCGGTCATGGTGACCCGCACCTCGATGCACTCGGCCGGGGCGATCCAGCCCTGCGCCTCGATGTCCTTCCACGGTGCGTCGTAACGCTTGGGCCCGATCAGCGAGAACACGTCACCTTCGCGGCCGTCCTCGCGGATCAGCGTCGCGGTCAGACCCAGGCGGCGGCGGGACTGCAGATCGGCGGTCATCCGGAACACCGGCGCGGGCAGCAGGTGCACCTCGTCGTAGATGATCAGCCCCCAGTCGCGGCTGTCGAACAACTCCAGGTGCCGATACTCGCCCTTGGTGCGCCGGGTGATCACCTGATAGGTGGCGATGGTGACCGGCCGGATCTCCTTGCGCTCACCGGAGTACTCGCCGATCTCCTCCTCGGTCAGCGACGTGCGCGCCACCAGTTCGCGTTTCCACTGCCGGCCCGCGACGGTGTTGGTGACCAGGATCAGCGTGGTGGCCTTCGCCTTGGCCATCGCCGCGGCACCGACCAGTGTCTTGCCGGCACCGCAGGGCAACACCACCACCCCCGAGCCACCCGACCAGAACGAGTCGGCGGCCATCTCCTGGTAGTCGCGCAGCTGCCAGCCGTCCTGGGCCAGGTCGATCGGATGGGCCTCGCCGTCGACGTAACCCGCCAGATCCTCTGCCGGCCAGCCGATCTTGAGCAGCATCTGTTTGACCCGGCCGCGCTCACTGGGATGCACCACGACGGTGTCGTCATCGAGGCGGGCACCGAGCATCGGCGCTATCTTTTTGTTGCGCAGCACCTCCTCGAGCACCGCGCGATCCAGGCTGACCAGGGTCAGGCCGTGCACCGGGCTCTTCACCAGCTGCAGACGCCCGTAGCGCGCCATGGTGTCGACGATGTCGACCAGCAGCGGCTGCGGCACCGCGTACCGGGAATGGCTGACCAAGGCATCGACTACCTGCTCGGCGTCGTGGCCGGCGGCGCGGGCGTTCCACAACGCCAGCGGGGTGATGCGGTAGGTGTGGATGTGCTCCGGGGCGCGCTCGAGCTCGGCGAACGGCGCGATGGCGGCGCGCGCCGAACCGGCCTGTTCGTGGTCGACCTCGAGCAGCACGGTTTTGTCGGATTGGACGATCAACGGCCCGTCGGCACCGCTCATGGCGCTGCTCCTCCTCATCGCTGGCGCTCTGCATCGTCGGCAGCGCGCATGGGCCCATTATCCGGACCGCCCCGACATGCGTCGCTAGTGCGCTGCGTCGTCGGGGGCTGACGACACCGACGTGATGCGGTGGATCGCGAAATCCTTCATCTGCCCCGACGTCGAATCGAACGCCACCAGCCGGCCGCCCAGGACCTGGGTGGGGGCGACCTCGCGCTGGGTGGCCACGCCGGCGGCGTCGACATAACCGATCATCACCGTGGCCCGCTCCAGCGCGGCGCGCTTGAGCATGATCATCGCGGTCACCGGATCCAGCCGGATGTTGTCGAACGGCGCCGACGTCACCGTGCGCAGCACCCGGACCAGTGCGGTCAGGCTGTCATCACCAGGACCGGGGTGTGGTCGGTGCCCGCGACGCTCCGCCGGGGTGTGCACCCGCATCCCGCGCGGCCGGATGTCGACGATCGTTCCGGAGGCATCCTCGGCGGCCGGGGCGAAACCGGCGTTGCGCAGCGCCGCCAGCACGTCGGCGAGCGGAGCCTGCGCCACCGCCACCGTCGGGGCCAGCAGCCTCAAGCACAGTGCCTCGGCGGCCGGAACGGCGACGGCCTGGGCCAGCAGCGCGGGATCCTCGCACCGCACGAAGGAGGCCGCCAACCCGATCCGCAGCTGGCCGTGCCGGCGCGCGACGTCGTCGATCAGGTAGCTCAGCCCTTGCGGCACCGGGGTCTTGGAGTGCTTCTCGAAGAATGCCCGCAGCCCCGCACCGGTACGGCCCACGTCCAGAGCGGACCGGATGGTCTGTTCGGAGACCCGGTAGACCATCGCCGCGCCGGCCGATTCCACCGTGGCGACGACGGCCAGCTCCTCGGCGAGGTCACGTTTCAGTGGTCCCGGCACCACCACGGTCAGATCGGCCTGTACCAGGAAGTGGTCGATCGGCTCGGGCAACGCCTTGGCCATCGCGGCCACCGCGGCGGCTCCGTCGGCGGCGTCGGTGTCGGCCAACAGGACCCGTCCCGGGGTACTGAGCGCGCCGCGGCCCAGTACTCCCAGGGTGTGCGCCTCGTCGAGCAGTTCGCCCACCGGGCCGGGCTGTAACCGGTTGGCCCAGCGCGGCCGGCGCCAGATGAGCGCCTGCGATGCGGTCACGGCGTCGACCCCGGCGCCCGCGGGCAGCTCGGCGAGCATGCCCAGCAGCAGTCGACGATCCATCGGGGCGGCGGTGGAGAACAGTGGGGTGGACAGGGCCGCCCGGGGTTTGCCGTCGGCCCCGCGGCTGCCGATCAGACCCGGCCGGGCCGCCAGATCCAGCCAGGTGGCGGCCAGCAGGTGCCAGCGCTCCGCGGTGGACTGCTCGGCGAACCGATCGGCGAGCACCGTCGGCGCCCAATAGGGGCCGTCGGCGTCGGGCCAGTCCCGTTGATCGACGCTCGCCGGGTCGGGAAAATCCGCCGCGATCAGCCGGGCGGTCGCGGCGACCTCAAGCAGCAGGCCCAGCCGGATCTCGTCGACACCGGTGGTCTTGGCCAGTCGCTTGACCTCGCGTACGCCCAGCCCGCCGCTGCGCAGCTCCGGCACCGGCGTTTCGCCCAGACTGGCCAGGATCACGTCGATTTCGCGCAACACATCGATCACCGCGCCGGCCGCCGCCGCGTCGACATCGGCCGCGGTGGTCTGCGACACCACCGGGTCGGGCTCGTGCAAGGCGATCGGGCCCGGCTGTTCGCCCCGCAGCACCTGCCCGACGAGCCGCGGCAGGATCACCGTCTCGTCGTCGACGCGGCGCAGCAGTCCCGCCGCCAGCAGCTGGGGCACCGGACGCTCCGGGGGCGCGTCGGGCGCGGCGTCGCGGGTGCGCCCGATCGGGGAACCGGTCAGCAGTTTGTCCAGCAGGTCATGCTGCGGCGCTGCCAGATCGGCGATGGCTTCGCGAAGCGCGGCGATGTCGGCCTCGCCGTGTGTTGGATCCTCGCGGGTCACCTGGCCCGGATGCCACGGCAGGCCGGTGCCTGCCTCGGCGGCGATGCGCAACACACCGTCCGGTTCTGTCGAACCCCAACACAACGCCCGCTCGATCAGGTCGGTCAGCGCCTCGGTCACCGCGTCGGCGGGGGCGCGCTCGCCGAGCAGGGCCAGCAGATCGGCGACCGGCACGCCGGTGGCGTCGGCATGCAATTCCAGCAGCGCATCCAGGACAGCGAGCCGCAGAAAATCCAGCTCATCGGTGGCAGCCCGAACCGACTGACGGGCCTGGGCCCGCGCCGCCAGCGCGGCGATACTGCCCGGCGGTGGTTGGGCGAGGTCGGGCCGTAGCTTCAGGAGCCGGATCAGATCCTCGTCGGGCAGGTCGGCCAGCCACGACCCCAGTGGGACACCCCGGGCGCGTTCGGTCATCGACGACCAGCGTAAGGCCCAACCGGTGAACGTCGTCGATCGCGACCTGTCAGAATGGTGCCGTGGCTGGAAACCAGGACAACAAGAACCGGTACGTCGACAACGGTTGGCCGAAGACCGACGGCGAACCCGCTGTCAGCGAGCTGCGCACCGATCGGACCGGCGCACTGTCGCCGTTCGGGGACCTCGTGTTCCCGCTGCCGTCCGACGAGCTGCCCTACCTGCATCCGGTCACCGTCGTCAACCGGTAGCGGTGACGCCATGACCGGGCCGCTCTCACATCTCGACGATCGGGGTGCGGCCCACATGGTCGACGTCAGCGCCAAGGCGACCACCAAGCGTGTTGCGGTCGCCGGCGGCGTGCTGCGCACCACCGCCGAGGTGGTCCAGCTGATCTCGGCCGGCGGACTGCCCAAGGGTGACGCGTTGGCGACCGCACGGGTGGCCGGCATCATGGCCGCCAAACGCACCAGCGATCTGATTCCGCTCTGCCACCAACTGGCCCTGACCGGAGTCGACGTCGACTTCACCATCGGCGAATCCCAGATCGACATCACCGCCTCGGTACGCACCACTGACCGCACCGGGGTCGAGATGGAAGCGCTGACCGCGGTCAGCGTGGCCGCACTGACCCTCTACGACATGATCAAGGCCGTCGACCGCGCCGCCGTCATCGACGACATCCGGGTGCTGAGCAAGGACGGTGGCCGCACCGGTGCCTGGGAGCGCTCATGAGTGCCCGGACCGCCCGCATCATCATCGCTTCCACCCGAGCCTCGGCCGGTGAGTACACCGACCGCACCGGGCCGATCATCGCCGACTGGCTGACCCAGCGCGGCTTCGCCCCGGTGCAGCCGGAGGTCGTGGCTGACGGTGAGCCGGTCGGCGCCGCCCTGCGCGCCGCGGTCGCTGCTCGGCCCGAGCTGATCATCACCTCCGGCGGCACCGGGATCTCGCCGACCGACGACACCCCGGCCCAGACGCTCACCGTGCTCGACTACCAGATCCCCGGCTTGGCCGATGCCATCCGCCGGTCCGGGCTGCCGAAGGTGCCGACCTCGGTACTGTCTCGCGGCGTGTGCGGCGTGGCCGGTCGCAGCCTGATCGTCAACCTGCCCGGGTCGTCCGGTGGGGTGCGCGACGGGCTGGGCGTGCTTGCCGACGTCCTGGACCACGCCTTGGACCAGCTCGCCGGCGGAGACCACCGGTGACGGCCCCCGGCCCGAAGGTCCTGCGGGCCGCCATCACCGAGCAGCCCATCGTGCTGTCCGAACACGAGGAGCTGGTGGGCCACCGCGCCGCTGGAGCAATCGTCGGATTCGTCGGCATGATCCGCGATCACGACCACGGCCAACAGGTCACCCGACTGGAGTACTCCGCGCACCCTACGGCGCAGCAGGTGATGGCCGAAGTGCTGGCCGAGGTTGCCGAGCAGGCGGTCGGGGTCCGCGCGTTGGCGGCCAGCCACCGCATCGGTGTGCTGCACATCGGTGACGCCGCTCTGGTGGCTGCCGTGGCGGCCGATCACCGCCGGGAGGCCTTCGCGGCCTGCGCGCTGCTTGTCGACACCATCAAGGCGCGGCTGCCGGTATGGAAGCACCAGTTCTTCGCCGACGACACCGAGGAGTGGGTCGGCTCGGCCTGATGGCCGCGAGGACACAAAAAACGGGGGCCGGTGATCCGGCCCCCGTTTTTCGTAGGTGCGTTACATAACCCGGCTGGGCTGCTGCGCGAACGCGTCCAGCGCGTCGTTGCCGCTGATGTTCTCCGACCGAACGGCCTGCCACAGCTGCTGGTGGAAGCCGACCGAGACCGCTTCCTGCCGGTTGCCGTCCGGAGCGGGAGCCGGAGCTACCTCGTCGCCGGGCGCCGGGGCTTCGGGTGCCGGAGCCTCCGGGTTCCACCAAGGCGCGGGAGCCTCGGGGGCCGGCGGCGGGACATCCTCGGCGATCGGGGCCGGGGCCTCAGGTGCCGGAGCCTCGGGGGCCGGGGCTTCCGGAGCGGGAGCCTCGGGAGCCGGCGGCAGGTCCTCGGCGATCGGGGCCGGGGCCTCGGGGGCGGGGGCCTCGGGAGCCGGAGCTTCGGGGAACCAGCCGGCGGGAGCCACCGGTGCGGCGCCCTCTGCGGGAGCCGGGGCCTCGGGGGCCGGGGGAGCCCACCACGGTGCGGGCTCGGGAGCCGGCGGGGGAGCCATCGGGTTGTCCAGGGCTACGGCCTCGCCGTTGACATCCGGGTTGTCGATCGGGGCGTCGGCCGGCGGCGCCGCCGGAACCTCGCGCTGCGATGCGCCGGACAGTCCGCGACCGCAGACCGGCCAGGCGCCACGGCCTTGCGTTGCCAGCACGTGCTCGGCGATCGCGATCTGCTGCTCGCGGCTGGCCAGGTGAGCCGACGGGGCGTACTTGCTGCCACCGTGCGAGCTCCAGGTGCTCGGCGAGAACTGCAGCCCGCCCTGGTAGCCGTTACCGGTGTTGATGCCCCAGTTGTTGCCGGATTCGCACCGGGCTACGTGGTCCCATTCGTCATCGGTAGCCGCGGCTGCGGTCCCGGCGAGGGCCAGGCTGCCGCCACCGATCACAGCTCCGGTGAAAGCGATTTTCGCGATGTTGACGTTCGATTGGGTGGGCTTGCGATGCCGTCCACTCATACGGTGGTGAATTCCTCTCTGTCTACGCCTGCGAGGTCAGCGTCGGGTTCGGACAGGGGGGACTGCCCGGCCTTGATGCACGCGGTGCGTCGTCGGCTTCACCCCGAGAGGCCGGTTAGGGCCTCAGGGCCGCTCTCGGCGGACCCGGTGGGTCCCCCGCCTCCATCCATCAGGTATTTGTGGTTTTCCTCTCCCGTTGGATGGAGCTCGGCGCTACGGGTGAGGAAAGGTGGATCGAACGGAAAATTTTCGATACACCCGGAGATGTACCGTAACCGGTCTTACCCGCCGAGTCACCCTTGACGCTCCCGGGTGTTTTCATCGCTGGTTCTTCTCAAACCACCAGGAACCGCCAGCGTTTATGCAGGTCAGAGGCCACTAAATCAAGCTGTTGTCGGTCCGTGATCAATTCGTTATGTGACGTAGATCATGCTAGCCGCCGGGTCTGATTCGGCGGTCCAGCTTCGTCTCTCCTTCGTCGAGCCTCGCTAACCGCCGGGTTTGATTCGGCGGTCGAGCTTCGTCTCTCCTTCGTCGAGCCTCGCTAACCGCCGGCGAACGGAGGCAGTACGTCGACCGTTTCGCCGGGCCGCAAAGCCGCCTCCTGGTCGCGCACCGCGACCCCATCGCGCAAGTAGGAGCACCGGTTCAGCACCGCCGCCAGCCGCTCATTGCGGGCGGCGAGGGCCTGCGCCAAGACGGCCACCCCGCCTCCGAGGGGCACGCTGACGGTCTCTGATTCGGTCCCGGCCGCGGCCCGCGCCGCAGCGAAGTAGCGGACCGTCACCGCCACGCCGGTATCGGTGACGTCGGTCTGATGGGTCATGGATCAGCCGCCGATCGCGCTCATCGGGCGGTCCGGCTGGATGAAATCCGGATCGTTGATGCCGTGGCCGGCCTTCTTGGTCCACATCGCGGCCCGCCACGCCTGCTCGATGGCGTCGTCATCGGAACCGTCTCGCAGTAGCGCACGCAGGTCGTACTCCTCGATAGAAAACAGGCAGTTGCGAATCTGGCCGTCGGCGGTGAGTCGAGTCCGGTCGCAGTCCCCGCAAAACGGCCGTGACACCGACGCGATGATCCCGAACGTGCCTGCCGGGGTCTGCGGGCCCTCGTCGACGAGCCAGAGCTCGGCCGGCGCGGAGCCGCGCGGCTTCGGATCGGGCCGCAGGGTGAACTGGGCCTGCACCGTCTCCAGCAGTTGTTCGACGCTGAGCCCGGCGTCGCGGTTCCAGTTGTGGTCGGCATCCAGCGGCATCATTTCGATGACCCGCAGGTGATAGCCGTGGAGTAGGCAGAAGCGCAGCAGGCTGATGATGTCGTCGCCGGTGATCTTGGGATCGAGCACGGCGTTGACCTTGATCGGCCGCATCCCGGCCTGGGCGGCTGCGTCGAGGCCGGCGAGTACGTCGGGCAGTCGGTCGCGGCGAGTGATCTCGGCGAAGTGGGCGCGGTCGACGGTGTCCAGTGACACGTTGATGCGGTCCAGCCCGGCCGCCACCAGGGCGCCGGCCCGGCGTGCCAGTCCCAGGCCGTTGGTGGTCAAGGCGATTTCGGGCCGCGGGCGCAGTGCCGCGGCGCCGGCCACCACCCCTTCGAGGTGGCGGGCCAGCAGCGGCTCACCGCCGGTGAACCGGATGTCGGCGATGCCCAGTCGGGTGACGCCGATCCGCATCAGGCGAATCAGCTCGTCGTCGCTCAGCAGATGCTTGCTGGGAATCCAGTCCAGCCCCTCGGCCGGCATGCAGTAGGTACAGCGCAGGTTGCAGCGGTCGGTCAGGGAGATCCGCAGATCGGTGTGTACCCGGCCGAAGGTGTCCACCAGCGGCCCGGTGGTCGGCATCTGCGTGGCGACGGCACGCTCCACGGCCTCGTGGAAGGCGGCCTTCCGGGCCGCCTCTTGGTGGTCCGCGTCGGCAGCATCCGTGTGTGGTGCCGGGGTGCGCGGACCCGGTTGCCTCAACGTCATATCTGTATCCGATTCGGTCGGCCGGGGAGCGACCGTGCGACTTCGGTGTCCGGTCCTGGTCTCCTCCAGCGGCTTCGCCAGCCTACCGAGGAAACCTGGGTGTTTTGCGGGTCTGTGTCCTAGTAAGATCGGCTGCTGACGCGTCCTGCGCAGGCGGGACGCTTCCTTTATGTCCCCGAGTACGTGATCAAGCAAGACAAGCAGGTGAGACCAGTGCCGACCGGCAAGGTGAAGTGGTACGACGCCGCGAAGGGCTTCGGCTTCCTGTCCCAGGAAGAAGGTGAGGACGTCTACGTCCGCGCCTCCGCCCTGCCGGACGGTGTGGAGGGTCTCAAGGCGGGCCAGCGGGTCGAGTTCGGCGTCGCCGCCGGACGTCGCGGGCCGCAGGCGCTGACGGTGAAGTTGATCGACCCGCCGCCGAGCCTGTCGCGGACCCGCCGTGAGGCGGCGCCGGCTGTCGAGCACCGGCACACCCCCGATGAGCTGCACGGCATGGTCGAGGACATGATCACCCTGCTGGAAGGCACCGTGCAGCCGGAGCTGCGCAAGGGCAAATACCCGGACCGCAAGACCGCTCGGCAGATCTCCGAGGTGGTCAAGGCCGTGGCTCGCGAACTGGACGCCTGAACCCAGCCGGTGCTGGCGAGCCCACTGCGGGTGGCGATCGTCGTTGACTGACTACTGAAAAGACAGCAGCGGCGGAGCGCCGCCCGCGACAACTGGTCTGACCACCAGACCTCCGGCCATTTTTCGTGTTAGGGTTTCGGTCATGACCCTGCAGCCGATCAATCGTCAGTCGATACCCGACGAGATCTTCGCCCAGCTCGCCGGCCAGGTCCTCTCCGGTGACCGGACGCCCGGGGACACCCTGCCGAGCGAGCGGACCCTGTCCGAGGCGCTCGGGGTATCACGCGCCGCCGTCCGGGAGGCGCTGGGCCGCCTGGACCGAGCGCGCCTCATCCAGGTCCGCCAGGGTGGGTCCACGGTGGTTCGTGACTTCCGTGCCGAAGCCGGTTTCGACGTGTTGCCGCTGCTGCTGGTGCACGGCGGCGACGTCGACCGCGCCACCTTGGCCAGCGTGATCGAGGCCCGCGCCATCATCGGTCCGCAGGTGGCCGCGCTGGCAGCGGCCCGCGTCAACGACGACACCCGCGCCCGGCTGCGCACCGTGGTCGAGGAATTGGAAGCCGAATCGGAACCCGTGCAACGCATGTGGCGTGCCCTTGGGTTTTGGGAACTCATCGTGGACAGCGCCGAGTCCATCGCTTTTCGGCTGTTGTTCAACACGCTCAATCAGGCATACGTGCCCGTCCTCGACGCGCTCGTCAACGTGATGGCTGCCGAGGTCAACGACATCGAGCACTACCGATCGCTTGCCGAAGCCATCGCCGCCGGTGATCGAGGTGGCGCCCGTCTGGCCGCGGCGGAGCTGCTTGACCTGGGCAGCGCCGCCTTCGCCGAGCTCGCCAGCCAGTTGGAGGGCCCGCGATGACGCGGAAACAGCAGACGCTGCCGGAGGCCTTCGCCGAGTTCATTCGGCACCCCAGCCCCTGGATGCTCCTCACGTGGGCGGTCGCACTGTGGGCGGCGCGCCTGGCTGTGGGTGGCTGGTCGATCGGTGACGCGATCATTGCCGTTGCGCTCCTTGCCTTTTCGCCGTTGGGTGAGTGGCTGATCCATACCGGAATCCTGCATTGGCGCCCGCGCACCGTGGTGGGCATCACGCTCGACTCGCGCCTGGCCCGTGACCACCGTCTGCATCACCGCGACCCGCGCGACATCCCGCTGATCTTCATTCCGTGGCCCAGCCTGATTGTGATCATCGCCCTGACGCCTTTGGTGTTGCTCGCCTTCGGGGACACCGGAAAAGGGCTCACGTTCGTACTCACCATCGCGACGTTCCTGGTCTTCTACGAGTGGATTCACTACCTCGTCCACACGGACTACAAGCCCCGCCATGCGATCTACCGTGCGGTGTGGCGCAACCACCGGTACCACCATTTCAAGAACGAGAACTATTGGTTCACCGTGACCAGCTCCGGTACCGCCGACCGACTGCTGGGCACCTACCCGGATCCGCGCACGGTGGAGTCGTCGCCGACGGTGCGAAACCTGCACGCGCCTACGGTGACCGGCTGAATCGCCGTGCCGCTCGTGGCCGCGGCGACACGACGGCGTTTGGTTTGACACCAACTGGTTAATCCTCCGGAGGCAGCGGTTCTCCGGCGGTGGCTGGTTCAGGAGGTGTCCGATGACGCAGCAGGTGCAGGTCAGCGAGGAGCAGGCACGAGCCGTTGCCGAGGAGTCTCGCGAGAGCGGCTGGGACAAACCTTCTTTCGCCAAGGGACTGTTCCTCGGTCGGTTCCCCCTACCGCTCGTCCATCCTTTCCCGCGGCCGGCCGATGACGACGCAGCGCGCACCGAGGAGTTTCTGGGCAGGCTGCGGGAGTTTCTCGACACCGTCGACGGCGCGGTCATCGAGCGTGACGCACAGATCCCCGACGAATACGTCAAGGGACTGGCCGGGCTCGGCTGTTTCGGGCTGAAGATCCCCGTCGAGTATGGCGGCCTGGGCATGTCGCAGGTCGCCTATAACCGGGCCCTGATGCTGGTGTCGAGCGTGCACCCCAGCCTCGGGGCGCTGTTGAGCGCCCATCAGTCGATCGGGGTGCCCGAACCACTCAAGCTGGCCGGCACCGACCAGCAGAAGCAGATGTTCCTGCCGCGTTGCGCGGCCGGCGCGATCTCGGCATTCCTGCTGACCGAACCGGACGTGGGCTCCGATCCGGCGCGACTGGCCTCCACGGCACGACCGATCGAGGGCGGGCAGGCCTACGAGCTGGACGGGGTGAAACTGTGGACCACCAACGGCGTGGTGGCCGAACTGCTGGTGGTGATGGCGAGCGTGCCCAAGGGCGACGGCCACCGGGGAGGCATCAGTGCCTTCGTCGTGGAAGCCGATTCACCCGGGATCACCGTCGAACGCCGAAACACGTTCATGGGGCTGCGCGGTATCGAAAACGGCGTGACCCGGCTGCACAAGGTTCGAGTGCCCGCTGAGAACCTGGTGGGACGCGAGGGGGACGGCCTGCGGATCGCGCTGACCACTCTGAACGCCGGTCGCTTGGCCATTCCGGCGATGGCGACCGGATCGGCGAAATGGTCGCTGAAGATCGCTCGGCAGTGGTCCCGGGAGCGGGTCCAGTGGGGCAGGCCGGTCGGCGAGCACGAAGCCGTCGCCACGAAGATCGCGTTCATCGCCGCCACCAGTTACGCGCTGGAAGCGGTACTGGAGCTGTCCGGCCAGATGGCCGACGAGGGCCGCAACGACATCCGGATCGAAGCGGCGCTGGCCAAGTTGTGGTCCAGCGAGATGGCGTGTGTCATCGCCGATGAGTTGTTGCAGATTCGTGGCGGCCGCGGCTATGAGACCGCCCCGTCACTCGCCGCGCGCGGCGAACGAGCGGTGCCGGTGGAGCAGCAGGTTCGGGACCTGCGGATCAACCGCATCTTCGAGGGCTCCAGCGAGATCATGCGCCTGCTGATCGCGCGTGAGGCCGTCGATACCCATCTGAGCGCCGCAGGGGAACTCGCCAACCCCAAGGCCAGGCTGGGGCAGAAGGCCAAATCCGCCGCCGCGGCCAGCGGCTTCTACGCAAAATGGTTGCCGCAGTTGCTCTTCGGGGAGGGGCAACGTCCCCTGGCGTACCGCGAGTTCGGCAGGTTGGCGACGCACCTGCGTTTCGTCGAACGCCACTCACGCAAGCTGGCGCGCAACACTTTCTACGGCATGGCCCGGTGGCAGGCCGGCCTGGAGAAAAGGCAGGGATTTCTGGGGCGCGTCGTCGACATCGGGGCGGAGCTGTTCGCGATGGCCGCGGTGTGCGTGCGCGCTGAATCGCAGCGGGTGGCCGACCGGGCCGAAGGCCAGCAGGCCTATCAACTGGCCGACGCGTTCTGCGAGCAGTCCCGGCTGCGGGTCGAGGCGTTGTTCGCCGCGTTGTGGACCAACACCGATCGCGCCGACACCCGGCTGGCCCACGCGGTGTTGGAGGACCGCTACATCTGGCTAGAGGACGGCATCCTCGATCCGTCCGAGGGCACCGGGCCGTGGATCGCACACTGGGAACCGGGAGCGTCCACCGAGTCGAACGTGGCGCGCCGGTTCGGCTAGCCGGGCACTTCGGACCGTCTGCGGCGCTCGAGTCGTGGCACTCTGGTAGTCATGGCCAGCTACCTCGCCGGCGGCGACTTCAAGCGCGACACCAACTACATCTCCACCCGGATCACCGCCGATGGCCGTGATGGGTATCCGGTCGAACCGGGCCGCTACCGGCTGGTCGTCGCACGGGCCTGCCCGTGGGCCAATCGCACCATCATCGTGCGCCGGCTACTCGGGCTGGAAAAGGTTATCTCCATAGGGTTTTGCGGCCCCACCCACGATCAGCGCAGCTGGACTTTCGACCTGGACCCCGGCGGCGTCGACCCGGTGCTGCAGATCCCACGGCTGCAGGACGCCTACTTCAAGCGCATACCGGACTATCCCAAGGGCATCACCGTTCCGGCGATGGTCGACGTGCCCACCGGTGCGGTGGTGACCAACGACTTCGCCCAGATGACTCTGGACTTCTCCACCGAGTGGACGGCCTACCATCGCGACGGGGCTCCGCAGCTGTATCCCGAACCGCTGCGCGACGAGATCGACGAGGTGGCCCGGCGGATCTACACCGAGATCAACAACGGGGTCTACCGGTGCGGTTTCGCGGGCACCCAGGAGGCCTACGACGCCGCCTACGACCGGCTCTTCACCGCGCTGGATTGGGTCAGCGAGCGTCTTGCCGATCAGCGATACCTGGTGGGGGACACCATCACCGAGGCCGATGTCCGACTGTTCACCACGCTGGCCCGCTTCGACCCGGTCTATCACGGACATTTCAAATGCAACCGGCAGAAGCTGTCCGAGATGCCGGTGCTGTGGGCCTACGCCCGGGATCTGTTCCAGACGCCCGGCTTCGGCGACACCACCGACTTCGTCCAGATCAAGCAGCACTACTACATCGTGCACGCCGACATCAATCCGTCGCGGATCGTTCCCGACGGCCCGGACCTGGCCAATTGGCTGTCACCGCATGGACGTGAAGCGCTGGGCGGCAGGCCGTTCGGTGACGGAACTCCGCCGGGCCCGGTTGCTTCCGGCGAGCGGGTGCCGGCCGGCCACGGAGCCTAGCCGTCAACCCAGCGCGTGATGATTCCAGCGCATACCCACCGCCCACTCGGCGTGCGGCACCGCGAACTGCTCGCCGGTGCTGGAATCGACGACCAGGGTGAGCAGCTGCACCACCAAGCCGCGCAGCGGACCGCGCTGCGCATCCACGGTGGGGACGGTGACGGCCAGGGTGCTGCCCGGCGGGTACACCCTGCCGGTGGAGTCGGCCGGGTCGTCGTACAGCCGCAGTAGCTGCCACGGCGCTCGCCCGATGCTCTCGTCCACCGACAGCTGCACGGGATGACGTGAGTCGACCGTCAACGTGCCTCGCGATTCGGTCAGCAGGCACTCATCGAGATTGAGCACGCTGCAGTACAGGTACGGCCCGGTGCGGGTGAGGTTCCCGATGGAGTACGCGCTGATCTGCGGCGGCAGCGGCTCTTCGGTCCGGGTGAACCACCAGGTGCCGAATCCGGCGAGCGCCGCAGTCACCACCGTCAGCACCGCCACCAGCACGGCCGTCGAGCGTTTCACCTGTACATCACCCCTGTCTTGCCGGATCGAGGCGGGCACCGTCCTGCTCGATCAGCACCGGCCGGTTGCCCCCCAGGCCGGGAATCAACGAGTCGCCGTGGAACGACAGGATGGTCTGGGCCAGACCCGGGATCAGCAGAGCGGTGATCGCGGTGAAGCCCACCCACAGGTCGGTGTATACCAGCACCCCCAGCGCGCCACCCAACACCCAGGCCAGTTGCAGGGTGGATTCGGTGCGGCCGAACGCCGATGCCCGGGACTCTTCGGGCAGGTCGTCCTGCAGTGCGGCGTCCAGCGACGCTTTCGAGATCGCACTGGCTCCCGAGGTCACCAGCGCGGCGACCGCCGCCATCACCAGGGTGCCGGCCACCGCTGCCGCCAGCGCGACAGCGGTCACCGCCATGGTGCAGCGCACCACCAGCACCGCGGGGCGGCCCAGTTGCAGTCTGGCGCTGGTGAAGTTGCCGGCGAAGTTTCCTGCGCCTGCGGCAGCTCCGATCAACCCGAGAATGCCGAGCTGCACCCACCCGCCGGCGTCGTGCTGTTTGGCCACGAACGCCGGGTACAAGAACAAGAACCCGACCATCGCCTTGATGGTGCAATTGCCCCACAGCGCGGCGATGATGTTGCGGCCCAGCGGCTGCCGCAGTGGTTGGCTCAACGCGCCGCCGGCCCGCCGGACCTGTTCGGGCCAGCTTCGGGGCCGTTCGTCGAAGCGGTAGCTCAAGGTGGTCGGGATCTCGCCGGTGGTCACTTCCACCCATCGCGGGATCCGCATCGACAGGACCGCCCCGGCCACCGAGGCCGCCACCAGCACCAACAAGGCGCCCGGCAGCTGCAACAGTCGGGTGAAGGTGTACTCGGCCGCTGCGGCGACGCCGCCGCCCACGATCGTTCCGCCGAGCAGGCCGAACATCGTCAGCCGGGAATTGACCCGAACCAGATCGATCGACGGTGGCATCACGCGGGGCGTCACGGCGCTGCGCAACACCGTGAACGATTTCGACAGTGCCATCATCGCCAACGCGCACGGGTAGAGCACCCAGGAGCCGAAGGTGCCCGCGACGCCGTCGTAGTTGGCGATCAGCACCAGGGCCAAGGCGGTACGCAGCGCGAATGACATGGCCAACGCTGCGCGCCGGCCGTGCTGGACGCGGTCCAGGGCGGGACCGATCAGCGGCGCGACCACTGCGAACGGCGCGATTGTCACCAGCAGGTACAGCGCCACCCGGCCCTTGCTCTCCCCGGCGGCCGCCGCGAAGAACAAGGTGTTGGCCAACGCGACGGCCATCGCCGCGTCCACCGCGAAGTTCGCCACCACCGGCCAGGTCAGTGCGGTCAGTCCGGATTTGTCGGCGCCGTCGGCGGTGGCGGCCCGTTGCACCAGCCCATACATCCGCGAGCCCATTTCGCGGCTTCGGGCAGCGGCGGCTCGGGTTACCGTGACGCGGTCGCCGGCACCCGAACCGCCCGAAGGCTCGGGACGGCGAGGCGTGTCGGTGTGTTCGCGCAGCGGTGGCAGGTACCGATTGGAGCTCGGCATGGGCTTGCGCTGCCGCTGGTCACCGGTGCTGTTGCTGGGGTAGTTGGCCATGCCGGGGTGCTGGCCGGCCGAGCCGTTGCGCGCACCGCGGCCGGGGGCCGGGGGCGGACGGCGGCGCCGGCCCGGTTCGGAGGGTTCACGACGCCGTGCAGACACATCCGCGATTCTTCCCTATGTCCGCCGCGCGACCGCGCAGGCCGTGGTCGTGCCTGCATGTGGCTGATGGAGCCACGCTGCGGCAGTATGAGGGGCGTCATTGAACGGAAGGGACCCGCGTGACCGGACCCAGCGCAGAATCAGCCACTGCGACCATCGCCGTACCCACGGTGCTGGCCGCGGCCGTCGAGCAGGCTCGCTCGGCCGTCGCCGAGTTCAGCGGCGCCGACACCGTCGGTGAGCACCTGGGGGTCGACTATGAGGACCCGACCGCCGCCACCCACCGGTTCGGTGCGCTGCTGCCCGGTTATCAGGGCTGGCAGTGGGCCGTCGTCGTCGCGGCCATCCCGGGCGCCACGGAGCCCACGGTCAGCGAGGTCGTGTTGGTGCCCGGCCCCACGGCCCTGCTGGCTCCGGAGTGGGTGCCGTGGGACCAGCGAGTGCGGCCCGGCGACCTGGGCCCGGGGGACCTGCTGGCGCCGCCCGCCGACGATCCGCGACTGGTGCCCGGTTACACCTCGAGCGGCGACCCGCAGCTCGACGAGGTGGCCGGGGAGATCGGCCTGGGCCGACGCTGGCTGATGAGCCCGGTGGGCCGCGCCGATGCGGCGCAGCGCTGGCACGACGGCGAGCACGGTCCGGATTCGGCGATGGCGCGGTCGACCAAGCGGGTCTGCCGCGACTGCGGCTTCTACTTGCCGCTCGCCGGTGAGCTGGGCACGGTGTTCGGCGTCTGCGGTAACGAAATGTCCGCCGACGGACACGTGGTTGAGAACCGGTACGGCTGCGGCGCGCACAGTGACACTCCGGCGCCCGCAGGCGCCGGATCCCCGGCATACGAGCCCTACGACGACGGCGTGCTGGAGATCGTCGACGTCGCACCGGTTCCCGCAGCCGAACCGGTTGGTGAGGTGAGCGCGGCGGCTGAGCCGGTGGCTGACGCGGCTGACGAAGAGACCGAAACCGTCGAGCCGGCAGACGAATCGATCGAAGCTCCCGTCGAAGCGCTCGCCGAGACAGCAGCGGCGCCGGAACCGGCCGAAACCGGAACCGACGCCGAGGCTGACGCTGCTGAGACGGTCGTCGAAGCATCCGCCGACATCGCCGACGTCCCAGGGGAATCCGGGGAGCCGGGCGAGCCGGAGACGCCCTAACCGAAGTTGAACAGGTACTCGCCCGGGAGCACAAAGAGCATGTTGAAAGCGGTGTTGACCACCGCGCCCGGTAGACCGACCACGTAGTTGACGATGTCCAGCGGGATGGTGGCTGCCTGACTGAAGGCCATCCCGAAGTCCAGGTTGATCAGGCTGGTGAACAGGTTCTCGAAGTCGTTGAACAACGTGAACGGCAGGCTGATGAACCGGTTGAACAGTCCTACGGCGGCAGCCACTTCCGCGTTGAACAGGCCGACGATGTCGAACGCGTCGGCGGCGCCGGGAACGTCCAACGCGTCGGCCGCGCCGGGCAGGAGGTCGGACAGGTCGACTGTGCCCGGGACGTTGAGCTCGTCGGCAATGCTGGACATGTCGAAAGGCGCGAGCCCGGCGAGGGTGTCGAAGCTGTCGACGACCGCGTTGGCGGCCAGCGTCACCTCGGCCGACACCGCGGCCGCGGCGCGCGTGCTGATTTCGGGTGACGCGACCACCGGGGTCAGGCCGGTGGCCACCAGCGCGGTCGCTGCCACGGCGATACTCGGCAGTCGCACTGCGGATTTCACGGTTTCCATGGATTCCTCCCAGTGTCTCCCCACTTCAGGGGACGTTACTCCGCCGCCACAGAGGCGTCAGGCGTTCTCTGCGGCGGCCTTGATCTTGCCCAGCGATGCGTTCATACCCTCGACCAGCTCGCGTTCGAAGGTGGGCGTGCCGCCCATGAACTTGCCCACCAAAAACGCCGAGACCTTGGTGGTGTTGCCGTTTTCGACGTGCCGACTTTCGACGACCCGCGTACCGGTGGCGGTCGGCTCGAGTTCATAGGTCCACACACTGTGGTTCTCGGTGACGCGGAAGGCCAGCTTGCGCTCCGGGATGTACTCGGTGATGACGGAGCTGGTGGGCCAGTACATCCAGCCGCGCCGGTTGAAGTTGATCGTGCGGGTCCCCTGGCCCACCGCACCGAGCGGCTTCATCCACCGGCACTGCGGGCTCCACTCGGGCATCCGCCGGAAGTCGGAGATCAGTGCCCAGACCTTGGCCACCGGTGCATTGATGTCGACCTGTGCCGTCAACAGCGGGGCTGCCATGGCGTTCCTCCTCGAATCGTCGGTTCGTAACTCTATTCGTGTTCCAGCCCGGTTTGGGCACCGCGCGCGCCGCGTCGTGCCGCCCCGCGTTGCACCAGAAAGATTGTGGTGCCCACCATCCCGACGCCGAGCCCCGCCACGCTCACCGGCCGCCATCCTTCCAGCGCGGGCACCGTGAACGCGGCGATGGTCGCGCAGCAGAAACCCGTGACGCCGGCGCCGATCACCGGCCAGATCCGCAGCAGGGCGGTCGGCAACGGTGGCGGCTCGGGGGAGTGCTGAGGGGTCATCGCCGTTGACGTTAGCGCCTCGCCGGTAAAGTCCCCGCAGTGGCCAGGATCGTCGATGTTGTCGATATCGATGACCCCCGCGATTCCCGGCTGGATGATTTCCGCGATCTGAACAGCATCGACCGTCGCCCGGACCTGCCCACCGGCAAGGGGCTGGTGATCGCCGAAGGGGTGCTGGTGGTGCAGCGGATGCTGGCATCGCGGTTCACCCCGCGGGCGCTGCTGGGCACCGATCGCCGGCTGACCGAGTTGACGTCCGACCTGACCGAACCCGGTGCCCCGGACGTCCCGTACTACCGGGTGTCCGCCGAGGTGATGGCCGAAGCGGTGGGCTTTCACCTCAACCGGGGTGTGCTGGCCGCCGCCTCGCGAGTGCCGGAGCCGTCGGTGGCAGACCTGGTCGCCGGGGCCCGGACGATCGCGGTGCTCGAGGGCGTCAACGACCACGAGAACCTGGGTTCGATCTTTCGCAACGGTGCCGGTTTGGGCGTGGACGCGGTGGTCTTCGGCAGTGGCTGCGCCGACCCGCTCTACCGGCGCTCGGTGCGGGTCTCGATGGGGCACGCCCTGCTGGTGCCGTTCGCCCGCTCGGCGGACTGGCCCGGGGATCTGGCGATGCTGCGCGGGCAGGGTTTCCGGCTGCTGGCGATGACGCCGGATCCGCGGGCCGAGCTGTTGTCGAGTGCGATGGCGAAGGTGCGCGACGAGCCGGTGGCGGTGCTTGTCGGTGCGGAGGGGCCGGGCCTGTCGGAGCGGGCGATGCGCGCCAGCGACATGCGGGTCCGCATCCCGATGTCGCGGGGAACCGACTCGCTCAACGTCGCCACCGCGGCCGCACTGGCGTTCTACGAGCGCATTAGGCTGCCGGAATGACGTCCACCCCCAGTACGCCGTGGGGGACGGGTTTGACCGTGGCGGGGTTCGTCGCGGCGGTGACCGGGACCGCGATCACGGTGTTGAGCTTGGGGCTGCTGCGCGTCCACCCGGCACTGGCGGTGGCGCTCAATCTGATTGCGGTGGGCGGGCTGGCGCCCACGGTGTGGGGCTGGCGACGCACCCCGGTGCTGCGATGGTTGGCATTGGGCGCCGGAATCGGCGTGGCGGGCGCGTGGCTGGTGCTGTTGGCGCTGGCTGCTCAGCGCTGACCGGTCGAGCGCACCCCGAGCAGGACGTCTTCCCACCCCGGGACTTCCGGCTTGCTGCGGCGGGCGCGGGTCCCCGGGCGCTGCTGCACCGGCTCCTCTTCGATGACTGCGGGGGCGGACGGAGCCTCGAAGTCCAACTCGGCCACCGCGGCAACCGGCCGCAGCGGACGGCCGAAGCCGGGGTCGATCAACTCCATGGCAGCATCGTCGACAGCGGTCACCGTCCCGCCGTGCGCGCCCGGAGTGAACCAGAAGTGGGCGACGTTGTCCGAACGTCCGGCCTTCCAGGCCAGCTGCACCGTCCATCGTCCGTCGTCGTTGCGCCAGGCGTCCCAGCTGCTGCTGTCGGAGCTCAAGCCGCGCGACACAAGTGCGGAGGTGACGACCTCCAGCAGGGTCGGTACGGCCGGGCCGTCGGACAGCACCGGGTGGGCGGCGGTCGCGAGCTCCGCGGCCCGGGACCGCTCCAGCAGCACCGGGTGGGCGAAGCGCTCCACCCGGGCGACGTCCACACCAGCGGCGGCGGCCACCTGTTCGACCGATGCCCCGGCGCGGATCCGCGCCTGGATGTCCTTGGGTCGGAGCATGCTGCTGCCCGCGTCGGCCGGGTTCTGACCCACGCGGTGGCCCTCGCCGCGGACCGCGCCGCGCAGCCGGTCGTCGATACGCACCCGGAACATCTCGGTGTGGTCTTCGCCGTCGCCGGCGCTTTCGCAGATGATGTGTTTGCCGTCGACGTCGAGGCCGATGGCCCTCAGTTCCCGCATGACTTCTCCTTGCGAACGCCCGGTTACGTGCGGACTCTAGTCCAGTGAACGGCCCCGCCTGTCGTGACACGCGGGCGTTATAACGATCCGATTACGGAGTGGTCGGGGCGTGGTTCGCAGCGCTGCTGCGCACCGAGCTCAGAGGCGCTCGACCACCCAGTCCACGCACTGGGTCAGGGCGCTCACGTCGTCGGGCTCCACGGCCGGGAACATCGCCACCCGCAGCTGGTTGCGGCCCAGCTTGCGGTAGGGCTCGGTGTCGACGATGCCGTTGGCCCGAAGCACCTTGGCCACCGCCGCCGCGTCCACCTCGTCGACGAAGTCGATGGTGCCCACCACCTGCGACCGCAACGCCGGGTCGGCGACGAACGGCGTGGTGAACGGCCGCTCCTCGGCCCACGAGTACAGCCGCTGCGAGGAGTCCGCGGTGCGCTTGACCGCCCAGTCCAGCCCGCCGTTGCCCAGCATCCAGTCCAGCTGCTCGGCCAGCAGCGCCAGGGTGGCGATCGCCGGGGTGTTGTAGGTCTGGTTCTTGGTGCTGTTGTCCACCGCGATCGGCAGGGACAGGAACTCCGGCACCCACCGGCCGGACGCGGCGATGGCCTCGATGCGGGCCAGCGCGGCCGGGCTCATGATGGACAGCCACAGTCCGCCGTCGGAGGCGAAGTTCTTCTGTGGCGCGAAGTAGTAGGCGTCGACCTCGGTGATGTCGACCGGCAGGCCGCCGGCACCCGAGGTCGCGTCGATCACGACCAGGGCGTCCCCGGAACCGCTGGGCCGGCGCACCGGCACTGCCACTCCGGTCGAGGTCTCGTTGTGTGCCCAGGCGATCACGTCGACCGACGGGTCGGACTGGGGCTCGGGGGCGCTGCCGGCGTCGGCCTTGATGACGATCGGGTCGCCGACGAAGGGGTTCTTGGCCACCGCCGAGGCGAACTTCGCACTGAACTCGCCGTAGGTCAGGTGCAGGGACCGCTTGTCGACCAGTCCGAACGCCGCGGCGTCCCAGAAGGCCGTGGACCCGCCGTTGCCCAGGACCACCTCGTAGCCGTCGGGCACCGAGAACAGTTCGCGCAGTCCGGAGCGGACGCGGCCCACCAAGTCCTTGACCGGCGCCTGACGGTGGGAGGTGCCGAACAGTGGCGCCGCCGTGGTGACCAGCGCGTTCAACTGCTCAGGGCGGACCTTCGACGGCCCGCAGCCGAACCGTCCGTCAGCGGGCTTGATGGTGTCCGGGATCGTGAGCTGCTCAGCCATGGCCTCTAGCGTAGACAGCGGCAGGCGGGCGTCCGCAGGGCAGGTTTATTGTGATGCGGATCACCCGAGTTACTCGACACCTGTCACGCCCACAGTGTTGATCCAAGGTCTGGACGGGTACCCGGTACCTGCGGTACCGTTGTACATAAGCCTAGTAAATGTAAACGACTGGTGGAGGTGTCTCCGATGGCTCAGAAAGCCGCTCGAACCCGAATCGTGCGCCGGTGGCGAGCCAACATGGAAGTGACCGACGACGCGAACTACGTCGAGATCCTCAACACCTTGTCGGAAGGATCGGTGCGCCGGAACTTCAATCCGTACACCGACATCGACTGGGACACCCCCGAGTTCAAGGTCACCGAGAATGACCCGCGCTGGATCCTGCCGGGCACCGACCCGATCGGTCGGCACTGGTGGTACCAGGCCCAGCCTCAAGACGTTCAGATCAAGATCGGCATGTGGCGCCAGGCCAACGTGGCCAAGGTCGGGCTGCACTTCGAGTCCATCTTGATCCGTGGCCTGATGGAGTACGCGTTCTGGGTGCCCAACGGTTCACCCGAGTACCGCTACTGCCTGCACGAGGCGGTCGAAGAGTGCAACCACACCATGATGTTCCAGGAGATGGTGAACCACATCGGCGCCGACGTGCCCGGTATGCCGCGGTTGCTCAAGTGGGTGCAGCCGTTCATTCCGCTGGTCGCCGGACCGCTGCCGATCCCGTTCTGGTTCGGCATCCTCGCCGGCGAGGAGCCCATCGACCACATTCAGAAGGCGATCCTGCGTGAGGGCAAGACGCTGCACCCGATCATGGAGCGGGTGATGGCCATTCACGTGGCCGAGGAGGCGCGGCATATCTCGTTCGCACACGAGTACCTGCACAAGCGCATTCCGCACCTACCGCGTCGCAAGCGGTTCTGGCTGTCGCTGTACGTTCCGATCGTGATGCGGATCCTGTGCTCGGCGATCGTCGTGCCGCCCAAGGCGTTCTGGACCGAGTTCGACATTCCGCGCGAGGTCCGCAAGGACATCTTCTTCCGGTCGGCGGAAGCCCGGCAGATGTTGCAGGACATGTTCGGCGACGTCCGGATGCTCTGCCACGACACCGGTTTGATGAACCCGGTTGCCAAGTTGGTCTGGCGGATCTGCCGGATCCACGGCGCGCCGTCCCGGTTCCGCAGCCAGCCGCAGCGTGCGCACCTCACGCCCGTTGCCGCTTCGGTCGCATAGCGCCGCCCTCAGGTCATGCCGCACGTAATTACCCAGGCGTGTTGTAACGACGCGTCGTGTGTGTTCGCCTGCCCGGTGAACTGCATTCACCCCACGCCGGACGAGCCCGGTTTCGCCACGTCGGAGATGCTCTACATCGATCCCGATGCGTGTGTGGACTGCGGGGCCTGCGTGCGGGCCTGCCCGGTCGACGCGATCGTCCCGCATACCAAGGTGATGTCCGAGCAGTTGCCGTTCGTGGAGATCAACAGGTCGTTCTACCCGGAACGGCCTGAAGGGGTGAAGCTACCGCCGACCTCCAAGCTGGCGCCCATCCTGCCGGCCGCCGAGCTGCATCGGCGAGGCAAGTACCCGCTGACCGTGGCCATCGTCGGCTCCGGGCCCGCGGCCATGTACGCGGCCGATGAACTACTGACCCAGCAGGGCGTGCTGGTGAATATGTTCGAGAAACTGCCCACCCCTTACGGGTTGGTGCGGGCCGGCGTCGCCCCGGATCACCAGCGCACCAAATTGGCCACCCGGCTGTTCGACGAGATCTCCGGGCGCCGTGGTTTCCAGTTCTTCCTCAACGTGGAGGTGGGCAAGCACCTGACCCACGCCGACCTGCTGAAGCACCACCACGCCGTGCTCTACGCCTCGGGTGCGATGCACGACCGGCGGCTTGAGATCGACGGCATGGGTCTGCCCGGAACGGGCACCGCGACCGAGATCGTCGGCTGGTACAACGGGCATCCCGAGTTCGCCGACCTGCCAGTCGATCTCAGTCACGAGCGGGTGGTGATCGTGGGCAACGGCAACGTCGCCCTGGACGTGGCGCGCGTTCTCACTGCCGACCCGGACCGGCTGGCTCGCACCGACATCGCCGACTATGCGCTGACCGCGCTGCGTGACTCGGCGGTTCAGGAGGTGGTGGTCGTCGCTCGGCGCGGTCCGATTTCGTCCGCGTTCACGCTGCCCGAATTGGTGGGGCTGACACAGACCGCCGAGGTGGTACTCGACGCCGAGGATCATGCTCGGGTACGCGAAGACCTGGCCACCGTCGCAGACACCTTGACCCGGCAGAAGCTGGAGATACTGACCAAGCTGGGCGATGCCTCGGCACCGATCACCCGGCCCCGGATTCGATTCGCCTACGAGTTGACCCCGGCCCGAGTCCTCGGTGAGGGACGTTGTGACGCAGTGGAGTTCACTGTCACCGGGACCGAGCAGGTGCGCCGCATCGACGCCGGACTGGTGCTGTCGTCGATCGGCTACCACGGAACGCCCATCGCCGACCTGCCGTTCGACGACGCTGCCGGCGTCGTCCCGAACGAGGGCGGCCGCGTGATCGACCCGGCGACCGGCGAACGAGTTCCGGGAGCGTATGTGTCGGGCTGGATCAAGCGCGGTACCAACGGTTTCATCGGCTCCAACAAGTCCGACTCGCTCAAGACGATTCAGACGCTGGCCGCCGACTACAACGCAGACCTGCTGACTGAGCCGATCGCCGGACCGCGCGCGGTCGCCCGGATGGTCCATGCCCACCAGCCCGACGTCATCGACGCCGCCGGCTGGAAGGCCATCGACAAAGCCGAGATCGCCCGTGGCCGAGCGCAAGACCGGCCGCGGGTGAAATTCACCCGGGTCCCGGACATGCTCGACGAGGTCAAGGACCACTCGGATATGCCGCTACTGCAGAACCTGCTCGGCGCGCTGCGACGGAGCTGAACCATCTAACCCTCGGCCACCGCCGAGCGTGTACTCAGCGCGAAAAAACGCGCAGAATCTCGCCCTGATTACACGTTCGGCGCAAGGGCCGCCGGGTCAGCCTTTGGTGACGTGTTCCCAGCCCGCAACGGTTTCCGCGCTGCGCGGCCCCGGTCCGACATAGATCGCCGACGGGCGCACCAGCTTGCCCAGCCGTTTCTGCTCCATGATGTGAGCGCACCAGCCGGCGGTGCGGCCACAGGTGAACATCGCCGGCATCATCGCCGGGGGCACCTCGGCGAAGTCCAGGATCACCGCCGCCCAGAACTCCACGTTGGTCTCGATGGCACGGTCGGGGCGACGCTCCCGAAGCTCGGCCAGCGCCGCCTGCTCCAGCGCCGCGGCCACCTCGAAACGCGGGGCCGACAGTCGCTTGGCGGTGGCTCGCAGCACGCGGGCGCGCGGGTCCTCGGCGCGGTACACCCGGTGCCCGAAGCCCATCAGCTTCTCGCGCCGGTCCAGGATGCCCTTGACCACCGCGCGGGCGTCACCGGTGCGTTCCGCCTCGGCGATCATCGGGATCACCCGGGCGGGGGCGCCACCGTGCAGCGGGCCGCTCATCGCGCCGATCGCGCCGGACAGCGCCGCACCGACGTCGGCGCCGGTGGAGGCGATCACCCGGGCGGTGAAGGTCGAGGCGTTCATGCCGTGCTCGGCCGCCGACACCCAGTAGGCGTCGATCGCCTCGGTGTGGCGCGGGTCGGGCTCCCCGCGCCAGCGGGTCATGAACCGCTCGGTGATGGTGGCGCATCCATCGATGGTCTGCTGCGACACCGCCGGCTCCTGGCCCCGAGCCGACTGCGCGACGTAGGACAGCACCATCACCGACGCGCGGGCCAGCTGGTCACGGGCGGTGGCGTCGTCGGTGTCCAACAGCGGTTCAAAGCCCCACTGCGGGGCCAGCATCGCCACCCCGGCCTGGGCGTCGACCCGCACGTCGCCGGTGCGAATCGGCAGCTCCAGCGGTTCGGCGGGCGCCAGCGGGCGGTTGAAGTCGCCGTCGACCAGCAGGGCCCACACGTCGCCGAAGCCGACCTTGCCGGCCAGGTCCTCGATGTCGACGCCGCGGTAGCGCAGCGCGCCGCCGTCCTTGTCCGGTTCGGCGATTTCAGTAGTGAAGGCCACCGTGCCTTCCAAGCCGGCAACGAAGTTCTCCGGGACCGCAGCAGTCATGCCTTGGATTCTTCCACCCCGGTGCCCGGCCGTTGCTACCGGCCGGTAACGACGGCTGGTCTGCACCGGGGCGTAGCGTTGGGCGGTGCACAGGACCGGCCCCGACAACGAGCACCTGGCGGCGATGCGAGTGGAATACCAGGAGAAGGACAACAGCGGCGACCTCGACGCGGACTGGCTCGAGGAGGGCTGGGAGGTTTTGCTGCGCAACTGGATCGGCGATGCCGAGCGCGCAGGGATCGCCGAACCCAACGCCATGGTGTTGGCGACGGTCGAATCCGGCCGTCCGGTCAGCCGCTCGGTGCTGTGCAAGAACCTTGACCCGAGCGGTGTGACGTTCTTCACCGACTCCGACTCGGCCAAGGCTGCCGAGCTGGCCTCGACACCGTATGCGTCGGTGACGTTTCCCTGGTACCAGCTGGGCCGCCAAGTCCACGTTCGCGGACCGGTCACTCAGCTCGACGAGTCGGTCAGCGCCCAGTACTGGGCGCACCGACCACGGGCGTCCCAGTTGGGTTTCTGCGCATCTCAGCAGTCGCAGCCCATCGCGTCGCGGACCGCACTGCTGGCGCAGTTGGACGCGGTGACGGCCCAATTCTCCGGCGCCGAGTCCATCCCCGCGCCGCCGAACTGGCGTGGCTACCGGATCGCCCCGGAGGTGGTGGAGTTCTGGCAGGGCCGGGAAGGCCGCTTACACAACCGGATTCGGGTGACCGGCGGGCGGGTGGAGCGGCTCCAGCCGTGAGTCCGGTACCGCTGCGGTGAGGATCTTCGCCGACACCACCCCGCTGCGCAGTCCCGACTTCCGACGGTTGTGGGTGGCCGGGATCCCGACCGTCATCGGGGCGAACCTGACCATCTTCGCGGTCCCGGTGCAGATCTATGCGCTGACCCGAAGCTCGGCCTACGTCGGGCTGTCGGGTCTGTTCGCGGTGGTGCCGCTGGTCGTCTTCGGTCTGCTCGGCGGTGCGTGGGCCGACGCCATGGACCGCCGCAAGCTACTGATCATCGCCTCCTGCGGGCTGGCGGTGGCCTCGCTGCTGTTGTGGATCCAGGCCGCGGCCGGGCTCGAGAACGTCTGGGTGGTGCTCGTACTGCTGGGGGTGCAGCAGGGGTTCTATGCGGTCAACGCCCCGACCCGATCCGCGGCGATTCCGCGGCTGGTGGCCGGCAGCGATCTGCCGGCAGCCAACTCACTGAACATGACCGTCATGCAGTTCGGGGCGATCGTCGGCCCCCTGCTGGCTGGGCTGCTGCTCGGCTGGCTGGACCTGTCCACCCTCTACCTGATCGACGCCGCGACGTGCATCTTCCCGATCTGGGCGACGTTCCGGCTGGCCCCCATGCCGCCGGTCGCATCGGCCGGCCCGTCCAGCTTCGGGATCGGGGCCGTGCTTGACGGGTTCCGCTACCTGGCCGGCAACACCGTGGTGCTGATGTCGTTCGTCGTGGACCTGATCGCGATGATCCTCGGCATGCCCAGGGCGCTGTTCCCGCAGATCGCCAGCGCGGACTTCGGCGGACCGGTCGAGGGCGGCACCACCATGGCGCTGCTGGCCGCGGCGATGTCGGCTGGCGCGGTGCTGGGCGGAGTGTTCTCGGGGTGGCTGCCACGGATCACCCGTCAGGGCGTGGCCGTCGTCGCCGCGATCGTGGTCTGGGGCGTGGCGATGATCGGCTTCGGAGTCGCGGTCGGCCACGGCGGAGGGCACGCCGGTCGGGCGCTGTGGGTGGCGCTGGTGTTCCTGGCGGTCGGCGGTGCCGCGGACATGGTCTCGGCTGCGTTCCGGTCGACCATGCTGCAGCAGGCCGCCTCCGACGAGATCCGCGGCCGGTTGCAGGGGGTGTTCACCGTGATCGTCGCCGGCGGACCTCGGCTCGCCGACGCCGTGCACGGTGCCGCCGGAGCGGTGGTGGGGACGGCCGCGGCGTCCGCCGGCGGCGGTGCCCTGGTGGTGGTGGGCGTGGTGCTTGCCGCCCTGGCAGCGCCCGCATTCCTGCGTTATCGCCGGCCCGGTGATGTACGCCGAGAGTCGCCACCGCAGCGCGGTTAGGAGATACCCCGGCCCCGGGCGGGCGCGCCGGCCCGGAACCGACTACCTTTTCCTATACACGCCCAATCTGGTTAGCCGAATAGCGCAAAGGGGTTCCTTGTGGCCGCAACCGACGAAACCGCCACTCTCCGGTATCCGGGCGGCGAGCTAGAACTGCCGATCGTCAAGGCGACCGAGGGGTCCGACGCTCTCGCCATCGGTTCGCTGCTCGCCAAGACCGGATACACGACCTTCGACAACGGCTACGCCAACACCTCGCCGGTCAAGAGCGCCATCACCTACATCGACGGCGACGCCGGGATCCTGCGCTACCGCGGCTACCCGATCGAGCAGTTGGCCGAGAAGTCGACCTTCATCGAGGTCAGCTATCTGCTGATCTACGGCGAGCTGCCGACGTCCGAGCAGTTGGCCGCGTTCACCGGCCGGATCCAGCGGCACACCATGCTGCACGAGGACCTGAAGCGGTTCTTCGACGGCTTCCCCCGCAACGCCCACCCGATGCCGGTGCTCTCCAGCGTGGTGAACGCGTTGAGCGCCTACTACCAGGACTCGCTGGACCCGTCGGACAACGACCAGGTGGAGCTGTCGACCATCCGGCTGCTGGGCAAGCTGCCCACCATCGCCGCCTACGCCTACAAGAAGTCGGCCGGCCAGCCGTTCCTGTACCCGGACAACTCACTGAGCCTGGTGGAGAACTTCCTGCGGATGACCTTCGGCCTGCCGGCCGAGCCCTATGAGGCCGACCCCGAGGTGGTCCGCGCCCTGGACATGTTGTTCATCCTGCACGCCGACCACGAGCAGAACTGCTCGACCTCGACGGTGCGGCTGGTGGGCTCCTCGCGGGCCAACCTGTTCACCTCGATCTCCGGTGGCATCAACGCGCTGTGGGGCCCGCTGCACGGCGGCGCCAACCAGGCGGTGCTGGAGATGCTGGAGCAGATCCGCGACCAGCAGAACGGCAACGTCACCGACTTCGTGCGCAAGGTCAAGAACCGCGAAGACGGCGTCAAGCTGATGGGCTTCGGTCACCGGGTCTACAAGAACTACGACCCGCGGGCGCGCATCGTCAAGGAGCAGGCCGACAAGATCCTCGGCAAGCTCGGCGGTGACGACGAACTGCTCAACATCGCCAAGGACCTCGAAGAGGCCGCGCTGACCGACGACTACTTCGTCGAGCGCAAGCTGTACCCGAACGTCGACTTCTACACCGGCCTGATCTACCGGGCGATCGGCTTCCCGGCTCAGATGTTCACGGTGCTGTTCGCGCTGGGCCGGCTGCCCGGCTGGATCGCGCACTGGCGCGAGATGCACGACGAGGGTGACAGCAAGATCGGCCGGCCACGTCAGATCTACACCGGCTACACCGAGCGTGACTACGTCGGCATCGGAGGACGGTAACCACCATGACCAATCCGGCCAAGCCTCAGATCACCGTTCCGACCGGCCCGGCACCGGCCGAGCTGGTCATCGAAGACATCGTCGTCGGGGAAGGCCCCGCGGCCGTGCCCGGCGGGGTCGTCAACGTGCACTACCTTGGCGTCGACTACGACAGCGGCGCGGAGTTCGACAGTTCGTGGAACCGCGGCGAATCGCTGGAATTTCCGCTGGACGGGCTCATTGCCGGTTGGCAGGACGGCATTCCGGGCATGCAGGTCGGCGGCCGGCGTCAGCTGGTGATCCCCCCGGAGCTGGCCTATGGGCCCGCCGGTACCGGTCACCCGCTGGCCGGCAAGACCCTGGTCTTTGTGATCGATCTGCTCGGCACCCGCTGAGTGCGTGCCCGGCTGATCGGGGCGGCGCTGGCAACGGTGTTGCTCGCTGCGATCGGTTATGGCTTACTCGAACGTCCCCACCAACCGGTCGCTGCACCGCAACCCGCTGCTGGGCCGGTGGGGCCGGTGCCGCTGTCGGTGGTCCGTCGCGGCGCTGAGTTCACGCTGGCCGGTGACGTGGCCGATCCCGCGGCCAAACGAGAGCTGTTGGACGCGGTGATCACCTCGAGCGACGAGGTGACCGTGGTCGATCGGATCGGGGTGGCGCCCGGGGCGGCGGCGGTGGACTTCTCCGATGCGGCCCCGGTGTTCGAGGCGGCCGCGGGCATCGGCGACTTCACCTTGCAGATCGACGGTGACACCGTGACGCTGGGCGGCACCGCGGCGAAGGCGGACGAGGCGGCTGCGGTGCGGGCTGCGGCCGAAGACGCCTGGCCGCGGGCCCACATCGTCAACGAGCTGGTGACCAGCTCCCCAGCCGGGGGAAAGTCCACCAAAAACGACTAATTGCCTCCATTAACAAATGGGAACTCCTACACTCGCGGTGTCTTGGACTCGCGGGTGTTTTCGGTCTTCAAGGAGGATCCATGCCAGGCTCAGACAACCCGACTGTGACTGGCTGGCGAAAGGCCTCGCGGTTTTACCGCCGGCCTCCCGGCTTCGGCTGGCTCCTAGCCCTGGCGGCCATTCCGTTGTTGCTGGCGCTGATCGGCTACGGGATAACCGACCGGTCCAAACTCGACGTCAACCCCCCGAACATCAATGGACCGGACGTCGCCGCGCCGTCGCTGTCGCTGTCGGTACCGAGTGCGAGTCTGCCGGGATGGTCGTTTGCCCCGCTGGCGATTCTGCGCAACGGCAACGTGATCACCCTCAACGGAGATCTGCCTGACATCGCCACGCGAACCGGACTGCTCGACATGCTCAAGGGGGTGTTCGGCAGCGGTGTGCAGCTGGTCGACAACCTCAACATCAAGGCCGGCGTCACCGCACCCGACCTGTCCAGTCTGGGCGCGGTGTTCAAGGCCGCGGTGTCCATGCCGGACTTCAAATTCAAGATCGTCGACGACACCGTCACACTGATCGGAACCGCGGCCTCCGATGCGGTCAAGTCCGCCGTCGAGGCGGCGGCGAAAGCTGCTTGGCCGAACCTCAAGCTGCTCAACGACATTCAGGTCTCGACGGGGCAGACCCAGGCGGCTCCGAGTGCGACCGGGACGCCGCTTCCGACGCCGAGCCCGGCACCCGCCCCGGCTCCGGCGCCGTCGGGCAGTGCCCCGGCTCAGACGCCGGCCCCGGGCCCGGCCGGTGACTGCGGCAATCTGCAGGCCGACGTCACCGCGTTGATGAGCACACCGGTCAGGTTCGTCACCAATGGCTACACCCTGTCGGCGGGCACGAAGGAACAACTGAGCCGGGTGGCGGAGAAGGTGAAGGGCTGCCACACCGCCCGCATCGCGGTCAACGGCTACACCGACAACACCGGCAACGACGGCATCAATGTGCCGCTGAGCACCGCCCGCGCCAAGTCGGTCGCCGATTTCCTGGTGACCCAGGGCGTCCCCGCCAACAGCGTCACGTCCAAGGGGTTCGGGTCGGCCGACCCGGTTGCCAGCAACGCGACACCGGACGGTCGAGCCCAAAACCGGCGCGTCGCGATCACCGTGAGCTAAGGAGCATCTGCAATGGATTTCGTCATTCACTGGCTGTGGTACCTGCTGGCGTTCGCGGTGGGCTCGGCGGTCGCCTGGTTGCTCACCATCGTCTCGATCCGCCGCACCAGCAAGGAAGAAGCCGTTGCGGCGCTTCCCGGCTCGCGTGAGATAGGAGCCCACTGATGCACGGGGTCAACTGCTGGTTGATGGGACTGTCATTTCTGTTGGGTCTGGCGCTCACATTCGCCTTCACCGTCCGGCGGGTCAAACGCGAAGTGCCCGTGGCGGCGACACTCGGTGCAGCGGCGAGCGCACCCACCACCCCCATCCCGACTGCCGGTGCGAGCACCGGTCCGGGATCGACGGCGAAGCTCGCCGGGGGCAAGCTCCCCTCGGAGGCTGAGACCAGCGCGATGGCGATCGGCGGAGCGCCCTACGGTGTGGGCTCGGCACGCGCGGGTGCCGGTGGTGTCGGCCCGACCGGCTGGACGATCAAGGGCAACGAGGACTCGATGCTCTACCACACGACGGACAGCCCCTGGTACGACCAGACGATCGCCGAGGTGTGGTTCGCCGAGGAGAGTGCCGCCGCCGCAGCCGGATTCACCCGCTGGGACAAGGGTCGAGCCAAGAGCGGTACCGCCAAGTTGGTCGCCGAAGTCGAGGAGGTGCCGCCCGGCCCGTACGGCCCGGGGTCGACCAAGGCCGGCCCCGGTGGCAGCGGCCCGCTGGGCTGGACGGTCAAGGGCAACGAGGACTCGATGCTCTACCACGCTCCGGCGAGCCCGGCCTACGACGCGACGATCGCCGAGGTGTGGTTCAAGGACGAACAGACGGCCGCGGCGGCCGGCTTCGAACGCTGGGACAGCTGGCGCAAGGACAAGAAGAAAAAGAAGTGACCATACTGGCGTAGCGCCTTCAGCGCGGTGGCGGAAGCTGCAATAGCAGACGTACACCGCCCAGCGGGCTGTCTTCCAACGATGCCGTGCCGCCGTGCAGTTCGGCCTGCTGAGCCACCAGCGCCAGTCCGAGGCCGGACCCCGAATGCGATGCCGTGGACCCGCGCGAGAACCGCTCGAAGACGATGCGGCGCTCTTCCTCGGGAAGCCCGCCGCCGTTGTCGTCGATGGCGATCTCCACGCCTTCGCGTGAGGTGACTGCCGACAACTGCACCTGGGTCGCACCGCCGTGCTTGACCGCGTTGGCGATCGCGTTGTCCACGGCCAGCCGCAGTCCGGCGGGCAGGCCGACGATGATGCAGGTCGGCGACGGCACCAGTGAGACGTTCAGGTCCGGGAAGACCCGCATCGCGTCGTGGGCCGCCCGGTCGAGCAGATCGGTGATGTCGACCGGCACGTGATCGTCGGAGGTGGACAGTTCGCCCTGCGCCAGCCGCTCCAGGGCCGACAGCGTCGCCTCGATCCGCGTCTGGGTCCGGACGACGTCGTGCAGCACCTCCTTGCGCTGGTCGTCGGGCAGGTCCAGGGTGGTGAGCACTTCGAGGTTGGTGCGCATCGCGGTCAGCGGGGTGCGCAGCTCATGGGAGGAGACCGCGGCGAAGTCCCGTGCGGAGGCCAGTGCCTCTTGGGTCCGGTCTCGCTCTTTCCAGATCCGCTGCAGCATGCCGCGCATCGCCTCGGCGATCTCCACCGCCTCGGTTGCCCCGCGCACCTCGATCTCCGGCCGTTCGTCGCCGGCGTCGATCGATCGCGCCTGCTCCGCCAGCCGCCGCAGGGGCCGCACCGCGAATGCCGTCAGCAGCCAGCCCAGCAGCGCGGCCGCCCCGATCGCGGCGGTACAGAGCAGGATCACCCGGCGGTGCAGGTTGTTGGTGTCGGCGAGGGTGGCGTCGTATGTGGCGCCGACGGCCAGCGACCGCGGCCCCGGCCCGGGGATGTCGACGGTACGCACCCGGTAGAGCACGCCGTTGATCTCGGTGTCGGCGTAACCCGGCTCAAGCTCTGGCAGCACCACGGCGGAGTTCGACGTCACTTGGTTGGGGCGCCGCAGTGTGATCACCGCGTCGGTGGGGCCGGCCGATCGGGGCAGTTCGCCCAGGCCGATCAGCGGGACGGTCAGCCCGGCCGCCTCGTCGAGCCGGCGGTCCAGCCAGTACTTGCGGTCGTTGGTGATACCGACCCACACGATGGCGCCGATGATGACCGTCACGATCGCGGTGCCGATCGCCGTTGCCAGCATCACCCGGGTCCGCAGCGACGGTGTTCGGGCGAAGATGCGCCGCAACAGCTTCATGACATTCACGCCTGCCCTCACTGCGTTCGCAGGACGAAGCCGACCCCGCGCACGGTGTGCAGCAGCCGTGGAGCGCCGCCGGCCTCCAGCTTGCGCCGCAGATACCCGATGAACACGTCGACGACGTTGGTGTCGGCGGCGAAGTCGTAACCCCAGACCAGCTCGAGGAGCTGGGCGCGCGACAACACCGCGGTCTTGTGCTCGGCGAGCACGGCCAACAGGTCGAACTCCCGCTTGGTCAAGTCCACGTCGACGCCCTTGACCCGGGCGCGGCGGCCGGGGATGTCGACCTCCAGCGGGCCCACCGTGATCGTCTCCGAGGAGGAGCTCGCCGCCGACCCGCGTCGCCGCAGCATCGCCCGAACCCGGGCCACCAGCTCGGCAAGCACGAACGGCTTGACCAGGTAGTCGTCGGCACCGGCTTCCAGCCCGGCGACCCGGTCGTCGACCGAGCTGCGCGCGGACAACACACAGACCGGCACGTCATCACCCATTGCCCGCAATGCCGTCACCACACTCACGCCGTCGAGTACCGGCATGTTGATGTCGAGCACGATGGCGTCGGGACGGGCTTCCTTGGCGCTGCGCAATGCTTCCGCGCCGTCGGCTGCCGTCGCCACCTCGAAGCCGGACAGGCGCAGTCCGCGTTCCAGCGAGGCGAGCACGTCGGAGTCGTCGTCGACGACCAAGACTCGGGGCGAGGCAGCTGCGTTGTCCATGGCGCCATTTTGCCTGAACATGGCAATCAAGCGCGGGATGCGCCGCGGGTCGCTCCGATCAATCTAGGGTCGACTGCGTGAAACCGGCGTCCGCGCTGCGCAGCCTGTTGCCCTACCTGCGCCCCTACCGGGCCCGGTGGATCACGATGGTGACGGTGGCCGTGCTCAGCCTCGTCGCCACCGTGGTGATCCCGCTCATGACAAGGGCCGTCATCGACGGACCGGTGCTGCACCACGACCAGCCCGGCTTGTGGGTGCTGGGTACGGCGGCCACCGCGCTCGGAGTCACCGAGGCGCTGCTGTTGTTCGTGCGGCGCTGGCTGGTCGCGCCCACCACCATGGGTGTGGAAGCCGACATCCGCAAGGACCTCTACGCGCGGCTGCAGATCCTGCCGATGACCTTTCACGGCCGCTGGCAGTCCGGCCAGCTGCTGTCACGGATCATGAACGACCTGTCCGCCGTGCGGCGCTTCCTGTCGTTCGTGGTGGTGTTCCTGGTGCTCAACACGGTGCAGATCGTGGCGGTCACGACGATTCTGCTGGTGCTCTACTGGCCGCTTGGTGTGGTGGTGTGCGCGTCGCTGGTACCGGTGATGCTGGCGGTGCAGCACTTCCGACGGCAGTACACCCGGCTGACGCGCCAAGCGCAGGACCAGGCCGGCCAGGTGGCCACCCTCGTCGAGGAGTCCGCGCTGGGTTTGCGCACCATCAAGGCGTTCGGACGCGAGGACTACGTGTTTGCGCGCTTCGACGCCCAAGCCGCCAAGCTGCGCGACCTCGGCATTGGCAAGGTGGTGGTGTCCTCGAAGTTCTGGACCCTGCTGGAGGTGATTCCCAACTTCACGCTGATCGGCGTGCTCGCCGTCGGCGCGTACGCCGCCGGGAACCACCTGGTCACGATGGGCACCCTGGTCGCGTTCGTCACGCTGATGCTCTCGCTGATCTGGCCGTTGTCGTCGTTGGGCTTCCTGCTGTCGGCCACCCAGGAGGCGATGACGGCCGCCGACCGGATCACCGAGATCTTCGATGCGCCCATCGAGATCACCGACGGTGACGACCCGGTGCCCCCGGTGGGCCGGCTGGAGTTGCGCGATGTCGGATTCCGTTTCGACGATGCCGGCCCGTGGGTGCTGCGCGGGGTCAATCTCACTGTCGACGCCGGCGAGACGGTCGCCCTGGTGGGCGCCACCGGCTCCGGCAAGTCGGTGCTGGCGATGCTGTTGTCCCGGCTCTATGACGCACGTGAGGGACAGATCCTCATCGGCGGGCGCGACATCCGGACACTGACGTTGGCGGCGCTGCGCTCGGCGGTGGTGACGGCCTTCGACGATCCGACCCTGTTCTCGATGTCGGTGGCCGAGAACCTGCGGCTGGGGCGGCCCGACGCGAGCGACGCGGAACTGGCCCGCGCCCTGGACGTGGCTTCGGCGGATTTCGTCTACGAGCTCCCGTTCGGGCTGGACACCCGGATCGGTGAGCAGGGGATGAGCCTGTCGGGTGGGCAGCGCCAACGGCTGTCGCTGGCCCGAGCCCTGGTGGCGGCGCCAACGATCCTGGTGCTCGACGACACGCTGTCTGCGCTGGATGTGCACACCGAGGCCGCCGTGACCGACGCGCTGCGCCGGGTATTGCGCACCGGGCCGCAGCCGATCACCGGGCTGGTGGTGGCCAACCGGGCATCCACCGTGGCGCTGGCCGACCGGGTGGCGCTGGTCGAGGACGGCACCATCACGGCGGTCGGTACTCACGCCGAGCTGCTGGCCGCGGTGCCGCGGTACCGCTACCTGCTGGCGGCAGACGACGAGCTCGACGACGGCGCCGAACACCTCGTCGACTGGGCGCGGCGGTGACGGCCGAGCCGGGCCGGGCCGCGGCGCGGGCCCTGCTGTGGTCGCTGTTGCGCCCGTACCGGTGTGCGGTGCTGCTGATGGTCGTGGCCATCGTGGTGGAAAACGCTGCCCGGCTTGCGGTTCCGATGCTTGCCCAGCGCGGGATCGACCGGGGCATCCCGCCGATCGCCGCAGACGGCTCGATCCGGCAACTGAGCATGATCGTGGCCGCGCTCGCGGCGGTGGTGCTCACGCAGGCCGTCAGCCGGATGCTGTTCCTGCAGAGCTCGGGCAAGATCGGGCAGCGGATGCTGCTGGAGCTGCGAAGGCGGGTGTTCCGACAGTTTCAGCGACTGGATATCGGATTCCACGAGCGCTACACCTCGGGCCGAGTGGTCAGCAGGTTGACCAACGACGTCGACGCGATCCAGGAGATGTTGCTCACCGGATTCGATGGCCTGGTCGGCGCCGCACTGACGATGGCAGGCACAGCCGTGCTGCTCATCGTGCTGGACTGGCGGCTGGGCCTGATGTGCTTGATCGCCTTTCCGGTGCTGGTGGCGTTGCTGAGATGGTTCAGGGCCGAATCTTCGAAGAACTACGCCGCGGTCCGCGAGCACGCCGCGCGGGTGATTGTGCAGTTCGTCGAGACCATGACCGGGATCAAGGCGGTGCAGGCCTATCGCCGTGAGGCCCGCAATCAGCAGATCTTCGCGAGCGTCGCCGACGGCTACCGTGCCGTGAACGAGAAGGCTTTCCGACTGGTCGCGATCTTCGCACCCGGGGTCAAGCTGGTCGGCAACCTCACCACCGGGGTGGTGCTGCTCTACGGGGGCTGGCGAGTGTTGCACGGGCACATGACGATCGGAACCTTCACCGCTTTCCTGCTGTATCTGCGGATGTTCTTTGAACCCATGCAGGGCATCTCCGAGTTCCTCAACACCTTCTCCTCGGCGACCTCGGCACTGGAGAAGCTGGCCGGGGTGCTGGCCGAAACGCCCGCCGTCGCCGACCCGCCCGGCCCGCAGTCCGCGGACATTGTGGGGAAGGTGCGTGGTGAGATCGCCCTGCGTGACGTGCGGTTCGGCTACCGGGGCGGTCAGTCGGTGCTGGACGGGTTGTCGCTGAACATCCCGGCCGGCCAGACCGTGGCGCTGGTCGGCAGCACCGGCGCCGGCAAGTCCACCATCGCCAAACTGATCGCCCGGTTCTATGACCCGGTGTCGGGCGCGGTGACACTGGACGGTGTCGACCTGCGGGCTTTCACGCAGGCGGCGCTGCGGCGCCACGTGGTGATGGTCACCCAGGAAAATTTCCTGTTCACCGGGACGGTCGCCGACAACATCCGCTTCGGCCGTCCGGGTGCGACCGACGCCGCGGTGGCCGCCGCGGCGACGCACGTGGGCGCCGATGCGTTCATCACCGCGTTGCCGGAGGGCTACGAGACCGATCTCGCCAAGCGGGGCGGGCGGCTCTCGGCGGGTCAGCGTCAGCTGGTCGCGTTCGCGCGGGCCTTCCTCGCCGACCCGGCGGTGCTGATCCTCGACGAGGCGACGTCGTCACTGGACATCCCCGGTGAGCGGATGGTGCAGCAGGCGCTGCGCAGCGTGTTGGCCCAGCGGACCGCGCTGGTGATCGCCCACCGGCTCTCCACGGTGGAGATCGCCGACCGGGTTTTGGTGATCGAGGGCGGGCGAATCGTCGAGGACGGCCCGCCGGCCGAGTTGATCCGCGCCGAGGGGCACTACGCCGCCCTGCATGACGCGTGGCTGCGCTCGTTGGCCTGAACGGCGGTCGGCGAGCGCCTCGAGGCGGGTTAAATCCAAGTGAATTTAAATGCACCGACCTGCGAACATCGGGCCGTTGGGCGCAAAGATCCCGCAAACGCAGGACTTTCCAAGCTAATTGCCCACTTAGGCTTTCCGCCGTGATCGTCACATCGAACGTTAAGGCCGCCGAAGCTGCCAAGGCAGCTGCGTGATCGGTTCACCGACCGCGCAGGGATTGGCGTTAGCGTCGGCCACCAGTTTCGGAATCAGTGACTTCGTTGGGGGAGTCGCTTCGCGGCGGGTCGCCGCGCTTCGCGTGGTTTTGGTGTCCACGCCGGTCTCCATGGTGATGCTTGGAGTGCTCGCCATGATCGGCGGCGGGCACATCACGACCAGCACGATCGTCTTGGGCATGCTCGGCGGACTCAGCCAGGCCCTGGGCATCTGGTGGTTCTACGCCGCCATGGCCGCGGGCCCGATCTCGGTGGTATCGCCACTGGCCGCGGTGGTCGATGCCGGCGTGCCGGTGTGCGTCGGGCGGATTCTGGGGGAGCGCCCCGGCATGCTCGCCAGCGCCGGTATCGCGTTAGCACTGGGCGCGGTGGTGTTGATCAGCTGGCACGCCGGCGACGACGGCGTTCATCGGCCGGGGCTCAGCCACCGCGTGCTCTGGTTGACGGTCGCCTCAGGGGTGGCCCTGGGGTTGAACTTCGTCTTCCTGGACCGCACTCCGTCGGATTCCGGCCTGTGGCCCCTGTTGTTCGCCCGTGGCGCGGCCACCATCTTGGTGATCGCCGTCGCGGCGGCAAGTCGCAATCTGAAGGTGCCGACAGGCATACCGTTGCGGCTGGCGTTTGTGATCGCATTGCTCGACACCGCCGCCAACGTCACCATGCTGTTCGCGTTGAAGCTCGCGTTGCTTTCGCTGGCCAGCGTATTGATCTCCCTGTACCCGGCCGCCACGGTGATCTTGGCGGTCGTGCTGCTGGGGGAGCGGGTGCGCCTCCGCCAGGTGGTGGGGATGGTGCTGGCGGGTGTCGCGGTGGCGATGATCACCGGTTAGGTGATCGCCTCCGCGAGACCGACGTTATGCAGGCCGCCACTCGCACTTTCCCTGCAAAACGTCGGCGTCGGCGGTCAGCCGGGCAGCCCGATCCGGCGGTAGCGCTCCAACCGGGCCGCCATTCGCTGCTCGGCGGGCACCTTGCCCAGCGCGTGCAGCTCGACCGCGATGGCCCGCGACATTCGCTTGGCGAAGTCGATCGGCTCCGCGGCGGCGTCCGGGTGCTCGGCCACGATCACATCCACGATCCCGTGGGCCCGCAGATCCGCTGAACGGATGCCCTGCGTGGCGGAGAGTTCCGGGGCGTGCTCGGTATCGCGGAACACGATGGCACTGGCCCCCTCCGGCGGCAACGGCGCCAGCCAGCCGTGCAACGCCGCCAGTACCCGATCCGCCGGCACCATCGCCAGTGCCGGGCCGCCACTGCCCTGACCCAGCAGCACCGACACCGTCGGAACCTCGAGCGTGACCAGCTCGGCCAGGCATGCCGCGATCTGGGCCGCCAGGCCACCTTGCTCGGCCTCCACCGAAAGAGCGGGGCCTGGGGTGTCGATAGCCAACACCAGCGGCAGCCGCAGACCGGCGGCCAGCGCCATGCCGCGGCGGGCATCGCGCAGCGCAACCGGGTCGGTCAGTCGATCCGCGCCGCGCAGCTGCCCCAACACCACCGCGGGCTGGCCGCCGAAGCGCGCCAACGCCAGCAAGATCGTGGCACCGCGATCGCTGCTGCCGGTGCCGGACAGGAAGACCCGCTCGGTGGCGCCGTGCCGCAGCAGAAACCCGACGCCCGGCCGGTCCGGACGCCGAGACGCACACACCGAGTCCCACGCCGGAATGTCGGGGATCGGCTCAGCGGCCGGCCGCGCAGGAGCCGGACCCGGATCGTCGAGCATCACCTTCAGTGCCCGCGAGCAGATGCGCCGCAGCCACTTCAGCGGGATGACGCCGTCGATCACGCCGTAGGCCTGCAGGTTCTCGGCGGTCTGGACGCCCGGCGGGAACGGGGCACCGTAGAGCTGTTCGTAGACCCGCGGCCCCAGAAAGCCGACCAGGGCTCCCGGCTCGGCCAGCGTGACGTGCCCCAGTGAACCCCAGGAGGCGAACACGCCGCCGGTGGTGGGATGACGCAGGTAGACCAGGTAGGGCAGGTGAGCGCGTTTGTGCAGCTCGACCGCGGCGGCGATCTTCACCATCTGCAGGAACGCGACGGTGCCCTCCTGCATTCGGGTGCCGCCCGAGCTCGGCGACGCCAGCAGCGGCAGTCGCTCGGCGGTGGCGCGCTGGACGGCGGCGGTGATCCGCTCGGCCGCCGCCACTCCGATGGAGCCGGCCAAGAAGTCGAAGTCGCTGGCGATCACCGCCACCCTGCGGCCGTTGATCCGGCCCTCGCCGGTCAGCACCGCCTCGTCGCGGCCGCTGGCAGCCCGGGCCGCGGCCAGCTCGGCGGCATATGTGTCACTGGTGGGCACGGCCAGCGGTTCGGCGTCCCAACTGAGGAACGAGCCGCGATCCAGCACCGCGTCGCGCACTTCGTCGGCCCCGGTCCGGCTCACAGATCGAGGCTAATAGGCTGGGATCTCATGATCGGTGTTACCCGCGATGAAGCCGTCACGACTATCGAGTTGCAGCGCCCCGAGCGTCGCAACGCCTTGAACTCCCAGCTCGTCACCGAGTTGCGGGAGGCGGTCTTGGACGCCGCCACCCACGACGTCCGGGCGATCGTGCTGACCGGGCAGGGCACGGTGTTCTGCGCCGGCGCGGATCTGTCCGGTGACGCGTTCGCCGCCGACTACCCCGACAAGCTTGTCGCCCTGCACCAGAGCATCGCCGATGTCCCGGTGCCGGTGATCGGCGCCATCAACGGGGCCGCAATCGGCGCCGGCCTGCAATTGGCCATGGTCTGCGACCTGCGGGTGGTGGCCCCGGAGGCGTTCTTCCAGTTCCCGGTCGCCAAGTACGGCCTGGCGCTGGACAACTGGAGCATCCGGCGGCTGACCTCACTGGTCGGCTACGGGAGGGCCCGGGCGATGATGCTGACCGCGGAGAGGCTGCCGTCCGAGGAGGCGCTGCTGACCGGGATGGCCAACCGGATCGGCACCGTTGCCGACGCGCAGGCCTGGGCGCGCGAGATCGCCGGGTTGGCGCCCCTGGCACTGCAGCACGCCAAGCGGGTGCTCAACGACGACGGCGCCTACGAGGAACAGCAGCCGGTGCACAAGGAACTGTTCGACAAGGCCTGGGGCAGCCAGGACGTCATCGAGGCCCAGGTGGCTCGCGTCCAGAAGCGCCCGCCCAAGTTCCAGGGCGCCTGACCGGCGCCATCGAAATGGCGGAGCCCGCGGTTCGCCACCATAGACTCATCGTCATGCTGCGCGGGGCACTTCGACTGGCGGGAACCACGGCGTCGCTGGCCGCCGGTGGCTGGACGCTTCGTGCGCTGCGCGGCACCCCCGCCGCGTTGGGTGCGGCGCCCAGCGCGATCGATGCGGTGGCCACCCGGTCGAGGAACTACCGCGACGGGATCTTCCACAACATCGAACGCGCCGCCATGGTCAACATGGACCGTGAACAACGGCGGCTGATGGTGCGCGAGCTGTTCGCCGACCGCATCGGGCGACGGCCCGCGGCGCCGATCCCGCTGGAGGTGCCCGGTTTCAGCGTCGACGTCGATCCGCTGGCGATCACCTGGCTGGGACACGCGACGGCACTCGTTGAGATCGACGGCTACCGCGTCCTGACCGACCCGGTCTGGAGCGAACGCTGCTCGCCGTCGGATGCGGTCGGGCCGCGGCGGCTGCATCCCCCGCCGGTGGGGCTCGGGGCGCTGCCCGCGGTCGACGCGATCGTCGTCAGCCACGACCACTACGACCACCTCGACATCGACACCGTCACCGCGCTCGCCCGCAGCCAGTGGGCGCCGTTCGTGGTCCCGCTGGGCGTCGGGGCGCACCTGCGCGCGTGGGGTGTCCCCGCGGAACGGGTGATCGAACTCGACTGGGACGAGCACACCACGCTGGGCGATCTCACCCTGACCTGCACACCGGCGCGGCATTTCTCCGGACGATTCCTGACCCGCAACCAGACGCTGTGGGCGTCGTGGGTGATCGCCGGTCCCACCCACCGGGTCTACTTCGGCGGCGACAGCGGATATACCGGCAGCTTCGCTGCGATCGGTGCCGAGCATGGCCCGTTCGACGTCACGCTGTTGCCGATCGGGGCGTACAACACCGCCTGGCCCGACGTCCACATGAACCCGGAGGAGGCGGTCCAGGCGCATCTCGACCTGAATGCTTCGGCGTCGGGTCTGCTGGTGCCGATTCACTGGGGCACGTTCCGGTTGGCGCCGCATCGATGGGCCGAGCCGGTGGAACGGTTGCTGGCCGCCGCTGACGCCGCAGGGGTATCGACGGCGGTGCCCAAACCCGGTGGCCGGGTGCAGCCCGGCGCCGCCGCACCCAGAGCGTGGTGGAGGCTGTAGCGCCATGACCAGGTGGGCGGCTGCGGCCGGGGCCACTGTGCTGGCCGTTGCTCTGAGCGCGTGCACTCCGGCGGCGACTCCGACCGCGCAACACGAAACCGCGCCCAACGAGGTGTCGGGAGTGGACATCCCCGCGGGCCGCGTCGAAGCCGCGGTGGCCAAACTCGACGGCCTGGCGCGGGAACTGATGGACGGCACCGGAATACCCGGACTGGCCGTCGCGGTCGTTCATGGCGGGAAGACCGTGTACGCCAAAGGCTTTGGTGTACGCGACACCCACAACGGTGCCGGACCGGACAATGCGGTGAACGCCGACACGGTGTTCCAGCTGGCGTCGGTGTCCAAATCGGTCGGCGCCACCGTGGTGGCGCAACAGGTCAGTGCGGGGGCCATCGCCTGGGACACCCCGGTGGTGACGCAGCTGCCCTGGTTCGCGCTGTCGGACCCCTACGTGACCGACCACCTCACCATCGCTGACCTGTATGCGCATCGGTCCGGGTTGCCCGATCACGCCGGAGATCGGCTCGAAGACCTCGGCTACGACCGCCGGGAAGTGCTGCAACGGCTCAAATACCTACCGCTGGCCCGGTTCCGCGACAACTATGACTACACCAACTTCGGGCTGACCGCCGCCGCAGAGGCGGTCGCCGGCGCGGCGGGCGTGCCGTGGGAGCAGTTGTCGGCCGACGTGCTGTACCGACCGTTGGGGATGACGTCGACCAGTTCCCGCCACGCAGACTTCCTCGCGCGACCCAATCGCGCGCTCACCCACGTCAAGGACGGCGACAGTTATCAGCCGCGATATCAACGCAATCCGGACGCGCAGTCGCCGGCCGGCGGAGTCAGTTCGTCGGCGAACGACATGGCGCGCTGGCTGGCCATGGTGCTGGCCAACGGCAGTCACGACGGCACCCAGATCATCGCGCCCGAAGCGTTGTTGCCCGCGATCACGCCACAGGTGATCAGCGCCCCCGCCGGGGTCGGCACCGCCCGGCCAGGGTTCTACGGCGAGGGCTTCAACGTGTCGATCACCTCATCGGGGCGCACCCAGTACGGCCACTCGGGTGCCTTCCTGCTGGGCGCCGCGACGGCGTTTTCGGCGCTGCCGTCCCAAGACGTCGGAATCGTCGTGCTGAGCAATGCCACACCGATCGGCGTCCCGGAGACCTTGATCGCCCAATTCCTGGACCTGGTCCAGTACGGCGAGATCCGCGAGAACTGGCCGACGCTGTACCGGCAGGCGCTGGCGCCGATGTCAGAACCGGAAGGCGCGCTGGTGGGCGCGGGGCCGCCGGCCCATCCGGGTCCGGCCCGGCCGCTGTCGGACTACATCGGGGAGTACGCCAACCCCTATTGGGGCCCGGCCACCGTCACCGAGGACCACGGTGCGCTCGATGTGACGCTCGGGCCGCAGCATCAACGATTCCGGTTGAGCCACTACGACGGTGACACCTTCACCTTCGCCCTGCAGGGCGAGAATGCTCCGGACGGAACGATATCCACCGCTACGTTCAGCAAGGACGCGGTGGAGCTGGAGTACTTCGATCACGACAAGCTGGGAAGGTTCACCCGGTGACGACAGCGCGAACCCCAGGACTCACTGACGCGCAAGTCGCCCAGCGGGTCACGCAGGGCCAGACCAACGACATCCCCGCCCGGGCCGCGCGCAGCGTCCCCGAGATCATCCGGGCCAACGTCTTCACCCGAATCAACGCGATCCTGGGTGTGCTGTTGGCCATCGTGCTCACCACCGGATCCCTGATCAACGGGCTGTTCGGGCTACTCATCGTCTTCAACAGCGTCATCGGGATGGTGCAGGAGATCCGGGCCAAACAGACGCTGGACAAGCTGGCCATCGTCGGCCAAGCGAAACCGTTGGTGCGCAGGCAGTCCGGTACAAAGCAGCTCCCGCCGGGCGAGGTGGTGCTCGACGACGTCATCGAGCTGGGCCCTGGTGACCAGATCGTCGTCGACGGCGAGGTCGTGGAGTCAGCCGACCTGGAGGTCGACGAATCCCTGCTCACCGGTGAAGCGGACCCGATCGGCAAGGACCTCGGCGACCAGGTGATGTCGGGCAGCTTCGTGATCTCCGGCAGCGGTGCCTACCGCGCCAGCCGGGTTGGCCGTGAGGCGTACGCCGCCAAACTGGCCGAGGAGGCCAGCAAATTCACGCTGGTGAAATCCGAACTGCGCACCGGTATCAACCAGATCCTGAAATTCATCACCTACCTGTTGATCCCGGCCGGGCTGCTGATCATCTACACGCAGATGTTCACCACCGACGTGGGCTGGCGCGCATCGGTGCTGGCGACGGTGGGTGCCCTGGTACCGATGGTTCCCGAGGGCCTGGTGCTGATGACGTCGCTGGCGTTCGCGGTCGGTGTCGTGCGGCTGGGACAACGGCAGTGCCTGGTGCAGGAACTGCCCGCGATCGAAGGCCTGGCCCGCGTCGACGTGGTCTGCGCCGACAAGACCGGCACCCTCACCGAGAACGGGATGCGGGTCTCGGAGGTCGCCGAACTCGATGGCGGGGAAGGCCTTCCGGTACACCAAGCGCTGGCCGCATTGGCCGCCGACGATGCCCGCCCCAACGCCAGCATCCAGGCCATTGCCGAGGCCTTCCCGGCATCGCCGGGCTGGACGTCGAGCGCGTGCGCTCCGTTCAAGTCGGCGACGAAGTGGAGCGGCGTTTCGTACGGGGAGCACGGCAACTGGGTGATCGGTGCTCCCGACGTGCTGCTCGACCCGTCATCGGGGGCCGCCGAACGGGCCGAACAGATCGGGGCGCGTGGTCTGCGGGTGCTGCTGCTGGGGGTCTGTGACCAGCCCGTCGACCATCCCGACGCCCCGGGGCAGGTGACTCCGGCGGCACTGGTGGTGCTCGAGCAGAAGCTACGCCCCGACGCCCGCGAGACCCTGGATTATTTTGCCGCGCAGGAAGTGTCGGTGAAGGTCATATCCGGCGACAACGCCGTCTCGGTGGGCGCGGTGGCCGCGGAGTTGGGATTGCCCGGGGACGCGATGGATGCCCGCAAGCTGCCGGCCGAACCGGACGAACTGGCCGGAGCGCTGGAGGAACACACCGTGTTCGGCCGGGTGCGCCCCGATCAGAAGCGGGCCATGGTGCACGCCCTGCAGGCGCACAACCACACCGTGGCCATGACCGGCGACGGCGTCAACGATGTGCTGGCACTCAAGGACGCCGACATCGGTGTCGCGATGGGGGCCGGGAGTTCGGCGGCGCGCTCGGTGGCGCAGATCGTGTTGCTGGACAACAAGTTCGCCACCCTGCCCTACGTGGTGGGCGAGGGCCGCCGGGTGATCGGCAACATCGAGCGGGTGGCGAACCTGTTCTTGACCAAAACGGTGTATTCGGTGCTGCTCGCGCTGCTGGTAGGGCTGGTCGGACTGGCGTCGGCGCTGTTCGGCACCAAACCGCTCCTGTATCCGTTCCAGCCGATCCACGTCACGGTCGCCGCGTGGTTCACCATCGGTATCCCGGCGTTCATCCTGTCGCTCGCACCGAACAACGAGCGGGCGCACCCCGGATTCGTGCGGCGCGTGATGAGCGGGGCGCTGCCGGCCGGCGTGGTGGTGGGCATCGCCACATTCGCGTCCTATCTGGTGGCTTACCGCGGCAGCGAAGCCACGCCGGTCCAGCAGATCCAGGCCTCCACCAGCGCATTGATCACGTTGCTGACCACGGCGGGCTGGGTGCTGGCCGTGGTGGCGCGGCCTTATCAATGGTGGCGGCTGCTGTTGGTGATCAGCTGCGGGTTGGCCTATGTGGCGATCTTCGCGATGCCGCTGACCCGGGAGAAGTTCCTGCTGGACCCCTCCAACGTGGCACTGACGCTGCTGGCACTCGGCATCGGAGCGCTCGGCGCGGCCGCCATCGAGGCGATGTGGTGGGCACGGGGCGGCATGCTCGGTGAGAAGCCGAAGTTGTGGCGGGAGTCGGCAACGGCCACAATGACCCAGCGATAAACCGTGACACAAGGGGAAAGCACGACATGGCCAAGCTCTCCGGATCCATCGACGTCCCGCTGCCTCCCGAAGAGGCCTGGGCGCACGCCTCGGATCTGTCCCGCTACAAAGAGTGGCTGACCATTCACCGGGTGTGGCGCAGTGTGCTGCCCGAGACCCTCGACAAGGGCACGCAGCTGGACTCGATCGTCGAGGTCAAGGGCATGCTCAACAAGGTCCGGTGGACGATCGTGAACTACAAGCCGCCCACCGGAATGACGCTCAACGGCGACGGCAAGGGCGGGGTCAAGATCAAGCTGCTCGCCAAGGTCGCACCCGAAGGTGATGGCTCCAAGGTCAGTTTCGACGTGCACCTGGGCGGTCCGGCGTTGTTCGGCCCGATCGGCATGCTGGTGGCCGCGGCACTCAAAAGCGACATCAACGAGTCGCTGCGCAAGTTCGTCACGGTTTTCGCGCCGGGTTAATCGGTTGCACGCCCAGCCATCCCGCAGCTAGGGTGGCGGCCGTACGTTTCACAGGAGGTCATGGAATGACAGGCATCGTCGGTCTCACGCCGTCGTCCGCGCGCTGATCACCGCCGAGTTGCCGTAGTCCGGTCCCGGTTGTCAGCGCTCCCGCTGACCTTCCCGGAGACCCCATGTCCCTACCTTTTTCTGATTCCCATGCTGTCATCACCCTGACCGATGTCGGCTTCACCTGGCCCGACGGCAGTACCGCGCTGGCCGACATCACCGGCTCGTTCGGCGTCGGCCGTACCGGCCTGGTGGGCGCCAACGGCGCCGGAAAGTCGACACTACTTCGGCTGATCGCCGGGGAACTCCGGGCGACCAGCGGGCACATCACGACGGCCGGGCGAGTGGCCTATCTGCCACAGCTGCTCACCCTGGACGCCGACGCCTCGATCGCCGAGCTGCTCGGTGTCGACGATCGCGTCGCCGCACTGCGGGCGATCGAAGGCGGTGATGCCGCGGAGGCCCATTTCGAGGTGGTCGGCGACGACTGGGACATCGAATCCCGCGCCGATGCGGCGCTGCGCGACATCGGATTCTCGGCGAACGACCTCGATCGCCGGGTCGCCGAGCTGTCCGGCGGGGAGGTCATGCTGGTGGCGTTGACCGGGCTGCGGCTGGCGGCCGCCCCGATCACCCTGCTCGATGAGCCGACCAACAACCTGGACCGTGCCGCGCGGACCGGGCTGGCGCGGCTGGTCGAGGTGTGGCCGGGCGCGCTCATCGTGGCCAGCCATGACACCGCGCTGCTGGAGCAGATGGACTGCACCGCCGAGCTTTACGACGGGCGACTCACCACCTTCGGCGGTCCCTACAGCGTCTGGCGGGCGCACCTGGAGGCCGAGCAGGCCGCCGCCCGGACGGCGGCCCGCACCGCAGAGCAGGTGGTCAAGGTCCAGAAGCGCCAACGCGTGGAAGCCGAGACCAAACTGGCCCGACGCAACCGGGCGGCCCAGGTCGCCCACCAGAACAAGCGCGCCGCGAAGATCGTGATGAACCAGAACGCCGCCAATGCCCAGGTTTCGGCCGGTAAGTTGCGCGGGAACCTTGACGGGCGGGTCCGGGACGCCCAAGCCGATTTGGACGCCGCGTCCGCCCGGGTGCGGCGCGACGAACACATTCGCGTCGATCTGCCTGACCCCCAGGTGCCCAACAGCCGCCGGCTGGCCGAGTTGCCGGGCCTCGACGGGCCGATCGTCGTGCAGGGGCCAGAACGCATCGCCCTGGACGGCCCGAACGGGGTGGGCAAGACGTCGGTGCTGGAAGCACTGCTGGCGGGCGAAGCCGGGCGACTGCTGACCGACCGGGTCGGCTACCTCCCACAACGCCTGGACCATCTGGACGACGCAGTGTCCGCGTTCGACGCGGTGTCGGCGGTCTCGGGCAGACAGCCGCAGGCGGTGCGGGCCCAACTGGCCCGGTTCCTGCTGACCGCCGATTGTGTGGCGCGGCCGGTCGGCACCCTGTCCGGCGGTGAGCGATTCCGCGTCGCGCTGGCCCAACTACTGCTCGCCGACCCGCCACCGCAGCTGCTGCTGCTCGACGAACCGACCAACAACCTCGATCTGGCCAGCGTCGGTCAGCTCGTCGACGCACTGGACGGCTATCGAGGCGCCTTCATCGTGGTGAGTCACGACGAGGAATTCCTGGCACGGCTCGGCCTGACGCGAACGTTGACGATGCCGCGCAGCGGCGAGCTGGTCGATGCGAGCTAGTGTCACAACATGACTCGCTGGCGTCCCGGTTGGCTGATTGCGCTGTGCGCGGCCCTTCTGTCGGGCAGTGCATGGCTGCCGTGGCTGACCACGTCGGCCAACGGCGGCGGGCATGCCAGCGCGATCGGCGGCAGCGCCGGCGCCATCGCGCTGCCGCCCCGCTTCGGCGTCGGTCAGCTGATCGTGTTGTTGGCCGCCGTGCTGCTGGTGGCCGGCGCGATGGTGGCCCGGGAACTCTTCACCCGGCTGGCCGCGGCTGTCGCAGTGCTGGACTCTGTGCTCATCGCTGCACTGGGCTTCTGGTACTACCGGCTGAACGTCGCTGCGCCGATCGCCGCCGGATATGGGCTCTACATCGGCGCCGTCGCAGTGGCGGGGGCACTCGGCTGTTCGGTGTGGGCGTTGGTCACCGCAATGCGGCGATGACCTCGGCGAAGGCTTCGGCGTGGTCCTGCTGGACGGTGAAGTAGCTGACCCCGTAGCGACGGCGGCGTTCGCGCAGGGTGTCGGCCATGTCGCTGGCCGATCCGGACAGCACGGCGGGTGAGGCCAGCAGTTCCTCGTCCGACAGGGTCGGCGCGAATCGACGGGTCAGCGACAGATTGGGCATCCCGGAGCCGTCGGTCGGCACCGCCGTGATGGCCAGGTTCAGTTCGAGGGCGTCGAACCGGTTGCCGGCGGCCGCCCGGACGAAGTCGATCCGCTCGGCCAGGGGATCGTCGGCACCGGCCACCCGCGCCCCGGTCAATCCGACGATGTCGGCGTGGCGAGCTGCCACCGTGAGTAGCCGGTCGCCACTGCCGGCGATCAGGATGGGCACCCGCGGCTGGTGCGTCGCGACGTATTTGGTCACGTGCTCGAGGTAGTCGATGCGGCGCCCGGCGCACGGAAACGGCAGCTCGGCGGCCTCGAATTCCGCGCGGACGTAGCCCGCACCCAGGCCCACTTCCAGTCGTCCGCCCGACAGCACGTCGGTGTCGGCGATGTCGCGGGTCAGCAGTGCCGGCTTGTAGAAGCAGGCGTTGAGCACGTAGGTGCCCACCCGGATCGTCGAGGTGGCCGCGGCGACGGCGACCAGGACCGGAAAGGGGGCCGGGGCACCGAGATGGTCAGGCACGTGCAGCACATCGAAGCCGAAACCCTCCAGCCGCCGGGCGGTCTCGGCCAGTGCGGTCGCAGATCTGATCGGGTTCAGGCCCACGCCGAAGCGAAACTGCTTGTCCACCAACTACCTCCTAAGTGTCAAACCGCCACGTTGTGGCCGCGATCGTCAGTCCGCGCACCAGTGCCGCCGTGGCCGGCGACAGCCCGTCGGCTCCGGGCGGCTGACTGCGCGGGCTGATCCCACGCACCCGAGGTGAGAGTTCCAGCTGAGTTCCGCCGCCGCGTACCTGATTGACCGGGTTCGCCGGGTGCAGGCCGCGTAGCTTCGCCGGCATCGCGTCGAGATCGGTGATCACCTGGTAGCCCGGCAGGTCGAGGCATCGGGCGACGTGTGCGGCCAGACTGCGGTTGCCGCCACCCGCCAGCAATTGCGTGCTGCGTCCGAGCCGGCCGTAGCCGTGCAGCGACACCACGACGTGGACGTGGTCAAGGAATTCGGCCAGCCGCGCGGACTCCTCGGCGCGATACCGCGTCGACGGCAGATGGCGCGGATAGCCGTCGGGATGGCGCACCACATACACCGATGCGCCGGAGGCTTGTGCGGCGCGTTCGGCGATCACGTCGGTCATCTGCTCCAGACCGCCGCCGTGAATGGCCAGGAAGCCGAACCGCGACCGCAACCGGCTCTGCTCGACCACGTCGGGGTCCGCCAACAGCTCCGAAAGCGATTGCGGTTCCGGACTGCTCGCCCGTTGTTGCAGCGGCCAGTGGGAAGGATCCCAGCGGCGCAGGAACTCAATCCAGTGCGATGGCAGTTTGTGCTGCATGGCTGCGCCGATGATGCGTTCCAGATAGCCGGGCCGCGGCGCCCCGGGCTGCACCCGGTGGTCGATGTACACCCACGCCACCGACGGTCCATCGACGGTGTGCACCGTCAGCTGGTCTCGGCGGTAGCGCAGCGGAACACCTTCGGCGCTGTCCAACGCGGCCAGGTCGTCGTCGGACACCCACCACAGCACGCCGTGCACCCGTGATCCGGGAAACGGCTCGAGCGTCGCCACCCCGCGCTGATTGATCAGCCAATCGTGGTCGGCCAGCGTCGCTGGGCGAGGATCCACCGCATCGGGGCAGCGGCGTGCCATCTGCTGTGCGCACAGGTTGGACCCGTACGCGAAGTAGGCATGCCGCGTCGCCGGCACTCAGCCCAGCGCCAGCCAGATCGACACCATGTCCAGCAGACTAACCACCGCGGTGACGATCCGCGGTGCGATCAGCGCCCCGGGCGCGGTGGGGGCGTCGGGGTCGGGGTGGGTGCTGGCGAGGGTGGGGGCGGCGCCGCGGGAGAGCGGGTCTCGCTGCTCGCCGAGTCTTCCGGCTGCGCCGTCGGGAAGACCCACTTGCCCGACAGGATCTCCTTGTCCGGCTGGTAGAGCCGGACCATGTAGTTCCATCCCGGCGTGGTGGGCAGGCAATTGGCTGTGTTGTCGTCCGAACAACCCCCGAACTGCACGGTCACCGATCCGTCCGCCGCTTTGTCCGCGGTGATGTCGTTGACCGAGTACGCCTGTTGCGGGTTCTCGGTGAAGTAACCGTTCTTGTTGTAGACCGTGACCGACCAGAAGGCTTTCACCGGAACGTCTTTGACCCTCAGGCGGTACACCGTGTTGCCGTCGTTGCGGGCCGGGGTGACATTGAGGTACAGCGCCTCCTTCTCGGAGTTTCCGCCCCACGCCGCAGCGGCTCCGATCAAATGCCGTACCGGGTCCGTGTCGGCCTCGGTGCCGAACATGCCCCGGGTGTCGGGGATGGTCTGGGCCAGCTCCAACAACGCGTCGTTGACCTTCTTCTGGCTGACCGGATCCCATCGGGGCACATCGAAGCTGCCGGTGTCGTCTTGTTGCGCCGTGATCGCGTCCTGCAGCCGATGTGCCGTGGCCAGGTCGGCGGCATCGTTGGGGTCGGCCAGGATGCGTACCGCGACGGCCACATAGCGGGTCCCGACATGCTGCTGATCAAGGGCGTGCTCGCCGCCGCCGTAGAACATGTCGGTGACGTATTCGTCCTGGTTGATCACCTGCGCCGACATGTAGCGCTGACCGGGATCGGGCAGGGTCAGCGTCACCGGACCGGCCTGCAGGTCGAACACCGCCGCCGAATACAAGGTGTCCCGGTTGGAGCGCACCACCAGCTGCCGGTCGACCGGGGTGACTTCGCGCATGTGAAAGAACCGGCCGAAGCCGTTCTCGTTGACGATATTGGTGAATTCCTGGTCCGTGACGGCCCGCACGAAGTTGTCCGGCGACACCAACACCATGCCGTTGGGGGTGCTGCGCGGGGCCAGGTTCGCCACCGGGTCGGTGCCGGTCTTGGTCACCGTCAGCCCGCATCCGCTCACGACCAGGGCCGTCGTCACCGCGCCGAACGCAGAAAGCCATCGCATGGACATGCAGCGCAACCTACCGGTCGACACCGGTTGATGTCGGCAACGGGTTTCGCGACACGGCCGTCTCAATCTGCGCGACGACTATTGCACGTCATGCGATGCAGACGTATGGTCCCAATAAAAATCAGCCGTGAGTAAAAAGAGAAAATGATTAACGAGATGGGGGAAGGGTGGCCGTGGACACGACGGGCAACATCGAAGCGCAACGTCCTTCGAGGGTTGCGTCCTGGCTGCTCTCCTCGGCCCACGGACGACGACTGGGGACCGCCGCAGTGGCGGTCGGCGGCGCGCTGTCGATGGTGATGGGCAGCCCGATGGCCACCGCCGGCAGCGTCACGCCCGCGGTGACGTTGACCGCGGGGTACCAGCAGGCCCTCGATGCCCTGCTGGACGCCATGAAGCAGGCGCAGGCCTACGACCTGTCACTGCCCTATGCCTCGCCGGGCGACGCGGACACGCTGATGAGGATGTTGCAGAACACCAATTACCAACTGATCACCACCGGATTGTCGCGGGTCACCGAGCTGTTCAACGGAGTGTTCTTCCAGTCGCCCGAAGTGGTCGCCGGCAATGTCGCCGACTCGCGCCAGTATTTCGACTACTTCACCCCCGACATCTACTACCACGTCACGGCCGGGCTGGCTCCCGGTGCGACCTACGTGCTCACCGGAAACCTCGGCGGGGGAACCGAGCACATGTCGATCAGCACCATGGCCGTCACCGGTGCCACCGCCCACACCATCGAGGACCTGGAACTCAACCACGGCCTGGTGGTCGACGCCAACGGCAACTTCACCATCTACATCGGACCGGAAGCGCCGCCGGGCGCGGTCAACTTCCTGGACTCCACCGAGGCCACGGTCGGCGGTGCCGCGTCCCTGCTGATTCGGGACATGCTGGGCGACTGGGCCAAGGGTCCCGGCAGCATCAGCCTGCAGTGTGTCTCCGACTGCCCGCCGTTCTTCTCCATCCCGGCCGGTGGATTCTTCCCCACCGAAGACGGCGGAACCGACGCGCCATCCGGGCCGGGCAGCATCGGCTCCGTCGATGACGTGTTGAACATGCTGTTCGGTGCCTTCGCCCAGATCGTCGTCCCGTTCAACCAGCGCAGCATCGAGGGCGGGGCATCGGTGGGCATGGAGGTGCCCGCCAACACCATGATGACGTTGGCCCCGGAGACCAGCTATGGCGTCGGTCTGGAGTCCGCGGTCGTCACCGGCGGCAACTTCGACCTGGATCCCGGTGAGGCACTGATCCTGAAGGTGCCGACCATCGACGCGGCCTACAGCGGCATCGAGCTGATGAACGTCTACGGTGGCGCGCTGCCCTACGTGATGGCCCAGACCACCCTCAACCACACCCAGACCTACTACGCCGACGACGGCTACACCTATTACGTTGTCAGCGCGACGAATCCGGGCGTGGCCAACTGGCTCGACACCGGCGGTCTGACGCGCGGTGAGATCTTCGCCCGCTTCGAGAACGTCGACGACCGCGACGCCGCGATCGGTCAGGGGGTGACCGCTCAGGTGGTGTCGCTTGACGACATCGCCCAGTACCTGCCCAGCGACACCCCCACGGTCAGCCCTGAGGAGTTCGCCGCCGACATGGCCCGGCGGGTGTTCTCCTACGGCTACGGCCTGGATGTGTCGCGGATCCACGCCCAGCCGGCCTGGGTGCTGCAGCATCTGGAGCTCAACGCGCTGTCGGCCCTGATGGGCAGGGATAACTTCGAGTCGGTGTTCGGCACCCAGCCGTTCACCCCGATCGAGCTGCGATTCACCGACGCGCTGAGCCCGGACTGGGATGCCGTCCTGCGCAGTGTCTTGGACCACCCGATGGAAAGCCTGACCTCGGTGTGGAACGCCCTGCCGGTGCTGAGCAACGACATCACCATGCCGATCACGCTGGCGCTGGCCCAGACCGCGATGTCGGTGTTGATGCCGCAGATGCTGATCCCGGCCATCAACGACGCGCTGTTCAACCCGAACACCAGCATCCTGGCCGGGCTGCTCAACGCCCGCGATGACTTCGCGACGGCGATCTTGAGCGGCAACAACGACTGGCCGACCGAACTGAGTGCCCAGGCGGCCCAGCAGTGGGCGAACATGTCCGACCTGATCGCCAATACGCCGAGCTTCAGCCTGGCGGATCTGTTCGGCTGAGCCCACGGTGGTGCGAGTCTGTCGACTTGCTGTGTCTCTGAAACGTATTAGCTGGAGCTTCTTGACGGCCTAGCGATGCCTGAGGACTGTCAGAGCCATGGCTCTTCGGCGTCTGAGGATGGGGATGACGGGCGCGGCCAGCGCGTTTGTGGCGCTGGGACTGGGACAGCTGGCGTCTGCGCCCGACGCCCACGCCGACGAGTTCGACCTGATCATCGACCAGGTCCTCAATGTGATGACAAGTTTCCTGGAGCAGGACTCGGTCAGCACGGTGTTGGGTCCGCAAGCGGACACCGAGCTTGTCAGCTGGCTCAATAGCCTTGATCCGGTCGGCGCCGTGAGCGCCGACACGCAGGCGATGAGCCAGAACCTGTTGGTGAACCCGAGTTTTGAGACGGCCGATCCGTCCGGGTCGGGCTACAGCGGGGTCACCATACCGGGCTGGACCGAGACCGGCACCCCGACCGTGATCGGCTACGGCACCCCGGTCGGTTATCCGTCCCCGGTGTCGTTTCCGCTCCCGACGGTGTCGGGGTTGTTCGGCTTTCCGCAGACCCCGCCGCCGGGCGGCGGCGACAACTTCGCCGGCGGCGGACCGGTGGGCACGTCCACCATCAGCCAGACCGTCGACCTCACCGGCGCGGCCGGAACGCCGTATGCGCTCAGTGCGGATCTCGGTGGCCAAACATGGAACCCGTCGTACGCCTCTGTACAGGTCAGCTTCCTCGACGCCGACGGCAACGTGGTGGGCAGCGGCTCGCTCACCCCCGTCACGGTATGGGATCGCTGGGGTTTCACCGGGTTTGAGCAACGTGAGATCACCGGGACTGTCCCTGAAGGCGCCGTCTCTGCGAAGGTGAACACGACGTTCACCGACGAAAACCAGTACCTCGGTGACTACAACGGCGCCTACGCCGACAACGAGTCGTTCACCGTCGGCGATCCCAACCTCGTCCCGGCGCCGCTGTCCACGCCGACGTCCGACGTCGGCCAACTGGATCACGTGTTCGTGATCTACATGGAGAACAAGGGGGCCGCCGACATCGTCGGCAGCCCCAACGCGCCGTACATGAACAGCTTGATCAACACCTACGGATATGACGACAACTACTACGCGCTGGGCCACCCCAGCGACCCCAACTACTTCCGGATCCTGGGCGGCTCGGACTTCGGCATCGACTACAACTCTGCGCCGAACTCCATCACTGCCCCGAGTCTGATGGAGGAAATGGATCAGGCGGGCATCACCTGGGCCGGCTACGCGCAGAGCATGCCGTCGGCGGGTGCCATCGTGTCATCGGGTGACTACTCCGCCGACGAACTGCCGTTCACCCAATTCAGTTACGTCTACGGCAACACCCCCGACTACCTGCAGGAGCACCTGCTTCCGCTGACTCAGTTGGCCACCGACCTCAATGACCCGAGCACGTTCCCCGGATTCACCTGGATCGCCGCCAACGAGGACAACAACGGGGAAGGCCCGGTCGACTCGCTTAGCGGCGTTCTCCAGTTCATTGCCACCCAGCTTGGAGACCATCAGTACAACGTCGCGGCCGCCGACCAGTTCGTCCAGCAGGAGGTCTCCACCATCGAGAGCTCGAATACCTGGACCGACCCGAACGAGAAGGACGCGATCATCCTCGTCACGGACGAGGACAACAACAACCTCTCACTGGGCTTCGGTAACCAGGGCAATAACGTTCCGATGATCGTCATCCCGAGTGCGGGCGCGGTGGCCGGCGGTATGCAGTCCGGCAACTTCACCACCGACGACTACTACAACGAGTACAGCCTGATGGCCACCATTGAAGACGCCTTGCGTGCCTCGCCGGGAACTCTGGCCCCGCTCACTGACAACGACATGTACGCCCAGCCCATGAACGCCTTCTGGAAATAGTGGTCGCGCGCCGGCACGTATGACCGCGCGCTTGGTGCCCCCTCATCTAGGGAGTGTCAAGGATCAACCGAAGCCGCTGTCAAGCATCACCCGAAACACCGTCAAGCAACACCCGACACCGAAACGTCAAGCATCACCCGAAGTCATACACGCACTTGGTGCCCCCGGCAGGATTCGAACCTGCGACACCGGCTTTAGGAGAGCCGTGCTCTATCCCCTGAGCTACGGGGGCGCGGGACCTAGCTAGGTAGGTACTGGAACCCATAGGGACAGCTCATGGTAGTCGGCGAGCTGGCGTTGTAGGTATTGGGCTCGCGACTTTCCTGCGGAGGTCACTCGCTGGTCGTGGTTTTGCTTCGCTGGTAGTGCCGGCGCGCTTTCATGCGGTTGCCGCAGATGGCCATCGAGCACCATCGGGCGGTGTTCGGCTTGCTGCGATCGATCAGGAACAGCTGGCAGTCGGAATTGGCGCAGGGGCGCAGCCGTCCGGGGCTGGAGATGCGTAGCGCGTCCCACGCGAGTATCGCCCGCGCGGCGCCGCGGGAGGAATCGCGCGTAGCCAACGTCCAGGCGATGCCGCCGTCAGACATGACGGGGGATAGCTCAACGCCTTCGAGGAAAGGCTGCAACGTCTGCGGGGCCAGTTCGCCGCGCACCACCGCCTGCAATGCGGTCCGCGCGTCGACCAGCTCCTGCAGTTGCTCACATGCGGAATCGAGGTCGTGCGCCGACAGCCAGGCCCGCCCCGCAGCCGGATCTTCGAGTTCATCGTGTGGCACGCCATCGATCACCGGAGTGGTGTTGAGCAGGTCCAGCAGCAGGGCCTCGTCGGCGGGCCCCGTCACAACAATCTCCATATAACCTCCAAAATGCTATTGACAGGTTACACCACCAGTGTTTGACTCCTAACTATCAAAATCTAGTTAAGGGGTTAGCTATGGTTCCTTCGGTCAGGCACCGGTACGCCACCATCGCCGGGCGACGTCTGTTCTACCGCGAGGCGGGAAGCGCTGGCGCGCCCGCGATCGTGCTGCTGCACGGCTTTCCGACCAGCTCGTATATGTTCCGGGACCTCATCACTCGCCTGGCGGACGACTATCACGTGATCGCTCCCGATCACCTCGGCTTTGGCTACTCCGACATGCCGCTGGTGACCGAGTTCGACTACACCTTCGACAATCTGACGGAGCTCACCCGGGGGCTGCTGGATCATCTCGGGCTGGGCCGCTACGCGATCTACGTCCAGGACTACGGGGCGCCGATCGGCTGGCGGCTGGCGCTGAACCGGCCCGAATCCATCAGCGCGATCATCACGCAGAGCGGCAACGGCTACGACGAGGGCTTCGTCGAGGCCTTCTGGAAAACCGTCTGGGACTACCAACGTGAGCAGACCGCGGCCACGGAGGCGGCCATCCGCACGGCGCTGGATGTCGAGTCGATCAAATGGCAGTACCTGACCGGTGTGCCGGACGAGGCGCTGGTCAGCCCGGATACCTGGACCCTGGACGCCGCGCTGCTGGGTCGCCCGGGCAATGACGAGATTCAGCTCAAGTTGTTCCGGGACTACGCCACCAATTCGCCGATGTACCCCGCTCTGCACGAATACCTGCGCACCAGCGGAGTTCCGGTGCTGGCCGTTTGGGGACAAGGGGACCCGATCTTTGGGCCGGCGGGCGCCCGGGCGTTCGGCCGGGACGCGCGCAATGCCGAAATCCATCTGCTCGATGGCGGTCACTTCTTGCTGGAGACCGCCGCCGGCGAAGTCGCCGAACTGATCAAGGACTTCCTGCGCCGCACCGGACAGTGACAGCTGTCCTCGAAAAATCCAATACACCAACAATATTCACCAGGAGATGACACCAATGGACACAACACAGACGCCGGTTGTTCCGACCGCGCCCGCAGTGGTGCGCGAAGTGCCAGGCGGCCCGACCATGCGGGCGATCATTCTCGACGGATTCGGCGGCCTGGACGCCTTGACCTACACCGACCTCCCCAAGCCGCTGCCGAAGCCCGGCGAGGTCGTGATCAGGGTCAAGGGATTCGGCATCAATCACGCCGAAATGCACATGCGTCGAGGCGAGTGGGCGCAGGCCGCCGAAGTCAGTGGTATCGAATGCGTCGGCATTGTCGATGCCTGCCCGGGCGGAGAATTCCCGGTCGGCGCCAAAGTCGCTGCGCTGATGGGCGGGCTCGGCCGCACCATTAACGGCAGCTACGCCCAATTCACCCGGGTGCGCGCCGCGAACGTCGCGCTGATCGAGACGGACCTGCCGTGGGATCAGCTGGCCGCGCTGCCGGAAACCTACGCCACCGCATGGACCTGTCTGTTTCGCAACCTCGACCTGACCGCCGGGCAGACCATCGTGATCCGCGGGGCGACATCGTCTTTCGGGCAGGCGGCTGTGAAGCTGGCCGTGGAGGCCGGTGCGCGGGTGATCGCCACCACCCGCAACCGGGAACGGTTCGGCTTGCTGACCTCGCTCGGCGTCGAACGTGCCGAGCTGGAGATTCCCGATCTCAGTGCGCACCTTGCTGAGGTCAAGCACGTCGACGCCGTTCTCGACCTGGTGGGCAACAGCACGATCCTCGACTCTCTGAACATCCTGCGCCGGGGCGGTACGGCGTGCTTGGCGGGCTGGCTCGGTGGACTGGATCCGATCGTCGATTTCAACCCGCTGTTGCAGATGCCCAGCGGTGTCAACCTCAGCTTCTTCGGCAGCTTCGTGTTCGGTACGCCCGGGTTCGCGCTGTCGGATGTTCCGCTGCAGGACATCGCCGACAAGGTCCGTGCGGGGCGCCTGCAAGCCGCGCCCTCGCATGTCTTCTCCTTTGATCAGGTCCGTGAAGCGCATCGCGTCATGGAATCCGGGGAGGCCGGAGGCAAAATGGTGGTATTGGTCGACTGACATCCAGGCAAGTAGAAGGATGCACCCATGAAGATCGCGGTTGCCGGCGGTACCGGCAAGACCGGACGCAAAGTGGTCGAGCATCTCCACAGCCAGGGCCACCACCCAGTGATCCTCGCCCGCGCCCACGGGGTCGACCTGATCCAGAACACCGGGATTGACGCGGCGCTCGACGGCGTCGAGGCCGTCATCGACGTCTCCGATTTCGCAACCATGAACGCCAAGAAGGCACGGGCCTCCTTCGGCGCAGCCACCACCAATCTGCTGGCCGCCGCGCAGCGCAACGGAGTTCGCCACCACGTCACGCTGTCGATCATCGGCATTGACCGAGCAACCAGCGGCTACTACCAAGGCAAACTGCGGCAAGAGGAAGTGGTGAAGGCCGGCGCCGTCCCGTGGACGATTCTGCGGGCCGCCCAGTTTCACGAATTCGCCGACCAAGTCCTGGCGCAGGTGCCCGGGCCGATCGCCCTGGTGCCGAAAATGCAGTCGCAACCCATCGCGGTCAGCGAAGTCGCCGCTCACCTGTGCGGCCTGGTCACCGGAGAACCCCAGCAGATGGCACCCGAACTCGCAGGCCCCCGCGTGGAATCGGTCGTCGACATGGTTTGGCAGCTGATCCGGCGGCGCGGGCAGCACCGGCCGGTCATCGGACTGCGTATTCCCGGTGCGGCTGGGAAGGGCATGGCAAACGGCGCGCTGCTGCCGACCCAGCCCGGGCCCCGCGGCCACCAAACCTATGCCGAGTGGCTGGCCGCGCTCGCACAGGACAACAGGTAAGGAAACCGGATGTCACAAACGCGCCCGCTGCGTCGTCAACCGAGCATGAACCCCAACGTGCATCGCGTATGCCTCATCTTGTTGACGATCGCCGGCATCAGCCTCGGAGTGTGGGCATACTTCGCTCCGCTGAACTGGTACAGCACATTCCCCGGCATGGGCATGCACTGGTTGCCGGTGCTCGGCCCGTACAACGAGCATTTCGTGAAAGACGTCGGCTCCTTGTTCTCCGGGCTCGCGGTGCTCAGCGCCCTGGCGCTGTACTACCTGCGCAACCGGCCCGTCGTCCTGATCACGGGGGCCAGCTGGTCGGTCTTCAATGCGCTGCACCTGATTTACCACGTCGGCATGCTGCACATGTACGGCCCGCGTGATGCGGTGCTGAACGTCGTCAGCCTCAGCCTGCTGCTGGTGTTGTCGCTGACCCTGCTCATCCCCGCACGCAGCCGCGCCACCGAGGACCACACGTGACATACGACTACGACGTTGTGGTGATCGGATCGGGATTCGGCGGCAGTGTGGCGGCGCTGCGCCTGACCGAGAAGGGTTATCGCGTCGGCGTGTTGGACATGGGCCGGCGCTGGACCCCCGCCGATTTCCCGCCCAACAACTGGCACGTCCGCAAGGCGATGTGGGCACCGAAACTGGGCTGCTTCGGCCCGCAACGGCTGACCGTGTTGGGGAAGACGTTCATCGCTAGCGCCGTTGGGGTCGGCGGCGGGTCGTTGATCTACGGCAACACCCTCTACGAGCCGTTGGAACGGTTTTACAGCGACCCGCAGTGGGCGCACATCACCGACTGGAAGTCCGAGCTGGCGCCGTATTACGAACAGGCCCGCCGGATGCTGGGGGTGACGCCCACCCCGCACACCACTCCGGCAGATGAGGTGTTGCTGGCGGTGGCCCGCGATCTGGGGATCGAGGACACCTACCACCCGACCAACGTCGGAGTCTTCTTCGGTGACGAGCCCGGCAAGACCGTCCCGGATCCGTTCTTCGGCGGGGCAGGCCCCGACCGCGCCGGCTGTATCGGCTGCGCGCAGTGCTTCACCGGTTGCCCGCACAACGCGAAGAACACCACCGAAACCAATTACCTCTATCTCGCCGAGCACGCCGGTGCTCAGATCCATCCGATGACGATGGTCACCGATGTGCGGCCCGACGGTGACGGCTATGTGGTCAGCACCGTGCGCACCGGCCGGTGGGTGCGCAAGCGCAAGCGGGACTTCACCGCGGGCCAGGTGGTGTTCGCCGCGGCCTCGCTGGGCACCCAGCGGCTGCTGCACCAGCTGCGCGACACCGGATCACTGCCGCATCTCTCGCCGCGGCTGGGTGAGCTGACCCGCACCAATTCCGAAGAGGTGCCGGTGGTGTTCGCACCCGATCGTGACGACTTCGCCCAAGGAGTGGCGATCACCTCGTCGATCCACCCGGAGGCCAACACCCATGTCGAGGTGTGCCGCTACGGCAAGGGATCCAACCTGTTGTCGATGATGGGCACCCATCTGATCGACGGCGGGCCGTGGCGCTTCGCCCGGCTGATGCTGACCATCGCACGACACCCGGCGATGATGCTGCACAGCATGTTCCCCCGCAACGCGTCCTCGCACTCGATCATCGTGCTGGTGATGCAGTCGCTGGACAACTCGCTGACCACCTACCGAAAGCGTGGCCTGTTCGGCACCCGTATGACGGCGAAACAGGGTGTGGGCGAGCCTAATCCGGACTGGATCCCGACCGCCCACGATGTAGCCCGGCGGATGGCGGAAAAGGTCGGCGGGATGGCCGGCGGCACCTACCTGGACGCGCTCAATATCCCGTTGACGGCGCACTTCATCGGCGGCTGCCCGATCGGTGAATCCGCGGAAACCGGGGTCATCGACCCCTATCAGCGCGCCTACGGCCATCCCGGCGTCCACGTGGTCGACGGTTCGGCGATCACCGCCAACCTGGGTGTCAACCCGTCGTTCACCATCACCGCGCAGGCCGAACGGGCGATGGCGTTGTGGCCCAACAACGGTGAGCCCGATTCCCGCCCGCCCCTGGGGCAGCCGTATCGGCGCATCGCGCCGATCGCGCCGCACCAACCGACCGTGCCCGACGGTTCCCCCGGCGCGCTGCGGTTGCCGCTCTCGCCGGCCTGAGGGCTCAGGCCTCGCCGAATGCCGGTCCTGCTGTGGTATCGCCGCGATCTGCGGGTAGGTGATCTGCCGGCCCTGGCGGCCGCGGTCGCCGACGACCCCGAGGTGCTGGGTTGTTTCGTGCTGGACCCACGGCTGGAGGCCTCATCGGGGCAGCGCCGACTGCAGTTCCTCGGGGCAAGTCTGCGCCAGCTGCGTGATGACCTCGGCGGCCGGCTGCTGATCACCCGCGGGCTCCCGCAGCAGCGGATCCCACAGCTCGCCGCCGAGATCTCGGCGACGGCCGTGCACGTCTCGGACGATTTCGCACCGTTCGGGCGCCGTCGTGACCAGCAGGTCCGAGCCGCGCTCGGCCAGATCCCGCTGGTGGCAACCGGATCGCCCTACCTGATCTCACCGGGCCGCGTCGTGAGAGACGACGGCAGCCCGTATCGGGTCTTCACGCCGTTCTTTCGGCGGTGGCGCGAACACGGCTGGCGCCGTCCGGCGCTGTCACGCCCCGAATCGGCGCACTGGATCGACCCCACGGAGCTGCCCGGCAAGGGTGCGCAACCGGTGGAGATCCCCGACTTCGGCGGGCAGGCCGACGCCCCGGCCGGGGAAGCCGCCGCGCGTGAGCATTGGAAAACGTTTGTGGCCAGCGGGTTAGACCGCTACGACCAAGACCGCGACCTGCTCGGCCGTAACGGGGCCAGTCGGATGTCGGCCTACCTGAAGTTCGGCAACATCCACCCGCGCACCATGGCCGCCGACCTCGACGCGCACCGGCCAGGACCCGCAGCGTATTTGCGGCAGTTGGCTTTCCGGGACTTCTACGCCGCGGTACTGCACCACTGGCCACGCAGTGCCTGGGAGAACTGGAACACCGAGTTCGACGCGATCCAGACCGATACCGACGCCGAGGCACAACGACACTTCGAACGCTGGAAGGCCGGGACCACCGGCTTTCCCCTTGTCGACGCGGGCATGCGCGAACTGCTCGCCACCGGATTCATGCACAACCGAGCGCGAATGATCGTGGCCTCGTTCCTGGTCAAGGACTTGCACCTGCCCTGGCAGTGGGGTGCCCGCTGGTTTCTGGATCAGTTGGTCGACGGCGATCTGGCCAACAATCAGCATGGCTGGCAATGGTGCGCGGGGACCGGTACCGATGCGTCGCCGTACTTTCGCGTGTTCAACCCGACGCTGCAGGGCCGAAAGTTCGATCCCGACGGGTCCTACGTACGTCGCTGGGTTCCGGAGTTGGCCGATGTCACCGATGCCCACCTGCTGCGGCCCGGGCGCCCGCCGGGTTACCCGGAGCCGATCGTCGACCATCGTCACGAGCGGGCCGAGGCGCTGCGGCGGTATCAGCGGATCAGTACGTAGCGCTGCCCGCACGCCCCAACAGATGCCGCAGCAGCGGTTCGAGTTCGGGGGCACGGAAACGATGTTCGGCCGCGCTCAGGCGCGCCGGCAGCACTCGCTGGCTCGCGCAGGCCAGTTCACGCGCGCCTTGGGCGCCGAGCAGCAGGCGTGGCCCCAGGCCCGGGACGGGAAGAATCGTGGGCCGGCGCAGCACGCGACCCAGTGTCTTGGTGTAGTCGCTGTTTCGTACCGGATGCGGAGCGACGGCGTTCACCGGTCCGGAAAGTCCGGTGTCCCACAGGGCTCGGTGATAGATGTCGATCAGGTCGTCGATCCCAATCCAGGGCAGCCACTGTCGGCCGCTGCCCAACCGACCGCCCAGGCCGGCGGCGAACAGCGGCCGCATCAGCCGCAGCGTGCCGCCGCGCGGCGACTGCACAATGCCGGTGCGAACGCGCACGACGCGGGTCCCGGACTGCTCCGCCGGCGCCAGCGCGTCCTCCCAGGCGGCGACGACGTCGGCCAGATAGCCGTCCCCGCGTTGACTGTCCTCGGTGAGGACATCGTCGCCGCGGTCATAGCCGTAATAGCCGACCGCCGAAGCGCAGATCAGGGCGCTCGGCCCGGCGGCCGTGGCGGCAACCAGCTCGGCGAGTCTGCGCGTCGGACCGATTCTGCTGTCGCGGATCACCCGGCGATGCTGCGCGGTGAAGCGTCCCGCGATCGACGCACCGGCCAGATGAATCACCGCATCGATGCCGGCCAGCAGATCGCGATCCGGATCGTCGGGATTCCACTGCCGCTCGTCGGGGCTGCCGGCGGTGCGCCGCACCAGCCGGATCACCCGATGACCGCCGGTGCTCAAAAATGCCGTCAGCGCCGAACCCACCAGCCCGGATGCGCCGCTGACCGCCACCGTAAGCGGCTGTAGGCCATGGGCTTTGGCGCGCTGGTGCGCCGCGAGGTCATCGGCGAGCTGGCGATGCCGATAGACGAACATCGGCCGCAGCAACGCCCCGGGCACCGGGGTGTCGACCCGGTCGGTCATCAGCGTCCGGCCGTCGCCGAGATCGTCGAATTCGTGGATGTGTTGCCACTTCATCACCCACCTCGCCGGCAGTGACGCCAGGCCGCCGCTGCCGAGCTCGTCGGCGAATTGCCGGGGCGGGTCATAGTCGCTCGCCTGGTGTTCGGCCACCCAGCGCAGCCCACCCGGCAGCGCCAGCTCGGCGATACCGTCGCGCAGCGAGTCGGCTTCGCGTCGCAAGCGCATCGCCTGCCACGGCGGGCTCAGCCGGGTGAAGGCCCCCGGCCTGGCGTGCCAGGCGAAGACCTCATCACGCGGTGCCTCGAGCTCGCTGGAGAAGACCAGGCTCATGTCACGACGCTACCCGGATCGAGCAGTCCGTCGCCGCTACGAGCCGTACTGCTTGCGCAGCTGCGGTTTGACCACCTTGCCGCTGGCATTGCGGGGCAATGCGTCGATCAGCACCAGTTCCTTCGGGTGCTTGTAGCGGGCCAGGCGCTCGTTGAGGAAGGGTTCGAGGTCTTCCAGCGTCAGCGGCGCCTCGCCGGCCGCTACCGCCACTATGGCCACCGGAACCTCGCCCCACTTGTCGTGGGCACGCCCGATCACGGCGGCCTCCTGGATCAGTGGGTGCTCGAACAGCACGTTCTCCACCTCGGCGCAGTAGATGTTCTCGCCGCCGGAGATGATCATGTCCTTCTTGCGGTCGACGACGTAGACGAAACCCTCGTCGTCGACGCGGACCAGATCCCCGGAGTGGAACCAGTCGCCGGCGAACGCCTCGGCGGTCGCCTCGGGTTTGTTCCAGTAGCCCTGCATCATGGTCGGCCCGCGGTAGACGATCTCGCCGATCTCACCGGGCGCCACGTCGTTCATGTTCTCATCGACGACCCGCGCCGAGATGGTCGGGATCACCTTGCCCACCGAGCCGAGTTTGCGGATCGCGTCCTTGCCCTGCAGCACGCAGGTGACCGGTGACATCTCGGTCTGGCCGAACACCGCGACGTTGAGCGCGTCCGGGAAGGTCTCCGCCATGGCCCGCAGTACGGTGTCGGACGCCGGAGCCGCCCCCCAGCTGATCACTTCGAGCGCCAGGTCTCGTTGCGGCACAGTCGGATCGGCACAGATGACCTGCCACTGTGCCGGAACCAGGAACACCGAGGTGGCGCGCTCGCGCTCCCAGGCGTCCAGGGTGTCGGTGGCGTTGAACGCGCCGAGCGGGTGAATCACCGTCTTGGTGCCCAGCATCAGGTTGGGTGCGATGCTGCCCAGGCCGGCGATGTGGAACATCGGCGCGGCGCAGAAGTACACGCTGTCCGGGCTGATCTGCAGCGCCTGAATACAGGTCAGCGACTGGGCCAGCAGGTTCGAGTGGGACAGGATGGCGCCCTTGGGACTTCCGGTGGTTCCCGAGGTGTACATGATCAGGGCCGGGGTGTCTTCTGGGACGTCGGCGCCGGGGTGCGGGTCGCCCGGCTCGGCGATCAGCGATTCGTAGTCATCGCCGAGCACCACGGCCACGTCGAGTCCGGGGGTGTTCTTGCGGACTGCCTCCATGAGCGGTGCCAGCAGCTGATCGGTGATGACGCCCTTGGCACCGCTGTCGGTGACGATGTAGCTGATCTCGGGGTCGGTGAGGCGGAAGTTGACCGGTACGGCGATGGCACCCAGGGCGTTGATCGCCAAGGTCGCCTCGATGTATTCGGTGTGGTTGAGCATCACGATCAGTACCCGATCGCCGAAGGAGATGCCGCGCCGGAACAGTGCCCCGGCCAGGCGCTCGGAGCGATCGTGCAGTTGTTGCCAGGTGGTGTCGTTGCCGCGGCAGCGGAAGGCAACGGCGTCGGGACGCATTTCGGCGTGGGTCGCCACCTGATTCATCCAGTGGTTGCGGCGAGACCGCAGCGGCTGAGCGATCATTCGCCGAACACCGCCTTGCGCTTCTGCAGCATCGCGGCGGCGCCTTCGAAGAAGTCGGGCGAGCCCAGCAACTCCACCTGACCGGCTTTCTCGCGGGCCAGCGCGGCGTCGAGCGCTGCGAGGTTGGTGGCATTGAGCGCACGCTTGGTCAATTCGATGGCGCGACGCGGTCCGTGGGCCAGCTTCTCGGCGGCCTCATTCACCCGGGCGTCCAACTCCGCCTCGCCGAGCACCGCGTTGATCAGGCCGGCATCGCGGGCGGCGGTCGCCGACAGGCGCTCACCGAGCAGGGCCATCTCGTTGGCCACCGCCCGTCCGGCGGCCGCCGCGACCAGGGCGGTTGTGCCGCCGTCGGGCATCAGGCCGATGTTGGTGAACGAGAGCAGGAAGTAGGCGCTCTCGGCGGCGTAGATCAGATCCGCGGCCAGCGCCAGACCGACGCCGACGCCGGCGGCCGGACCGTTGATCCGCGCGATCACCGGTACCGGGGTCTGCGCGACCGAGTTGACCAGCCGCGAGGCGCAGTCCATCACCTCCTCGGGGCTCACGCCGCCGGCGGTGGCCGACAGGTCGGCACCGGTGCAGAAGGCCTTGCCTTCGCCGGTGATCACGATGGCCCGCACACCGGGGTCGTCGGCCGCGCCGGCGATGACGTCACCCAGGCCCGCCATCGTGGCGTAGTCGATCGCGTTGAGCCGGGCGGGGTTGGTAATCGTCACCCGCAACACCCGGCCGTCGCGGGTCGCGGTGAGTTTGGCGGAGCTGGCGTTCTCGGACACGGTCAGACCCGCCCTTCGATGAACCGGGATTGCAGCACGTCACTTCCTCCGTGGATGAAAACGTAAATTGTGGTTAACGTATGGGCGTCGGGTCCAACAGTCAACACGGGGGTGAAAATGGCCGCGTCCATGGCTGCGGGATCGGTCACTGCGGTGCAGCGCCGCCCCAAGGACCGCAAGGCGCAGATCGTGCGCGCCGCGGCCCGTGCCTTCAGCGAACGCGGCTACCACGCGGTCGGGGTCGACGAGATCGCCGCGGAGGTCGGTATCTCCGGACCTGCGCTGTATCGGCACTTCGCCAACAAGTACGCGCTGCTGGTCGCGACGGCCCAGTACACGGCGGGGGCGCTGGTGAGCGCCGCGCGATCCGCCGACGATCCGAGCCGGCCGGCGCCGGAGCGGTTGCGCGCGATCACCGCCGCGCTGATCGAGACCACGATCGGGACGCGGCGTGAGGGCGCGTTCTACCGGTGGGAGCGGCGGTACCTGCAGTTGCCGGATCGCAAGGACATCCGGGCCGGCTATGACGCGCTCAACGCCGCGATCGCCGAGCCGTTGGCGGCGCTGCGCCCGGAACTTCCCCAGGCCGACACCGCGATCCTGGCCGCCGCCGCCCTGAGCGTGATCGGGAGCATCTCCGCTCACCGAACGCGATTGCCCGCCGCCGCACTTGCGGAACTGTTGGCGGAGCTGTGCTGGTCGGTGCTCACCGTCGAGTTGCCCCCGGCGCCGTCGGGTCCCGCGCCCCGACGACCGGAGCGGGGTCTGCCCAGCACATCCAAGCGGGAACGGCTGCTCGCGGAGGCGATCCGGATGTTCGGCCAGCGCGGCTTCTACGAAGTCAGCATCGAGGAGATCGGCACCGCGGCCGGACTGAACGGCTCCAGCGCCTATCGCTATTACCCGAGCAAGGCGGCCTTGCTGGCCGTCGCCTTCCATCGGGCCAGCGCCCGAGTGCTGATGGCCATCACCGACTCCCTGGCCGAGTCGACCAGTGCGCGGCAGGCGGCCCTGCGCATCGCCGAGCGCTATACCGCGCTGGCGTTCGCCGCGCCCGAGCTGATCAACATCTATTTCGCCGAGTTCGCCAACCTGCCCGAACCCGACCGCGTCGAACTGCGCGGTCTGCAGCGGCAGAACGTCGACGAATGGGCTCACCTGGTGAGCCAGGTCGGCGCAGGCGACACCGAAGCGGTCTTCCGCGTCCATGCGGCGCTTGCGCTAGTCGTCGATATAGGACGCCTGGTTAACTTTGATGATCGAGACGAACAGCGGTCCCGGATCCATGCCTTGATGGCGGCCGTACTTTTCGGCACCGGCGGCCGGTGACTGCAGACCGCCACGCTGGCTACGATCGAGCGATGACTGCCGCACCGACAGGACAGCGAAACGCCGTCACCGCCGCGCGAGGGCTCGCCGGACTGCTGCTGGGTGCCGGGGCAGGACATTTCGTCGTCCCTCAACCGTTCGACGCGATCGTTCCGCCGGAGTTGCCGGGCAGCGCCCGCATGTACACCTATCTGTCGGGAGTCGCCGAGCTGGTCATCGGTGCCCTGCTGTTGGCGCCGCGCACCCGCCGCAGGGCCGGGCTGGCCGCGGCCGCCCTGTTCGTCGCGGTGTACCCGGCGAATATCCACTCGGTCCGGTTACTGTGGGCCAAACCGTGGTTGAGGGCGGGGGCGATCGCGCGCCTGCCGTTGCAGATTCCGATGATCGTCGCGGCGTTGCGGGTGTGGCGCACCGGTTAGTGGTGGCTTGATGAATGTGGTGGCCTAGATGGCCTACGTCAAGGCGTCCGAGCGCGAGGGACAGATCGTCGCGGCCGCGATGCGGGTACTGCGTGACGTCGGCGTAGCGGGCACGACGTTGCGTGGGGTTGCCGCTGAAGCCGGAATCCCACTGGGCACATTGCACTACGTCTTTCCGTCCAAGGACCTGCTGCTGCGTGCGGTGATCGCCGCGGTCATGGACGACGTTGTGGACGCGGTGCGCGCCGATCTGCAACTCGACCGGGGGGTGGCCCATGCGCTGCGGCAGGGCGTGACGAACTTCTGGACCACGTTGGTGGAAAGCGACACCGGCCTGCAGATCATGCAATACGAGCTGGCCATGTACTCGGTGCGCAGCGAAGGCTCGGGTGGCCTGGCCCAGCTGCAATATGAGCGCTACACCGCGCTCGTCACCCAGTTCTGCGCCCAAGCCGCGCAGGCGGCGGGGGAGCGCTGCGCCGTTGATTTCGACAGTCTCGGACGGCTCGCGCTTGCCCTGGTGGACGGCCTGATTGTGCAGTACGTGACAAACCCGGACTCTGAGCGGGCACGGCGCGACCTCGACCGCGCCGTGGACATGGTCGTGCAGTTCGCCGACCCGCAGCCCATCGGTGACCGCCCGCGCCACGGCGGCTGATTCTTGGACCGCCGCCCGGTAAGTCGCCGAAACCTTGACTCGGTCGGTTGACCGACTTAGATTATCGAGCGTGCAGTCAGGCGACGCGGCGGTGGCCACCACGGTGGCCGTAGTGGGTGCGGGGATGTCCGGATTGACGGCTGCCCGCGATCTGCACCGGGCCGGCATCGACGTACTGGTTCTCGAGGCCGCGGACCGGCTCGGCGGACGGGCCATGACCGAGACGAGCTCCCTGGGGTCGCGAGTGGACCTCGGCGGTCAGTGGATCGGCCACGACCACCACCGGATCATGGCGCTGGCCGCAGAACTGGGCGCCACGCAGTTTCGGATGCACACCCGGCCGTTGCCGATCGTGGTCGACGGGGCGCGCCGGCTACGCGCCGCGGGGCCGTCGATGCTGGTGACCCTTCTGGTTCTGGTCGGCGTCGAGGTGTGGTCCCGTATCGCCAAGACGCAACGGTGGAATGCCAAGACGGTGCAGGCCTGGCTGCGCCGAGTGCCGGGGCGCGCTCGGCGGCTGCTCGAAGTGCTGGCGTACATCTCGTGGACCGCTGACCTTGATCGCTGCTCCGTTCACGCGATGGCGCGGAGCATCCGCCAGCAGGGCGGGCTGCGAACCATGTTGGCGACGGCCGGGGGCGCTCAGGAGTCCTTGGTCGCCGAAGGGATCGGCTCGCTGATCGATGGCCTCGCCGTCGAACTCGGTTCGCGGGTGCTCCCGGGGCGCCGGGTCACCTCGATCGTGCACAGCGGTGATGGCGTCACCGTCGGAACGACCGCGGGTGACATCCGTGCCGCGAAAGTCATTGTGACGGTGCCGCCGCCGCTCACCGGACGAATCACCTACGACCCGCCGCTCCCGCCCGATCGTGCCGCATTGGCGTCCGATACCTATATGGGTTCGGTGTACAAGGGCGTGGCGGTCTATCCACGCCCGTTCTGGAGAGACCGGGCCGGCGGCGAGTTCCTGGTCCTGGACAAACCCGGACGGGCGGTGTTCGACACCGGCGCGCCGGGCGGTCCCGGCCATCTGTGCGTGCTCGTAGGGGGTCCGGAGGCGCGCGAGCTCGACCGACTCGATGCTCTCGAGCGGCGCAACGCGGTGCTCGGTGCGCTGGCCCGCTACGTCGGTCCCGACGTTCTCGAACCGGCGAGCTGGCACGAAAAGTCCTGGCACCTCGATGAATACGTCGGCGGCGGCTACGTCGCACTGGCGCTGCCCGGGACCACCGACGGTATCCCGCCGATCGAGTGCACCCCGACCGGCGACATTCATTGGGCGGGTAGCGAGACGGCGCGTGACCACGCGGGATATCTGGAGGGCGCCATCGAGTCGGGCACCCGGGCGGCCCGTGAGGTGCTCGAGGCGCTGTCGTTCTCCCAATGAAGCACGGCGCGGTCAGGCCTGGCGTTGTCCGTAGCGGCGGCGAAATTTCTCGACCTGCCCGGCGGAGTCGACGATTCGGCTGTTTCCGGTCCAGAACGGATGCGAGGCCGCGCTGATCTCCACGATCACCAGCGGATAGCTGCGAGGGCCCGCAGGGGTGGGCCACTCGATGGTGCGGTCGCTGGTCACGGTGGAGCGGGTCAGGAACGTCTGGCCGGTGGTGGCGTCCTGGAAGACGACGGGGTGGTAGTCGGGGTGGATGCCGGGCTTCATCGCTGGTCTCCGTCTCGGGTGCGGTAAAGGGAAATGTCTGCAGTGGCCGTGGGGGTTTCGTCGCACGGTTCCTGGTGGTGATCGCCGAACGGGTCGGGGTAGCCGGCCCACTGGTTCGGGCTGCGTAGCTCGTCGTCGGTGAGCAGTGCGTCCGACAGTGCCTCGCGGATCCGCTCGGGTCGGGCGCCGCAGACCAGAACCACCAGCGAGGTGTGCCGATCGCCGTAACGGTGGTCCCAGATCAGATCCGCGAACGCATGCCGCTCCGGGGAGACGCGGGCGGCCTCCTCGGCCGTCATCGCGGCCAGCCACTTGCCCACTGCGCAGGTGTGCAACCCGCCACCCGCCGACTCCAGCCAGATCGCTCGCTCGCCCCGGTTGGCCAACCACAGCCGCCCGCGAGCTCGGATCACTCCGTCGAGTAGGGCATCAAGGGCCGCGTGCAGGCGTTGCGGATGAAACGGTCGGCGGGCGTGGAATTCGATCAGCTCAACCGGGCCCTCGGCCCGTAGCGGCGGTTGACCGGCCAGCAGCGGGGCGTGTGGATCATCGCCGCGACCGCGGCGCGCGCCGTCATCGAGATGGGTCAGCGCCTGTTCAAGGCGATCGGTTCCGGCGGTGATGCGCGCCAGCGGAGCCAACCGGCGCAGTATCGCCAGAGCCGTCGGGTCCGGGGCGTAAACCACCAGGGCATCGGCGGACTCAGCCTGGCCGACCACCACCTGCGCGATGGTACGGCCGTCGTCGAGTTCGTCGTCGCCGAGCGCTTGCGGCAGCCACGCGGTGGCATCGAGGCAGGTGACGACCGCGGCGACCGCCACATCGCGGCCGGCCGGTCCGTCGATGTATCCCGGTCCCACGCGGACCCGCACGTTGCGGATCGCCCAGCAGATGGGCTGCGGCTCCAGCCAATTGGGCAGCTGAACGACGATGCGTTCAACGCCGGCCCGCCGGTGCAGTCGGCGCAACAGGACCAGTAGGTCGTTGCGCAGGGTGCAGGACACGCAGCCGTGCGCCAGCTCCAGGGCCAACGTCGTGGCAACCGCTGTCGTGCTGGTGGTTTCCCGCACCACCACGTGACCGTCCAGGCCGTAGGCGACGGTCACCGTGCCCGCCTTGGCCTGCAAGGCTTTGGTCGCTGCGTCGGTGCCGTACTGCCCGGCCACCAGGATCACCGGAGTCCGCATCATCCTCCTACTGAAAATCATTGTCATTAAGACCGTCCCTACGGTAGCCTCCAGCGCGTCGCTTGTCGACAATCATTTTCAATAAGGGTTGAAGGAGAGCTCCGTTGTCTGCACGCTGCCAAGTCACCGGCCGGGTGCCCGGATTCGGGAATGCGGTGTCGCACTCGCATCGCCGCACCCGGCGCCGCTGGTCGCCGAACATCCAAGTCAGGACCTACTATCTGGCGTCGCAAGATCGCCGGATCCGGCTACGGGTCAGCGCGAAGGGCATCAAGGTCATCGACCGGGACGGCATCGAGGCCGTGGTGGCCCGGTTGCGACGCGAAGGACAGCGGATCTGATGGCGCGCACCGATATTCGTCCCATCGTCAAACTGCGCTCCACCGCGGGCACCGGCTACACCTACGTCACCCGCAAGAACCGGCGCAACGACCCCGACCGCCTGGTGCTGCGCAAGTACGACCCCGTGGTCCGTCGCCATGTCGACTTTCGGGAGGAGCGCTGAGCCATGGCCAAGAAATCCAAGATCGTGAAGAACGAGCAGCGCCGAGTGCTGGTGGCCCGCTACGCCGAGCGGCGCGCTGAGCTCAAGGAGATCATTCGTTCGACGGCGAGCAGCCCGCAGCAGCGACTGGCCGCCCAGCGCGCGCTGGCGCGCCACCCGCGCGATGCCAGCCCGGTCCGGTTGCGCAACCGCGACAGCGCCGACGGGCGCCCCCGCGGCTACCTTCGCAAATTCGGACTCTCGCGCGTGCGTATGCGCCAACTCGCGCACGAAGGCCACCTGCCCGGCGTCCGGAAGGCGAGCTGGTAGATGGCGATCAAACCCAAAGAGTCGCGGCGTGTTTCGCGGAGCGCGCCCAGGTCTGCCAAGCCGAACCTCCTCGCCAAACTGGGCCTGACGGTTGTGGACTACAAAGACACCGCCGCGCTGCGCATCTTCATCTCTCCGCGCGGCAAGATCCGCTCACGTGCCGTCACCGGCCTCACCGTTCGTCAACAACGCCAGGTCGCCTGCGCCATCAAGAACGCTCGGGAAATGGCACTCCTGCCGTATCCGGGGCCCACGGTCGAGGGCTGACGACGCCCCGAGCCGGATCACGCCGGTAGCTGTTTGGTGGGTCGGTCGTGCACCACGATCGGCCACCAGAACCAGCGACCGGCCAGGGTTGCGACGGCTGGGATGACCAGGGACCGGATGAGCAGCGTATCCAGCAACAGTCCCAGGCCGACAGCAGTACCGGTCTGGGCGATGTTGTGCGCATAGCCGGCCAGCATGGCGAACATGGTGAACCCGAACACCAACCCGGCGGTGGTGACCACCCCGCCGGTGTTGACCATGGCGCGGATGATGCCGGTCTTGATGCCGGCCCCGATCTCCTCTTTGAACCGGGCGACCAGCAGCATGTTGTAGTCGGCGCCCACCGCGACCAGAAACACGAAGGAGACCGGGGCCACCGACCAGTGCAGCGGGTTGCCGATGAGGTCCTGCCAGACGAAAGCGGTCAAACCCAGTGCCGCCAGATAGGACAGGGCCACGGTTCCGATCACCGCGATCGCCGCGACCAGACTGCGGAGCAGGATCAGGATCACGCAGAACACGAACGCGAACGCGGCTACCGCACTGGTGATGAAGTCTTCCCGCGCGAAGGCCTCGATATTGAGCAGGGTGCCCCCGGGGCCACCGAGGCTTACCGTGCTGCCGGCCAGCGATGTGCCTTTGATCGCTTGCAGTGCGGTCGGGATGACGTTGGCGCTGACATCCATCGCTTCGCGGCTGAACCCCTCCATCTCGGGGGTGACGACCATGCGAGTCATCATGCCGTCGGGGGAGAAGAAGTAGGGCATAGCGTTCTTGAACAGCGGATTGTCGAAGGCCTGACTGGGCAGGAAGAACGAACCGTTGGGGTCGCCGCCGGAAAAGCTTTGGCTGAGTTCCTCGGTGAACGTGGTGATTTCGGCGATCTGGGGAACCAACGTCTGCAGGGTGGCGCGCACCGGTTCGGTCGCGGCATTGACCTGGGCTGCGAAGCCTTTCAGGCTGTCGAGCTGTGCGGACAGCTCGGGCAGGGTGCGGGCGACGGCGTGGGTTCCGCCGGCCAGTCGGTCCACCAGTCCGTCGAAACGATGAAGGTCTTCGAAGAGCGAGAAGCTGGTGAGTGCCGCCCGGCACGGTTCATTGTCCCGGCAGTTGGGGATGGAATCGATGAACACGCGGGCGGGCGCGGCGGCGTCGCGCAGCGAATCCATCTTCGTCACGACGCCGCTCAGGGCGGCCTGGAGTTCGGTTGCGCTGCCGTTGATCTCATCGCTGCCGGCGCGCCCGCTGTGCAGGGCCTGCTCAATCCCGGCGATGGTGAGCTGGAGTCGTCCCACCTCGCCGTTGAGGATCAGCAGGTCATCGGCGCGTTGGCTGAGCACATCGGTCATCTGCGTCAGTCGTTGACCGAGGTAGCCGGCCTGGGAGGTCAGCGTGCCCTGCTGCAGCGGCGCGCCCAGGGGGCGGGTGATGCCTTGAACGTTGGAGATTCCGGGAATCGCCAGCACCGCGTTGGCCAGTTTGGCCAGGGCGATCATGTCCGACGGATTGCGCATGTCGTGATCGGCTTCGACCAGGAAGACGCTGGGAGACATGATGTTGGGCGGAAGGTGGCGGTCGGCCGCGGCGATGCCCAGGTTGGCCGGTGAGTTGCTGGGCTGGGCGATGCGTTCGTTGTAGCTGGGATGAAACGTCGGCAGCACCAGCAGGGCCAGGCTCAGCACCGCCAGCGAGCCCACCAGGACCGGGCCCGGCCAGCGCACCACGGTGGTGGCGATCCGCCGCCAGCGACGCAGCGACTTCTGATCGCGGCCTTTGTGCGGCTCGAAGAACCCCAACCGGCTGCCGACCGCGAGGATGGCCGGCCCCAGCGTCAGTGCCGCGGCGAGGGTGATGACGACCGCGATGGTGCACGGCAACCCGGAGGTGCTGAAGATCGCCAGCCGGGTGAATGTCATGCATGCGGTCGCCCCGGCGATGGTCAGGCCCGAGGCGATGATGATGTGTTGCACACCGCGTAGCGCCGCGTAGTACGCGGCGGACGGGTCGGCCCCGGCCCGGCGTGCCTCTTGGTAGCGACCCAAGAGAAAGATGCCGTAGTCGATTCCGGCTCCCAGGACCATGACCGCCATCAGTGCTGAGGCGAAGATGGAGACGCCGATGACGTGGTGGCTGCCCAGCAGTGCGACCACCGGCCGGCCGACGCCGAGTCCGGCTCCGGCGACCAGCATCGGCATCGCCACCGTGATCGGTGAGCGGTAGACCCAGAACAAGATGGCGCCGACGAGCGCGCCGCAGGCGATCAGCAGCAGCAGGATCGAGTCGTTGATCGACACCAGTTCGTCGTTGACGACCGCTGACGGACCGGTCAGGTGTGCGGTGATCCCCGCAGGGGGCTCGGTGGCGGCGATGATGTCGCGAACGGCCTGGGTCGAGGACATCGCCAGGGCGGTGCCCATGTTGCCGCTCAGGTTGAGCAAGACGTAGGCGGCATGACCGTCGGCGCTCTCGTTCGCCGAGGCGAACTGGGGATCGGACCAGAGATCCATTGCCGAGTTGACGTGCGCGGTGTCGGCGGTAATCCGATCCAGCAATGTGGAGTAGTAGCGGTGGGCGTCGGGGCCAAGGGGTTCGTCGCCTTCGAGCAACAGGTAGACGAAGTTGTTGGTGCCGGCGCCGCCGAAGTGGTCGCCCAGCTTCACGATGGCCTGCACCGACGCGGCATCGTCGGGCAGAAAAGACTTCGCGTGCTCGGTGATGACCGTTTCCAATTGCGGGACGGCGAGATTGAGCGCGCCGGCGGCGCCCACCCACAGCACGATGATGGGCACTGCGAACCGATAGAGCAGCCGGGCGATCAGGGGCCGGCTGTCCGGCGCCCTCATGCGACCGGCTCCTTGCATGCCACCGCCGACGACATGGACGATTGCTCATCGCGTACCTGCCCGTCGATGACGACGCGACAGGACAACGGTTCGGTCTCGGATTGCGCCATCACCCCGGTGGGCACGGTGATGCGCTGGGTGCGCAGGGTGGTCTGCCAGGGCAGGGTCGCCGATACCTGGCGCACCGAGCCGTCGACGTCGAGATAGGACGCGAATACCGGGGTGCCGGCCGGACCGTCCACGCGGTATTCGACGACCTTCTCTTTGAGTCGGCCGACCGCCGGAGGGCGCGGCGAGTGGCCGACCGCTGGGTCGGGGATGTCGCTGAGCCTCAGATGGGCGATGAACACCCCGGTGGCGCCCAGCGTTGCTGCCACGACCAGATACACCCAGGCGGAACGCATCTCACACGGCACCGTCGGTGAAGGTGATGCGCACGGAGACCGGCGCGCTCGCCAGCGCGCGAAACGTGGCCACGGCCAAGCCGGCGAAGGCGGGCCGGGACGCGAAGGTGCGTGCGCGGGCCGTCACGTCGTCGTCGGGTTGGAACCGTGCGAGTCCGCTGCGCCATTGCTTGCCCTGGCGTATGCGGACTTGTGGATTGGCGGTGATGTTGGCTCCCCACCCCGACCGTGCCCCATGCTGGGAGATCACCCAGGCGCCGCTGTCGTCGAAGCAGGCGGCGACCGGAACGTGCCGCGTCTTTCCTGTCTTGCGGCCGATGGTCTGCAGTTCGGTGGCCAGTGTGGTGCTGATGCCCAGGCGGGCCAGTGCCGATACCAGGGGGTTGGCGATGTAGCGCCCCACTCGTCGTTCGGCGCGGAACTTGCGTAGGGCTTGCTCGGCGCTTCGTGTCATCGCTGACTCCCCATCCCCCTGCGCCGATGAACCAGCCCGGCGACCGCGGTATACCAATTGGTCTACTCGTGTGCTGCGAGGCTAGTAGACTGATCGGTATATCGCAAACAGTCGGGGTCGGGAAAGGTGATGGTGATGGCGGCGCGTGACCGGCTCATCAGCAGTGCGATCGCACTACTGCAGCGCAAAGGTGTTGCAGGTACTGGGATTTCCGAACTCCTCGCGCATAGCGGGATCGCGCGACGCTCGGTGTACCTCAATTTTCCCGGTGGCAAAGCCGAACTTGTCGCCAATGCGGCCAGAACCGCTGGTCGGACTACCTCTGACATGATCCGGCGGTTGCTGGCCGAGGCGGATGCGGTGACGGCCGTCGAGGCGTTCATTGCGGTGTGGAAGGAAGCCTTGATCGGCAGCGAGTTTCGTGCGGGCTGTCCGATTGTGGCCGCAGCGTTGGGACGCTCCGAAGCGCCCGATGCGGCCGATGTCGCCGGCGCGGTATTCGCCGACTGGGAGCACCTACTGGCCGATCGGCTGGAAGAGGCCGATGTCGCGCCCGAGACCGCGCAGCAGCTGGCCACCACCACCATCGCAGCGGTTGAGGGCGCGGTGATCATGTCGCTGGCCGCCAAATCGGCGGCGCCGTTGCTGCGGACCGGGCAACTGCTCAAAGAGCTTGTCGCGCAGCACACCCGGTCTTAGCGGCCGGTGGCCTCAGCCGATGTGGAACACGACCTCCAGGGCCAGGAATCCGAAGACGAGCAGTCCGAGGATTCCGGCGAGTACCGGGAGAACAAGCACTGGATCTTTCATGGATCGAGACGTTATACAGCCGCGGGTTGTAGGAAATGCAAAAGTGTTGCCGATCACGTCATCTCGGGACTTTGGTCTGTGACCGCGATCACTTGGGTTGCTGCGCGGGCTCAGGTGTAAGCGACGCGAACCCGGTGGATGTGGCCCTCGAACGGAAACGGTGCGCGCTCCCGGTAGTCCAGGGACACCGGCGAGCCCAGGCAGGTGCCGACGTCGAGGCAGTCGTTGGCGGTGAACAACAACGGTGCGCTGACGGGCACCTGGCCCTCGGCAACAGTGTCGCCGTTGACGGCCACGGTGATGTCGAGCGGTCCGGCCGGGCGCGGTTCCGCATACTGCGTGGTCACGGCAATGGTGGCGCGTCCGGGCGGCACCTTGGTCGCTGAACGAATCTTGGTGCGCGACAAGATGAACAGGTTGTACTCGTAGCAGAGATGACCGTCGTCGAAGTAGCACGTCAGGCCGCCGGCGCCGGCCCCGAGGGCATACAGCACTCCGTTCGCGTCGGCCGGGATGTCGGCATCGATGGTGACCACGTTGTTCTTGTTGCCAAGCGCCGGCGCACAGAATTCGGGCATCCGCACGGTATCGCCGGTGAAGTCCCACTCGGTGTAGGGCGGGGCGATGCGCAACTCGGGGTGGTAGACGGGCACCCACAGGCCACCGCCGATGGGCAGCACCGCATTGCGGGCCGCCTCGACCATGAACACCTCGCGCAGCTGGGCGAGTTTCTCGGGCATCTGTGCGGCCAGATCGCGGGCCTGCGTCCAGTCCTCGTCGAGGTTGTAGAGCTCCCACACGTCAGCGTCGGGGGTCCAGGTGGCTATGCCGGGCGGTTGGCCGGGCACCCACGGCAGTCGGGGACCGCGGGCCGACGCCATCCAGCCATCGTGGTAGATCGCGCGGCTGCCCATGATCTCGAAGTGCTGGGTCTTCTTGCCGCCGGTCGCATTCCGGTCGGCCAGCGTGCGCGCGAAGCTGGCCCCGGCCAACGGCAGCTGTGGTTGTCCGTGCACCGTCTGGGGTGCCTCGATCCCGATGACTTCGTAGATGGTCGGTACCACGTCGTTGCAGTGCAGGAAAACGTCCCGCGGCGCCGAGTCCGCGGCGATCTTGGCCGGCCAGCGCACCACCATCGGGTTGCGGGTGCCGCCCAGGTGCGACGCCAGCAGTTTCATGCCCTTGTACGGGGTGGATCCGGCCCAGGCCCACCCCGCGTGGTACTGGTTGTCGACCAGGGGAGATCCCAACACGTCCAGGCCGCCGAGTGCGTCGAGGGCATCGATGTGCTGACGCACCGTGGTGGGGATCCCGTTCTGGGCCAACAGCTCCGAGATGGTGCCGTTCTGGCCTTCGCCGGAGGAGCCGTTGTCGCCCCAGATGTAGAAGAACAGCGTGTTGTCGGCGTAGCCGAGGCTTTCCAGCTCGTCGGCGATCCGGCCGACCTGGACGTCGACGTGCTCGGCGTAACCGGCGGCAACCTCCATCAGTCGGCGCTGGAACGGCTTCTCGTCCTCGGGGATGTCGTCCCAGGCGGTCAGGGTCTCGTCGCGTTCGGTGAGCGAACAGTCCTGGGGAATCCATCCTTTGGTCTTGGCCCGTTCGAACACCCGCTGGCGATAGGCGTCCCAGCCGTCGTCGAACTTGCCGGCGTACTTGTCGGCCCATTCCTTCATGATGTGGTGCGGGCCGTGCAGGCAGCCGCTGGCCCAATACATGAAGAACGGCTTGTCGGCGTTGAAGGCCTTGTGCCGCCGCAGCCAGGAGATGGCGTCGTCGGCCAGGTCCTCGGACAGGTGATAACCCTCTTCGGGTGTCCTCGGCGGGGCCACCACGGTGGTGTTGCGCACCAGGTTGGGCTCGTACTGGGATGCTTCGCCGGCCAAGAATCCATAGAAGTATTCGAAACCCAGACCGGTGGGCCAGTTTTCGAACGGTCCGGCGGCGGTGGTCTGCTCTGCGGGGGTGTTGTGCCACTTCCCGAAGGCCGACGTGGCGTAGCCGTACTGCTTGAGCACCTCGGCTGCCGTGGCGCTTGATGCTGGAATCTTGCCGGCGTAGCCGTCCCAGTCATTGGCCAGCTCGGCGATCTGTCCGTTGCCGATCTCGTGGTGATTGCGGCCGGTGAGCAACGACGCCCGGGTGGGTGAGCACATGGCTGTGGTGTGAAACCGGTTGTAGGACACGCCTTGCCCGCAGATCCGGTCGAGGGTCGCGGTGGTCACCTCGCCGCCGAACGTCGACGGCAGGCCGGGGCCGGCGTCGTCGATGAGCACGATGACGACATTGGGTGCATCGGCGTGCAGTCGCCGGGGGACCGGCCGCGGACTGTAGGTCGACTCCTGCAGGGTCCGGCCCGCGACACTGCCGGACCCGACCGGCGGGAACGGCAGCACCGCGCCGTTGGGCAACACCGGAGCCACTATCTGATCGCCCAACGCCGGTCTCCTTACCTGAGGTGCATCGTCAGCTGCGTCGGACACATCGTCGTATGCCGCCGGCCGTTCAGCTACTCGAGCCGCCTCGTGGCGGGTCGGGCGCCAGGCTGCCGTCCGGGGCGATGTGGGCGAAGATCTGCTGCAGCAGCGTCAAGATGTGCGGGTCATCGACGGTGTAGATGTGGTGGCGCCCGTCACGGCGGGCATTGATCAGGCCGGCCAGTCGCAGCTTGGTCAGGTGCTGGCTCATGGTGGCGACATTGACGCCCGCTCGCCGCGCCAGGGTTGTCACGTCGTAGGCATCCTGGGCGGCCAGCCACATCACGTGCAGGCGTGCCGGACTGCTGAGCAGCGCGAACGTACTCGCGGCGGATGCCAGTTGGGGTTGGGTGGGTTCATCGGGCCGGTTGCCTGAACTGATTTCTTCGGGCAGCCGTTCTTCATCTTTAGCCATGGCGGCATTCATTTTGTCTCAACTCCCATGACGGGATTCGCCGAACGACACATTCATATAGTTGCGCAATCGCCAAAGTGTCGCCAGAATTGGGCAGTTCACGCGGCGTGTTGGCCGCCCGGCGGGTGCGACCCAAGCCCGCTGTCAGACCACAGGATTGGTTGCTGCCGAATTGAATCCGACATCGTTGCTGCTGCGCCCGGCCGCCCTGGGCATCCGTGCTGCCTCAGCCGTCGTCGGCGCGGCCGCTCGCAGTGCATCGGCCACCACCGAGGCCGTGGGGGCCATCACCTCGGCCGGACTGCAGGTCGCCGCGCTGCCGATTCGTGAAGCCACCCGGGTGCTGTCCGGCGAATCCACCACGGCGACGCTGACCCGCAGGTGCTGGCGCGGGGAGAACCGCGCCTGGATCGAGGTCCGTGGCTTGAGCGAATCCGCCGACCTCGGGCAGCGGGTGCTCGACGCGCTCGCCGCCGAGCCCGGAGTGGTGTCGGCGCGGCTGAACCGCCCGTTGTCGCGGGTCGTGGTGGAGCTCGCCGTCGATGACGAGCAGGTATCGCTGAATGACCTGTGCCGCCTGATCGCCGGAGTCGAACGCGGCTACCGCCGCGCCGAAGGCCCGGCAGCTACGAACGGCGCGGCACCGGCCACCGTCTTGCCCGGCGACGGGTTGTTGCTGATGGCCCGGGGTGTGATGGTCGGCGTCAACGCCGCCGGGCTGGCCATCGCGGTCGCCGGGCGCGCGTTGCGGCTGCCGCAGGCGCCGATCACCGTCGACGCCGTCGCGGCGCTGGCGAACTACCAGCCGTGGCTGCGCCAGCAACTTGCCGAGCGAATCGGCCGGGGTCCGGCCGACACGGTGCTGTCGCTGATCTCCACCGGAGCGCGCATCGCCACCTTGTCGCCGGCCACGCTGGCAGTGGACTTGGCGTTGCAAGGCGTCAAGGCCGCCGAATCTGCGGCCGCGGCGCAGGCCTGGATCCGCCACGAGCCGCACCTGGCCAGGCACGCCGACCAGGCGCAGGTACACGTGTCGTCGCGGCCGGTGCCCCTGCCGGAGGGAGCGATCGACCGGCACGGCAGGCGGGCGGGCTACGTCCAGCTGTTCGGGGCCGGCCTGGTGGGAGTGCTGACCCGCAATGTCACCACGGCCGCCACCGCGGCCGTGGTCGCCGGCCCGAAGGCCATGCGCACCACGACGGAGTCCTTCGCGGCCACCCTGAGCCGGTCGTTGGTCGAGCAGCACTCGGCGCTGCCGTTGCGCCCGGAGGGTGTGCGCCGACTCGATCGCGTCGACGCCGTTCTCATCGATCCGCGGTTGCTCTGCACCGCGAATGCACGCCACCCACTGGCCGCGGCGCTGCTGGCCGAGGCGCGGGCGTCCGGGGCGGAACTGGTCACCCTCGACGTCGAGTCCCTGGGGGAACTGCGACCCGCGTTCGACGAACTGGCGCCGGTCGAGATCGCCGCCGACGATGAACAACTCGACGACGCATTGGCCGCCGCGTTGACGGCACGGCAGCAAGACGGCCGCACCGTTGCGGTGCTGACGTCGACCGGCGCGCAGGCACTCGCCAGCGCCGACGTGGGCCTGGGGATCCTGCCCGACGATGCGGAGACGGCGCCGCCGTGGGAAGCGGATCTGCTGCTGGCCGACCTGGCCGGTGCCTGGCGGGTGCTGCATGCCATACCGGCGGCACGCGCGGCCGCCCAGCGCGGCATCTCCCTGTCCACCGGCGCCTCGACACTCGGTGCGCTGCTGATGGTTCCCGGCGTACGGGGCGGGCGCGGCCCCGGGCCGGTCACCGCCGGGGCGGCCACCGGGCTGCTCTCGGGATATCTGCTGGCGCGCCAGGTCGCTCGGACGCCGGCGCCGCGACCCGCACCGTCCTACGAGTGGCATGCGATGTCGCTCGACGAGGTCCGCGCGATCCTGCCGGTCCCCGACGTCGCCTGCGCCGCCGCCGAACTCGATGTTGTGCCGCCGCACATGGCCTGGCAGTTCATCAAGGCGGTGCGCGCCGAACTGTCGGATCCGCTGATGCCGGTGCTGGCGCTCAGTTCGGCGGCCACCGCAATGCTGGGTTCGCCGGTCGACGCGTTGATGGTCAGCACGGTGCTGATCGGCAACTGCATGCTTGCGGCAGCCCAGCAACTGCAGGCCGAGAACCGGCTGAACCGGCTTCTGGCCCAACAGACCCCACCGGCCCGCACCGTCGAGCCGGGCACCGACCGCTACGCCGAGATCGTCGCGGACCGCCTGATCCCCGGCACCGTGATCGAGGTCCGCAGCAATGAGGTCGTACCCGCCGACGCGCGGCTGATCGAGGCCACCGATCTCGAGGTCGACGAATCCTCGCTCACCGGCGAATCACTGTCGGTGGACAAGCAGACCGCGGCTGTGCTGCCCGGTGCTGAACTCGCCGAACGGCGCTGCATGCTCTACGCCGGCACGACGGTTGTCGCCGGCACGGCACGGGCCGTGGTCACCGCCGTCGGCGCCGACACTCAGGCCCGTCGTGCCGCCGAACTGGCCGCCGGGGATCTGCCGGTGGTCGGCCTGCAGCACCAGCTCAGTCAGCTGATGAGCCGTGCCTTCCCGGCCAGCGCCGGCGGCGGCCTGATGGTGGGTCTGCTGGGGATGCTGCGCGGCGGTGGGCTGCGCCTGGCCCTGGGCAATGCGATCGCGGTCGCGGTCGCCGCGGTGCCCGAGGGCATGCCGCTGATGGCGACCCTGGCCCAACATGCCTCGGCTCAACGCCTGACCGATTCCGGTGCGCTGGTGCGTATTCCACGCTCGGTGGAGGCCCTGGGCCGAGTCGAGGTGGTCTGCTTCGACAAGACCGGAACGTTGAGCGAGAACCGGCTGCGGGTCACCCGGGTGTACCCGGTCTCCGGCCACGCGCACGACGACGTGCTGCGGTGCGCGGCCAACGCCGCGCCGGCCCCCGAGGGCGACCCCCACGCGCATGCCACCGACCAGGCCGTGACTGAGGCTTCCGCCGCGATATCCGATGGCGGGGCACCCCTGTGGACCACCCCGGACGCGCACCTGCCGTTCCGCTCCGGCCGGGCGTTCTCGGCATCGGTGTTGGGCAGGGAGTTGATGATCAAGGGAGCTCCGGAAGTCGTGCTGTCCGCCTGCACGGGCCTCGGCCCGGACAGCGACGCGCCGGTCGCCGAACTGGCGGCCGGTGGGCTGCGGGTGATCGCGGTGGCGCAGCGTCGGCTCACTGCCGCTCAGGTGAAGGCCCTCGCCGACGACCCGGACATCCTCGCCGGGTTGTGCCAGGCCGGGCTGACACTCACCGGGTACCTCGGTATCTCCGACACTCCCCGTGCCGAAGCGCCACAACTGCTCGCCGACCTGGCGGACCGCGGCGTCGGGATCCGGCTGATCACCGGTGATCACCCCGTCACCGCCACCGCGATCGCTGCGGAATTGGGGGTGCCGGTCGCCGCCGAGCAAGTCATCACCGGGGCCCAGTGGAACGCGCTGTCGCGCAAGGATCAGGAAAGTGCGGTGGCGCAGCGGATGATCTTCGCCCGGATGTCGCCGGAGAACAAGGTGCAGGTCGTGCAGACCCTCGAACGCAGCGGACGGGTGTGCGCCATGGTCGGAGACGGCGCCAACGACGCGGCGGCGATCCGGGCCGCCAGCGTGGGTCTGGGTGTCGTCGCGCGCGGCAGCGATTCGGCGCACCTCACCGCCGACATCGTGTTGACCGATGGGCGCATCGGTGCACTGGTGGATGCCATCGACGAGGGCCAGCGACTGTGGCGCGGAGTGCAGTTGGCGGTGACCGGTCTGCTCGGCGGCAACGTCGGCGAGGTGATCTTCGGCGTCATCGGCACTGCACTGTCCGGGACCTCGCCGCTGAACAATCGCCAGCTGCTGCTGATGAACATGCTGACCGACGCGCTGCCGGCCACCGCGGTCGCGGTGAGCACCCCCGCCGGCTCCTCGCATCGGGTGGTGCACGGCATCGACGAACGCAGCCTGATGCGCGCCGTCGCGGTCCGCGGGGCGATCACCGGGGCCGCGGCCAGCGCCGCATGGGGGATGGCTCGCCTTTCTGCTGTACCGGGCGCTCGCCAGCGCGCCGCCACCGTCGCGTTGATCACCCTGGTCACCACCGAGCTTGCCCAGACCCTGGTCGACTCCCACGCGCCGTTGGTGTTGCTCACCGCCGCCGGTTCGTTCGCGGCGTTCGCGGCGATGATCAGCCTGCCGGGAATCAGCCAGCTGCTGGGTTGCGTCCCCGTCGGACCGCTGGGCTGGTCGCGGGCACTGGGGGCCACCGGCGCCGCAGTCCTGGCGATCGGCGCGGCGCCGCACGTGCTGCCGGCTGGGCGGCGCGGCTCGCAGGCCTCCGAGAGCGGCGCCGACGCTGCACCGCCGCACGCCAGGAGGCCAGGAGAGATGGCCGCGGTGCAAGCGCTGAGCGGGCCTCCCGACGGCCGGCCGCGCCGGACTGTAGCCCGCACCGGCATCAACCATCACCCGGCAGAGCTGGAGAATTCTTCGACGGCCTGACGGCCTGCGATGGGTGTCAATCGTCTTCGGAGACCGGTCGATTCAATTCGCTGAGGATGTCGTTCGCGCTGCCGCTGCGGCTCACGCCGAGCCGCTGGGCCCGGGAATCGAGTTCGCGGTGGGCATGTTCGGGGGCATAGCCGCGGGCGATCAACACCCCGATCGCCTGATCGATCAGCGAGGTCGCTGCGAGCCCGCCGGGCGCGGCTCCGGCTAGGGGAGGGGCGCGGTGCTGGTCCAGGACGAACTCGCTCAGGGCGTGGCCGGTCAGCCAGGCGAGGTCGGCGGCCAGGTCGACGAAGGCGCCGGGGTGGCCGGCGTAGAGAATCAGGACCGCGTGCGGCGCGGCGCTGTCGTCGGACCCGTCTGGAGGCATCGGCAGGCACAGTGAGGTGACGATGTCGCCAGACTCGGTGCCTTCCTCGAGCACAGTGAAGCTGGTTCGACGACCCAAGACGGTGATGATCACCGTAAGTCCCAGATACGACCCCACTGCGAGTTTGGTGTTGTCCGCCAACTGGCGCAGCGTGTCGGTGAGGTCGAGGTCAGGCTCGTCCAGAATTTCGGTCAGGGCCGCGAGATCGGCAGCCAGCGCCGCGGAGATGTCCACAACGGGTCGTGCTCCCCATTGACGCCCCGAACGCCGATCTTTCGGTCCAAGCCGAGTGCCGCAGGTCGCGACTGCCCGGGCGCAATATCTGACCACGGATCAGGGATCCGGGTCTAACAGTGCCTATACCCAACGCTACTCGCGGTCAACGGGCGGTGTTGCGAGCACGAGCGCGGCGCACCGCTTCGTCGACGATGCCTCGTGCGACCACCGCCAGTTTGATGTTCTCGGTCTGGCTGATCCGGCGCAGCCGGTCGAACGCCTCCTCGGCGGTTCCCCCGGAACGGGCTCGCAGAATACCGATGGCCTGGTCGATAACCGGTCGGGTGGACAGCGCTGCCTGCAGCTGTGCGGTCAACGCCCGGGCCTGGGTGAGCACGTGCGCGTTGTGGACGGCGACGGCGGCGGGAATGGCGAACAGTTCCCCGAGTTCGGCGGCGCGTTCGGTGAAGGCGTCCCTGCGGTGCGCGTAGACATTGATCGCACCGACCACCTGGCCGGGCAGCAGCAGCGGTAGTGACAACACGCTGTGCACGCCGAGGCGTCCCACCCGCGGGCCGAAGCGTGGCCAGAGCTTTTCGCCGCCTAACGACCCGGACCGCACGGTGCGTCGCTCCAACGCCGCGGTGATGCAGGGGCCCTCGTTCACCTCGACGTATTGAATCTCATCGATCTGCTGCACGAAGGGGGCACTGGCAGCCAGAACCTCGACCCGGTTGTCCGTGCGGTCAGTGCGCAGCAACGTCAACCCCGCGCCGTCAGCGGCGGGGATGGCCTGCACCGCGAAAGTGGCCACCCGGGCAAGGAGTTCCTCGAGGCCCAGTGAGTCTGCAACCAGACCGGCGAGATCGGCCAGACCGGACCGCAGATCGTCGGCGTCCGGGTCGGCGCCTTCCGCAGTCGGCGCCGGCCGATTGCCGGGCTCGGATACGTCGGTCACGACCGCACCGTCACCTGCTGAATCGCGGCGAGCTCACGCTGACATTCTAGGTCGGCGGATCGGCGTAATCCACGTGTGCCGGGACTGATCCCGGCGGCGCGGCGCCGACAGCGCACCGCCGCGATCGCCGACTTGAGCCCGCGGCGGCGCCCGGTCGCCGGGTCGGTGCCGACGAAGTCGGTCGGCAGCACGGTGAACATGCGCTCGCTGCGCGTCTCCGGGGCATCGTCGGCGGTCTCGCGCAGGTAGCGATCCGGCAGCGACAGCTTGGCGACGGTGCGCCACGTCTTGCCGTACTGCGTCAGGAACGAGCCCGTGGTGTAGGGCAGGTCGTATTTGTCGCAGATCTGACGCACCCGGGCCGAGATCTGGTGTAACCGGTTGCTCGGCAGGTCGGGATAAAGGTGATGCTCGATCTGATGGCACAAGTTGCCGCTCATGAACCGCATTGTCGGCCCGGCGTCGAAGTTGGCGCTGCCCAGCATCTGGCGCAGATACCACTGCCCCTGGGATTCCCCGATCATGTCGGTCTTGATGAATTTGTCTGCGCCGTCGGGGAAATGCCCGCAGAAGATCACCGCGTTCGCCCAGACGTTGCGGATCACGTTAGCCAGGGTGTTGGCCTTCAGCGTCGCCCTGTAGGTGGCTGCCGGTGACAGGGAGGTCAGTGCGGGGAACACTAAGTAGTCTTTGAACACCTGCCTGCCGGCCTTGGCCACAAACTCGCGTGCCTTTCCGAGGGCGGTTTCGCGATCCGAGCCGCCCTTGGCGATGTTGCCGAATTCGATGGGCTGCAAGCCGATTCCCCACTCGAAACCGAGCGCGAGAACGATGTTGAACAGCAGGTTCCCGATGTTGGCCGGATGCCAGGGCTGGTCCCGAGTGACTCGCAAAGTGCTGTAGCCGACGTCGTCATCCATGCCGACGATGTTCGTGTACTTGTGATGGCGAAGGTTGTGGGTGAATTGCCAATGCTTCGACACCCCGGCCATGTCCCACTCCCATGTCGAGGAGTGGATCTCGGGGTCGTTCATCCAGTTCCACTGGCCATGCATGACGTTGTGGCCGATCTCCATGTTCTCGATGATCTTGGCCAGAGCGACGGTCAGCGTGCCCGTCCACCAGACCAGGCGTTTCGAACCAGCGGTCAGCAGGAGCCGCCCCGCCACTTCCAGGGCACGTTGTGCGGCGATAGTACGGCGGATGTAGAGCGCATCGCGCTCGCCAAGGGAATCCTCGATGTCCAGCCGGATTGCGTCCAAGTCAGCGGCCAAAGCGTCGATATCGGCGTCGGTCAGATGGGCGAAGACCGAAATATCAGTGATCGCCACCGGTCTCCCCTTTCGTCGGCCTTCGGTCGGGCGAGCGGGGAGTCGCTGAATACATCTGCGGGTTAGTAGTAGGTGCGGCGCCCGCCGACTGCATGCCCCATCCGTCCCATCAGGGTCAGGAGCAACCCGACGGCAAGAAGGATGACGCCGATGACCAAGCAGAGATGGGCATAGGCAAAGGTGGGGACAAGAGCGGGCAAGAGGAGCCCGAGGACGATGAGGATCACTCCGAGAGTAATCATGGTGTTTGCCTGGTTTCTGGGTAGCGGGTGTGGGAGTACTTGCGGTTCAAGTCGTGACGGTGTCATTGCCAACTCGAATTCGGCTGGTCTGCCGGTGAGAATGGGCAAGGTGTCCACGCTTGTTCGACAGCATCGTCGGTAGAGATCGGAATGTGCGGCTCGAATAAGAACTCATCGAAATCGGCGGCGTACAGCCGAACTCGCTTCCGCACCGGCTGAAGGTCTCAGCACCCTTAACACTACCCGCTTTCCGCTTTCGCGGGCGGCCGACAGGCGAGCCGTGGAATGCGATGCGGTTTGACTCATGGTCGAACGCGGGGCGATCCTGCGCGCTCCGGCGCTCGGACCGGATGGCGTAGGGTTGTTGGCAGCGGCGGTACTTCAGTACACGTGGTGCTTTTAAGTCCTGTCATCGCCGGAAATTCTGGCCGCTAGGGCTCAGATGGGAGCGTCATCATGACGCGACACAAGACAACACGCAAAAGCCCCGATAACTCCACGTCGCCACTGCAGACGCCGCGGCTGCGGTTGAAGCGCAAAGCTTCGCAGAGCGGATACGTCGATGGGGCATGGTGGCCTCACACCGATGACCTGGTCGTGGAGTTACCTGACCTGCTGGCGGTGCTCTCCGTTCGATTGGGTCGCATCAGCCGGGTCTTGTACAACCTGAACGAGTGGGTGGGCGCGCCTCGGAAACTCGTCAGTGACGGGCAGCCGGTACGGCTGGATGGGTACCGGCTTCAGCCGGTCGACACGGTTGAACTTCTCGGGCTCGACGGTGACCGTCTCACGTTGGTAGTGGTTCCCGCGCGCGCCGAGGCGAGCGATGCGCACACCACCATGATGACTGCGGCACAGCCGAAAAATGCAGTGACAGTGAGTGATCTGCTGACGGTCAGTTCGCGTAGCCGGGAACGGCGCAATATGGCAGCTACTGCTCTTGATGGCTGGGAATCAGATGGGGGAAGTGCGGCATCGCCGGCTACGGCAGGCTGAACCGATCGCGAACAGGAGGCGGATGAGTACGGCCAGGGTTGCATCGTGCTTGATGCGAGTGTCGCATCTGGACCACTCCGTGAAGTTCTACTGCCACGTATTCCAGTGCGATGTAGCCATTTACGAGAAGGATGCGGCACTTCTCTTGACGCCGGACGGCTTCGAGATCTACTTGCGCACGCATGAGGCGTCCAGGGCGGGTGGCATCACCGGCGTCGGTGTCGAGCAGATCATCTGGTCTGTCGGCAGCGAAGAGGAACTGCAGCAGGTTGAACAACGTATGCGAGTCCACGATCCGAGCACGTACTCAAACACCTTGGGTGAGATCAGTTTCGTCGATGGCGCTGATCCGGATGGCATTCGGGTACTGGTCACCTATCCGACCCCCCACCAGCTTCCACGTGAGGTCATCGACCGACGATTCCGGTGATCGGACTCGGTGGACCGGCCGCGTAGGACGGCTGATGCGTCTACCGTAGGGCATTGCAATACGTTGACTAGTGGAGGTGTCCTGTGCACCCTTTTCGGCAAGCTGTGGAGGCCCGCGATGCCGCGGCCATCGAGGGGCTGCTGTCCGACGATGTCGTGTTCACCAGCCCGGTGGCGTTCAAGCCCTACCCGGGCAAGCCGGTCACCGCGGCGATCCTGCGGGCGGTGATGCGCGTCTTTGAGGATTTTCACTACGTGCGGGAGATCGGTGACCCTGGAGGGCGCGACCATGCCCTGATCTTCGAAGCGTCGGTCGACGGCAAACGGATCACCGGATGCGACTTCCTGCACTTCGACGACGACGGCAAGATCGACGACTTCGTCGTGATGGTCCGGCCGCTGTCGGCGGCTACCGCGCTGGCCGAAGCCATGGCGCAGCAGTTCGAGCAGATCACCCGTGAGGCCGCCGCCGCGCCGCATGGGCACGGCGGCTCCGCCTAGCGGAGAAAACCTCGCTGCACACCTCGCAGCCAGCGGTTATAGTGGATGGAGGCGATGAAGCTCGCCATGAACCGCCGCCCCGGCTGATAGCTTCTACCACTTCCAATGACACGTTGGTCGTACCGGTAGGAGGCGCGAAATGGCTTCGTATCTAAACGATTTGCCATCGCTACTCGATCAGGGACCGCGCCGCGGCGCGCTGGATCGCCGGGTCGAGATCGGGCACTGGGCCGGATCGATTCCCCAGGAAATGGCGCAGGTTCCCGCGCTGCGGTTCGGTAAGCGCTGGGTGTCCTCGGTCTGGCTGATCCCGCTGGGCGCGGTCGGGCTCGTGATCGGGATCGCGCTGGCTCAGCAGCTGCGCCAATACGACTGGATGCAAGGCTTCATCGCCGCCTACCCGGGTACGTCGACGCACGTCACGCCAACGATCGACACCGGCTTTCCGGCATGGCTGCGCTGGCAGCACCTGTTCAACATCGTCTTCATGATGTTTCTGATGCGGGCGGGTCTGCAGATCCTTGCCGATCACCCGCGGTTGTACCTCAACCAGGGCTGCAGGCCCGGGACGGCCTGGCTGCGGATGCGCGGCCCAGTGCCGAAGGACCGGATGAACGAAGCCGACGCCGCGCACATGTGGACTGCCAAGGATGATTCGGTGGCGCTGCCGAAGTGGCTGGGCATCCCCGGCGTTCGCCACACGGTGGGCCTGGCGCGCTGGTGGCACTTCACCTTTGATCTGCTGTGGCTGCTCAACGGCGTGGTGTTCTACGTGCTGCTGTTCGCCAGCGGCGAGTGGCGCCGGATCGTTCCGCAGTCATGGGAGGTGCTGCCCAACGCGGTATCGACCATGATTCAGTATGCGTCACTGGACTTTCCGGTAAACGAAGGTTTCACCAACTATAACGCGCTTCAGGTCATTGCCTACTTCAGTACCGTATTCATCGCCGCACCACTGGCTTTCGGAACCGGGCTGCTGCAGTCGCCGGCCATCGCCGCACGCTTCGGCCTGGACCGGGGACCGCTGAATCAGCAGGTGGCGCGGACCGTGCACTTCTCGGTGCTGCTGTGGATGGTGTTCTTCATCGCGGTGCACACCCTGATGGTGTTCACCACTGGTCTGGTGGGCAATCTCAACCACATCGTGATCGGCACCGACACCCAATCATATTGGCCGGTAGTCGTTTATCTGATCGTCGTGGTTGTCATCGTCCTGCTGTGGTTGGCAGCCTCCCCGCTGACGCTGCGCTATCCCGCGATGGTCCACAAAGTCGGCACCGCGATGCTCGGCTGGCTCACCGAATTGTTGGAACTCCCGCATCCGAACACTACCTACGCGGAGAAAGATCTTTCACCGTACCTGTGGCCCAACGGAACACTGCCCACCTCCGAGCACTACCGCGCGCTGCAGAACGGCGAGTGGTCCGATTACGTGTTGCGGATCGAAGGACTGGTGGAGAACCCGGTCGCCTTGACCTACGTACAGCTGTTGGCGCTGCCCAAACACGAACAGATCACGGGCCACCACTGCATTCAGGGCTGGACCGGAGTAGCCAAGTGGGCCGGGGTGCGGATGTCGGACATCGTCGAGCTGGTGCGGCCACTGCCGTCGGCGCGCTGGGTGGCGTTCTATTCCTTTGCCGAAGGATCCGGCCCGTCGAACGAGGGCCGCTACTACGACTGCCACAAGATCGCCCACATGAGGGAACCCACGACGCTGCTGGCCTACGAGATGAACAACGCACCGCTCACCGAAGCGCACGGCGCACCGCTGCGGCTCCGCAATGAGCACGAACTCGGCTTCAAAATGGTGAAATGGATCGAGGCAATCGAGTTCATCGACGACTTCCGCCATCGCGGCCTCGGGATGGGCGGCTACAACGAGGACCACGAATATTACGGCTACCGAATGCCCATCTGAGCCATGCAGATTTCCGGTCGTGACGTGACCGCCGGCCCTGACTTGTTTGTTCGGCACCGGCGATCCTCTGCGGTGCGCGATCAGGCGCCGGTGGTCGCGGCGGTCGCGGTCGGCGGCGCCATCGGCGCAAGCGCCCGCTACGGCATCGAACTGGCCTGGCCTGCCCCCTCCGGCGGCTTCCCCTGGGCCACAATGGCTGTCAACGTCAGCGGGTGCGCGCTGATGGGGGCGTTGATGGTGGCGATCACCGAACTATGGGTGGGGCATCGGCTGCTGCGGCCGCTGTTGGGCACAGGTGTGCTGGGCGGCTACACGACGTTCTCCACATTCGCCGGCGATGTCGACACCCTGGCCGCCGCCGGCCATCCGGTGCGGGCGTTGCTGTATCTACTCACCACGCCGGTGCTGGTGCTCACCGCCACCTGGACCATGGCCGGCCTCACCCGACGTCTGATCATCAGGAGAACATCATGACCCAGCTCATCGGATCCGCACTGCGCATGACGGTGTTGGTCGGCGAAAGCGACACCTGGCACCACAAACCGCTGTTCAGCGAGATCGTGCACCGGGCCCGCCGGGCCGGCCTAGCCGGGGCGACAGCATTCCGCGGAATCGAGGGTTACGGCGCATCCTCGGCCATTCACACCACCCGGCTGCTGTCGCTGTCGGAGGATCTGCCGGTCTCGATCATCATCGTCGACAGCGCCGAGCGAATCCGCGCCTTCCTGCCGGAACTGGACGAGTTAGTCACCGAAGGGCTGATAATGCTCGACGAGGTCGAGGTGGTCCGACACGTCGGTCGACCCGCCGAGGGCCAGTGACCTGGCTGCTGGTGATCGCCGGCGCCGCGGTGGGGGCGCCACTGCGGTACCTGACCGACCGATTCGTCCAATCCCGCCATAACACCACCTTCGCGTGGGGCACGTTCACCGCCAACGTGTTCGGCTGCCTGATCTTGGGTGCACTCACCGGTGCGGTCAGTGCCGGCGACGAGCGGTTGCACCTGCTGATCGGCACCGGCCTGTGCGGGGCGCTGACCACGTATTCGACCTTCTCCTACGAGACCTTGCAGCTCGCCGGTGCCGGCGCACGGCTCTACGCGGTGGCCAATCTGGTGCTCACCTTGAGCTGCGGACTTGGTGCCTACTACGTCGGTAGCATTGCGGGGCAGGCTATCTGGGCGTGAGCGGTATCAGCCGGCCGCCGGTGACCGGGGTATGACGCTGCGCCGTAGATGTTTCGCCGCCGCGTTGTTGGCTCCGCGCCCGGCCAGGGTGCCCAGCATGGCTTCGCCGAACACGCCCGGCGGCACTGCCTGCGACGCCGTCGGCCCAGTCGCCGGGCTCTGGGAGCGCGGGATGAGGCCCGGAGCGGGATCCGCTGCAGGCTGCATGGCCGCCCAGCCTTGCGGCACCGACAGTCTGCCGACCGCGCTGGCCCGGCCTATCAGCGCTGAAACCGTAGGCGCGGCAACGAGTACCGGACCGGTAGCCGCTACGGGCCGGTTCGCGCTCACGATGAACGGTCCGATGCCCTGCTGCCCGTCGCGCATCGCGTTGACCGCCAGTGCGTGGTTGGTGGTCTGGATGGCGGCCCCCGAGAAGGTGGAACTCGTCGTCGACGCAGCCGCACTGGTCAACGACGGGACGTCCAGCGCCAAGGACAGCAGCGTGGCGGGATCCACTGTCGCTGCCGCCGGGGTCGCAGCGGCCGTCGTCGTCACCGCGGGCGGAGCGCTGAACGGTGTCAGCGTCGAGGCGGCCGATGCCGATACCGCGTAGCTGCGCATGGCGGCGGCATCTTGTGCCCACATCCGCTCGTAGTCAGCTTCGGTGGCGGCGATCGCCGGGCTGTTCTGCCCGAAGAAGTTGGTGGCGACCAACGTCCTCAACTGCAGCCGGTTCGCCTCGATCAGCGGCGGCGAGACGGTGGCCGCCCACGCGGTCTGATAGGCCGCCGCGGCGGCCCTGACTGCGACAGCGGTCTGCTCGGCCTGCCCGGCGGTCGCGTGCAGCCAATCCACGTATCGGCCCGCCGCGCCGGTCATCGTCGCCGACGACGGACCCCGCCAGGCGTCGGTGGCCAGGCCGGCGATCACCGCGCGGCAGCACGCTGCGGACGTATTCAGCTCGCGGGCAAGCTGGTCCCAGGCGCTGGCCGTTGCAAGCATCGGGCCGCTGCCGGGTCCGCCGTACATCCTTGCCGAGTTGATCTCCGGTGGTAGGACGCCGAAGTCCATATCGAAATACATGGCACACGAATCCTTTCCTGATCGGTTCTGGGATGACGTGCGCTAACCGGCGGCCGGAGAACGCACGATGATCGGTTTGCTTTTGGCGCGCGAGAACCGGGGCTCGTTCCGGGCCAGCGTTCCCAGCATTGACTGGCCGAAGACGGTGCCGCGGCCGGCGGGGTCGGCCGAGTCGGCCGGGGCGGTGCTCACCACCGAATCCGTCAGCGCCAGCTCAACCGGCCGTGCCTCGGGTGCCGCGGCGAACCAGGACGGTGGCGCGGAGAGCGTTCCTATCGGCCTGGCCCGTCCCCAGGCTGCGAGCGCGGGGAGTGCTGCGGCCTGCCGGGCAACCAACCGAATCGGCGAGGGCGGCCCGACGGTCTCTTGCGCCGCGAGCCGCAGGTTGATGACAGAGATTCCGCGGCCGGAGGTGACGGCGTTTGCCGAGGACAGCACGGAGTTGGTCACGTTCGGGACGTGTTCGAGGATCTGCGCCAATGGTGACGACAACACCGTCTGGATCTGTTGGGCTGTGGTAGCGGCCGGATTGGTCGTGCGCGGGGGATCGCTGAACCCCGGCAACGTCGATGCGACTGCCGATGATTCGGAGTAGACGTACATCGCGGTGGCGTCCTGGAGCCACATCTGCGCGTAGCGCGCTTCGGTGGCGGCGATCGCTGCGGTGTTCTGCCCGAAGAAATTGGTGGCGACCAGGGTGAGCAGCAGCGTGCGGTTGGCGGCGATCACCGGTGGCGGAACTGTCATCGCGAAGGCCAACTCGTAGGCAGCGGCCGCCGCTCGGGCCTGCCCGGCGATCTCGGCTGCGACGACGGCAGTTTCATGCAGCCAGGTCGCGAACGGTGTTGCCGCCCCGGCCATCGCCACCGATGTCGGTCCCAGCCAGGCAAGGCTGGTCAGTTCCGAAACGACCGAGGTGTAGCCGTTTGCGGCGATCGACAGCTCGTCGGAGAGCGCGCCCCAGGCACCTGCGGCGGTCAGTAGCGGGGCGGAGCCCGGGCCGAGATATATACGCCCGGAATTGACTTCTGGGGGAAGTGCGCCGAAATCCGGTCTTATCGCGACGGAAGGGAAGTTGCTGCGGATCATCCGGCACCGCCTTCTACCACGACTAGATCGGGGTAGAAGCCATTAGCCGAAGGCGGCGGTTGAGGCGGGCTTCATCGCCTATCGGAATGCTACACCGGCCCGGTCGATGAGTGTCGTGTTAATTGACGCTGCCTGACCGCTGCCAGGGCGAGGTGTCACAATCAAGCCGGTACTGTCCCGTGGCGTCCGCCCAGTCCTTCCAGGAGTAGTCATGTCGTTCTCGGTAGAGCTCAGCGATGACGTGATCGAGGTGCGGGACTGGGTCCACCAGTTCGCCGCTGAGGTCGTCCGCCCGGCAGCCGCCGAATGGGATGAGCGCGAAGAGACGCCGTGGCCGGTCATCCAGGAGGCGGCCAAGATCGGCCTGTACTCACCGGAACTGTTCGCCACCCAGGCCGCCGAACCGAGCGGAATCGGCATGCTGACGGTGTTCGAGGAGCTGTTCTGGGGCGACGCCGGCATCGCCCTGTCGATTCTGGGCACCGGACTCGCCGCCGCAGCCCTGGCGGGCAACGGAACTCCCGAACAGCTGGGCCAGTGGCTGCCGGAGATGTTCGGCACCGCTGATGACCCCAAGGTCGCGGCGTTCTGCTCCTCGGAACCCGATGCCGGTTCCGACGTCGGTGCGATCCGGACCCGTGCTCGCTTCGACGAAGCGACCCGCGAATGGGTGCTCAACGGCACCAAGACCTGGGCCACCAACGGAGGCATCGCCAACGTGCACATCGTGGTCGCCTCGGTCTATCCCGAACTCGGTTCGCGCGGACAGACCAGCTTCGTGATCCCGCCGGGCACTCCGGGCCTGGCGCAGGGACAGAAGTTCAAGAAGCACGGCATTCGGGCCTCGCACACCGCCGAGATCGTGCTCGACAACGTCCGGTTGCCCGAGGAGATGATCCTCGGTGGCCGGGAGAAATTCGAGGAGCGCGTCGCCCGGGTCAAGTCCGGTGCGTCGGCCGGGGGACAGGCCGCGATGAAGACCTTCGAACGGACCCGACCGACCGTCGGCGCGATGGCGGTCGGCGTGGCCCGCGCCGCCTACGAGTACGCCCTCGAATACGCCTGCCAGCGTGAGCAGTTCGGTCGCAAGATCGGCGAGTTCCAGGCGGTGGCGTTCAAGCTGGCGGACATGAAGAGCCGCATCGACGCCGCCCGGCTCATGGTGTGGCGGGCCGGCTGGATGGGACGTAACAACAAGGCCTTCGACAACGCCGAGGGCTCGATGGCCAAGTTGTTCGCCAGCGAGACCGCCGTCTATGTCACCGACGAGGCGATCCAGATTCTCGGCGGCAACGGCTACACCCGCGACTACCCGGTCGAGCGAATGCACCGCGACGCGAAGATCTTCACCATCTTCGAGGGCACCAGTGAGATCCAGCGGCTGGTCATCGCCCGGGCGTTGACGGGATTGCCGCTGCGCTGAGCAGCCCGGTCGGCTACTGCGCGATCGTTGCGCGCAGTGGTCCACCCACGCTGTTGAACAGCAGGTCCCCGTTGGGCAGTCCCTCGATCAGGGCGTACGCGCCGTTGCCCAGATTCGACTGGCCGAAGATGGTGCGGTGCACCGTCTCCCCGGTCTGCCAATCCAGCCCGGTCACCTCCCAGCCGTCACCTTCGGTGTAGCCGTTGAGGAAGACGATTCCCGAGGTCGCGGATACGGCCGGGACCATCGAGGTGGACACCACATCGCCTGGCCGACGTCGGTGCATTGCTGGCTCAGCACCGCATCGAGTTGCTGCGTGGAAATCGGTTGCACCCCAGGAGCTTCGACGTAGCGCGCACCCGAGCTCGAGGACACCCACCGGAAGTTCGGATCGGTGGGGCGCCGGCGTGATGATGTTGACCGGACCGCCGGCAGCTCGGGTAGCGGTCGAGGTGAAAGGTGCCCCCGCGGGATCGGATCGTCGAAGCTGTCCGACGGTGCGGAGTCGATGTGAGTGATGCCGTACTTTGCCGCCGACAGATACGGGTTGGCTGCCGCTGCGGCGGCAATGCCGTGCGCATCCGTGCTCGCTGCGCCATACCCGCGGATGCTAATCCGCTCGCCGGGCCACGGATGCCAAACGCGGACCTCGGTCAGAAGGTGAAGCGGGTGCAGTCGGTCGGGAACGCGAACCAGGACAGTGCTCGCCGGGGGATGAGCATGCGCAGTCCGCCGCCGTCCTGCCCCGACCAGGCATCGGGGCGGGGAGCGTACTGCGGGTGGTATTTCTCAAACGCGGTCGCGAGCCGGGCGCCGAGGCCGTCCGGGTCTGCCGAGGTCGCGGTGGAGACGCCCTCGACGATCACCACCTGCGTACCGCTTTCGAGCGTCAGCGTGCAGGCCGGATTGCCTTGGAGGTTGCGTGCGTGGCGGGTGGTTGGCGCGCCGTCGTAGTAGAACCGGCCGTCGAGCCACACGCCCCAGCGCGGCACCGAATGCGGGGTGCCGTCCGGGCGTACCGTGCTCAACCAATAGTGCTGTGAGGCCAGCAGTCGCTGTTCCACGTCTGACCAGCTCAACAAGCCCTCCGCTGAACTTGGCAATCCATAACCCTCGGGCAGGACGGGACGTGTCGCAGCAGGGTCCGGTTTCGGTTCCATGACGCGCACGCTAGCGCCGCCGTCCGACAACGGCGGGTGATGTCGCGACCGCCTACCCGGCCGTTTTCCCGTTGTCGGTCATATAGACCGCGCCGTGCACCGCGGCCGCGGCATCGCTGGCCAAAAAGGCGATCACCTCGGCGACGTCACTCGGGGCGCTCATCCCGCGTGGCGAAGCCACCCGCATGATCAGGTTGACGTCGGCGCCCTCGGGAAGCTGGAAGTTGGTCACCTGCGGGGTCAGCATCCCGCCCGGGCAGATCGCGTTGACGCGCAGCTTCTCCGCGGTGAACTCCACGGCCAATGCCCGGGTGAGCCCGACGAGCCCGTGCTTGGCTGCGCAGTAGCCCGCCGAGTACGCCTGCCCTTCCACCCCGGCGATCGAGGCGACGTTGACGATATTGCCGGCGGTCTCCAGCAGGTGCGGCAGCGCCGCGCGGCACAGGAAGAACGGCCCGTTGAGGTTGACCGCCAGATCATGGGCCCACTCGTCGTCGGTGACGGCCTGCGTGTGGCGCATCTGATGGGCGCCGGCGACGTTGACCAGAACATCGAGCCGGCCGAACTGGGCGACGCATTGCTCGACCGCCGCAGCACAGGCTGCCGCGGTGCTGATGTCGGTGGGGGCGTACTGCCCGCCGGGAACGTCGGCGAACACCGTGGCCAACCGCTCGGCGTCGCGCGCCAACCCGAACACCGTCGCACCGCAGGCGGCGAACAGTTGGGCAGTCGCGGCGCCCAGGCCGGACGACGCACCGGTTACCAGCGCCACTTTGCCTGACAGATCGGTCATTTCGACTCTCCGCATCACCCAGTCGACCGGCACTGATGCGCAGCCGTCTACCGTCCAGTTATGGCTTCAGTATCAGTGATCACCGGAGGCGCGGGCGGCATGGGCCTGGCGACGGCCAAGATCCTCGGCCGAGATCACACGGTGGTGCTGTGCGATGTCCGGCAGGAGCGGCTCGACTCCGCGCAGGTCGCGCTCTCCGAACTCGGTATCGCCGCGACCGCCGTCAACTGCGATGTCACCGATCGTGACGCGGTCATGCGGCTGTTCGACACCGCATCGGGCCTTGGGCCGCTGGCGTCGGTGATCCACACCGCCGGGGTCAGCCCGAGCATGGGCGACGCCGAGTTCGTCATGCGGATCAACGCGTTCGGCACCCTCGTCGTCAACGAGGTGTTCCACGACGTCGCGCCCGACGGCGCGGTGATCGTCAACGTGGCTTCGATGGCCGCGCAGCTGCTGCCCGACAAGGCGTACCCCACCAAGCAGTTCCCGCTGGCGTACAGCGACGGCGACGCCTTCGTGGCCGCGATGACGGCGTACTGCAACAACGCACCCGAGCAGATGCGCTCGGGCTTCTCGTACACGGTCAGCAAGGCCTTCGTGAAGTGGTACTGCGCCTCGCAGGCCGAACGCTTCGGCGGGCGCGGGCTGCGCATCGTGTCGGTGTCGCCAGGCAACATCGATACCGAGATGGGCCGGCGCGAAGAGAAGGCCGGGGTGGGCCTGATGATGCCCGACGCGCTGATCCCGCGGTGGGGTACGGCCGAGGAGATGGCCGAGCTGTTCGCCTTCTGCGCCGGCGACAAGTGCCGGTACCTCACCGGCGCCGACATCCTTGCCGACGGGGGAGTGGTCGCCTCGATGCGCGAACGTGCCCGGGTGGCCGCCGAACTTGGGTAGCGTGCCGTTGAGGGGAAGGGGGCGCCGATGCAGTACACCCGCACCGATCCCATCGCGGCTCGTCCCAGCGCCGTCTGGGCCGTTCTGACCGATGTCGAGCATTGGCCGGACTGGACGGCATCGATGCGTGAGATCACCCGCCTCGACTCGGGTCCGCTGCGAGTCGGCAGTACCGCCCGTGTCCGGCAGCCCGCTGGTCGCCCGATGGTGTGGACCGTCACCGAACTGGTCGACGAGCGCTCCTTCACCTGGACGGCGTCGACGGCGGGCATCCGCTTCACCGGCTTCCACGAGTTGTCGCCGACCGGGTCGGGGGTGCGGGCCGTGCTGACTTTTACCCTGACCGGTCCGATGGCCTGGCTGGCCGGTCTGCTCGCCGGCGGTCGTATTCGTCGCTACGTCGACATGGAGGCTGACGGGCTCAAGCGGCAGTCGGAAGGCCGAGAGGCGCCCTAGCGGGTCGCCGCCTTTTACCCCAGGCTCGGCGGCTGCTGCGGCTGGTGGGAAAGCGGATTTTCAGCACGGAATGCACCGAGGCAGCTAAGTTAACGGTTGACACGGGTCGGCGTGGCTGCCTAACGTGGGACCAAACCTACGGGACCGTAGGTTGGCTGGGGGGCCAAGCGACAGCCCACCTGTCGATCAGGGAGGGGACTAAAAGCGATGGTAAATGTCCAGACGGCGTTGCTTCATGAGCTGGAGCCGATTGTCGAGCAGAACCTCAATCGGCATCTCAAGGCCGCCAAGCCGTGGCTGCCGCACGACTACGTGCCATGGAGCAAGGGGCGCGACTTCGCGTTCCTCGGAGGCGAGGACTGGGTCCCCGAAGACTCGCCGCTGGACCCGGTCGCCAAGGCTGCCTTGCTGGTGAACCTGTTGACCGAGGACAACTTGCCGTCCTACCACCGCGAGATCGCCACCACCTTCAGCCGTGACGGCGCCTGGGGCACCTGGGTGGGCCAGTGGACCGCCGAGGAGGGCCGCCACAGCATCGCGCTGCGCGACTACCTCATCGTCACCCGCGGTATCGACCCGGTGAACCTCGAGACCATGCGGATGCAGCACACCGTCGCCGGCTATGACGCCGGGGGTAAGTCCGCGCTGCAGGTGCTGGCGTATGTGTCGTTCCAGGAACTGGCCACCCGGGTGTCGCACCGCAACACCGGCAAGGCCTCCGGATGCCCCCTCGCTGATCAGTTGCTGGCCCGCGTCGCACTCGACGAGAACCTGCACATGGTGTTCTACCGCAACCTCATGCAGGCGGCCCTGGACATCGCCCCGGACGAGGCGATGTGCGCCATCCGCGACGAGGTGCTCGGCTTCTCAATGCCCGGGATGAACATGCCCGGTTTCCAGGAGAACGCGATCCTGATCGCCAAGGCCGGCATCTACGACCTGCGCATCCACCACGACGACGTCATCCAGCCGGTGCTGCGTTTCTGGAAGATCCAAGAGCGCAACGACTTCGGTGCTGCGGGCGACGAGGCTCGCGAGCAGGTGATCGGCTTCATGAAGATGGTCGACGAGCGGGCCACCTACTACGAAGAGAAGGCCAAGGCGCGCGAGACCGTCTCCGCCTAGCCCTTGATCGAGGTGTAGTAGGTCGTGTCGGCCATCGACACCGAGTCGGCGCCCCGTGCGGGCGTCGGACGTCCGTACTGCGTCAGCAACTCGGTCATGGTCTGGCCCGTCGAGGTCCAGCCCAAGGCGTTGAGGTAGTCGGCGACGTCGTTGCGCTCACCTTCGTATCCGAGCTCGGAGAACTCCAGGTCGAAGCCGTGCGCTCGCCATTTCTCGGTGGCGCTGCGCATCATCTCCTTGGCCTGCTCGTGCTGGGCCGCCGAGATGTTCGGAATGGCCTCGGTGGCCAGTCGGCTGCCGTCGGCACTCAGTGCGGTGATGTTGTCCAGCAGCCGGTCCTGTGCTTCGGGCGGGAGATAGCCGAGCAGTCCCTCCGCGATCCATGCGGTGGCCTGGGTGCGGTCGAACCCCGCCTCGATCAACGCGGCCGGCCAGTCATCTCGCAGGTCGACGGCGACGCCGCGGCGATCGGCGGTGGGCTCGGCGCCCAAGTCGGCCAGCGTCGCGGTCTTGAATGCCAGCACCGCGGGTTGGTCGATCTCGAAGATCGTCATGCCGGAGGGCCACGTCAGTCGGTAGGCACGTGCATCCAGACCCGATGCGAGGATCACTGCCTGGCGAATGCCGGCCTGGGTGGCGTCGGCGAAGAATGCGTCGAAAAAGCGGGTGCGGGCGGCCATCGCATCGGGCATCTGCCCGAGCTTCCAGCCGGACTCGTGGTCGTCGAGATCGGTGCCCGCCAGCTCCCCGCCGGCCCATTTGGTCAAGAAGTCGACGCCGACCGCCCGGACCAGTGGCTCGGCGAAGCGGTCGTCGATCAGGGGATTGTCGGCGTTGGTGGCGATCGCCCGGGCGGCGGCGACCATCGTCGCGGTGGCTCCCACGCTGGTGGCCAGGTCCCAGGTGTCGTTGTCGGTGCGTGCCATTGAGCGCTCCTTGAGGTGATGGACAGGGCGATTTGCTTAGTCTAGCAATTAATTAGTCTATTTAACAAACTTACGAACCGGACGGTGGTTTCGGCTCCGCGGTCCAGGTGGTGGGCAGCATCGGAACCGTCGGGCCGCTGCCGAAGGCGTCCTCGTCCAACGTCGCCAAGCCGGTTGCGGGTTCCCCGCTGCCTCGCGAGTGGGTTCCGGCCAGGCCCAAGGCGCCCGCGTTACGGTCGGACGCCGCCGTCGACGGTGGGGGCGCTGGTGCATCGGGTACGAGTGGTTCGGAGTCCATGGCCATGGTGGCGCCGGGCTCCTTGGCCGCGGTGCGGCGTCGGCGACGCGCTGGGCTCGAGGCGGCCTTCCGGGTCCGAACGCCCGCGGCGGGCGCCGTTTCCCGGTCATTGAGCGTGGGGCCGAACCCTTTGTCGGGACCGTGGCCAGACGGTGCCGCCGCGCGGACCGCCGGAGCGATAGCTACGGCTGTCGGGATGAGGGCGGGGGTGGCGGGAGTCGGGGTGGTGGCAGTGACCGAGGTGGCGGGAGTCGGCGAGCCCGGCGCAAATCCCGCCGCCGGCACGTCATCGGGGGGTGGCGCCATGAGCACCGCCGGCACCCTTGCCGCGACCACGGTGACGGGTCTTGCCACGGCCGCGATCACCGGCGCCATGGGTGGCACGTTCGCGACCTGGGATGCCGCGGCGTTGATGGCCTCGATGATGCGATTCACGATCTCCACGATGATCGCGATGATCGGGCCGTCCAGGATGTCGGCGATCTCAAGGAAAATCGCCAGGGTTTCGTACAGGGCCGCGAGGGCGTCGGCCGGGTTGCCGCCGGCGCCGCCGTCATCGTCGCCGCCGTCGCTCTCGAACGCCAAGATCGGCGGCGGCGACGGTGTGCGGGGCACGGCGGCCAATGCCGTGTCCGAAATCGTTTGATACGTGCCCATTGTGACGGCGGCCTGGATCCACATCCGGGTGTAGTCGGCTTCGGTGATTGCGATCGGGATGGTGTTGATACCGAAGAAGTTCGTCGCCACCAGGATCGCGTGCGTGGCGTGATTGGCCGCCAGCTCGGCCATAGTCGGCATGGTGGCCAAAGCGCCGGCGTAGGCCGCCGCGGCGATCTCGTGTTGGGCGGCGGCGCGCGCACTGTCGGTGCTGGCCTGCATGAGCCACGCCGAATATGGTTGGTGGGCAGTCACATAGCGTTCTGCGCTTGGTCCCATCCAGATTCCGGCCTGAACGGTGCCCAAGGTGGTGTTCAAATCCGCCGCTGCCGAGGCGTATTCAGAGCTCAATGATGACCACGCTGACGCGGCGGCGATCAGTGCCCCGGGGCCCGGTCCACTGCTCAGCAATGCGGAATGGACCTCGGGCGGCGAAGCCAGCCACGTCGGCGCAATCGGATGCAATTAGCCCATCAACTCCTTCGACGACGAACTACTTCGACGACGAACGCGCAATAGTCACGCTAGGAGCGGTTATCGACGTGGGCGGGAAGGGTGGCGGCGCAGGAGTTAACGTCGAAAGAACGCTCGGCAGGAAAGGTGGAGCCGTCAGGTCAGTACACCTAGCGCACGGTCAGATAGATCAGCGCCACATTGAGCGTCCCGATCACCGCGGTGATCGCCCAACCGAGGGCCGAGGTCAGCGGCCCGTTGGCATCGGCACCCATCAGCGCCCGGTCACCGGTCACCCGGATCAGCGGTACCAGCGCGAACGGGATGCCGAAGGACAACACCACCTGCGAGATCACCAGTGCCCGGGTGGGCTCGATTCCCAGGGCCAGGATCGCCAGCGCCGGGCCCAGCGTGATCAACCGGCGCCAGAGCAGCGGAACCGACACCCGCAACAGGCCCTGCATGATCATCGCGCCGGCATAGGCGCCCACCGAGGTCGACGCCAATCCCGAGGCCAGCAGTCCGATCGCGAAGAACAGTGCGACTGTCGGCCCCAGGGTGTTGCCGACCGCGGCGTGTGCACCCTCGATGGAACCGGCGTCGTCCATGCCGCGCAGGTTGTTGGCGGCCACCACCAGCATGGCCAGGTTCAGCGTTCCGGCCACCAGCATCGCCAGGCCCACGTCCCAGCGCGTCACCCGCAGCAGCCGCCGTCGCGCCGATCCGGGTTCGGGCTGGCCGTGCCGATCGCGGGCCAGGCCTGAGTGCAGGTACACCGCGTGCGGCATCACCGTCGCGCCGAGGATAGCGGTGGCCAGCAGCACGCTCTCGGTGCCGTCGAAGCGGGGCAGCAGGCCCGCCGCGACGTCGGCGGGCGCCGGTGGGGCGACCACCAGGCTGGCCAGGAATCCGATGGCGATGATGATCAGCAGCCCGCTGGTCACCTGCTCGAAAACCCGCGGCCCGCGCCGGTCACCGACCGCCAGCAGCGCCATCGACACCACCCCGGTGATGAGGCCGCCAAGCACCAGCGGTAGTCCGAAGATCAGGTTCAACGCGATCGCACCGCCCACCACTTCGGCGAGATCTGTTGCCATGGCTACCAATTCGGCTTGGAACCAATAGGCGATCCGGACCGGCTTTCGGCTGTGGGCGCCGATCACCTCCGGCAACGAGCGTCCGGTCACCAATCCGAGCTTGGCCGACAGGTACTGCACCAGCGCGGCCATGATGTTGGCCGCGACGATGACCCACACCAGCAGGAAACCGAATTTCGCTCCCGCGCTGACGTTGGCGGCAACGTTGCCCGGGTCAACGTAGGCGATCGCAGCGACGAAAGCCGGGCCGAGCAATGCCCAGCCCGGCTTCAGTCGAACCGCGGTGTCTGCGGCCACCGACACCCTTTCCATCCGGATTAACGAACAGGAAAGTCAGGGTAACCGGAATTTCGCCGACGGTCCGCGGTCACGGCGCCGCTGTGGTCAGCCGGCGTTATAGAGGCCGCGGCCGGTGACCAGCGGCAGGTCCAGCGTGGTCCGGATGCCCGGCTCGGCCGCCACCACCGCGGGAATCGCGTTGACGACCCGCATCGCGGTGGCCACCAGGCCGGCGTGGTTGTGGTCGCCGTTGGGGCTGGACAGGCACAGGTCCAGCGCGTACGACGGCTCCCCGGTCACCTCGACGCGGTACGAACCGCCTTCCTGGGCCGGCTGCGGCCAGTCCGGGCACAGGTCTTCGCGCAGCCGCGTGACGTGCTCGAGGACCACGGCGGCCTTGCCGTCAACCATCCCGCGTACCTCGAACCGCAACGCCGCGGCGGTGCCTTTCGCGATGTCACCCGAGGAAATCGAGAAGTCCTCCGGCGCGGGCACCCGGATGTGGGACTGCTCGACCGAGTCGAGTTCCAGGCCCAGGCCGGCTGCGAGCTGGCGCACCACCGAACCCCACGCCAGGCTGAGCACGCCGGGCTGCAGCAGCATCGGGGTCTCGTCCATCGACTGTCCGAAGCCCATCACGTCGAACATGACGGCCGCGCTGTCGTAGGTGGCGTAGTCGACGATCTCCATGCAGCGGATCTGCTGGATGCTCTGGCAGGTACCGGCCAGCGCCAGGGGCAGCAGGTCGTTGGCGAAGCCCGGGTCGATGCCGTTGATGAACAAGCTCGAATTGCCGGCCTTGGCGGCGTCCTCGATGGGGGTCAGCATCTCCGCGGGGATGACGTTCCACGGGTACTGCAGGAACACCGCGCTGCTGCCGACGACGTTGATGCCGGCGTTCAGGATGCGCTTGAAGTCCTCCAGCGCCTCGACCAGCCGGTTGTCGGCCAGCGCGGTGTAGACCACGCAGTCGGGCTTGGTGTCGAGCACCTGCTGCAGGTCGGTCGTCGCGGTCACGCCGGTCGCCGTCTCCACGCCGGCCAGTTCCGCGGCGTCCTTACCGGCCTTGGCGTCCGAGGACACCCACACCCCGGTCAGTTCGAACTCGGGGTTGGTGATCAGCGCTTTCAGTGCGTGGACACCGACGTTGCCGGTGCCGATCTGAGCAACACGAATGGTCATAAGTCAGCAGTTCCTCACAGGTCCGGGACGGGCAGGTCAAGGTTCGGGAAGGTGATGCCGCCGTCGACTTCGAGCACCTTGCCGGTCAGGTAGTTACCGGCCGGGGAAGCCAGGTACAGGGCGGCGGCCGCGATCTCCTCGGGGTCACCGAGACGACGCATCGGCGTGGCCTTCTCCATCGGGGTGCGCAGCTCTTCGTTGGCGGCCACCACGTTCAGCGCCGAGGTCATGATCGATCCCGGGGCAATGGCGTTGACGCGGATCTTCGGGCACAGGTCCAGTGCGGCCAGCCGGGTGTAGTGGGCCAGCGCGGCCTTGGCGGTGCCGTAGGCGGCGAATCCGCGCCCGGGCACCCGGCCCATGGTGGAGGTGATGTTGATGAACGAGCCGCCACCGGAGTGCTCCAGCATCAGCGGCACCGCCGCGATGGTCAGCGCATGGGCGGTGGCGACGTTGAACGTGAACGCGTCTTTGAGGTCTTTGGTCGACGTGGTCAGCAGGGTGTTGGGCATGGTTCCGCCGACGTTGTTGACGACGATGTCGAGCCTGCCGAACGCCTCGACCGCTTCGGCGGCCAACTTGGCAGTCTCCTCGGGGTGGGCCAGATCGGCGACCACGATGTGGGCACGACGACCCGCCGCGCGGACCTGCTGCGCGACGGCCTCTAGTTCGGATTGGGTGCGCGATGCGATCACCACGTCGGCGCCGGCTTCGGCGAATGCCACCGCGATGGCGGCGCCTAAGCCCCGGCCAGCGCCGGTGACCACGGCTGTTTGGTTGTCGATTCGGAATTTGTCGAATATCACCGCGCCACCGTAACAAGGATTGACAACGCCGTGAAGCAGTTTTCTGCAACACGTTCTAATTCGTCGTTGGGCGTTGTCCCGTGGGTTACGTCGGCGGCATTCTATGGTTGATGCCGTGAGCCAGGACATCGACATTGCGGGCGCCCCGACGTGGTCGCCGCGTGAGGTCGAGCTGTTGGAAGTCACCCTGGCGCTGCTGCAGGAGAACGGCTACGACCGGCTGACGGTTGATGCTGTCGCGGCGGCCGCGCGAGCGAGCAAGGCCACCGTGTACCGGCGTTGGCCGTCGAAGGCCGAGTTGGTGTTGGCCGCGTTCACCGAGGGCATCCGCCAGGTCGCGGTCCCGCCCGACACGGGCACGCTGCGTGGCGATCTGCTGCGACTGGGCGAGTTGGTCTGCCAACAGGTCGCGCAGCATGCCGGCACGCTGCGTGCGGTTCTGGTGGAGGTGTCGCGGAACCCGGCGCTGAACGAGGTGATGCAGAGCAACTTCGTCGATCAGCGCAAGGCGCTGGTCCTGCACATTCTGGGGCAAGCCGTCGACCGCGGGGAGATCGGCGCCGACGCCATCGACGACGACCTGTGGGACGTGTTGCCGGGATATCTGATCTTCCGGTCCCTGGTCTCGGGCCGGATGCCCACGGCGCATACCGTGGCCGACCTCGTCGATCAGGTGGTTCTGCCGGGTCTTACCCGCCGCGCCGACTGACGTCGCCTCGCGCGACATCGGGGCGCGGCGCGCTATTGAACCGTACGGTTCGGTACCGTACGCTCATTTTCATTCGAGCAGCCCACCGATACCGGGAGGCTTCCGGTGAAGAGACCGTCGCTTTTCCTCCTGGTCCGGCGCGGGTGGATGGTTCTGGTGGCGGTCGCGGTAGTCGCCGTCGCGGCGTTCTGCGTATACCGACTGCACGGCATCTTCGGCTCGGGTGACACCACGTCGACCAGTAGTGACGCCGCCGAGGACATCGTCCCGTTCAACCCCAAGGACGTCGTCTACGAGGTCTTCGGCGCACCGGGGGCGGTGGCCACCATCAACTATCTCGATGTCAATGCCGCTCCTGTGCAGGTCATCGATGCCCCGTTGCCCTGGAGATATCAGGCGACGACGACGGAGCCGGCCGTCATCGCCGATCTGCGGGCACAGGGCAACGGCGACACACTGGGCTGTCGCATCGTGATCGACGGCGAGCTCAAGGACGAGAGGACCGCGAACGCCGTGAGCGCCTACATCTACTGCCTGGACAAGTCCGGATGAGCGAGTCCGGCCGGCCGCCGTTCTGGCCACGCACCATCCGCCGACTGGCGCTGCCGATCGTGCTGTTCTGGGTGGCGCTGGCCGCCGTGACGAACAGCCTCGTGCCGCAACTGGAGGTCGTGGCCGAAGCCCACAACGTGGGGATGAGCTCGCACGACGCGCCGTCGTATCAGGCGGCGAAGCGCATCGGAAAAGTGTTCCAGCAGTACGACACCGACAGCGCGGCGATGATCGTCATCGAAGGCGAGGCGCCGCTGGGTGCCGACGCCCACCGGTTCTACGACACCCTGGTCGCCAAGCTTGCGGACGACACCCGTCACGTCCAGCACATCCAGGACTTCTGGGGCGACCCGCTGACTGCCGCCGGTTCGCAGAGTAACGACGGGAAAGCGGCACTGGCGCAGGTGTTTCTGGCCGGAAGCCAGGGCGAGACGTTGGCCAATGAGTCGGTGGCCGCCGTCCGCGACATCGTCGAGCAGACGCCGGCGCCGCCCGGCGTTCACGCCTACGTCACGGGCGCGGCCCCGCTGGTCGCCGACCAGTTCTCGGTCGGCAGCGAGGGCACCAACAAGGTCACCGCGATCACCTTCCTGGTGATCGCGCTCATGCTGTTCGCGGTTTACCGCTCGGTCGGCACCACCGTGCTCGCGCTGCTCACCGTGGCCATCGAGATGGCTGCCGCGCGTGGATTCGTCGCGTTCCTCGGCTACCGCGAGATCATCGGATTATCCACGTACTCAACGAATCTGCTGACCCTGCTGGCGATCGCCGCGGGAACCGACTACGCGATCTTCATCATCAGCCGCTACCAGGAGGCGCGCGCGGCCGGTGAAGATCGCGAGACGGCCTTCTACACCATGTACCGCGGCACCGCCCACGTCGTGATCGGTTCGGGCCTGACCATTTCCGGTGCCGTGTACTGCCTGACCTTCACCCGGCTGCCCTACTTCCACACCCTGGGGCTGCCCGCCGCCATCGGCATTTTCGTCGCGCTGATCGCCGCGCTCACCCTGACGTCGGCGGTGCTCACGCTGGGCAGTCGGTTCGGATTCTTCGAGCCCACCCAGGCGATGCGGACCCGCGGCTGGCGCCGGATCGGTGCCGCCATCGTCCGGTGGCCCGGGCCGATCCTGGTGGTGGCGTGCGGCGTGGCCCTGATCGGGCTGCTGGCTCTGCCGGGCTACAAGACCAGCTACGACGCCCGTATCTACATGCCGGATCGTGCCCCGGCCAACATCGGGTACGCGGCCGCCGAACGCCACTTCTCGCAAGCTCGGCTGAACCCCGAGCTGCTGATGATCGAAGCCGACCACGACCTGCGTAACCCGGCGTCCTTCTTGGTCTTGGAACGCGTCGCCAAGGCCGTGTTCCACACGCCGGGTATCGCCAAGGTGCAGTCGATGACACGCCCGTTGGGCACACCGCTGAAGCACACGTCGATACCGTTTTCGGTCGGCCAGGGCAGTGTCGCCCAGACCCAGAATCTGAAGTACCAGATGGATCGGGCGGCCGATCTGCTCAAGCAGGCGGCCGAAGCCGAGAAGTCGATCCACACGCTGGAACAGCAATACGCGCTGCAGCAGCAGCTGGCCGACGCCACCCACTCCGAGACCCAGAGCTTTCACGACACCGTCGACCTCACCAACGATCTGCGTGACCAGATCGCGAACTTCGACGACTTCTTCCGTCCGATCCGCAGTTACTTCTACTGGGAACCGCACTGCTACGACATCCCGGTGTGTGCGGCGCTGCGCAACGTGTTCGACCTGCAGGACGGTATCGACAAGCTCAGCGAGAAACTCGGACAGCTCACGACCACCTTGGACAAGTTGGACGCCCTGCAACCGCAGTTGGTGGAGCTGATTCCGTCCCAGATCGAAAGTCAGCGTGTCAACCGCGATCTGGCGCTGAACAACTACGCCACCAACTCCGGGATCAGCGACCAGTCCGCCGCCGCCAACGACAACCCGGCCGCCATGGGCCAGGCCTTCGACGAAGCCAAGAACGACGACTCCTTCTACCTGCCGCCCGAAGCGTTCGACAACGCCGAGTTCAAACGCGGGATGAAGTTGTTCCTGTCGCCGGACGGCAGAGCGGCGCAGATGATCATCACCCACGAGGGTGATCCGGCGACCCCCGAGGGCATCGCGCACATCGATTCGATTCGCAATGCCGCCAAAGAAGCGGTCAAGGGAACCCCGTTGCAGGGCTCACACATCTATCTCGCCGGCACCGCCTCGACCTACAAGGACATCGCCGACGCTGCCCGCTACGACCTGCTGATCGCCGGAATCGCCGCACTGAGCTTGATTCTGCTGATCATGATGATCATCACCCGCAGCCTGGTCGCCGCGATCGTCATCGTGGGCACCGTGGCGCTTTCGCTGGGCGCCTCGTTCGGGCTGTCGGTGCTGGTGTGGCAGTACCTGTTCGGCATCCATCTGTACTGGATCGTGTTGGCCCTGGCCGTCATTCTGTTGCTGGCGGTGGGCTCGGACTACAACCTGCTGTTGATCTCGCGGTTCTCCGAGGAGATCGGCGCCGGCATAAACACCGGGATCATCCGGGCAATGGGGGGCACGGGCTCGGTCGTGACCGCCGCCGGGCTGGTGTTTTCCGCGACCATGGCCTCGTTTATCTTCAGCGACCTGCGGATCCTCGGCCAGATCGGCACCACGATCGCGCTCGGCCTGCTGTTCGACACGTTGATCGTGCGATCGTTCATGACGCCGTCCGTCGCGGCGCTGCTCGGACGCTGGTTCTGGTGGCCGCAACGGGTGCGTCAGCGGCCCGCGGTGACTGCGAGCAGCTAAGCCCGTTACTTCTTGGCCGCCGCTCTTTTCGCCGGAGCCTTCTTCGCGGCCGTCTTCTTGGCCGGGGTCTTCTCGGCGGACGACCGCTTCTTCACGCTGGCTTCGAGTTTGGCCAGCAGGTCGGAAACATCCTCGGTCGCATCCAGTTCAGCCGGGCGCTCCTCGGGGGTGAACGCCTCGTCGCCTTCGAGTTTGGCCGCGATCAACTCCTGCAACTGCTCCTGATAGGTGTCGTGGTACCGGTCGGGGTCGAAATCGTCGGCCATCGAGTCGACCACCTGCCCGGCCATCTCCAGCTCGGCCGGCTTGATCTCCACCTTGGTGTCCAGTGCGGGGAAGTCCGGGTCGCGGATCTCGTCTGGCCAGAGCAGGGTGTGCACCATCATCACGTCGCGCTTGGAGAAATCCTTGACCCGCAGCGCCGCCAGCCGGGTCTTGTTGCGCAGCGTGAAATGAACTATCGCCACCCGATCGGTCTCGGCAAGTGTCTTGGCCAGCAGCACATAGGATTTGATCGACTTTGTGGCCGGCTCCAAGAAGTAGGAGCGGTCATAGAGCATCGGGTCCAGGTCGCCGGCGGGGACGAACTCGAGCACCGCGATCTCGTGGTCGCGCTCCTCGGGAAGGTTCGCGATGTCGTCGTCGGTGATCACCACCATCCGGCCGTCATCGGATTCATAGGCCCGCGCGATGTCGCCGTAGTCGACGACTTCCCCGCATTCCTCGCACACCCGCCGGTAGCGGATCCGCCCGTGATCCTTGGCGTGCACCTGACGGAACTTGATGTCGTGGTCTTCGGTGGCGCTGTAGACCTTCACCGGCACGTTGACCAGACCGAATGCGATCGAACCCTTCCAGATGGAACGCATGAGGCCAGTATGCCCACGCGAGAGTGCCGATAACCTGCTTTGGCGCGACGTAGGTTGGTGAGATGGCCGCTGAGTCCGTCCAGACCCGGGTCAAGCTGACCAACGCCGACAAGGTGCTTTACCCAGCCACGGGCACCACCAAGGCCGAGGTCTACGGCTACTACACCCGGATCGCCGAAGTGATGCTGCCGCACATCGCGGGGCGGCCGGTGACGCGCAAACGCTGGCCCAACGGTGTCGATCAGGGGTCGTTCTTCGAAAAGCAGCTCGCCACTTCGGCGCCGGGCTGGTTGGCCCGCGCTGAAATTCAGCATCGCTCCGGCGTCACCACTTATCCGATCATCGAGGATCTCGACGGCCTGGCCTGGATCGCCCAGCAGGCGGCTCTGGAAGTTCACGTTCCGCAGTGGCGTTTCGAGGCGCAGTGGTCCCACGGCGGGAAGGTGCTCAAGCCAGGACTGGCGACGCGGCTGGTATTCGACCTCGACCCCGGCGAGGGCGTAACGATGAGCCAGCTCGCCGAAGTGGCGCGCGCCATCCGCGACCTGATGACCGAGCTCGGCCTGGACACCTTCCCGGTCACCAGCGGCAGCAAGGGCTTGCACCTGTACGCCGCTCTCGAGCGTCCGGTGAGCAGCACCGGTGCCGCCACGGTGGCCAAACGTGTTGCGCAACAACTCGAAAGCGGCCTGCCGGAGCTGGTGACCGCGACCATGGCCAAGAAGCTGCGGGCCGGCAAGGTCTTTCTCGACTGGAGTCAGAACAACGCGGCCAAGACCACCATCGCGCCGTACTCGCTGCGCGGCCGCGACCATCCGACGGTCGCCGCCCCACGTACCTGGGCCGAGCTGGACGACCCGGACCTGCGGCAGCTGCGCTTTGACGAGGTGCTGGACCGCGTCGGCCGCGACGGCGATCTGTTGGCCGGCCTGGATCACCCCCTGACCGGGCAGGATCGACTGTCGGTGTACCGGTCCAAGCGTGATGCCGGCCGGACTCCCGAACCCGTCCCGGCCGCGGCACCAGCGCCAGGGGAGGGCAACAGTTTTGTCATCCACGAGCACCACGCCCGTCGGCTGCACTACGACTTCCGGCTGGAGCGCGATGGGGTGTTGGTGAGCTGGGCGGTGCCCAAGAACCTCCCGGACACGACGTCGGTCAACCATCTCGCGGTACGCACCGAGGACCATCCGCTGGAGTACGGCCGCTTCGAAGGCACCATCCCCAAGGGCGAGTACGGCGCCGGCACGGTGAATATCTGGGATTCGGGTACCTACGTGACCGAGAAGTTCGAGGACACCCCCGAGAAGGGGGAGGTGATCGTCGTACTGGCCGGCAGCCGGATCTCCGGGCGATACGCACTGATCCGTACCGGCGGAGATCAGTGGCTGGCGCACCGGATGAAAGACCAGCAGGCATTCACGTTCAGCGAGCTGGCGCCGATGCTGGCCACCCACGGCTCGGTGACGCGCCTGGACGCCGGCCAGTGGGCTTTCGAAGGCAAATGGGACGGGTACCGGCTGTTGGTGGACGCCGACCACGGCCGGGTCCGATTGCGTGCCCGCAGCGGACGCGACGTCACCGGCGAATACCCGCAGCTGCCGTTTCCGGCCGCCGACTTGGCCGAGCACCACGTGGTGCTCGATGGTGAACTCGTCGCGCTCGACGACCGCGGTGTGCCCAGCTTCGCCGAGATGCAGAACAGCGCCCGTTCGGCCCGCCTGCAGTTCTGGGCTTTCGACCTGCTCTTTCTCGACGGGCGCCCGCTGCTGCGGGTGGCCTATCGGGATCGTCGCCGTCTCCTGGAAACCCTTGCGCGCGGAACCGATCTGGTGGTCAAAGACCTCCTGACGCCCGACGGCGCGAAGGCGCTCGAACAGTCTCGCCGGCTGGGCTGGGAAGGGGTGGTCGCCAAGAAGTGGGATTCGCCCTATCAGGCCGGGCGTCGTTCGACGGCGTGGGTCAAGGAGAAGTATTGGCGGACCCAGGAGGTGGTGATCGGCGGCTGGCGGGCCAGAAGGGAGAGCGCTCGGAAAGGCACGAGCGGGGGGATCGGGTCGCTGCTGATGGGCATTCCCGACGGTGACGGCCTGCGTTTTGTCGGCCGGGTCGGTACCGGTTTCACCGAGCGTCAGCTGGCCGCCCTGAAGAAGATGTTGGTGCCGCTGCGTGCCGGTGAATCACCTTTCGGGGCACCGCTTCCCACGGCGGACGCCAAGGGCGTCACATTCGTGGAGCCGACCGTGGTGGGGGAGGTGCGCTTCAGCGAGCGGACCGGCGATGGCCGACTGCGTCAGCCCAGCTGGCGTGGACTGCGGCCCGATAAGGCCCCCGACGATGTGGTGGGTGAGGATTGACCGGTGCGATGGGTGACCTATCGAAGCGAAGACGGTGAGCGCACGGGAGTGCTGGACGAGGGCGTGATCCATGCGCTGCCGCCCGGTGTGACATTGCTGGAATTGATCCGGCTCGGCCCCGACGGACTGCGCGACGCCGGCGAACGGGCGTTGAACGCCCCGTCGGCGACGGTACGGGCCGACCAGGCGGCGCTGATGGCGCCGATCCCGCGTCCGCCGTCGATCCGCGACAGCCTGTGCTTTTTGGACCACATGCGCAACTGCCTGGCCGCGACCGGACGCAGCCGCGAGCTCGACGACACCTGGTATCGAATACCGGCATTCTATTTCGCCTGCCCGGCAACGGTTCTGGGTCCCTACGACGATGTCCCCATGGCACCCGGCAGTGTCTGCCAGGACTTCGAGCTGGAGGTCGCCGCGGTCATCGGCACGGCCGGGGCGAACCTGTCGGTGGAGCAAGCCGAGCAGGCGATCATCGGCTACACCATTTTCAACGACTGGTCGGCGCGGGACCTGCAGGCTCAGGAGGGGGTGCTGGCCATCGGGCAGGCCAAGGGCAAGGACAGCGGGGTCACGCTGGGGCCCTACCTGGTCACCCCCGACGAGCTGGAGCCCTACCGCCGCAACGGCAGACTCAGCCTGCACGTCACCGCGATCGTCAACGACGTGATCGTGGGCCTCGGGTCGACCGAGGCCATGGACTGGACCTTCGGCGAGATCATCAGCTATGCATCGCGCGGGGTGCCGCTGGAGCCGGGTGACGTCTTCGGGTCCGGCACCGTACCCTCTTGCACACTGCTCGAACACCTCGATCCCGCCCTGCCGCAACCGTTTCCGGGTTGGCTGAGCGACGGTGACGTGGTGACTCTGCAGGTGCAGGGCCTCGGCGAGGTTCGCCAGACGGTGCGCGCCAGCGCACCGCCGATACCGCTGCCCGAGCGCCCGCGGCCCTAGGGTGCCTAGAACGCCTAGGACGCCGTGACGGTCACCTTGATGGTCGAGGCGCCGTCTGAGGTGATGATCAGCTGCGACGCGTTGGGTCCGGAGGTGACGTGTCCGCCGGTCACATTGACCGTGTAGCCGTTGGGGTATTGGTTGGGTGGCACTGAGATGGTGGTCTGTGATCCGGCGGCGAAGGATCCGGATCCGTCGGCCTGGTCGGTGGAGTAGCTGAGGGAGAAGACTCCATTGTTGAAAGACAACGAGGTCGGGATGCCGGAGATCGCCTGCGGGTAGGGCTGAGACAGGACGTCAAGCTTGTCCCAGTTGACGTTGTCCCCGACCGGCGCCTTGCTCAGGTCGAACACCAGTGCCTGATCGTTCGGTGACGCGCTGGTGATGTCACCGCCGGTGTAAGCCCACTCAGACCAGCCGAAGAGCCACTTGTTCGAGGCAGTCAGGCTCGCCCCGATGGCTCCGAGGTTGTTCGTCGCACCGAACTCGCTGAGCCAGCCTGGGATGTTGTGCTCTTGGGTGTATTCCGACGCATACCCGAACACGATGTCGGCGTTCCAGTCGCAGCCGAAGCTCGAGCCGGGGATGAGTGACGTTGTGACGCAGTAGTGGTGGAACGAGAAGGCCGAGTTCTCGTCGTCGACCGTGCCCAGGTGCGTCGGGACCGGCAGGCTGCCGAAGAGGGTGTTCGGCTCGAAGAAGACGGTCTTGTTCGGGTCGACCGACCGGATCGCGGCGTCGATCTGGTTGTAGAACGGGGTCAGCTGCTGGGCGTCGAAGTAGGGGTTGCCCAAAATGCTGCCCAATGCGTGGGTGCCCGCCCACGGCTCGTTCATGATGTCGTAGCCGGCGACGTTGGGATCGCCCTTGAAGTAGTTGGCCACGGCCTGCCACGACAGCGCGTAGTGATTCTGCAGCCCGATGCCGTCGGGTGCCTTGTCGTTGGCCCAGAACGAATCCCAGGCAAAGTTCTGCGCCGGGTTCAGCGGGTACGTGCCCGGGAAGCCCAGGAGCGGGTTGGGCAGTCCGCCGGTGAGGACGGCCCAATCCGGAGCGCCCTCGCCGCCGAACTCCTCGTTGTAGAGGTCTTGGTGCATGTCGAGGATCGCAACGATGTTGTGGCGGCCGAGCATCTCGACCGTCTCCTTTACCGAGGCCAGGTAGTCGTAGTCGATCACGCCGGGCTGCGGTTCCACGCCGGCCCAGATGATGCCCAGGCGGACCGAGTTGAAGCCGCTCGCGGCCAGGAAGGCCGCGTCTTCCTCACTGAAGCCGCCGGCGGCCGGCTCGTAGGGCGGGATCTTGTAGACCTGGTTGAGTCCGCGCAGTAGGACGACTTGGCCGTCGCTGTTGGTGAGCCAACCGTTGGTGACCTCGACAGGTGCCGTGACTGTTCCGGTGATGCCGCCGGGCAGGGCGCCGTAGTGGCCTACGGCGCCGTGGGTTCCGTCGAGCAGGCCGGCCACACCGCCGACGCCGCCGAGTGCGGGTAGTCCGCTGGCGGTGTCGCCGTCGCCGGCGTTCCCGCCGTCGCCGCCGTTGCCGAACAGCCAGCCCGCAGCGCCGCCGTCGCCGCCGACGGCACCGGCACCGCCGTCGCCGCCCGCGCCGCCGTTGCCGAGGATTCCGACGGCGGCGCCGCCGTGGCCGCCGGCGACGCCGTCGGTGGTGCTGTTCCAGCCTGCGCCGCCGTTACCGAAGAGCCAGCCGCCGTTGCCGCCGTCGGGGTTGTCTTCGGTGCCGTCGGCACCGTTACCGATGACCGTGGAGCCGAACAGGGTGTTGATGGCGCCGTTGACCTGGATGCCCAGATCGCTGTCGATCCACTTCTCGGCGAGGCTGTACAGCCCGGCATAGGGGTCGAAAGCGAAGGCGAAGGCGGGGCCCGGTTCGGCCAGCGCGGTGAAGGCGGCGTCCCAATGCTCGGCGGACAGGAAGGTGTCCCACGCGGCCGCGTCGAACAGGGCGTCACCGTCGAGCGCGCCGTCGGTGGTGACGAACGGGGTGGCGAGCACGTCCATCATGTCGTCGAAGTCAGCCTGAGCGGTCGGGGCGATCGGGGCGATCGCCAAAAACGCGGCGATTCCGGCAACCTTGCTGCCCACAACTTTGCTGCGGTGACGAGACATCCCGACAAACCCTTCTCATGGACAACGGCCGATGCTGAAGTCTGTCTGAGAAGGTAAACGAGTTACTTACCCTGCGCAAGGTTACGGTAGGGCGCGCGAGGGCAGCAGCTGTCGACCCAACCCGAAGTGATTCGCTATTACGCCGCGGTCACCGTCACCTTGATGGTGGAGGCGCCGGAGTCCGAGGTGATGATCAGCTGCGACGCGTTGGGTCCGGAGGTGACGTGCCCGCCGGTCACGTTGACGCTGTAGCCGTTGGGGTACTGGCTGGTCGGAACGGAGATGGTGGTCTGCGATCCGGCTGCGAAGGCCCCGGAGCCGTCGGCCTGGTCGGTGGAGTAGCTGAAGGAGAAGACACCGCCCGAGAACGACCAGGAAGTCGGAATGCCCGAGATCACCTGCGGGTAGGGCTGGGACAGGGCGTCGAGTTTGTCCCAGTTGACGTTGTCGCCGTCCGGCGGTTTGGTCAGGTCGTATACCAGCGCCTGATCGTTGGGTGAGGTACTGGTGATGTCGCCGCCGGTGTAGGCCCATTCGGTCCAGCCGATCAGATGCTGATTGGCGGCGTTCATTCCGGCGTTGATCGCCGGGATGTTGTTGGTGGCGCCGAACTCGCTGAGCAACGCCGGAATGTTGTGCTCCTGTGCGTAGTCCATCGCGAATCCGAACGAGACGTCGGCGTTCCAGTCGCAGCCGAAGCTCAGGGTCGGGAACAGCGCATTCACCATGCAGTAGTGGTGGAACGAGAAGACGGTGTTGTCGTCGTCGACCGTGCCCAGGTGGTTCGGCACCGGCAGGCTGGCCTCGAGGGTGGTGGGTCCGAAGAACACCGTCTTGTTCGGGTCGACGGAGCGGATGGCTTCGGTGATCTGGTTGTAGAACGGGGTCAGCTGTTGGGCGTCGAAGTAGGGGTTGCCCAACAGGCTGCCCAGGGTTTGGGTGCCTGCCCAGGGCTCGTTCATGATCTCGTAGCCCGCCACGTTGGGCTCGCCCTTGAAGTAGTTGGCGACGGCCTGCCACATCAGTGCGTAGTGGTTCTGCAGCCCGATTTCGTCGGGTCCGTTGGAGTTGGCCCAGAACGCATCCCAAGCGTGGTTCTGCGCCGGGCTGACGAAGTAGCTGCCCGGGAAGCCTGCCTCGACGTTGGGCAGCCCGCCGGTCAAGACGGCCCAGTCCGGCGCACCGTCGCCGCCCAGGCTGCCGCTGTAGAGGTCTTGATGCATGTCGAGGATGGCGACGATGTTGTGGTTGGCCAGCATCTGGACGGTCTGTTGGAGCGACGCGAGGTAGCCGTAGTCGATGACCCCCGGTTCTGGTTCCACCCCGGCCCAGATCACGCCCAGGCGTACGGCGTTGAAGCCGTTGGCGGCCAGGAAGGCGGCATCGTCGTCGCTGAACCCGCCGGCGGACGGCTCGTAGGGGGCGACCTTGTAGACCTGGTTGAGCCCATGCCACATGACGACCTGGCCGTCGCTGTTGGTGAGCCAGCCGTTGGACACCTCCACCGGCGGGGCGACCGTTCCGGTGATCCCGCCCGGGAGTGCGCCGTAGTGGCCTACCTCGCCGTGGGTGCCATAGAGCAGGCCGGCCACACCGCCGACGCCGCCCAGTGCGGGCAGCCCGGCCAGGGTGGCGCCGTCACCGGCGTCGCCGCCGTGGCCGCCGTTGCCCCACAGCCAGCCGGCGGCACCGCCGTCGCCGCCGACGGCACCGGCTCCACCGTCACCACCGGCGCCGCCGTTGCCGAAGAGCCCGACCGCCGAGCCGCCGTGGCCGCCGGCGACGCCGTCGGTGGTGCTGTTCCAGCCGGCGCCGCCGTCTCCGAAGAGCCAGCCGCCGTCGCCGCCGTCGGGGTTGTCCTCAGTGCCGTCGGCGCCGTTGCCGATGACCGTGGAGCCGAACAGGGTGTTGATGGCGCCGTTGACCTGGATGCCGAGGTCGCTCTCGATCCACTTCTCGGCGATGTCGTGCAGGCCGGTGTACAGGTCGAAGGCCAGAGCGGGGCTGGGCTCGGACAGTGCGGCAAAGGCGGCGTCCCAGTGTGCGGAGGACAAGAAGGTGTCCCATGCGGTGGTGTCGAACAGGGCGTCACCGTCAAGGGCGCCTTCGGTGGTGACGAACGGCGTGAACAACACGTCCATCATGTCGTCGAAATCAGCATGAGCGGTCGGGGCGGTCGGGGCGATCGCCAAGAACGCGGCGATACCGACAACCTTGCTGCCCACAACCTTGCTGCGGTGACGAGACATCGCGACGAACCCTTCTCATGGACGCGCCTTTTTCTGAGGCCTGTCTGAGAAGCTAAATGAGTTACTTAACAACGCGCAAGGGTGCGGCGGAAAAGGGATGCGATTAGGTGCCCGGCTGACGTGCCCGCGTCGCTGCCGGACTAGCGGTAATAGCTGGTGGGCGCGTTACAACGCCGGCATGGATGAAATCGCGCGATAGTTCGCTACGACAACTATTTCGTCGGCCCGATCAGCATTGGGTCGCGGCGCGAATCCACTGACGCCGGGCATCGCTCTGCCCGGCCTCAGCGGCTGCGGCGCGAAGCAGGTGGATCACCCGCTGGCGGTCGACATGACCGGCTCGCGGATCGAGCGGTAGGTACGTGTATTTCTTCATGTGAATACCCCCTGCAGGTCACGCAACGAGAACTGCAGTACCCGACCGCGGTGGGTGGGCGGTCAGTGCACGTATCGATCAACGCCGGCGGCGACGAAATGTATCCCGATTCGGCCGGGCAAAACGGTGAGCGTGCACACGTGCGGGCGAAGACGTGACCGCCGTCACCCCGCCTTGGCGATCACGTGCTCGGCGAACCGCTCCAGGTTGCGGATCTTGGTGTCCAACGGCTCGGTGTCGGATCCGACGATGTAGGGCACCCGGAATCCAACGATGACGTCGGTGACGCCCTTGTCCTCGAGCCGTTTGATGCCGTCGAGGGTGAAGCCGTCAACCGAGATCACGTGGATTTCGAAGGGATCGTCGGCGCGGCCCTCCTCTTCTCGGAGCTGTTTCAGCCGAGTGATCAGCCCGTCCAGCTCGGCCGGGTCGCCACCGCCGTGCATCCAGCCGTCGTGCCGGGCCGCGCGGCGCAGCGCGGCTTCGGCGTGGCCGCCGATCAGGATCGGGATCGGCTGCGACGGAGCCGGGGCCATCTTCGTCTTGGGGATGTCGTAGAACTCGCCGTGGAACTCGAAGTAGTCGCCGGTGGTGAGCCCCTGGATGATCTCGATGCACTCGTCCATCCGCTTGCCGCGCCGGGCGAACGGCACCCCCATCAACTCGTAGTCCTCCGGCCACGGGCTGGTGCCCACGCCCAGGCCCAGCCGGTTGTTGATCATCGCGGCCAGCGACCCGGCCTGCTTGGCGACCAAGGCCGGCGGGCGGATCGGCAGCTTGACGACAAACGGGGTGAACCGCAGCGTGCTGGTGACCGCGCCCAGCGCGGCGATCAAGACGAAGGTCTCGATGAAGGCCTTGCCGTCGAGGAATTCCCGGTTGCCGTCGGGGGTGTACGGGTATTTCGAGTCCGATTCGAACGGGTAGGCGATGCTGTCGGGGATCGTCATGCTGTGGTACCCGGCGGCCTCGGCGGCCTTGGCGAGCGGAATGTAGTAGCTCGGGTCGGTCATCGCTTCGGCGTAGGTGAACCGCACGTCGTCTCCTCGGTCTTTGGGTGATGGGGCGCTGTTCTCTGCATAGCAGACTCGCCCGGCCCGGACTGAGTGGGGGACTGCGTCAGATGCGCGGCGGCATCGCGATCTCGACGTCCTCCAGGGGAAACGGCGGATATCCGGCGGCTCCGATCACGGTCAGCGTGCCCCACGGCGTCCGCTCCGCGACGCGACCTTCGGCGGTGTGCTCGCCAATCCGGATGCTGACCTTCGAACCGGTGACGCCCGCTCCCGGCAATTCGTTGAAAAACATTCCCTGCCAATGGTATTGGCCATCGATCGGATCGAAGTGGCCGGTCAGGCGCACTCGTGTCGGGTAGTCCTCGCCGTTGTGGCTGAGAACCGCCGGCCCGTCATAGGTTTCGGCGTTTTCTAAGTCCACGCCTCCGCAGCCGGTGAGGTAGAACCGGGAGATTCCCCGGGTCGGCAGCAGCGGGTGCACCCGCAGCCGCGGCGAGTGGGACTCGATCCGGCTGGCTCCGCTTCGCCGTAGGGCATCGATGAGCCGGGCCACATACCGGGCCTGCCTGCGGGTGTGCGGGCCGGGAATCTGGAATCGGTTGGGGGCGCCATGCCTGGCGACGACGTCGTCGGTTGAGGCGGCCGTGCTGATCAACATGCGGGCGATCAGCTCCTCGCCGTCGGCAGTGGTCACCGTCCAGGTGTCGTTGCCGCTGTCGAATCGGGTGGACACGTTCGTCGCGTCGACGGCGCGGGCAACATCGACCAACCCGTGCAGGTGCGCCGGGTCGCCCAGCACCACCACGTCCAGGACGCCGTTGCGGCTCACAGGAATCCGGCCCGCCGCCACATCCGTCGGGCCAGCCCACCCATCAGTCCGATTTCGGTGAAGAACGCGGCCAGCGGTGCGAACGACGAGCGGGAAGCGGCATGGAAGTGCGGGTTGGCTCGCGCCACCCGGCGCGCTTCGCGGCCGTCGAGCCCGACTCGGCTGTAGACGACCGGCAGGGTGAACAGGTGGCGGTAGAACGGTCCGCCGACCCCCTGCAGGTTGGCCAGCAGGGCACGGCGGTAGCGGGGCATCGCCGGCACGCTGCGTCGCAGACCGTCGCGGGCGTACTGAATGTGGCGGGCTTCTTCGGTGACATGGATGCGCATCACGCGTCGCACGATCGGCTGCAGGTCCGGATCGTCGAGGATCTGGCGCTGCAGCGAGTCGAAGATCTCCTCGCCGACCAGCGCCGCTCCCCACAAGATGCTGCCGCGGAACAGGAAGGGAAGCGCGTTGATAACGATGCGCTGGTGCAGTCGCGGGCGCACCGGTACGCCGCCGATCCGATCGATGGTCTTACCGAACATCAGCATGTGGCGGGTCTCGTCGCCCAGTTCGGTCAGCGAGTAGTGCGTGGTGCGCGCGGTGGGGTTCTTGTGCATCATGTCGCGCAGCAGCGCCTGGTTGAGGATGTTCTCGAACCAGATGCCCGCCGACAGGACGTTGACCAGCTCCTGGCGCGACATCTCGATCTGCTGTTCGCGGGTCATGGCTTCCCACAGACCGGTCCCGTAGAGCGTGCACATCCGCGGCGGCAGGAAGAACTTGTCGTCCTCCAGCGGGGCGTTCCAGTCGATGTCGACGACCGGTGCATAGGACTTCTTCACCGAGCCCTTCAGCAGACGCTCGGCAAATTCCTCCCGGGTCGGTTCGCTCGGCCGCACCGCAGTGGTCATGACGGAATCCCTTCTCGCTCGGACCTGTAAAAACTAAGAGTCGCGACAAGACATGTCAATACCGACGGTACCGGATACCTGCGGTTCTTTGTGTGAGGCCCGTCACACCATCTGGCTGGGCGGTATCCCCGCTGAATCGGTGCCGTCGAGACCGCGGCGCAACCATGACCGAGGGTGCCCTCGGCTGCCACAATTGTGGCCATGCGACCAGGTCTGGCGGACCGAAGAGCTGAGGCGTCAGCCGTGTGCGCCTTCCTCGACGCGGCCTTGACCGAGCCCGCCACTCTGCTGCTCGAAGGCGAAGCGGGCATCGGAAAGTCCACGCTGCTGTGGGAGGCGGCCGCGGCCGCGGCCGCGCGGGGTTACCAGGTGCTCTCGGCCGCGGGCGCTCCGACCGAGGTCCGCTACGCCTACGCCGCGGTGGCGGACCTGCTCGGTGGTGTCCACGCGGAGACGCTGGCACAGTTGCCCGACGAACAGCGCGCGGCAGTGGATCGGATCATGCTCGGCGGTGGTGACGGGCCGGGCAGCGATGAGCGGATGGTTGCCACCGCGTTCCTGGCGGTTCTTCGCCGGTTGAGTTCGGTCGCGCCGGTGCTGTTGTGTGTCGACGACGTCCAGTGGCTGGACATGTCGAGTCAGATGGTGATCGGGTTCGCCCAACGACGGCTCAGCGGACGGGTCGGCCTGTTGCTCGCGGTTCGAACCGGCGCCATGGGCGCTGCCGACATGAGTTGGCTGAGTTCGGCACGGCCCGGGGCGGTGGCGCGGCTGCGGATCGCTCCGCTGACCCTGGGCGGCGTGCATGCTCTGATTTCCGCCCGGCTGGGGCACACGTTGCCCCGCCCTTCGATCACCCGGATCTATGAAATATCAGGCGGCAACCCGTTTTTCGCTCTCGAACTGGCAAGGTTCATCGCCGAGGATCCCGCCCGGGCCGCGGTCGAGCTCCCCGAAGCCCTTGCCGCGCTGGTGGGCCATCAGATCGGCTGTTCCGAGGACGACGACGTCGCCGCCGTGCTGCTGGCTGCGGCGTGCGCCGCGTCGCCCACTGTCGAACGGGTGAGCCTCGCCACCGGAATCAACGCCGATCGCGTCGTCGAGCTGGTCGAATCCCAGCAGGCCAACGGGGTGGTCGAGATCGACGGCAGCCGGATCCGGTTTCACCATCCGCTGTTCGCCACTGGCGTCTACAGTGCTGCCGGGCCGGCCGCGCGCCGGGCAATGCACCGTCGCCTTGCCGAGACTGTCGAAGAGGCTGAGCTGACCGCGCGTCACCTGGCGTTGGCGGCCACCAGCGCCGACCCGCAGGTATTGCAAGCGCTCGATGAGGCCGCCGAAGTCACCCGGGCGCGCGGCGCCCCCGCGGTAGCGGCAGAGCTGATCGAACTCGCGATCAATCTGGGGGGTGATACCCCGTTGCGGCGGATGGCCGCTGCCGAACAGCACTTTCGCGCCGGAGCTATCGCGCCTACCCGTGCCCATCTGCAATGGATCTTGGACGGGTCGTCGTCGCCGCCCGGGCTGCGCTGTACGGCGATGATCGCCCTTGCCGCGGTCACCGGCTACGACGGGAGTTTGGTGGCCGCAGCCGAACTGCTCGCGCAGGCCATCGACCAATCCGCCGACAATCCGGTGCTGCAGCTTCAGGCCAGACTCCTGCTGGTGCCGCTGGCGAGGGTGATCGGGAACGGTCGGGAATCGGTCGACCTCGCGCGCGTCGCCGTGGCGCAAGCCGATCAGCTTGGTATCCCCGGATTACACAGCCAGGCGTTGACGATTCAGGCCGTGGTCCGCTTTTGGCATGGGCTTGGAATTGATCCGCCCACTTTGCAACTGGCGTTGGATCTGGAGGATCCGGACGGCGGCGCGGCCGCGACCTACCGGGCCAGCACTGTCGCGCCGGTGATTCGTTCCTGGGCGGGGGAACTCATTGATGCGCCGCGCCAGATCCGTAGCGTCCGGCACCGGCTTCTCGAAGGCGGGACCGAGACCGACATCCTCTGGATGGCCGACTACGCCACGATGGTCGAACTCTGGCTGGGGCACTTTGCGGCGGCGGGTGAGATCGCCGACGAGGCCATGCAACGTGCCGAGCAGATGGGCGCTGAGATGGTGTTGGTATGCGCGCGGGCACGGCGTGCCGCGGTGGCCGCCTACACCGGAGCCGTCGACGTTGCCCGCTGCGCAGCGGGCGCTGTCATCGACGCGTCCCGCCTCAGCGGAGATGTGCTGCACCGGCAAGCGGCAACAGCCACCTTGGGCTTCATCGACGTGTCGTTGGGCGACCACACGGCAGCGATCACGACGCTGGCGCCCTTGTTGGCCGCGTTCGATCCGGACCACGACACCGAGATGATGGTCGGCGCCTACCTGCCCGACGCCGTCGAGGCGCTCGTCGCGTTGGGACGCCTCGACGAGGCCGAACCGCTGATCGTTGCGCTGGAGACCAACGGCGCGCGGCTTGACCGGCCGTGGATGCTGGCGGTGGGCGCCCGCGGGCGCAGCCACTGGCTGGCTGCGCGTGGTGAACTCGACGCCGCCGAGCGGACCGCGCTGGAGGCACTGGTGCACCATGGGCGGTTGCCGATGCCGTTCGAGACAGCGCGCACGCAGTTGTTGTTGGGTCAGGTTCAGCGGCGTCGCCGGCGCAAACAGGACGCTCAGGCGAGCTTGAATACGGCGCTGGCCACCTTCGAAAGGCTGGGCGCGCCATTGTGGGCCCGACGTGCTCGTGCCGAGCTGGACCGGATGACTGCGGCGGTCCCCGGCACGGGACTTACCTCGGCCGAACGGCGGGTTGCCGAACACGCGGCGGCGGGGTTGTCGAACAAGCAGATCGCCGCGGAGCTGTTCATCGCCGAAAAGACCGTGGAAATGACGCTGAGCACCGTGTATCGCAAGTTGGGCATCCGCTCGCGCGCCGGGCTGTTTGCGGCGCTCAATCCCGGAGATGTCCAGGGAAAACCCTGATTCGCTGCGGCACGGGTTTGGTTAGCGTCGGGCGCATGGGCGACAGCGGATCGGCGCGTCAGTGTTTCTTGGTGGAGTGGTACCAACCGGACCTGGCCGAAGCAACCGTCGACGCGGTGATCGACCGGCTGGCGTCCGCCGCGGCCGACGTGCGCGGGAGGCTGGTGGTTGCGTTGACCTCGCCGCGCGACGAGACCTTGTTCGGGGTGGTCGCTGCCGACTCTTCTGACGCGGTTGTGACGGCTTGCCGTCAAGCCGGATGGCAGGTCGACCGGATCACTGCTGGGGTGCAGGCCCGGGTTGGAGCTGCTGGGAGCTGGCTCTAGCGGGCTTGGATTGTCTCGGGTTTCCCGCCCGACGCAATTGACAAAGTCGGGTTTTCGTCGTTTGCGCCGTGGCAAGATCTGCGCATGGGACCCTTCCTGCTCCGCGCCGCGCTGACCGGGCTCGCCTTGTGGATCGTCACTCAGATCGTTCCGGGGGTCGAGATCGTCGGCGGTGACACCACGCTGCAACGGGTGGGCATCATCTTCGTCATCGCTTTGATCTTCGGGCTGGTGAATGCCTTCATCAAACCGGTGGTGCAGTTGCTGTCGATACCGCTGTACATCCTCACCCTGGGCCTGTTCCACATCGTGATCAACGCACTGATGCTGTGGATCACCGCGTGGATCACCGACAAGACCGCCAAGCACTGGGGCCTCTACATCGCCGACTTCTGGTGGGACGCGATCTGGGCCGCGATCGTCTTGTCGCTGGTGGGCTGGGTCTTGTCGCTGGTCGCCGGCCGCATCGCCAGGTAGGTCAGTCGCGGCGATCAGTCATCGTCGGCGGCGTGGGCGCCGGGCAATGCCGCGGACAACCCGGCTCGCGACCGGATGCCCAGTTTGCGGTAGACCCGGCTCAGATTCATTTCGACGGTCTTGGCCGAGATGTACAGCTGCGCGGCGATCTGCTTGTTGGACATGCCTTCCGACGCAAGTACCGCCACCCGGTGCTCGGCGGCGGTCAAAGTCGCGCGGTCGCCGTGGATCTGGTCGATGCGGCCCAGTTCGGCTTGTGCTCGCGCGGCCCACAGCGGCGCGCCGAGCTGGTGAAAGGTCTTCAGCGCCGCACCCAGGCTTGCCGTTGCACTGGAGTGGCGTCGCCGGCGGCGCTGCACCGTGCCCAGCAGCAACTGGGTGCGGGCTTGCTCGAACGGCATCGGCAGCCGGGCATGGTGTGTCATCGCCCGATCGAGGGCCTCGATCGCGGCCGGGAATTCGCCGCGGGCCGTCAACACCTGGGCGCGCCCGCGTGCCGCCACGGCCAGCGTCCACGGCCAACCATGGGTGTCGCCATGCTGCTCGAGCGTGTCGACCAGATACGCGGCGTCCTCGAGGTGACCCAGAGCGGTCAGTGCTTCGATGGCGTCGGGGAGATATCCGCCGCCCTGAACGTCGCAGCTGGGGGCGGTGCGGAATCCGTCCAACAGGGGCCGTAGTGCCGCCAGCGCCGCCGGATAGTTCTCGAGCGAGACCTCGAGGAAACCCAGGACCGCAGCGGGTTCTTTGGCCAACAGCGGAGCCCCGATCCGACCGGCGGTATCGATCGCACCCGCCGCCGCACCGCGGGCTTCGGCTTCGCGGCCGGTGTATGCCGCGACAGCGGCCTGGACCGTCCAGGCAGTGACCAACGCCAGCCGCGCATTCATCTGCTCGGCGCGTTCCACCGCCTCGCGTGCCGCAGCATCGGCCTCCTGATAGCGGCCCGCCCACAGCGTGATCATGGATATCCGAACGGCCGCCCAGAGAATGTCCACCTCGGTGCCGCCGACCCGAAGTTGCTGCTGAAATGCGCGCATCTGGGTCAGTGCACGGCCAAGGTCACCGCTGTAGGCGGGCATCATCGCCGCCACGCCACTGGCCCGAAACCAGGTGGTGGCGCCACCGTGCGGATCTTCCAGTTCCAGCGCCAGCCGCAGAGCGTCGCGATCCTCGCCGAGGCCGCGCGCGAACCTGGTGAAAACCAAGATCGACAACGCCTGGCTCCGCAGGTTCGGCACGCCGAGCTGGTCGGCGAGGCCAACGGCCTCCTGTGCCCGTGCGACGGCATCGTCGAGGCGGTCGAGCATGGCCAGCGGCAGAATCATCCGAAGCAGGCACAGCAGTCGCAGCGCGGCGTTGTCGCCGGCCTCGTCGGCCGCTGCGGCCATCGTCTCCGCAGAGCCCACCGTGTCGTCGTCGTATCCGAGCACCGCGCCCAGCCACATCAGTGCCATCGAACGCAGCACCCCCGGGGGCGCGTCCTGCAAGCTCGTCTGCAGATGTCGGCGTGCTGCAATCAGCGATCCCGCGCGGAACTGCAGCTCTCCGGCGCGGATGCGTCGCTGCGGGGTGTCGCCGCCTAATTTGATTGCCAGCTCGATCAATTCGGCGGCGACCGCCGGTGCGCCTCGCGCGGAGGTGGACTCGGCGGCCGCGTCGAGCGCCGACAGCGTGAGTTGGTCACCGCTGACCACGGACAGGGCCAGATGGCGTGCCTTGATCTCGGGCTGATCGATGACGTCGGCGAGCCGGCGATGCATCGCCCGCCGACGTGCGGGCGGGGCGCCGGTGTAGACGCCGGTGGCGAACAGCGGGTGGGTGAACCGCACCCGATTCCCGTCCAACCCGACGATGGCGCGACTTGCCACCGAGTCCAGCAGCTCGACGACGCGGGCCGCGGTGAAGCCGGCTCCTTGGGCGATCAATTCGACGGTGGGCGCCGCTGTGCATGCCGCGGCCAGCAGTACCGTGGTCTCCTCATCGTCGGCGTCCCCGATTCGACCGCGCACCAACGCCGACAGACTGTCCGGCAGGTCGACGATGGAATCGGATTCGCCGGTTGCCGTACGGGCCGCGAGTTCGAGGGCGAAGAACGGGTTACCGCCGGAGATGTCGTGAATGCGGGTGATCGTCGGCCGCGGCAGCGTGTGGCCCAATCGCGCGGCGATCAGGGCATGCAAGCCGCCCAGGGGCAACGGCCGGATGCGCAGTCGGGTCAGGGCCTCCGGACGGCGGAACTGCAGCCGCGACCGCATATCGAGCGAGTCCGGTTCCCCGATGCGGATACTGGCCAGCAGTCCGGCTCGTCCACTGAGTCGGCGGGCGGCATAGCTGATCACCGCCTTGCTGGAGCGATCCAGCCATTGCGCGTCATCGATGGCCAGCAACACCGGTGCCTGGACGCCGAGGTGTTCGACCACTGACAAGAAGGCCGTGGCGACCACGCGTTCGTCGGTAGCCGGGCCGTCCGCGACATCGCCCAGCTGCGCGCGGCCCAGGGCCAGGCGGTGCATGTCGGGCAACTGAGCCAGCACCGCGTCATCGACACCGCTCAACAGGTCAGCGACCGCCGAATAGGCATAGCTGACTTCGGCCGGCGAACCCCGTGCCGACAACACCTGAAACCCGCGTGTCAGCGCTTGATCGGTGCCGTCGACCAACAAGGTGGTCTTGCCGATGCCCGGTTCGCCCTCCAGCATCAGCCCCGCCGGGCCGTCCCCGATGCGCACAAGGAAATCCGATATCGCGCGGATTTCGGCTTCCCTCCCCGCCAACCCTCCCGACACGATCAACATGGTCGCAACGAACGGCGGCTTGCGGAACCGGTTGACAGTGAATGCGACCGGAGTAACGTTCCCCTTAGCTGAATCTCATATTTTTTTCAGCGGGTGGGGGCCGTCCGAAATGATTCGCGTTGGCGTGACCGCGGTGGCCGCGGTGCTGCTGGACCTGGCCATGATGGCGCCGGCAGCGCACGCCGATGTCGTCGACGAGCTGCTCGATCAGGCGCTGGCGCCGTTGGTCGACGCAGCGACCAACGGTCTTGACTGGGAGGCGTTGGGGGCGCCGTCGGCCTGGAATGCCTTCTTCGACTCCGCCCATTGGGAGGCCGCCTTCGCGGACCTCGGATGGCCGGGTGGTGGCGACGCATCCGCACTTGACGCGGCCGCATGGTTCGACCAGAACGTCTACACCCCACTGCACACCGGCATCGAGAACTGGATTCACAGTTCGACTCCCACCCCGCTGCTTGACGGGCTGAACCAGCTCAGCGAAGCGGTCGGCCTCGGGCCCATGGTTGCCGACGGAGCCGACGGCACCGCGCAGCATGTCGACGGCTATGCGGGCGGCTGGCTGTTCGGCGACGGCGGGGCCGGCTATGACAGCACCACCGCCCAGGTCGCCGGCGGCGGCGGAGGAGCGGCGGGATTGCTCGGCAACGGGGGGATCGGCGGGGCCGGCGGCGCGGGCGCAGGCGGGGGTGCCGGCGGAGCGGGCGGTGTGTTGCTGGGTGTCGGCGGGGCCGGGGGCGCCGGCGGTGACGCGTCGGGCGCGACCGGTGGCGTCGGCGGGGCGGGCGGCCAGGCGGCCGGGCTGCTGTTCGGGATCGGCGGCGCCGGCGGGCACGGCGGCAGCGGGGCCGATGGTTCCCACGGCGGTGACGGCGGCGACGGCACCGGGTTGCTGGGCAGCGGCGGTCACGGCGGTGACGGTGGCGACAGCGGCGTGGGCGGGCCTGCCACGGGCTTGCCGGCGTTGGGTGGAGCGGGCGGCAACGGCAGCACGCTAGGCACCCACGGCGCGGTCGGCCACTTCGGCGCCGATCCCACCCGGGGGCCGGTGGACCCGGCGGCTTTGGCCAGCACAGGAGGCTGGATCACCAATGCCGACGGGCAGGTCGTCATCCTGCACGGCCTCAACGAGGTGTACAAGCTTGCGCCGTACGAACCCTCGGCGATCGGATTCGGCGACGACGACGCGGCCTTCCTCGCCGACAACGGGTTCAACGTGGTGCGCCTGGGCGTCATCTGGGCCGGCGTGGAGCCGCAACCCGGCATCTTCGACGACGCCTACCTCTCGTCGATCGCCCAGACCGTGCAGATCCTGCACAACCACGGCATCACCGCCATCCTCGACATGCACCAGGACGACTACTCCGGCATGTTCGCCGGCGAAGGAGCGCCCGACTGGGCGGCACAAGACGGCGTTCTGCCCAACCTCGACTTCGGCTTCCTGCTCAACGGCCTCCTCAACCCCGCGAGTAACCACGCGTGGGATGCGTTCTGGTCCAACTCGCCCGCGCCCGACCAGGCCGGGCTGCTGAACCACTACGCGCTGATGTGGGAGCACGTGGCCGACTACTTCAAAGGCAACCCCGGAGTGGCCGGCTACGGCATCATGAACGAACCGGCCGCGGGCTTCCAGACCCTGTCGAGCCTGTTCAGCCCCCACTTCGGCACCCAGGAGCTGACACCGTTCTACAACCAGGTGGACGCCGCGATCCGTGCTGTCGACCCGCACACCCCAGTGTTCTTCGAGCCCGAGGTCATCAACGGCATCGCATTCCCGATCAGCTTGGGCACGGTCGACGACCCCAACACCGTGTTCTCGTTTCACAACTACCTCGGCTACGTCGGACCACTGACCGGCGTCGCGGTGAACAACGCCATGGCCTATGCGAGCACCCACGGCATCCCGACATTCATGAGCGAATTCGGCTCAGGCGCCGACCTGGACACCATCGGCGCCACCATGGGCGCTGCCGACCAGAACTTCATCGGGTGGACCGAGTGGGAGTACAGCGACCGGGGCGACATCACCACCACCGGCGGCGGCCACGGGTGGCTGGTCCACGACCCAGCGGTGGCACCGACGGGCGACAACGTAGACGCCGCGAAGTTGGGCCTGTTGGCCGAGCCGTACCCGCAGCTGGTGTCCGGCACCCCGACCTCCTGGTCCGTCGTCGACGGCGCACTGCATTTCAGTTTTTCCACCGTGATGGCGAACGGGTCGGGCAGCTTCGCCGCCGGTTCCATCACCACCATTTCGGTGCCGGCGCTCGCCTATCCCGACGGCTATGACGTCTTCGTCAGCGGCGGGCACGTCGTCTCGGCGGCCGATGCCGCCGAACTGGCCATCGCCTCCGACTCCGGTGCCGCCACGGTCTCGGTCGTGGTGAGCCCCGCCGCCGCGACGGGCTGACAACTCGCCCACGGGCCGAAAGAGTCGGGCGCGCCGGCAGCGAAACGGGCAGACTCGGGGGCATGCCGGAGCTGCCCGAGGTCGAAGCACTCGCCGATCATCTGCGCCGGCACGCCGTCGGCTGCACCATCGGCCGGATCGATGTGGCGGCACTGTCGGTGCTCAAGACCTTCGACCCGCCGCCGACGGCGTTGCATGGCGAGCAGGTGACCGGCGCGCACCGCTGGGGCAAGTATCTGGGGTTGCAGGCAGGCGAGCTGTTCTTGATCGCGCACCTGTCCAGGGCGGGCTGGCTGCGCTGGTCGGATCAGCTGGCGGCTGCGCCGCTGCGCCCGGGCAAGGGCCCGATCGCGCTGCGGGTGCACCTGGGTGTCCCGGGGCAGGCCCCCGGCTTCGATCTGACCGAAGCCGGCACCCAGAAGCGACTGGCGGTCTGGTTGGTCGACGACCCGACGAAGGTGCCGGGCATCGCCACCCTGGGTCCCGATGCGCTGGCGATCGACGCCGAGGAGCTGGCTGGGCTGCTGGCCGGCAATACCGGTCGCATCAAGACCGTCCTGACCGATCAGAAGGTGATCGCTGGGATCGGCAACGCCTACAGCGACGAGATTCTGCACACCGCGCGGCTGTCGCCATTCGCCACCGCCGGCAAATTGTCGACAGCTCAGCTGACCGCACTGCACGAGGCCACCCGTGCCGTGCTGACCGATGCGGTGACCCGCTCGGTCGGCCAACAGGCCGCCACCTTGAAGGGGGAGAAGCGCTCCGGTCTGCGGGTACACGCCCGAACCGGGCTGCCGTGCCCGGTCTGCGCCGACACGATCCGGGAAATATCTTTCGCCGATAAGTCGTTTCAGTACTGCCCGACCTGCCAGACCGGCGGCAAGGTACTCGCCGACCGTCGGATGTCACGACTGCTCAAGTAATTCTTCTAAATCTTCGACGTGACTTCGACAGCCGGCGACCGCCGTTAAGCTGCCCTGGTGACCCGTCAGAGAATCCTCATCACTGGGGCCAGTTCAGGACTGGGTGCCGGCATGGCCCGCGTTTTCGCTGCGCAGGGACGTGATCTGGCCCTGTGCGCGCGCCGGACGGACCGACTTGATGAACTGAAAGCCGAACTGACAGACAAGTTTCCGAAAATCAATGTAGCGGTGGCTGCGCTCGATGTAAATGACCACGACGAAATACCCAAGGTGTTCAACCACTTCGCCGCCGAGTTGGGTGGAATCGACCGGGTCATCGTCAATGCCGGCATCGGCAAGGGTGCCCCGCTCGGCTCCGGCAAGCTGTGGGCCAACAAGGCAACCGTGGAAACGAACTTGGTCGCTGCGCTGGTGCAGATCGAGACCGCGCTGGAGATATTCAAGTCTGCCGGCAGCGGCCACCTGGTACTGATCTCATCGGTATTGGGCAACAAGGGCGTTCCGGGCGTCAAGGCGGCGTACGCCGCCAGCAAGGCCGGGGTGTCATCGCTGGGCGAGTCGCTGCGCGCGGAGTACTCGCGCGGCCCTATCAAAGTCACGGTGCTGGAACCGGGTTACATCGAATCGGAGATGACCGCCAAGTCGGCGTCCACCCTGTTGATGGTGGACAACGCGTCCGGGGTCAAGGCCATGGTGCGGGCCATCGAACGTGAAACCGGCCGGGCCGTGGTCCCGTCCTGGCCATGGGCTCCCCTGGTATGGCTGCTGCGCCGCATGCCCCCGCAGTGCACCAAACGCTTCGCCTGATCGGTCCCGGCTCGGGTCAGCGGGCCATCCAGTCCAGGGCTTTGGCCCGCCTGCGGTAGATCAGCAGGACCGCCTTGGCGATCAAGAACGCAACGGCCACGCCCATCAGCAGCGTGGACACGGCATAGGCGCCGTACTCGGCCCCGCGATGGTAGCGATCGTTGACCAACAAGGTCAGGGTCTGCGAGTGTCCAGGCAGGTTCGAAGACACCATGATGACCGCGCCGAACTCGCCGAGGGTGCGCGCCGTGGTCAATACCACGCCGTAGGTCAGCCCCCAGCGGATCGACGGCAGCGTGACCCGCCAAAGTGTCTGCCACGCATTGGAACCCAGTGTGGCGGCGGCCTGCTCCTGTTCGATTCCGATCTCCACGAGCACCGGCTGGACCTCGCGCACCACAAACGGCAGGGTGACGAAGATGCTGGCCAGCACCATCCCGGGCAACCCGAAGATGATCTTGAATCCCAGGTTGTTCTCGACAAAGCCCAGCGCGCCCGATGACCCCCACAATGCGATCAGGGCGACCCCGACGATGATGGGTGAGACCGCAAAAGGCAGGTCCAGGATCGCCTGAAGCGTTGATCGGCCCCGGAATTTGTTGCGCACCAGCAGGATCGATGTCGAAACGCCGAACAATGCGTTCAGCGGCACCACGATGATCACCAGGAGCAGCGACAGCTTCAGCGCCGAGATAGCCGCCGGGGTGCTGATCCAGGCCCAAAACTGGCCCAACCCGGGCTCAAACGTCCGGTACAGAATCACCGACACCGGAGCGATCAACATGACGCCGATATAGGTCAAGACGGTGAAGCGCAGCAAGTGCCGCTTCTCCAGCCGCGCCGTCACTCGGCCTCCTCCTCGCGCTTGGCCGCACGCCCACCCACGGTCCGAAGCAGCATCAACACCGCGAACGAGATCGCCAACAACACGATCGAAATCGCCGCCGCGCTGGTGTGGTCGTCGTTCTCCACCAGTGAGCGGATCCACTGCGACGACACCTCGGTCTTGCCCGGCACGGCGCCACCGATCGTCACGACCGAGCCGAATTCGGCGACACACCGCGAAAACGCAAGTCCGGCACCGGTCAACAACGCGGGCTGCAACGACGGCAGCACGACCGTCCTGAAGGTGACCAGGCGCGTCGCGCCGAGGGCCGCGGCCGCCTCCTCGACTTCCCGGTCGATCTCCATCAGCACCGGCTGGACGGCACGGACCACCAGCGGCAACGTGACGAACGCCAGTGCCATCGCCACCCCGGGTGGAGTGTGCTGCAGGTGAATGCCGATCGGACTGGTGTTGCCGTAGAGGGCGAGCATCACCAAACTGGTGACGATGGTCGGCAGCGCGAACGGCAGATCGATAAGCGCATCGATCACTCCTTTTCCGACGAAGTCGTCGCGCACCAGAACCCAGGCGGTCGCCAGACCGAACACCACGTCGAGCACGGTGACCAGCACCGAAATCGTCAGCGTCACACGGAACGACTCGAGTGCCGCGTGTGAGGTGACGGCCAGCCGGAAGCCGTTCCAGCCCCTACCGCCGGCTTGCCAGGCGATGGCCACCAGCGGCAGCAGCACGATCACCGACAGCCACAGTGTGGTCACGCCGATGCGAAGCGGCGTGATGACGGACCGGCTCGAAGCGCCGTGAAGGGCCGTCGTGGTGTCGGCGGCCTCCGGGTGGATTTGGACTCGTGCAGCCGGCTCGAGTGGAGTCGTGACAGTCATCGGGCGAACCCGAAAGAAGAATGCATGCTGGCCTTCCCATGCCCGAGATGTTCGGCACCGGTCACCGAAAGTGACTACCGAGAATTAGCAAGTGGCGGGAGAGTCAGCGACAACAGTGCAGAAAGCGCGCGAAGGCACCGCGGTGGCGGCCGAACGCCGGTGCGGCGCTCCGCCCAGCACGCGATGGCATCTGCATGGCGCGTAGCTTAAAGAAACCTGGACGTCGAAATCTTTGTCGTGCCGCGATAGGTTTCCCGGCTGAAATGCCATGTGTCGCACTTCAGCAGGGCCGACATCCACGCCCGGCGGCAAAAACTCAGGGTGAGGGAAATGCCTAGGGCTGCTTCTGGTGCCAGTCCCAGACCGACATGTCGCCTGCCGGGTAGTTCATGCAGATGTCTGTGGTGCGGGCGGCCACGCCTTTGTTGTTGAAGAACAGCTTGGCCCAGTTGGGCCAGCGCCACGACATGGTTTCGAAAAAGGCGTTGGTGGCGGTGTCTTCGGAATATTGGCGGCGGCCGGCGTAGTCCATGCCGAAGAACCAGTGGATGCGGTCTTGGGCGCCTTGCCGGTCGGCGGCGGGTTTGTTGTTGTAGTCGATCATGTAGCGCTCGTAGTAGACCGGCGCGACGTCGCGGGCTGCGGCCATGATCTGTTCGGCCGAACAGGGGGTGCGCAGGATGCGGCTGGGTATCGGGTAGTCGTCGGTGGCGTCGGCGGCGACGACACCGGCGGTGGTCACGGCGCCGATCAGGGCTGCCGTGGCGATGCCGAGGTGGACTGCATACTTCACGCGGGGACCTCCTCGGGCTGCCGCTGGACGGGATCGGGCCACTTCGCGGGAACCGGACGCTGGCGCACCAGCTGCGGCCACCAGAACCACTTGCCCAGCAACGCCGCGATCGACGGCGTCATGAACGACCGCACGATCAAGGTGTCGAACAACAGGCCCAGACCGATGGTTGTACCGATCTGCCCGAGGATCACCAGGGGGCTGAAGATGAAGGCTGCCATGGTCGCCGAGAAAACCAGGCCGGCGGCGGTGACGACCGAACCGGTGCCACCCATCGACCGGATGATGGCGGTGTTGAGGCCCGCGTCCATCTCCTCCTTGAATCGCGACACCAACAGCAGGTTGTAGTCCGCTCCCACCGCCAGCAGCAGGATGATGGCCAGCGGCACCACGACCCAGAACAGATGAATCCCGAAGATGTACTGCCACACCAGGACTGACAGACCCACCGATGCCCCCAAGGAGAGGACGACGGTGCCGACGATGACGAAGGCGGCGACGAGGCTGCGCGTCACAATCACCATGATCAGCAGAATGAGAGCGACCGCGGCCAACGCCGAGATCAGCAGGTCGTACTTCATCCCCTCCTGGATGTCCTTGTTGGTGGAGCCGATACCCGCGACATAGATCTTGGCGTCCGACATCGGCGTCGCCTTGAGGGCATCGAACACCGACTCTTTGATGGCGTTGATGTGCGGAATCGCCTCGGGATTGGCGGGATTGCCCTGATGGGTCACGATCATCCGGGCCGCCTTGCCGTCGGGTGACAGGAACAGCTTGAGGCCGCGCTTGAAGTCGGCGTTGTCGAAGGCCTCCGGCGGCAAGTAGAACGTGTCATCGTTCTTGGCGTCGTCGAACGCCTTGCCCATCGCGGTGGCGTTGTTCAGGGCTTCTTCGCTCTGGGTGTTGATGCCCCCGGTCGTCGCAAAATTCGACAGCGTCAGGTCGCGGTTGCGCTCCTGAATCGCGATCTGCGGTGGCAACAGGGCCACCAGTTGTGGTTGCAGCGCGTCGAGGTTGTCGAGGCTGGCGGTGATGGAGCCGAACTTCTCGGACAGCTCCGAGATCCCGTCCAGTGAGTCGAACACCGACCGCAGCGCCCAACACATCGGAATGTCGAAGCAGTGTGGCTCCCAGTAGAAGTAATTGCGCAGCGGGCGGAACTGGTCATCGAAATCGGCGAGCTTGTCCCGCAGCGCGTTCATCGTCGTGACGGTGTCGTGAAACGCCTGGGTCTGTTCGTGGGTGACCGCAGCGCTCTGCTGCTGCAGGGCAAGCTGTTGGCGGAGCACCTCGATCGTGTTGTCGATCTCGCCGGCCTGCTTCAGCAGATCGTTGGCCCGGTCTTTCTGGTAGTCGAGGTTCATGATCTGGCTCGCACTCGACGCGCTGATCTGGAACGGAATGGAGCTGTGCGTGATCGGCGTTCCGAGCGGTCGCGTGATGGACTGCACCAGCGCGATTCCCGGCGTGTGGAGTATCGCTTTGGCCGCACGTTCGAGAATCAGCATGTCTGCCGGGTTGCGCATGTCGTGATCGGTTTCGATCATCACCAATTCGGGATTGATCCGCGCTTCGGTGAAGTGGCGTTCGGCGGCTTCCATCCCGACGACGCCGGGTGCGCTGTCGGGGATGTAGGGGCGGTTGTCGTAGCTGGTCTGGTAGCCGGGCAATGCGAGCACGCCGATGAGTGCGGTCGCGCCGGTGACTACCAGGATCGGTCCGGGCCAGCGCACGATGGCGGTGCCGATCTTGCGCCAGCCCCGCGTCCGTTGAGCGACCTTCGGTTCCATCAGCCCGAACCGGGTGGCTATCAACAACACGGCGGGCCCCAGCGTCAGCGCGGCCGCCAAGGTCACCAGAACACCGATGGCAGCCGGTATTCCGAGGGTCTGGAAGTAGGGGAGCCGGGTGAAGCCCATGCACGCGACCGCGCCGGCGATGGTCAACCCCGATCCGACCATGACGTGGACGGTGCCGCGCCACATGTCGTGGTAGGCCTCGATCCGGTCCATCCCCTTGCCGCGCGCCTCTTGGTAGCGGCCGACGACGAAGATCGCATAGTCGGTGCCGGCCGCAATAGCCAAGAGCGTCAAGAGATTGGTCGCGTAGGTGGACAGGCCGATGACGCCGGCGTGGGCGAGGACCGCAACCACACCGCGGGCCGCCGCGAGCTCGACGGCGACCGTCAGTAGGACGATCGCCATGGTCAGCACCGAGCGGTAGACGAACAGCAGCATGAGGCCGATGACCAGGAAGGTGACGGCGGTGACCTCGTTGGTGCCGGCGCTGCCGACCTCGAAGTTGTCGGTCACCAGCGGCGACGCGCCGGTGACGTAGGCCTTGACGCCGGGTGGGGGTGGCGTGGCGGCGACGATCTTGCGCACGGCGTCGACAGATTCGTTCGACATCGCCTCGCCCTGATTGCCGCGGAGGTAGATCTGCGTAAGGGCCGCTTTGCCGTCTTTGCTCTGTGAGCCGCCGGCGGTCAGCGGGTCACCCCAGAAGTCCTGGACGTGCTCGACGTGCTCGGTGTCGGCCCGCAGCTTCTTCACCAGGCCGTCGTGGTACTCGTGTGCCTCGGGGCCCAGGGGCTGATCGCCTTCGAGAACGATCATGGCCGCACTGTCGGAATCGAATTCGTCGAAGACCTGCCCGATGTGTCGCATCGCGAGAATGCCCGGCGCGTCGGGCGCGTTCTGCCCGACCGAGCGTTCCCAGCCGACCACCTCGAGTTGGGGTGCGATGGTGTTCGAAATGGCAGCGATGGCGATCCAGATCAACAGGATCGGTAAGGACAGCCTCCGGATGAGCCGCGCCGGCAGGGAGCCCTCGTGGGCTTCAGGGGCGGTGTCGGTGTGCTGGCCACTCATGCGGTCTTGTCCAGGCACGCGATGTATCCGTTCACGTGGTTCGTAGACCTTTCATCCGTGACGATGCCGTTGACGGTGATTCGGCAGCCGATGGTGTTGCCGTCGCCCTGTGCGCGAAGGTCGGCGTACATCGTCGGGTCGTCGGTGGTCAGCGCCTGCGACCACGGCAGCGGGACGCTTTCGACGCGCTGGGGCTGGGCGTTGATGTCCAGAAAGTTGATGGTGGCCACGGATCCGGGCGAACCGAACACCTCGAACAACACCTGTTTGGGGTTGTAGCCGGTGTTCTCCAAAGCCTCTGAGCCGGGCCTCGACACCTCGTTGTTCGAGCCGAAGATGCCGCGCAGTCGGTCGACACTGAACCCGACCAGGGCGACCACCACGATCGCCACGATCGCCACCCACTGCCGGCGGACCAACTTGGTTACCGAAAACTTTTTCAAAACAAAGCCTTTCGACGCCGCGCTGACGATCTCGCCGAATGCGACGCGGAGAAATTGTCACGTAAGATGGAACGGTACGGTACCGTGCCGATGTATCGCAACCTGCTTGACATCTGCGCAAAACACTGCTCTCGCGGAACAACCGCGGTGCGGGTGGAAGGAGACGACGATTTCCAAGGATCGTGGCGATGACTCGGGGTGCCCGTGGAGTGCGCGGGAGGCCGAGCTGTTGGCGATCACGCTGGAGCTGTTGCAGGAGCATGGATACGACCGCCTCACCGTCGAGGCGGTGGCGACCAGGGCCAAGGCCAGTAAAGCCACGATGTACCGGCGTTGGCCCACGAAGGCCGACCTGGTGCTCGCGGCGTTCATCGAAGGCACCCGTGCGTCGGCAGCCGCTCCCAATACCGGCTCACTGCGTGGTGACCTGCTGGAGATCGGCCGCTGGACCTGTGGGCAAGCGCTGGAACAGATGCGCACGATGCGCGCGGTGCTGAACGAGATGTCTCACAGCCCCGCGTTGCAGGAGGTGATGCAGCAGAAGTTCATCCAGCATCGCAACGTTGTGATCGACTCCGTGCTGGCCGATGCCGTCGCACGCGGTGAGATCGAGGCCTCGGTGATCAACCAGGAGATCTACGATCTGCTCCCGGGCTACCTGGTGTTCCGGGCACTGGTTTCCGATCGGCCTCCGACGCAGGAAACGGTTCGTGTTGTGGTCGACGACGTGCTGCTGCCCAGCCTGCGGGCCAAGGGTGCGGGGCGACGGCCGACTTAGCCACCGTCGGGCAGCGCAAATTACGACGAAGCCCGGCCGCGTTCGGCTCGGTAGCGGCGCACCAGCGCGTCGGTGGAGCTGTCGGTCTGGCGCGGTGGGGCGGCGTCGTCGGTGAGCACCGGCAGCAGTGCCTTGGCCTGCGTCTTGCCCAGCTCCACGCCCCACTGGTCGAAGGAGTCGATGCCCCACACCACACCCTCGGTGAACACCTGATGCTCGTAGAGCGCGATCAGCTGTCCCAGCACCGACGGGGTGAGCTGGGTCGCCAGAATCGAGGTCGTCGGGCGGTTGCCGGGCATCACCTTGTGCGGCACGACGTCCGCGGGGGTGCCCTCGGCGGCGATCTCCTCGGCGCTCTTGCCGAACGCCAGCACCTGGGTCTGGGCGAAGAAGTTGCTCATCAACAGGTCGTGCATGCTGCCGGTACCGTCCGCGGTGGCCAGGTCGTCGACGGGTTGGGCGAAGCCGATGAAGTCGGCCGGTATCAGCCGGGTGCCCTGGTGCAGCAGTTGGTAGAACGCGTGCTGGCCGTTGGTTCCCGGCTCGCCCCAATAGATTTCACCGGTGTCGGTGCTGACCGGCGTGCCGTCGGCGCGGGTCGACTTGCCGTTGGACTCCATGGTGAGCTGCTGCAGATAGGCGGCGAAGCGATCCAGATCGTTGGAGTAGGGCAATACCGCGCGGGACTGGGCGCCGAAGAAGTCGGAGTACCACAGCCCGATCAGGCCCAGCAGCGCCGGCGCATTGGATTCCAAAGGCGCGGTGCGAAAGTGCTCGTCGACGATGTGGAAGCCGGACAAGAATTCCGCGAAGCGCTCCCGGCCGATGACGGCCATCACCGACAGCCCGATGGCCGAATCCACCGAGTACCGCCCGCCGACCCAGTCCCAGAATCCGAACATGTTCGCGGTGTCGATGCCGAACTCCTCGACCAACGCAGCATTGGTGGAGACCGCCACGAAGTGCTTGGACACCGCCGCGTCGCCCAGCGCCTCGGTAAGCCAGCGACGGGCCGCGGTGGCGTTGGTCAGCGTCTCCAGGGTCGAGAACGTCTTGGAGGCGACGACGAAAAGCGTACTGGCCGGATCCAAGCCGGCCAGCTTGGCGATCAGGTCGGCCGGGTCGACGTTGGAGACGAAACGTGCCGAGATACCGGCGTCGGCGTAGTGACGCAACGCCCGGTCCACCATCACCGGGCCAAGGTCCGAGCCGCCGATACCGATGTTGACCACGGTCTCGATGCGTTTCCCGGTGGCGCCGGTCCATTCACCGCTGCGCAATCGGTCGGTGAAATCGCCCATCGCGTCGAGCACCGCGTGCACGTCGGCGACCACATCCTGGCCATCGACGTGCAGGTCGGCGTTGCGCGGCAGCCGCAAAGCGGTGTGCAGCACTGCCCGGTCCTCGGAGGTGTTGATGTGCACCCCGGCGAACATCGCGTCGCGCCGGTCCTCGAGGCCGGCCGTCTGGGCCAGATCGACCAGCAGACGCACGGTCTCGGAGGTGATGCGGTGCTTGCTGTAGTCGATGTAGAGGTCACCGACGGTGGCGGTGAACCGGGTGCCGCGTTCGGGATCGTCGGCGAAGAACTCGCGTAGGTGGGTGTCGCCGATCTGCTCGTGATGCTTGCGCAACGCGTTCCAGGCCGGGGTGGTTGAGATGTCCGGGATCTGGGGAACGGAGCTCATACCCCGACATTAGCGGCGGGTCGCCGTCGTCGGTGCGGCGCCGGACGTTACAGCGGGTCGGCGCCAATCAGCCCGGCGGCAACTGCGGGCGCGGCGCCCTAGTGGCCGAGCCGGCCGCGGCCGAGCCGCAGCAACAGCATCGCCAGGTCCTTGCCGTCCTGGCCGAGTTCGCTGTAGCGCTCGAGCACCTTCATCTCGCGGCTGTGCACCAGGCGGGTGCCGCCGGACGCCATCCGGGCCTTGCCGATTTCCTGCGAGATCTCGGTGCGGCGCTTCACCGCGGCCAGGATCTCGGCATCGAGCCGGTCGATCTCGTGGCGCAGGTCGTCAATGTCGGGCAGCTGTTGGGGTTGGGCAGACATGATCAAAACTCCAGGTTCTCGCTGTTGGTGGTTTCTGGTCCCATCGGCGATCCGGCCTCACACAACAGACGAGCCCCGGGTCGGCGAAGCGGACCGCGGGGCTTGGCGTTGCAGCTAAACCACGGGCACCGCTGACCGGTACCCGTAGAAAAATCGACGCTGCATGTCGAGCACGAAACGAGTCTGCCACTAAGGGCCGTGCCAGCGCAAAGAGTGTCGTCGGGCGGCGGTACGTTGGGTTGCGATATGACAGTGCACGCGACTCCGCAGACCGATCACCTCCTCGATGGGCTCAATCCGCAGCAGCGGCGGGCCGTGCTGCACGAGGGCTCCCCGCTATTGATCGTGGCTGGAGCCGGCTCGGGCAAGACCGCGGTGCTCACCCGGCGCATCGCCTATCTGCTGGCCGCCCGCGACGTCTCGGTGGGCCAGATCCTGGCGATCACCTTCACCAACAAGGCCGCCGCCGAGATGCGTGAGCGGGTGTCGAGCCTCGTCGGTCCCCGGGCCCGGGTGATGTGGGTGTCGACGTTTCACTCCACCTGCGTGCGGATCCTGCGTAACCAGGCCTCGGTGGTTCCCGGCCTGAACTCGAACTTCTCGATCTATGACGCCGACGATTCGCGCCGCCTGCTGCTGATGATCGGCCGAGACATGGGCCTGGACGTAAAGCGGCACTCGCCGCGACTGCTTGCCAATTCGATCTCCAACCTGAAGAACGAACTGATCGACCCGGACCGGGCGCTGGCCGACCTCACGGAGAGCTCCGATGACCTGAGCCGGGTGGTGGCCGCGGTCTACACCGAGTATCAGCGCCGGCTGCGCTCGGCCAACGCGCTGGACTTCGACGACCTGATCGGTGAGACGGTCGCGATTCTGCAGGCGTTCCCCGAGATCGCGCAGCACTACCGGCGCCGATTCCGGCACATCCTGGTCGACGAGTATCAGGACACCAACCATGCCCAGTACATGCTGGTGCGCGAGCTGGCGGGGCACGGCGGGCAGCCCGACGACATCCCCCCGGCGGAACTGTGCGTGGTCGGTGACGCCGATCAATCGATCTATGCCTTCCGCGGCGCCACCATCCGCAACATCGAGGATTTCGAGCGCGACTACCCTGACGCGACCACCATCTTGCTGGAACAGAACTACCGCTCCACGCAGAACATCCTCTCGGCGGCCAATGCGGTGATCGCCTACAACTCCGGGCGCCGGGAGAAGCGGCTGTGGACGGAAGCCGGTGACGGCGAGCTGATCGTCGGATACGTCGCCGATAACGAACACGACGAGGCGCGGTTCGTCGCACAGGAGATCGATGAGCTGACCGATGCGGGCGCGGTCAACTACAGCGACATCGCGGTGTTCTACCGGACTAATAACGCGTCGCGGTCGCTGGAAGAGATCTTCATCCGCAGCGGCATCCCGTACAAAGTCGTTGGCGGCGTGCGCTTCTACGAGCGCAAAGAGATCCGCGACATCATCGCCTACCTGCGAGTGCTGGACAATCCCGGCGACGCGGTGAGCTTGCGGCGCATCCTCAACACCCCGCGCCGCGGTATCGGCGACCGTGCCGAGGCGTGCGTCTCGGTGCACGCGGAGAACACCGGTACCGGATTCGCCGCCGCGCTGGCTGCCGCCGCCGAGGGTGGCGTACCGATGCTCAACAGCCGTTCGCAGAACGCGATCGCCGCCTTCGTGGCGATGCTCGAGGAGTTGCGGGCGCACCTGAACACCTGCGACGACGACCTCGGCTCTCTGGTGGAGCTGGTGCTGGACCGCACTGGCTACCGCACAGAGCTGGAGGCCTCGACCGATCCGCAGGATTTGGCCCGCCTGGACAACATCAACGAACTCGTCAGCGTCGCACACGAATTCAGCATTGACCGAGCCAACGCGCTCGCCGACCAGGACGGCATCCTCGAGGAGGAGGACGTGCCCGATGTCGGAGTGCTGGCGGCGTTTTTGGAGCGGGTGTCGCTGATCGCCGACACCGACGAGATCCCCGAGCACGGGTCCGGCATGGTCACCCTGATGACGTTGCACACCGCCAAAGGGCTGGAGTTCCCGGTGGTGTTCGTCGTCGGCTGGGAAGACGGCATGTTCCCGCACATGCGCTCGCTGGGGGATGCTCGCGAGCTGTCCGAGGAACGCCGGCTGGCCTACGTCGGCCTGACCCGGGCGCGCCAACGGCTGTACCTGAGCCGGGCCAAGGTGCGTTCGTCGTGGGGTCAGCCCATGTTGAACCCGGAATCGCGATTCCTGCGGGAGATCCCGCAGGAGCTCATCGACTGGCGGCGTACCGACGTCACCGCCTCACCGAGCGCTCCGGTCAGTGGTGCCGGCCGGTTCGGAACCCCCAGACCGGCACCGAGCCGATCGGGCAACCGGCCGCTGCTGGTGCTGGCGGCCGGCGATCGGGTGTCGCACGACAAGTACGGGCTGGGCCGGGTGGAGGAAGTGTCCGGGGTGGGGGAGTCGGCGATGTCGCTGATCGACTTCGGCAGCTCCGGGCGGGTCAAGCTGATGCACAACCACGCGCCGGTGACCAAGCTCTGACCGCTGGGTTCCCTAGCTGCCGGGCTTGAGTCGGCAGTCCAGCTTCGCCTCTCCTTCGTCGAGGCTCCCTAACTGCCGGGCTTGAATCGGCAGTCCAGCTTCGCCTCTCCTTCGTCGAGGCTCACTAACTGCCGAACAGCCAGCGCCTGGTGGCCGGGTGCAGTGCCGCCGCGACGGTGGCGATCTCGATGAACGGGATGACGTGCACGATCCCCGGCACCCGGGCTCCGGCCAGGAACAGGCTGCCGAACGTCAGCAGGGCGACCACCGCTCCCACCGCGATCAGGTAGCGGCCGACCGGGCGCCGCAGCAGCAGCATGATCACCCCGGACACCGTCGTCCCGGCGAACACCAGGCTCAAGAAGGCGACCGCGACGCAGAACAGCCGGTCGGTGTGCCACCAGCTGGCGATCAGGTCGGTGGAGACCACCGAGGTGGCCCAGCAGCCCACCAGGGCGAGCACACAGGCGCCGATCGCGACACCGGATGACGGGAATCGCGCCGGCAGCGACGCTGGGCTGGGCTGGAAGGGCGGCGGTATCCGCGACGACGAGGTGACGATCGGGATGGCGCCGGTGGGCGCCCGACGGATGATGCGGCTGGGGGAACTCGCCGGACTCTGGCCGGAAGGGTTTGCGCCGGTAGGTGGGTGGTGGCGGTCGCTCACCATTCCAGATTAGGCGAAGTTGATGCCGCGCTTGGCGAGCCAGGAAGCCGGATCGATCCGGTTGGTGCCGTTCTGCAGCACCTCGAAGTGCAGGTGCGGGCCGGTCGAGTAGCCGCGATTGCCCATCTCGGCGATCTGGTCGCCCGCCATCACCCGCTCGCCGACGCTGACCAGCGACCGGTTGATGTGGCCGTAGAGGGTCACTGTGCCATCGGAGTGGCGCAGCTTGACCAGCATGCCGTAACCGGCGCTGGGGCCCGACTCGATCACCACGCCGTCGGAAGCCGCCAGGATCGGGGTGCCGATGGCGTTGGCGATGTCGATGCCGGCGTGCAGCACGCCCCAGCGGTAGCCGAAGTTCGACGTGAACGCGCCCTGAGTGGGAGCCACGAACAGCGGGCGTTGCAACCGGGCTTCCCGCTCGGCGCGCTCCTGCGCGTACGCCACGCCCTTGGCCAGCTCCTCGTTGTGCACGACGACGTTGGCCGCGGCTTTGACCGTGATCATCTGCAGGCCGTGGCTGGAAGTGGTGGTGGTGCCGTCGTTCAGCATCGTCTTGCTGGCCGCCAGCACGGCGGGCCGGGCGACGGTGTCGCCCGACGGGTGAGTGGCGGCGTGTGCGGCAGCGGCGGCTGCGCCGGCGGCCATCGCAGCGATCATCACCCGGCTCTTGACGGCACTGGCCGGCTGGTTGCGGTGTTTGCCGCCGCGCGCGGGCGGCTGGGCCACCTCGTGCCGGCGGTAGTGGCGCTCCGAGTAGCCACCGCGGGGGAACGCCAGCTGCAGCACCGGCATGTTGTCGGTGTCGGTCATGTCATCGAGCTCGGGGGCCAGCAACACGTCGGAGGCCTCGTCGAACGTGTCTTCGCTGAAGGCGTCCTCGGGCCAGCCGAACTCGTTGAACGGAATGATGTCGGTGACCTCGGCGGGGCTGGGAGCCGAAGGCCGGATCGCGGCTGCCGTGGCGCCGTTTCGACGTCGAGGGAGAGCCCCGCCGGAAACCGGACGCATCGGTGCACCGTGCTGCATCAGTCTGGAAGTTCCTCTGGTCGTGATCAGAACGTTATAAAGACCTGGACCTGGTGACGGTAACCACTCCCGCTGGGGCCTGGCAAGCTATCGGCCGAATCCAGTCATTAATGTGAAACGAATCACGTTTTTCTGGCGGTGAGATGTGCCACAGCAGTGGTACGCGAGGAGGGAACCCCGCCGCACTCTCGATACAGTGCCTCGGGAGCTAAATCTCTCACAATCCGACAGCGCCGGCTTGCCGGCGACCCGCAATAAGACAGTGAGCCCATGGATCTTTTCGAGTATCAGGCGAAGGAGCTGTTCGCCAAGCACAACGTGCCCACCACCCCCGGCCGGGTAACCACCTCGGCTGAGGACGCCAAGGCCATCGCCACCGAGATCGGCCGGCCGGTCATGGTGAAGGCGCAGGTCAAGGTCGGCGGCCGTGGCAAGGCCGGTGGCGTGAAGTACGCCGCCACCCCGGACGACGCGTTCACTCACGCGCAGAACATCCTCGGTCTGGACATCAAGGGCCACGTTGTCAAGAAGCTGCTGGTAGCCGAGGCGAGCGACATCGCCGAGGAGTACTACATCTCCTTCCTGCTCGACCGCTCCAACCGCACCTACCTGGCCATGTGCTCGGTCGAGGGTGGCATGGAGATCGAAGAGGTCGCCGCCACCAAGCCGGAGCGCCTGGCCAAGGTGCCGGTCGACGCGGTCAAGGGTGTCGACCTGGCGTTCGCCCGCTCGATCGCCGAGCAGGGCCACCTGCCCGCCGAGGTGCTCGACGCCGCCGCGGTGACCATCCAGAAGCTGTGGGAGGTCTTCGTCGCCGAAGACGCCACCCTGGTCGAGGTCAACCCGCTGGTTCGCACCCCCGACGACCAGATTCTGGCGCTGGACGGCAAGGTCACCCTGGACGGCAACGCCGAGTTCCGTCAGCCGGGCCACGCTGAGTTCGCGGACCTGGACGCCACCGACCCGCTGGAGATCAAGGCCAAAGAGCACGACCTGAACTACGTCAAGCTGGACGGCGAGGTCGGCATCATCGGCAACGGCGCCGGCCTGGTCATGTCGACCCTGGACGTCACCGCCTACGCCGGTGAGAAGCACGGCGGCGTGAAGCCGGCCAACTTCCTCGACATCGGGGGCGGCGCCTCCGCCGAGGTGATGGCCGCCGGCCTGGACGTCATCCTGGGTGACAAGCAGGTCAAGAGCGTGTTCGTCAACGTGTTCGGCGGGATCACCGCCTGCGACGCGGTGGCCAACGGCATCGTGTCGGCGCTGGGGATCCTCGGTGACGCCGCGACCAAGCCGCTGGTGGTGCGCCTGGACGGCAACAACGTCGAGGAGGGTCGGGCGATCCTGGCCGAGGCCAACCACCCGCTGGTGACCGTCGTCGCCACCATGGACGAGGCCGCCGACAAGGCTGCCGAGCTGGCGAACGCCGGAAAGGACGCTTAAGTCATGTCGATCTTCGTCAACAAGGACAGCAAGGTCATCGTCCAGGGCATCACCGGTGCCGAGGCGACCAAGCACACCGCGCGGATGCTTGCCGCCGGCACCCAGATCGTCGGTGGCGTCAACGCCCGCAAGGCCGGCACCACCGTCTCGCACAAGGACAAGGACGGTAACGCCGTCGAGCTGCCGGTGTACGGCAGCGTCGCCGAGGCCATGAAGGAGACCGGCGCTGACGTGTCGATCGCCTTCGTGCCGCCGGCCTTCTCCAAGGACGCGATGATCGAGGCCATCGACGCCGAGATTCCGCTGCTGGTGGTCATCACCGAGGGCATCCCCGTGCAGGACAGCGCCTACGCGTGGGCCTACAACGTGGACAAGGGTGAGAAGACCCGGATCATCGGGCCGAACTGTCCCGGCATCATCACCCCGGGTGAGTGCCTGGTCGGCATCACGCCGGCCAACATCTCGGGCACCGGCCCCATCGGTCTGGTGTCGAAGTCGGGCACCCTGACCTACCAGATGATGTACGAGCTGCGGGACTTCGGTTTCTCCACCGCCATCGGCATCGGCGGCGACCCGGTGATCGGTACCACCCACATCGACGCCATCGAGGCATTCGAGAAGGACCCGAACACCAAGGTCATCGTGATGATCGGCGAGATCGGCGGCGACGCCGAGGAGCGGGCCGCGGCCTACATCAAGGCCAACGTCACCAAGCCCGTCGTCGGCTACGTGGCCGGGTTCACCGCGCCGGAGGGCAAGACCATGGGCCACGCCGGCGCCATCGTGTCCGGCTCGTCGGGCACCGCGGCCGCCAAGCAGGAGGCCCTGGAGGCCGCCGGTGTGAAGGTGGGCAAGACCCCGTCGGCCACCGCGGCCCTGGCTCGACAGATCCTCGAGAGCCTGTAGGTAACAGCAGCACCGCTCGTGCCGTTTCGTACGCCGCCACCAGCGCGTCGTACGAAACGGCACGTTCGGCATTTGTGGTGAGGTGAATCCATGAGCATCGATCCCCGCACTCCCGTCATCGTCGGCGTCGGGCAGGCCGCCGAGCGCATCGACGACGCCGGCTACCGCGCGATGTCGCCGGTGGAGCTGGCCGCAGCCGCCGCACAGGCGGCGTTGGCCGACTGCGGGGCGAGCTCGGAGCAGATCGCGTCGGCCATCGATGCGGTGGTGGCCACCCGCCAGTTCGAGATTTCGATTCCCAAAGCCCCAGCACCGCTGGGCAAGTCCAACAACTTCCCGCGGTCGGTTGCGCGTCTGCTCGGCGCGGAGCCGGCGCGCGCTGTGCTGGACAAGGTGGGCGGCCAGGGGCCGCAGAAGCTGCTCACCGAGTTCGCCGAAGAGATCGTGGCCGGCACCGCCGACGTGGTGCTGCTGTGCGGGTCCGACGCGACCTCGACGCTGCGCCACTTCGCCAAGGCCGACAACAAGCCGGACTTCACCGAGACCATCGACGGCCAGCTCGAAGACCGCGGCTTCGGTCTGGAGGACTTCGTCGAGCGCTACACCGTCATCCACGGGCTGACCGGTGCGCCGGTGCAGTACGGCCTGCTGGAGAACGCCCGGCGTGCCCGGCTGGGCATGAGCACCGCCGACTACCTGCAGGCCATGGCGGAGCTGTTCGCGCCGATGACCAAGATCGCCGCCAAGAACCCGTTCTCGGCCTCGCCGGTGGAACGGTCGGTCGATGAGCTGGCCACGATCAGCGCCGGCAACCGGATGATCTGCGACCCCTACCCGCGGCTGCTGGTGGCGCGCGATCAGGTCAACCAGGGCGCCGCGGTGCTGGTGATGTCGGTCGAGGCCGCCCGCCGCCTGGGTGTGCCCGAAGACCGCTGGGTGTACCTGCACGGTCACGCCGACCAGCGCGCCCAGCGCCTGCTGGAACGGCCCGACCTGAGTGCCTATCCGGCCGCTATTACGGCTACCACCGACGCGCTCGACATGGCCGGGATCGGCTTCGACGACATCGCGGCCATGGACCTCTACAGCTGCTTCCCGGTCCCGGTGTTCGCCATCTGCGACGCCTTCGGTCTGTCTGCCGACGACCCGCGCGGCCTGACCCTGACCGGTGGGTTGCCCTTCTTCGGTGGCGCCGGCAACAACTACTCGATGCATGCGATCGCCGAAGCCGTCGCCTCAGCGCGAAGTGTCCCAGGGCAATTCACGTTCGTCGGGGCCAACGGCGGCATGATGAGCAAGTACGCGGTCGGGGTGTACTCGACCACTGCGGTGCCGTGGACGCCGGATCGCAGCGCGGAATTGCAGGCGCAGGCCGATACCGCACCCGCCGTGCCGGTCACCGAGAGCGCCCAGGGGCCGGCCACCATCGAGACCTACAGCGTTCGTTACGACTGGGACACCCGGACCGGGATCATCATCGGTCGACTGGACGCCGACGGCACCCGATTCCTGGCGACCACCGAAGACGAAGACTTGGTGGCGCTGCTGTCCGACGGCGACCCGCTGGGCGCTCCGGTGACGGTGCACGCGTTCGACTACGGCAACCGCTGCTCCCCGCGCTGAGCCCCCGCCGCGCCGCGAGGGTGCGCGGAGTGTCAGCGCGAAGGGCGTGTCGGCGTACAAACACGCACCTTCGCGCGGGTGGGGCTTCGCGCGGGTTCTAGGCGCTGAGCCCCAGCTTGGCGGCCAGGCGCTCCACATACGCCGCCACCTCGGACTCGGACTTGTCCGGCAACCCGAACAGCGTCTCGGTGACGCCGATCTCAGCCCAGTGCGCCAGCTTCTCGGGAACCGGCTTGAAGTCCAGTGCCACGATCTGCGGTGCGCCGTCGCGGCCGGCGGCCGCCCAGGTGTCCTGCAGCAGCTTGACCGGTGCGTCGATGTCGAAGTCACGCGGCGTGGTGATCCAGCCGTCGGCGCTGCGGGCGATCCACTTGAAGTTCTTCTCGGTCCCGGCCGCGCCGACCAGTACCGGAACGTGCGACTGCACCGGCTTGGGCCAAGCCCAGCTCGGGCCGAAGTTCACGAACTCGCCCTCGAAGGACGCTTCCTCCTGCGTCCACAGTGCCCGCATCGCCTCCAGGTACTCCCGGAGCATGGTGCGCCGCCGTCCGGCGGGGACGCCGTGGTCGGCCAGTTCGTCGGTGTTCCAACCGAATCCGACACCCAGGCTTACCCGGCCGCCGGACAGGTGGTCCAGCGTGGCGATCGATTTCGCCAGCGTGATCGGGTCGTGCTCGACCGGCAGCGCCACCGCAGTCGACAGCCGCACTCGCGAGGTCACCGCGCAGGCAGCTCCCAGGCTGACCCAGGGGTCCAGGGTGCGCATATAACGGTCATCGGGCAGCGATTCGTCCCCGGTGGTGGGGTGAGCGGCCTGTCGCTTGACCGGAATGTGTGTGTGTTCCGGGACATAGAAGGTGGTGAAGCCGTGATCATCGGCGAGTTTTGCGGCCGCTGCCGGGTTGATTCCACGGTCACTGGTGAATAGCACGAGCCCGTAATCCATATCCCGATTAGAACGTGTTCCTATTCGGCGGGCAACGGGGGGGTCCTTGTCGCGCAGTGTTGACCCAGCGACTCGGCCCGCAAGTGCGCTAGCGTGGATGGTCGAAGCGCGCCGCACCGCCCACAAGCGCCCTGCCACAAGCACAGGAGAGGTCATGACCTACTCGCCCGGGAACCCCGGCTTCCAGCCTTCTCAACCACCAGGCTCGTATGGGCCATCGACCCCGTCGTTCGCGAAATCGGGCGGCGAAGTCGAGAGCAAATTGCCGCAGTACCTCCGGATCGCGGTGGTTGCGTTGGGGCTGGGTGTCTACCTGGCGAACTTCGGGCCGATCGTGACGATCACCGACGTCGACTACCCGCTGATTCTCAGCGACGCCGGCCACACCGTTCCGCTGGCGGTGCTGGCAGCACTGCTGGCCGGGGCGGCCCTGCTGCCCAAGGCGAAGAGCTACACGGCCGTGGTCGCCGTGGTCTCGGCACTGGGTGCGCTGCTGGCTATTTCGACCGTCGCCGATGCCAGCGGCAGCTACACCATCGGTTGGGGGCTGTGGCTGATCCTGATCTTCAGCGTTCTGCAAGCCGCCGCCGCGGTCGGATCGCTGCTGCTGGAGGCCGGCGTGGTGACCGCGCCGGCGCCGCGTCCCAAGTACGACCCCTACGCGCAGTACGGGCTGCCGCCCGGCGGTAACTACTACGGTCAGCCTGGCCAGCAGGGTTATGGCCACCAGGGCCACCAGGGTCAGCAGGCTCCGCAGCAGTCTGGCTACCCGTCGTCGTATGGCAGCTACCCCTCCGGGCCTGCCAGTGGCGGCTTCGGCGCCCAGCAGGCACCGGGCTCCCCTTCGTCGGGCGCCTTCAACTCCGGCGCGCAGCAGGCGGCACCGCAGGGGCCGCCGACCCCGCCGACCGGATTCCCCTCTTACAACCCGCCGTCGTCCGGTGGTTCGGGGAGTGCGTCGACCGGTGGCCACAGCGCAGCCGGTTCGGATCAGAGCTCGACGGGTGGCCAGCAGTCGCAGGGCGGCTCGGCCTCGTCGGGGCCGGCGCAGCCCTAACCCGCGCCCGCGCGCCGAGTTGAACGTGCTCGCAGCGTGACATCGGTGACCGGCGGCAAACCAGGCTCGAACCCGACCCGCGACCTGCTACGGGTCGCCTTCGGGCCGTCCGTGGTGGCGTTGACGGTTATCGCAGCGGTGACGCTGCTGCAGTTGCTGATCGCCAACAGCGACATGACCGGGGCTTCCGGTGCCATCGCCAGTATGTGGCTGGCCGTGCACCAGGTGCCGGTCTCCATCGGCGGCCGTGACCTGGGTGCACTGCCCCTGTTGCCGGTGCTGTTGATGGTGGCCGGGACGGCGCGCACCACCGCGCAGGCCACCGCCCGTGGGGCCTCATGGTTCGTCATCCGCTGGATCGTGGCTTCCGCGGTGGGCGGGCCACTGCTGATCGCCGCGGTCTCCCTGGCGGTCATCCACGACGCGGCGTCGGTCATCACCGAACTACAGACGCCGCATGCCCTGAGCGCCTTCGCGCACGTGTTTCTTGTGCACGCGATCGGAGCGGCACTGGGAGTGGGCACGCGGGTGGGCCGGCGGGCGCTTGCCGAGACGCGGCTGCCGGACTGGCTGGTGGACTCGGTCCGCGCCGCGATCACCGGCATGCTGGCACTGTTCGGGCTGGCCGGCGCGGTGACGGTGCTGTCCCTGGTCTGGCACTGGGGAACCATGCACGAGCTCTACGCGATCACCGATTCACTGTTCGGCCAGCTCAGCCTGACCCTGCTGGCGGTGCTGTATGTGCCCAACGTCCTGGTCGGTGCGACGGCGATGGCGGTCGGCTCGAGCGCACACATCGGCCCCGCGCTGTTCAGCGCGTTCACCGTGCTCGGCGGCGATATCCCTGCGCTGCCGATCCTGGCTGCCGCACCCGCACCCCCGTTGGGTCCCGCGTGGGTGGCGCTACTGATCATCGGCGCGGCTTCGGGAGTGGCCGTCGGCCAGCAGTGCGCCCGCCGGCCGCTGCCGCTGCTTCCGGCGCTGGCCAAGGTCGCCGTCGCCGCCTTGATCGCGGCGGTGTCGATGGCCGTACTGGGCTTGGCCGGTGGGGGACGGCTGGGCAACTTCGGCGACGTCGGGGTGGATCAACTGACGTTCGGTCCCGCGGTGTTCGGCTGGTTCGCCGCGATCGGAGCCCTGACGGTGGTGATGATCGGTGGCGTCCGGGCTGATGCGGTGCCCGGCACACAGCGCGTGCTGCCGCCCGCCCCGGAGCGGCCGGCGGAGCCCGAACAGGTCTCCGAACCGAGCCCGCCGCCCATCGCCGACGTCGATCCCGAGGACCTCGCCTCAGCCGGAGAACCTTTCGAACCGGACGAGCTGTTCGATGCGGACTTCGAACCGGGTTTCCAAGCCGACGAGGTCACCGACGACGGCGAGTTGAATTGGACGCCGGAACCCGAGCCGCCGCGACCGTTCCGGTCGCACGCGCCGACGCAGCCGCCGGGCCCGCTGGAAGACCCCGAAGACCTGATGTTCACCGACGACGACGGATACGACCGCTAAATCGAGGACTTCGGTCCCTTATATATGTTGCCGTTGGCTGATCGGATGGGTAATGCCGACCCGTCCGAACTCCAAGGGGACGACATGACCGACGTCGTGAGTACCGAGCCCGCCGGCAAGAACGTTCCCGCTGGCGTGCCGAGGCGGCGGAATCTGCACATGCTGGCCGGCGCCCGGGCCGAACTGCTGACTGGGCTGATCCTGCCGCCGGGCCATGAGCGGGTGCTCGACGTCGTGGCGCTGATCTGGGTGGACGGCGTCGAGGCCGGGATGCAGATGATCGAGCCGTCGCCGCAGTCGTGCAGGATCGGACTGACCGATGATCTGGCTGAGGCCCTCTATGACCAGCTGGCGGGCGCTGGGTTCTGCAGTGAATACGACGAGTTCCCCGAGTTGGACGACCCCGACTTTCAGGATCTGGCGTACGGGCGGGTCAGCAAGCTCGGCAAGATGACCCAGCCGATCGGTCACCCCGAGGTCACCTGGGACATGGTCGAGATCTGGACGGATGGCGTAGCGGCCGCACTGCGGGTCGCCCGGGATCGAGCGCCGCGCTCCGCCTGAACCACGGCGCCCACCTTCGCTACGTTCGCAATCATCACCGCGTTAGGCTCAGTCACCGTGCAACCGATCCATGTGGCTCCCAGCGTCCCCGCCCGAATGGTGGTGCTGGCTTCAGGCACCGGGTCGCTACTCGAGTCGCTGCTGGCCGCGGCGGTAGAGGACTACCCCGCGCGGGTGGTTGCCGTCGGCACCGACCGGGACTGCCGCGCCGTGGAGATTGCCGCGGCGGCGGGGTTGCCGGTGTTCACCGTCCGGATGGGTGACTATCCGAACCGGGCGGCATGGGACCTTGCGCTGACCGAGGCCACCGCGGCCCACAGTCCGGATCTGGTGGTCTCGGCGGGCTTCATGAAAATCCTGGGCTCGCACTTCCTGTCCCGGTTCCTGGGGCGCACCGTCAACACCCATCCGGCACTGCTGCCTTCCTTCCCGGGAGCGCACGCGGTGCCCGAGGCGTTGGCCTACGGGGTCAAGGTCACCGGCTGCACCGTGCACCTGGTGGACGCCGGCACCGACACCGGCCCGGTGCTGGCCCAAGAACCGGTCGCCGTGCTCGACGGCGACGACGAAGACTCTTTGCATGAACGCATCAAGAAGGTGGAGCGCAAGCTCCTGGTTGACGTACTGGCCGCATTGGCGACCGGCGGCGTGACCTGGAACGGACGAAAGGCAACCCTAGGATGACCGACGGCAAGCGACCGATTCGTCGGGCGTTGATCAGCGTCTACGACAAGACCGGACTGGTCGACCTGGCCGCCGGCCTGCACGCCGCCGGCGTGGATATCGTCTCCACCGGATCCACCGCCAAGTCGATAGCGGCCAAAGGCATTCCGGTGACGCCGGTGGAGCAGGTGACCGGCTTCCCGGAGGTTCTCGACGGCCGAGTCAAGACTCTGCACCCCCGGGTGCACGCCGGGTTGCTGGCCGACCTGCGCAAGCCCGAGCACGCCGCGGCGCTCGACGAGCTGGAGATCGCAGCGTTCGAGCTGGTGGTCGTCAACCTGTACCCGTTCAGCGAGACCGTGGATTCCGGCGCCGGCGAGGACGAGTGCGTCGAGCAGATCGACATCGGCGGGCCCTCGATGATCCGGGCGGCCGCCAAGAACCATCCCAGCGTCGCGGTAGTGGTCGACCCGCTCGGCTACGAGGGTGTGCTGGCTGCGGTCAACGCCGGCGGTTTCACCCTCGACGAGCGGAAGCGTTTGGCGTCACTGGCATTTCGGCACACCGCCGAGTACGACGTAGCGGTCGCCAGTTGGATGTCGACGACGCTGGCACCCTTCGAACAGGCCGGAGAGCCGCGCCAGGCGCTGCCGGAGTGGTACGGGCGCACCTATCGTCGGGCTGCGCAGCTGCGCTACGGCGAGAACCCGCACCAGCAGGCCGCTCTCTACTGTGACGCCGGCGCGTGGCCGGGCTTGGCTCAGGCCGAGCAGCTGCACGGAAAAGAGATGTCCTACAACAACTTCACCGATGCTGATGCCGCCTGGCGGGCGGCGTTCGATCACGAAGAGACGTGTGTGGCCATCATCAAGCACGCCAACCCGTGCGGTATCGCAGTCTCGGCGACCTCGGTGGCCGATGCCCACCGCAAGGCGCACGAGTGCGACCCGTTGAGCGCGTTCGGCGGCGTTATCGCGGCCAACACCGAGGTCAGCGTGGAAATGGCGGAGTACGTCAGCACCATCTTCACCGAGGTGATCGTCGCACCGGCCTACCAGGCGGGTGCCGTCGAGATCTTGTCGCGGAAGAAGAACATCCGGGTGCTGCTGGCCTCCGAGCCGCTGCGCGGCGGCACCGAATGGCGCCAGATCAGCGGTGGGTTGTTGATGCAGAGCCGCGACGGCCTCGACGCCGCCGGTGACAACCCGGCGAACTGGACACTGGCCACCGGGGCACCGGCCGACCCGGCCACGCTGGCCGACCTGGTCTTCGCGTGGCGGGCCTGCCGCGCGGTCAAATCCAACGCGATCGTGGTCGCCGCCGACGGTGCCACCATCGGTGTGGGCATGGGCCAGGTCAACCGGGTCGACGCGGCCCGGCTCGCGGTGGAGCGCGGTGGCGAGCGGGTCGCCGGTGCGGTGGCTGCCTCCGACGCGTTCTTCCCGTTCCCCGACGGGCTGCAGACGCTGACCGCGGCCGGGGTGAAGGCGATCGTGCACCCGGGTGGCTCGGTGCGCGACGACGAGGTGACTGCGGCTGCGGCCGAAGCCGGGATCACGCTGTACCTGACCGGGGCGCGGCACTTCGCGCACTGAGCTAGGGCCCCTCGTCTTCGTCGGCACCGGAACCGTTGTCGCCCAACAGTTTTTCGGGGTGGTGGTAGTGGTTGGTGCGGGGTTGGCCGTGGTCGAGGTGTGGCGGCGGCAGGGTTTGGGTGGTCCCATCGTGTTGTTTGCGCGTTTTCCATCCGCCTGAGGTAATCAGCTGGTGGTGGGGGCCGCACCGCAGAGTCAGGTCGGTGATGTCGGTGCGCCTGGTCTTCGCGTAATCGTGGTCGTGATGGACTTCGCAGTGGTAGCCGGGTATGGGGCAGCCCGGGTGGGAGCAGCCGCGTTCTTTGGCGTAGAGCACGATGCGTTGCCCCGGCGAAGCCAGCCGTTTGGTGTGGAACAGCGCCAGCTCTTTGGCGCCGTGGTAGATCCGCAGGTAGTGGTGGGCGTGGCTGGCCATGGCGATCACGTCACGAATGGGGAGCCAGGTGCCGCCGCCGGTGTGAGCTTTCCCGGTGCCGGCTTCCAGGTCGGCCAGGGTGGTGGAGACGATGATGGTGGCCGGTAGCCCGTTGTGCTGCCCCAGATCTCCGGAGGCCAGCAAGGCGCGCCCCATGGCGGTCAGGGCGTCGTGGTTGCGTTGCGGCGCACTGCGCGCATCGGTGTCGATCGCGATTTGTGAGGGGGTGCCGGCGGTGCAGGGGATCTCATCGTTGGGGTTGCACATGCCGGGGGCGGCCCAGCGGGCCAGCACCGCGTCGAGGGTGGCGCGTGCTTGCGGATCGAGGTAGCCCTTGATGGGTGTCATGCCGTCGCGGTCTTGGGGGCCGAGCACCACACCGCGGCGTTTGGCGCGCTGGTCGTCGGTGTAGTTGCCGTCGGGGTGCAGGTGGTCGGCCAGGCGTTGCGCGAGTTTGGCCAGTTCGTCGGGACGGCACTCGGTGCCCAATGCGGTGAGGTGCTGTTCGGCCTGGATCAGGGTGCCCGCGTCGATATCGGCGGGCAGGTAGCTGAAGAACGCGCGGATCACCGCGATGTGGGCGGCACCGATCTGCCCTGCACGTTGGGCGGTGGCCGCGCTGGGTAATACCGGCGCCAGGGTTTCACCGGTCATGGACCTGCGGAGCCCCAGTTCGGCGGCCTCGGTGATACGCCGCCCGGCCTCCCCGCGGGTGATGTGGAGTTCGTCGGCCAGCACCCAGCGGGGTTTGCCGCCGATCTCGGCGGGGTCGGTGGCGGCGAGTTGGTTGACCAGCGGATGTTCCACTGCAGGAAGCCGCCGCCGCAGCCGTTCGCAGCGCCGCAGCAGTGCCAGGCATTCCCGCGGGGTCAGCGCCTCGAAGTCCAGATCCAGCGCTCGATCCAGATCCGCCGACAGTGCGTCGAAGACTTCGACGACCGCTTCCCCGCTATTCGAACGCATGTGCTAATTCTATGGCGCCCGTCCGGGATTGGTGCAGGCAGAACGCGAATCTGTGGATCAAACCCGAACTGGGGATAACCGCCCTGGATCGACCCCTTGACAGAAAGATTGTCAGCGCTCACTATCTATCTCAACCTCGAAGTTGGGAGACGTAGTGGCCTATGACCTGATCATCCGCAACGGACTGTGGTTCGACGGCCTGGGCAACGCACCGCAGGTCCGCACCCTGGGCATCCGTGACGGCATCGTCGCCGACATCGTCGCCGGGGAGCTGGATGAGTCCGGCTGCCCGGAGGTGATCGACGCGGCCGGCAAGTGGGTGGTCCCAGGCTTCATCGACGTGCACACCCACTACGACGCCGAGGTGCTGCTGGACCCGGGCCTGCGGGAATCGGTGCGCCACGGCGTCACCACGGTGCTGCTGGGCAACTGCTCGCTGTCGACGGTGTACGCCGAGTCCGAGGACGCCGCCGACCTGTTCAGCCGCGTCGAGGCGGTCCCGCGCAAATTCGTACTGGACGCGCTGCAGTCCAAGAAGACCTGGTCCACGCCCGCCGAGTACGTGCGCGCCCTCGAGGAGTTGCCGCTCGGACCCAACATCAGCTCCATGCTCGGCCACTCGGATCTGCGGACCGCGGTGCTCGGCTTGGACCGCGCCACCACCGACGGCGTCGTCCCGACCGATGCCGAGCTGGAGAAGATGGCCACGCTGCTCGATCAGGGCCTTGAAGCCGGACTGCTGGGCATGTCCGGGATGGACGCCCCCATCGACAAGCTCGACGGCGACCGGTTCCGGTCCAGGGCGCTGCCGTCGACGTTCGCCACCTGGCGGGAGCGCCGGCGGTTGATCAAGGTGCTGCGCAAGCGCGGCCGGATGCTGCAGAGCGCGCCCGACGTCCGAAACCCGTTGACGGCGTTGAACTTCTTCCTGACCAGCAGCGGGATGTTCGGCCGGCGACGCGGGGTCCGGATGAGCCTGCTGGTCTCCGCGGACGCCAAGTCGGCGCCGGGCGCGGTGCGGGTCTTCGGTCCCGGTGCCCGGCTGCTCAACGCCGTGCTCGGCTCCAGCGTTCGGTTCCAGCACCTGCCGGTGCCGTTCGAGTTGTATTCCGACGGAATCGATCTGCCGGTGTTCGAGGAATTCGGTGCGGGAACCGCCGCGCTGCACCTGCGCGACCAGCTGGAGCGCAACGCGCTGCTGGCCGACACCGAATACCGCCGCAAGTTCCGCAAGGCCTTCGACCGCAAGAAGCTGGGTCCGTCGTTGTGGCACCGCGACTTCCACGACGCGGTGATCGTCGAATGCCCGGACGCCAGCCTGGTCGGCAAGAGCTTCGGGCAGATCGCCGAGGAGCGCGGGCTGCACCCGTTGGATGCGTTCCTCGACGTGTTGGTGGACAACGGCGAACGCAACGTCCGCTGGACCACGATCGTCGCCAACCACCGGCCCAAGCAGCTGGACAAGTTGGCCAACGAGCCGGTGATCCACATGGGCTTCTCTGACGCCGGAGCACACCTGCGCAACATGGCCTTCTACAACTTCTCGCTGCGCCTGCTCAAGCGCGTTCGCGACGCCGAGGCCGCCGGCCGGCCGTTCATGAGCGTCCAGCGGGCGGTGTATCGGCTGACCTCCGAGGTCGCCGACTGGTTCGGGTTCGACGCCGGCACGCTCCGCCGAGGTGACCGCGCGGACTTCGTGGTGATCGATCCGGCGGGTCTGACCGACGCCGTCGACGGCTACCACGAGGAGAAGGTGCCGTTCTACGGCGACCTGAGCCGGATGGTCAACCGCAACGACGATGCGGTCGTCGTGACCGGCGTGGGTGGCACCGTGGTGTTCCGCAACGGGCAGTTCTGCGACGGCTACGGAGCGACGGTGAAGTCTGGCCGTTTCCTGCGCGCCGGATCCCGTGAGCTGCAATCGGTCTAGCGCATGGCCAGAACTCAGCAGGAGCGCCGCGAGACAACCGTCGCTGGATTGCTCGACGCCAGCATCGCCACCATCTCCGAGATCGGCTACGCCCGGGCGTCGGCCAAGGTGATCGCCGCGCGCGCCGGGGTATCCGATGGGGCGTTGTTCCGCCACTTCGGCACCATGGGCGACTTCATGGCGGCTACCGCACAGGAGGTGCTGCGACGTCAGCTGGAGCTGTTTGGGAAACAGGTCGCTCAGATCCCGGCGGACGTGCCGGCGCTGGAGGCGGTGTTGACGGTACTGCGTGACTTGACCGCCAACGCCACCAATGCGGTGGTCTACGAGCTGCTGATCGCCGCGCGCACCGACGACAAACTGCGCACCGTCTTGCAGGACGTGCTGGCCGACTACAGCGACAAGATCTGCGACGCCGCCCGGGCGATTCCCACCGCGGACGCATTTCCGCCGGAGCTCTTCCCGAATCTGGTTGCATTGCTTACGAACACCTTCGATGGTGCGGCAATCGTGCGCGCGGTGCTGCCGCAGCCCGAGATCGAGGCCAACCGCATTCCGCTGCTGCTGGCCCTTTTGCAGGGGCAGGCCTAGGCGCCGAGAGTCGACTCGGCGCTGGGCGCAGCGTCGGCCACCGCGTACTCCACGAAGTCGGCGATCTCGGCGACTGCCCGCCGAGCGTCGGGGTTGAAGTCGAAGGTGAGCTGGAACATGTGCAACGCGCGGTCCCAAACCTGAACCCAGTTCGGCACACCGGCGGCGGTGAGTTTGTCGGCCAGCACGAAGGTGTCGTTGCGCAGCATCTCGTCGTTGCCGACCTGCAGCAGGAATGGTCCCAGCCCGCGCAGTTCTGCCTCCGGCGGCATCACCGGCAGTTCGCGGGTGCCGTTCACGGTGGCGAACACCCGGTAGATGAACATGAACGCCATGAACGGGAAGAACGGGTCGCGGTGGGTGCGCGCGGCCTGTCGTTTGATCTCCATGTCCGACGACGTCAGCGGTGACATCAAGACCTGAGCTGCGGGCGCCGGCAGCCCGGCGTCGCGTGCGGCCAGGGCGGTGTTCACCGCCATCAGCCCGCCGGCTGAATCTCCGGCCACCACAATGCGATCCGCGGTGAAACCAGCATCCAGCACGCGGCGGTAGGCGCACAGGCCGTCGGCGACAGCCTCGTCGATGCCGGCCAGCGGCGCCAAGCGGTAGCCGACGTTGAACACCTTCGCGCCGGTGACCGCGGAGAGCTTGCTGGCGAAACGGCGGTGCGAATTGAGGCCCAGCGTCACCAGTGCCGAACCGTGGAAGTAGACGATCACCCGGTTCGAGTCGCGAGCCTCCGGTGCCACCACCCACTCCGCCGGGCAGTCGGTCAACCGCTCCGGTGTCACCTCGGTGCCCGGCAGTGCCCGGATGTAGCGCATCGGCTGGTCGATGAGATCGAGGCGTGCGCGCTGCAAGCCCGCCGGCCAGAACCGGTTGACGACCATGCCGACCAACGTCAGCACTGCGATCGAAGTGCGCAGAAAGATGGCTGCGGCCGCGGCCAGCAGTCGGGCCTGCCAGGAAGCCGGACCGAAATAGGTCTGAGCCGGTCGTTCACGCCATTCCGGAAAGTTCACGGTACCCAGGGTATCGGGTATTGGGCGTCCGGATAAACACAGGACATCGTGACGGACTTTCGCGCCCGTCGTAGCGTGGAGTGGTGACCGCGCCGAATGCCCCGCACGATCTGCCCAAAACTCTCGGTGAGCTGCGCGCCGCCGGCCATCGCGAAAGGGGGGTCAAGCAGGAGATTGCCGAGAACCTGCTGGCCCGACTCGGCGACGGTGACGACGCCGCAGCCATCTGGCCCGGCATCTTCGGGTTCGAGGACACCGTGCTGCCGCAACTGGAGCGGGCGCTGATCGCCGGTCACGACATCGTGCTGCTCGGCGAGCGCGGTCAGGGCAAGACCCGACTGTTGCGAGCGCTGACCGGGCTGCTCGACGAGTGGACCCCGGTGATCGCCGGCGCCGAACTCGGCGAGCACCCGTACTCGCCGATCACACCCGAGTCGATTCGCCGGGCCGCCGAGCTCGGCGACGACCTGCCGGTGGCGTGGCGGCACCGCAGCGAGCGCTACACCGAGAAACTGGCCACCCCCGACACCAGCGTGGCCGACCTGGTCGGCGACATCGACCCGATCAAGGTGGCCGAGGGACGCAGCCTCGGTGACCCCGAGACCATCGCCTACGGACTGATCCCGCGGGCGCACCGCGGCGTCGTCGCCGTCAACGAACTGCCCGACCTCGCCGAGCGCATCCAGGTGGCGATGCTCAACGTGATGGAAGAGCGCGACATCCAGGTGCGCGGCTACACGCTGCGGCTGCCGCTGGACGTGCTGGTGGTCGCCAGCGCCAACCCGGAGGACTACACCAACCGCGGCCGCATCATCACCCCGCTCAAGGACCGCTTCGGCGCCGAGATCCGCACCCACTACCCGCTGGAACTGGACGCCGAGGTCGGCGTGATCGCCCAAGAGGCGCATCTGAGTGCACAGGTGCCCGACTACCTGCTGGCGGTACTGGCCCGATTCGCCCGCTACCTGCGTGAGTCGCGCTCGGTGGATCAGCGCTCCGGCGTCTCGGCGCGCTTCGCGATCGCCGCCGCGGAAACCGTCGCGGCTTCGGCGCGGCACCGCGGCGCGCTGCTGGGCGAAACCGATCCGGTGGCCCGAGTGGTGGACCTGAGCACGATCGTCGACGTGTTGCGCGGCAAACTGGAATTCGAATCTGGCGAGGAGGGTCGCGAGCAGGCAGTGCTGGAGCACCTGCTGCGCCGAGCCACCGCCGATACCGCATCGCGGGCACTGGGCGGGATCGACGTGGGCCCGCTGGTGGCGGCGGTCGAGAACGCGACGGTGACCACGGGAGAGCGGATCTCAGCCAAGGCGGTGCTGGCGGCGTTGCCGGATCTGCCGGTGATCGACGCCGTCGCGCAGCGCCTGGGTGCGGAATCCGACGGCGAACGCGCCGCGGCGCTCGAGTTGGCATTGGAAGCACTGTATTTGGCTAAGCGCATCGACAAGACCTCCGACGAGGGCGAAACCGTCTATGGCTAAAAGCCATTCCTCCCGGTACTCGGCCTACTCCGGTGGGCCGGATCCCTTGGCGCCGCCGGTCGACCTGGCCGAGGCGCTGGAGGAGATCGGGCGCGACGTCATGGAAGGGACCTCGCCACGGCGGGCGCTGCAAGAGCTGCTCCGCCGCGGCACCAAGAGCCTGACCGGAGCCGACCAGCTGGCCGCCGAGGCGCAACGGCGTCGTCGGGAATTGTTGCGCCGCAACAATTTGGACGGAACCCTGGCCGACGTCAAGAAGCTGCTTGACGAAGCGGTGCTCGCCGAACGCAAAGAACTGGCCCGCGCGCTCGACGACGACGCGCGCTTCGCCGAGATGCAGATCGAGGGGCTGTCGCCGTCGCCGGCCAAAGCGGTGCAGGAGCTGGCCGACTACGACTGGCGCAGCAGCGAGGCCCGCGAGTCCTACGAGAAGATCAAAGACCTGCTCGGCCGCGAGATGCTCGACCAGCGTTTCTCCGGCATGAAGCAGGCACTGGAAGGCGCCACCGACGCCGACCGGCAACGGGTCAGCGACATGCTCGACGACCTCAACGACCTGTTGGACAAGCACTCTCGCGGCGAAGATACCCAGCAAGACTTTCAGCAGTTCATGGACAAGCACGGCGAGTTCTTCCCGGAGAACCCGCGCAATGTCGAGGAGTTGCTGGATTCGCTGGCCCAGCGGGCGGCCGCAGCGCAGCGCTTCCGCAACAGCCTGAGCGCCGAGCAGCGTGCCGAGCTGGATGCGTTGGCCGAGCAGGCGTTCGGCTCCCCGGCCTTGCAGCAGGCGCTGGGACGTCTGGACGCGCATTTGCAGGCGGCGCGGCCGGGAGAGGACTGGACCGGTTCGTCGGAGTTCTCCGGCAACAACCCGCTCGGCATGGGGGAGGGCGCCCAGGCCCTGGCCGATATCGCCGAGCTCGAGCAGCTGGCCGAGCAGCTCTCGCAGGCGTATCCGGGCGCGAGCATGGACGACGTCGACCTTGACGCGCTGGCCCGCCAACTCGGCGACCAGGCCGCCGTGGACGCGCGCACCCTGGCCGAACTGGAACGTGCACTGCTCAACCAAGGGTTCCTGGACCGCAGCTCCGACGGGCAGTGGCGGCTGTCGCCCAAAGCGATGCGCCGGCTCGGCGAGACCGCGCTGCGCGATGTGGCGCGGCAACTTTCGGGGCGCCGCGGCGAACGCGACCACCGCCGGGCCGGGGCGGCCGGCGAGCTGACCGGGGCGACCCGGCCCTGGCAGTTCGGCGACACCGAGCCGTGGAACGTCACCCGGACCCTGACCAACGCGGTACTGCGCCAAGTAGCCGAACCGGGCACGGCCGCCACGCGCAGTCGGCTGTCGATCAGCGTTGACGACGTCGAGGTCTCCGAGACCGAGACTCGCACCCAGTCTGCCGTTGCGCTGCTGGTGGACACGTCCTTCTCGATGGTGATGGACAACCGCTGGCTGCCGATGAAGCGCACCGCGCTGGCGTTGCACCACCTGATCAGCACTCGGTTCCGCTCAGATGCGTTGCAGATCATCGCGTTCGGTCGCTACGCGCGCACGGTGACCGCCGCCGAGCTGACCGGCTTGGAAGGCGTCTACGAGCAGGGCACCAATCTGCACCATGCGCTGGCGCTAGCCGGCCGGCACCTGCGCCGCCATCCCAACGCCCAGCCGGTGGTGCTGGTGGTCACCGACGGCGAGCCGACGGCACACCTGGAGGACTATGACGGCCGCGGCACGACGGGCCCCTCGGTGTTCTTCGATTACCCGCCCCACCCGCGGACCATCGCCCACACCGTCAGGGGCTTCGACGACGTCGCCCGGCTCGGTGCCCAGGTGACGATCTTCCGGCTCGGCGACGATCCCGGGCTGGCCCGCTTCATCGACCAGGTGGCGCGTCGGGTCGAGGGCCGGGTCGTGGTGCCCGAACTCGACGGTCTGGGCGCGGCGGTGGTCGGTGACTACCTGAGGTCGCGCCGCCGCTAAGTGGTGCGCGGCCCTAGGGGGTCACCGGGACAGCAGCCGGCGCTTTTGGGCGGCGAACTCCTCGCCGGTCAGATAGCCGGCGTCGTGCAGTTCGCCGAGTTCGCGGATCCCGGCCGCCAACTCCACCACCGAGCTCAGCGGAGCATGCGCCACCGCCACCGCTGTCTGCTCGGCCGAATCCGAGGACGGCTTGCCGCCCCCCGTGGATGCGGCGGCCACAGTCGCCTTCCCGGAATCCGAGCGGCGCTGGTTCAGGGCGCCGGCCAACGCACTGCCGCCCATACCGGCCAGAGCCATCTGGCCGAATGCGGTGCCCAGCCCAGCCGCCGACGTGGGGGCGGCGCCCAGCGGCGTCGAGAAGCTGGCATGGCGGATCTCGGGGGCCAGCTCGGCCCAACTGATCGGCGTCGAAAGCGCCCCGAGCGGAAACCCCTCGCCCCTGGACGCCACCACCGGGACGTGCGGGATGCGCAGCGTATCCGTGCCCGGCAGTTCCGCGACTCCACCCAACTGGCCCAACGCCTCCAAGATGCTGCGCTGGCCGCCGCGCAGGATGTCCTGCGTGTCGAAGATCTCTTGGGAGTCCTGCTCCGCGAAATGCATTGCCGCGCCGGCGAGGAAGACACCGAGGATCGACATCGGCAGGGCGATCCCAAGGGCCGTCTCGTCGGCGATGACGCCCATCCAGTCGAAGAATCCAGAAGGGATGTCGCTCGGCAATGCCATGCCGGGCAACCCCGGCGCGGCCTCCGCCGAGCCGGGCCCGGCCAGTGTGGAGGCCAGCCGCGACGACACCGTCTGCGCGAGGTTGGCGGCGGGATTGGCCTGAGCGCCGGTCTGGCCGACTGGTCCGGCCGGGTTACTGGTCTGCGGCGGCGGCGCGAACGGCTCCAGTTCCCTGGCGGTCGTCGACAGGGCCGAGTAGCTGTACATCGCGGTGGCGTCCTGCGCCCACATTTCGCCGTACTGGGCTTCGGTGGCCGCGATCGCCGCGGCATTCTGGCCCAGCAGATTGGTGGCCAGCAACGTCAGCAACTGAGCGCGGTTGGCCGCGATGATCGACGGAGGAACCGTCAGGGCGAACGCGGCCTCGTAGGCGGCCACCGCCGCTTTGGCTTGTAGGGCAGTCTGTTCCGCCTGTCCGGCGGTGGTGTTCAACCACGCCACGAAGGGGGTGGCCGCGGCCGTCATCGCCGCCGACGAGGGGCCCGACCATGCCCCGCTGGTCAATTCGGCAACCACGGACTCGTAACCTGCTGCCGCCGTATGCAGTTCAGTCGCCAGTCCGCTCCAGGCAGTCGCAGCGGCCAGCATCGGCCCCGAGCCGGCGCCGAGGTACATGAGGCCGGAGTTGACTTCCGGCGGCAACGCCGCGAAGTTCATTGCCCGTGCGCGCCTGTAGCGGCGTTCGCCCGCGTAGCGGGACGCCGCGCTCGGGAACAGCGGTCCATTGCAGTTGCATCCCTCCGGTCACGGGTCGGTGGTGGTGTGATCCGTCGATCTAACTCGCCCGGCGCTCCACAGGGGGCTCGACACTCCGGGGCGGCAAACACCTCGACCATGGCGTCAAGGCCGACGATGCGCTGGGCGTACCACCATTCTCCGAGCCCGAACCGGTGACTCGCCATGGTGTTTGACACCCAATCGCGCGCTGCGGTGACCCGTATGGACATTGTGTGTCGCGCAGACCAGGGTGGTGGTATGAGCCGTTGGACTGGGCTCGTCGACCGATTTCGGCGGCGGGCGAGCGCGCCCGCGCGGGGGTTTATTCGGCGTGTCGTCCTGATCAACGGTTTGGTCTTCACCTTCGGCACCCTGGTGCTGGCCATGTCGCCCGCCACCGTTTCGGGGCCCGTCCGATTGACCGAGATCCCGGTGCTGGTCATCGGGCTGGCAGTCGTGGTGGGGGCCAACGCGTTGCTGTTGCGGTCAAGCTTGGCCCCGTTGGACCGTCTCGCCGCGTCCATGCGGCGGGTGGATCTGCTCCGGCACACCGACCGGGTGGACGACACCGGCGACGCCGATCTGCACCATCTCATGGCGTCGTTCAACGCCATGCTGGACCGGCTGGAAACCGAACGAGCCTCCTCGAGTGCTTTGGTGCTGGCCGCGCAGGAGAACGAGCGGCAGCGGATCGCCCGCGAGTTGCACGATGAGATCGGCCAGACCCTCACCGTTGCCCTGCTCACCCTCAAACGAGCTGTCGACGCGGCGCCGGACGGAATACGCGGTGACCTCGCGGACGCGCAGGAGATCGTGCGGGCCAGTCTCGACGAAGTGCGCGACATTGCGCGACGGCTGCGCCCGGATGCCTTGGAAGACCTCGGCCTACAGAGCGCACTGCAGGCGCTGTGCAACCAGTTCACCCAGGCGAGCGGTATTGACGTCGTCAAAGACATTGGTCCGCAAGCAGAACGGTTGAATCCCAACGTGGAGTTGGTGTGCTACCGCATCGTGCAGGAGAGCTTGACCAATATCGCCCGGCACTCCGGTGCGCAGAAAGTGTGGCTGGATTTGCACGTCGATGCAGCGGGGGAGCTGACCCTGCGGATCTCCGATGACGGCACGGGCGGGATGAGCGCAGAAGGTGCGGGCATCACCGGAATGCGCGAGCGCGCACTGCTGGTGCACGGCACCCTGACCATCACCTCGTCGGCCGACCAAGGTACCGAGATCCGGCTGGTGGTGCCGGCCCGACCGGGGGTGGGACGGTCATGATGCCGACCCAGCCGGCACGCATCCTGCTGGCCGACGATCACGCCCTGATGCGCAGTGGGCTGCGGATGATCCTGGACGCCGAGCCCGACCTGTCCGTCGTCGCCGAGGCCGCCGACGGGGCCGAGGCGCTCGCAGTGTTGCAGGAAACCCCTGTCGACCTGGCCATTCTGGATATTGCGATGCCGCGGATGACGGGATTGCAGGCCGCCCGCGAGATCAACCGCAACCATCCCCACGTGCGGGTGCTGATGCTGTCGATGCACGACAACGAGCAGTATTTCTTCGAAGCTCTCAAGGCCGGCGCGTCGGGCTACGTCTTGAAGTCGGTAGCCGACCGCGACCTGCTCGAGGCCTGCCGGGCGACGATTCGCGGTGAGCCGTTTCTCTACGCCGGGGCGGTGACCGCGCTGATTCGGGACTACCTGCATCGGGCGCGGCACGGCAATACGCTGCCCGAAACCATCCTCACGCCGCGTGAAGAGGAAGTCCTCAAGTTGATCGCCGAGGGCTTCTCGGCCCGGGAGATCGCCAAGACCCTCGGCATCAGCGCCAAAACAGTCGACCGGCACCGGACCAACACCCTGCAGAAGTTGGGCCTGCGTGACCGCCTGGCGCTCACCCGGTACGCAATCAGGACCGGGCTGATCGAGCCGTAGCGGCGTTCGCAAGCGCGGCGGAGCCGGGCGCAGCGGGACGCCGCTTCCGAGCCGTAGCGGCGTTCGCAAGCGCAGCCGTAATGGGTGTTTAACCCCCCGCCGAATGGGGGTTGTATTCCATGGCGCGAGGCCGCTGCACCACACAGACTGGTTTTAGTGGTGGTGGGAGATGGGTGCGGACGTGCTCTGGGCGCGTCCGCGGTCTCCTCACGATTAGCCACGACTGAACGCATCGACTTAAACGAAACGGCCCGTGGAGCGTGATGCTGGCGATACTGCTTGCCCATGTTGTTGGCACAGCTGCTGCACCGGCGTTGGTGCGCAGGTGGGGCAGGACGGCCTTCTATCCGCTGGGATTGATCCCGCTGGTATCGCTGGGTTGGGTGGTGGCGAACTGGCCGGCCGGTCCGGCTGACGACCACCGCGTCACGGTGCCCTGGGTGCCTGGACTGTCGATGGACATCGCGTTGCGGTTCGATTCGCTGAGCGCGATCATGTGCGTGCTGGCGCTGGGGATCGGCGCCTTGGTCTTGTTCTACTGCGCCGCATACTTCCGCCCCGTCGGGTCGCAGACCGACACCGATCCGCGGCTGCCCAGCTTCGCCGCCAAGATGGTCGGTTTCGCCGGAGCGATGTTCGGGCTGATGGTCGCCGACAACGCGTTGGTGCTCTACGTGTTCTGGGAAATGACGACGGTGTTGTCGTTCCTGCTGATCGGCCACTACGCCGAACGCGCCATCAATCGCCGGGCAGCCACCCAGGCATTGCTGGTGACCACCGCCGGCGGGCTGGCCATGCTGGTCGGCATCATCATGGTGGGCAACGCCGCCGGGACCTACCTGCTCTCGGAGCTGGTGGCGCATCCGCCGTCGGGGACCGTCGTCACTGTCGGGGTGCTGTTGATCCTGGTCGGTGCGCTCAGCAAGTCGGCGATCGTGCCGCTGCACTTCTGGCTGCCCGGCGCCATGGCGGCACCGACACCGGTCAGTGCCTACCTGCATGCCGCGGCGATGGTCAAGGCCGGGATCTACCTGGTGGCCAGGCTGGCGCCGGGGTTCGCCGATTCGCCTGGCTGGCGGCCGACGCTGATGATTCTCGGACTGGCCACCGCACTGTTGGCGGGATGGCGGGCCGTGCGCGAGTACGACCTCAAGCTGCTGCTGGCCTACAGCACCGTCAGCCAACTGGGGCTGATGATCGTGTTGGTCGGAGCCGGCACCGGTGATCTCATGCTGGCCGGGTTGACTGCCATGTGCGCGCACGCGGCGGCCAAGGCGACGCTGTTCATGGTGGTGGGGATCATCGACCATGCCACCGGCACCCGCGATCTGCGCGAACTGGCCGGATTGGGACGCCGTGCCCCGGGGCTGTTCGTGGTCGCTGCCGCTGCCGCCGCCAGCATGGCCGGGGTGCCGCCGTTCGTGGGCTTCATCGCCAAGGAGACCATCTTCGGGACCGAGGCACAGTCCCCGGTCCTGGGTTCTGCCGGTCCGTACGTGCTGGCCGCCGGGGTGCTCGCCTCGATGTTCACCGTGATCTACAGCGTGCGGTTCGTGTGGGGCGGCTTCTCCAGCAAGGGCCGGGTCGCGCCGAGTGCTCCTGTGGCCGGGCTGCACCGACCGGAAGTGTCCTTCCTGGCACCTCCGGCCGTGCTGGCCGCCGCCAGCCTGGCCTTGGGGTTGTGTGCGCTCACCCTCGACACCGTGTTGCGCAGCTACGCCGACACCATGCCCGGCGGAACCGGCTATCACCTGGCGCTGTGGCACGGCGTGGGTCTGCCGGTGATGCTGTCGGCGCTGGTGCTGGTGGTCGGCACCGGTATCTTCGCCGCCCGCGGACCACTGCAGCTCACCCGGTTGCGGCGGCTACCGCTGGGCAAGGCCGACCGCATCTATGACGAAGTGCTTCGGCTGCTCGATGTGGCAGCGGTCCGGCTGACCGGTGTCACTCAGCGCGGCTCCCTGCCGCTCAACCAGGGGATGATCTTCGCGACGCTGGTGGTGCTCCCGCTGACGGCGCTGGCGTTGGGTGCGCGCAACCACGTCGAGCTGCACCTGTGGGATACGCCGCTGCAGTTGACGGTCGCGGTGCTGGTGGTCGCCGGCGGGATCGGCGCGACGATGGCTCGTAACCGGCTGTCCGCGGTGTTGATGGTCGGCGTGACCGGTTACGGGTGCGCGGCGGCATTCGCCTTCCACGGCGCGCCCGACTTGGCGCTGACCCAGCTGCTGGTCGAGACCGTGACCCTGGTGATCTTCGTGCTGGTGTTGCGCACTCTGCCGGCGGAGGCCGAGCGACCCACCATGGCGCTGAACAGGCTGCCGCGGATAGTGCTGGCCGCAGGGGTGGGTATCAGCGTCGCGGTGCTGGCGGCCTTCGCGATGGCGGCGCGCGCCAGCGACGGCGTGGCCGAGGCGTTGCCCGAGGCGGCCTATGTCCGCGGCCACGGCGCCAACACCGTCAACGTGCTGCTGGTCGATATCCGGGCCTGGGACACCCTCGGCGAGATCTCGGTGCTGCTGGTCGCCGCGACCGGGGTGGCCTCGATGGTGTTCCGCAACCGCCGGTTCGGTCGGGCCCCACGGATCGCCGACGCCGGCGCCGGGCGCAAGAACCGGGGCATCGCCACCCCGTACAGCCCGGCAATCGGGTCCACCACCTGGCTGCGGGGCAGCGCGTACCACGATCCCAATGAGCGGTCGCTGGTGCTGGAGGTCGCGACCCGGATCATCTTCCCGCTGATCATGGTGGTCTCGATCTACTTCCTGTTCGCCGGGCACAACTATCCGGGCGGCGGCTTCGCCGGCGGTCTGGCCGCCGGACTCGGGCTGGCGTTGCGCTATCTGGCCGGCGGACGATACGAGCTCGGCGAGACGCTGCCCCTGGACTCCAGCAAGATCCTGGGCGTCGGGCTGGCCCTGGTGGGCGGGACCGCGTTGGGGTCGTTGTTCCTGGGGGCGCCGGTGCTGTCCTCGGCGGTGCTGAGCTTCACGCTTCCGGTGGTGGGGCACGTCGACGTGGTGACGTCGTTGTTCTTCGATCTGGGCGTGTACCTGGTGGTGGTCGGCATGGTGCTTGATGTGCTGCGCAGCCTGGGGGTGCGATTGGACCAGGAGCTTGAATCGCAGTCCGCTGCCCGACCGATGGCAGGAGTGTCATGACCGCCCATCTGGTTCCCTTGCTGATGGCCGCCGGGCTCAGCTCGTGCGGGGTCTACATGTTGCTGGAACGCAGCCTGACCCGAATGTTGTTGGGCCTGATGATGATCGGCAACGCCATCAATCTGCTGATCATCGATGTCGGCGGACCTGACGGGAATCCGCCGATCCTTTGGGCCAGCTCCGGCAAGGAAACCGACGCCGACCCGCTGGCTCAGGCCATGGTGTTGACCTCCATCGTCATCACCATGGGCGTGGGCGCCTTCGTGCTTGCCCTGACCTACCGCTCCTACAACCTGACGACCACCGATGACATCGGCGACGACCAGGAAGCGACCCGCGTCTCGCAGCTGTCCGACGAAGAGGTCATCGCCGCAGAACAAGAACAGGGCGTGCCGGTGGCGGCCGGTGATCTCGACGCCGTTCCCGAAAGCGAGGTGTCACGGTGAGTCTTGCCGCCGTCTTGATGCCGCTGCCGGTGTTGCTGCCCACGCTGGGCGCGGCGGTGACGCTGATCGTCGGCCGTCGTCCCCGGCTGCAGCGGCCGATCACCATCGGAGTGCTGTGCGCGGTAGCCGCGGTCAGCGCGGTGCTGCTGTACCTGACCGACCGCAACGGCACGCTGGTGCTGCATGTCGGAGGTTGGGGGCCGACCGAGCAGGGGCTGGGGCCGCTGGGTATCAGCCTGGTCGTCGATCGATTGTCTGCGCTGATGCTGGTGGTGTCGGCGGTCGTGCTGCTGGCGGTCATGGTCTACGCCATCGGGCAGGGCGTGCGCGACGGCGACGACCGCCAGCCGGTGTCGATCTTCCTGCCCACCTACCTGACCCTGGCCACCGGCGTCTCCCTGGCGTTTCTGGCGGGCGACCTGTTCAACCTGTTCGTCGGGTTCGAGATGCTGCTGTCGGCCAGCTTCGTATTGCTGACCATCGGCGCCAGTGCCGAACGCATCCGCGCCGGCATCGGCTACGTGATGGTCTCGATGGCCTCGTCGTTGGTCTTCCTGTTCGGCATCGCCCTGGTCTACGCCTCCACCGGCACACTGAACCTCGCCGAGTTGGCGACGCGGACCGGCGACCTGCCCGGCGGCATCCGCAGTGCCGTGTTCGCGGTGTTGCTGGTGGCGTTCGGCATCAAGGCCGCGGTGTTCCCCCTGTCGGCGTGGCTGCCCGACGCCTATCCCACCGCGCCCGCCCCGATCACCGCGGTGTTCGCCGGGATTCTGACCAAAGTCGGTGTGTACGCGATCATCCGGGCGCACTCACTGCTGTTCCCGGACGGCGGACTGGACTCGGTGCTGCTGGTCGCGGCGCTGTTGACCATGCTGATCGGAATCTTCGGTGCGATAGCGCAGAGCGACATCAAGCGGGTGTTGTCATTCACGCTGGTCAGCCATATCGGCTTCATGATGTTCGGGGTCGCGTTGTCGAGCCAGCAGGGCATGGCCGGCGCCATCTTCTACGTGATGCACCACATCATCGTGATGACCACGCTGTTCTTGGCGGCGGGACTGATCGAACGCCAGGGCGGCGCCTCGTCGCTGCAGCGGCTGGGTGGCCTGATCGCCAACCCGTTGTTGGCGTTCGTTTTCCTGGTTCCGGCCTTCAATCTCGGTGGTATTCCGCCCTTTTCCGGCTTCATCGGTAAGACCGCCGTACTGCAGGCCGGCGTGGGTGACGGATCGGTGCTGGCCTGGTGCCTGGTGGGCGGGGCGGTCGTGACGAGTCTGCTGACGTTGTACGTGCTGGCGCGGGTGTGGACCATGGCGTTCTGGCGCCGCCGGGTGGACGCCCCCGAGGGGGAGCTGGTACTCGCCGCTCCGCCGGTGCTGCTCGACGACGTCGGTGACATTGCATACGACGACCGCGATGATGTCGGAAAGATGCCGACGTGGATGGTGGTTCCAACACTCGCACTCATCGGACTGGGCCTGTCGCTGAGCGTGCTGGCCGGACCGATCTTCGCCTACACCCAGCGGGCCGCGGCGGAGGTTCTCGACCGGGGCGAATACATCTCGACCGTGTTGTCGGTGGGTACACCATGAGGTCCCTCGCGCTGCGCGTCTTCGCGGTGACCGCGCTGGCAACAGTGTGGGTGCTGTTGTGGGGCCGCTTCACGATCCCCAACATCGCCACCGGGATCGTGGTCGCGATCGTGATCCTGGTCTTGCTGCCCATGCCGCCCGTGCCGGTGCAGGGCCGGGTGCACCTGGTGCCGCTGATGAAGCTGTTGGGACTGTTCACCTGGTACCTGATGGAGTCCAGCATTCAGCTGATGTGGCTGGCGATCCGGCCCGGACCGCCGCCGCGCACCGGGGTGCTACGGGTGCCGCTGACCATCAAGTCCGACCTGGTTTTGGTGCTTGCCGCCAACATCACCACGTTGATTCCCGGATCGATGGTGCTCGAGATCGATCAGGTGCGCCGCATCCTGTATTGCCATGTGATCGATGTCGGGTCTGCGCCGGCGGTGGAACGTTTCTTTCAGCAAGTCGCGCAGGTGGAGCGACTGTTGATCGCCGCCTTCGAGCGCGACGACGAATGGCTGCCGGCGGGAGCAAGCGCATGAACGTGATCTGGGCGACCGCGGGCGTGCTGTTGGGCATCGCCGCGGTCATCACCATGTATCGGTTGCTGGCCGGACCCAGCACCTTGGACCGGCTGGTGGCACTGGACACGCTGGCCGCGATGACCATGTGCGGTATCGGGATCTGGGCCGCGGTCAGCCGGGACACCACCGTGACCTACAGCCTCGCGGCACTGGCGTTGGTCGGCTTCATCGGCTCGGTGAGTGTGGCGCGTTTCCGGGTGCCCGACGACGCACCTGATCTGGGGAGGCAGCCGTGATCCTGCTCGACGTGTTCGCCGGCGTGCTGGTGCTCGCCGGGTCGGTGCTGGCGCTGACCGCGGCGATAGGCGTGGTGCGGTTCCCCGATACCTTGGCCCGGATGCACTCGGCCACCAAACCGCAGGTATTGGGCCTGTTGCTGGTGCTGTTCGGCGCGTTGATCCGGCTACGCGGCAGCCACGACGCGGGAATGGTGACCGTGAGCATCCTGTTCACCCTGATCACCGCGCCGGTGGTCGCGCACCGGGTGGGTCGGCTGGCCTATCAGGAGCAGGACATGACCGAGGTGCTGACCGTTGATCAGCTCGGCGAGCTGACCGAGGAGGATCAGCTGCCGCTGTGATCGGGCCGTAGCACCGCGACCAGGAAATCGGAGTCCGCGGTGAAGGGCCGCAGGTCCCAGGTGGCCAGCAGTAGATCGGTCGCAAAACCGGCGGCCGACGCATCACGCAGGAACTGATCGAAGTCGTAGTCCCGGTCGGCGCCGAAGCCGATCACGGTCCGGCCGTCGTCGGCGCAGTGAGCGCGCAACCGGCGCAGGATCTCCGCGCGCGTGCTCGGGGCCACGAATGCCATGACGTTGCCCGCCGACACGATGATGTCGAACGGTTCGGAGATGCCGCGGGCGGGCAGGTCGAGTTCGGCGAGGTCGCCCACCAGATAGCGCGGTCCGGGATAGTCCTGCTCGGCGGCCTCGATGAGCGCCGGGTCGACGTCGACACCGACCACGTCGTGACCGCACGTGGCCAGGACGCCCGCGACCCGGCCCGGGCCGCAGCCGGCGTCGAGGATCCGGGCGCCACGGGAAGCCATCGCGTCGATGAAGCGCGCTTCGCCGGCCAGATCCTTACCGGCGCGGGCCATCTCGCGGAAGCGTTCGATATACCACTGCGAATGCCCGGGATCGGCGGCGACTTTCTGCATCCAGAGGCTCTGCTCGACCATGAGTGCATTCTTCCAGGGGCGTCACGGGGTGGGCAGGCGGACGTCGATCGACTCCAGCAGTGCCTGTTTGGCGGCGATGTAGTGCGGGTTGTCGGCGTCGGTGGTCTGCAGGGTGACCGTGATCGCCCAGATCCTGGCCTTGGTGTTCTGCACCGCGATGAGCAGGCCGGTCGTGGGTCGGCCCTGCAGGTTGTAGGTGATCGTCCTGCTGGGAAAGCCCGACACCGTGCCTGCGATGTCGGTGTCGAGGTCACCGACGAGGTCGATGACCGCGGCGCGCTCCTTGGCCAGGGCCTGCGATGGGAGTCCCACCTGGCCGGTGAGCTCTTCGCACGTCACCACCGCGTTGGGCGTGAAGCCGTGCCGCCGCAGCTCCTGGTTGAACAGAATGCCGCGGATCGACGTCTCGTCTTTGCCCGGCATGAACCCCCAACCCGGCGGATGGGGGAGGGTGATCGTCGGTTCGTCGGGCGTGCGGGGATCGAGTTGGATGGGTCCCTCGCTGGCTGGCTGACTTTCGGGTTCCACGTCAAGTCCTTTCGGTGCGTCAAGAACGAGAACCAGGCCATCGCCCGATCGGCCAGCGTTTGCGGACGTAGGCGGCGCCGAAGCCGAGGTAGGAGAAGAACGCTGCTCCGATGGCCGCGCTGATCAGGTCTGACGTCTCGGGGTTCTTCACGGCGCTGTAGAGCGCGACAGCGAATAACGTTGTACACACCAGAGGGCCGATGAGCCAAAACAGCCACTTCGACTTCGCGTCCTTACGGGGGTCCACCGGGACTGCGATAAGAAACATCACCGCCCCGGCGGCAAAGATGATGCGCTCTGCGTTATTGATGGTGATCGATCTCCCTTACCTATGGGCCAGCTCAGCCGAAGAGGCTACGCCAAACACTGTGGGACACATCCGAAATCTCTTCGCCCATCTTCTTTCCGATCTCGCTGCCGATCACGCCGCCGACCACCGCTCCGACGCCGGCGCCGATCACGGTTCCGGCCCCCGGGGCGATCATGGTCCCGATCCAGGCCCCCGCTTCGGCCCCAGTGGTGGCGCCGACCAAGCCACCGCCGATATCACCCGCGGTTTTGGCGCCGACGTCGACCAGAGTGGTGCTCAGGGCGGCACCGTTGCTCACGTCGTTTGCGCCTTCGATGATCCCGTTCACACCGGTGACGAAGTTTCCGGCCAAACCCAGACGTTTGCCGAACCTCTCGACGGTCTCCAACGCAGTACCCATGGGGACGCCGCCCGGAATTGCGGCGCTCGGCGATCCGCCCGGGACGAACTTCCCAACGTTGGCGGGTACGTTCGCTCGTTCACCGGCCGCGGCCAGGCCGTCGCCGACGTTGCCCCATTTGCCGTTGATCTGGGTGGGTGGGGTGGGCGGCGGTAGTGACCCGGGGACCATCACGGGCGTGCCCGGTGGCACCCACGGCGGGGTGGCTCCGGCGCCGCCGTCGCCGGCCTTGCCGTCCGGCGTTCCGGGAGCTTGGCCGTTGGCGCCGCCAGTGCCACCGGCGCCGCCATCGGCTCCCGTCGGGGTACCGCCTGCCGGCGGTGTCTGCCCGGCACCGCCGTTGGGTGTGCCGTTGGTGGGGCTGGCGGCCCCCGGAGTGCCGTTGCCGGCAGTGGGCTCGCCCTCGGCGTCGAACTTGCGTACCACGACGTCTGGGTCGTAGCCGTCCTTGACCCGCAGGTTGGTCAGGGCCTGCTTCAGTGTCTTGGAGTAGTCGTTGCGGATAAACGTCTCGTTGTGCAGGGCCGTCTCGGTGTCGGCCTTGGCGGCCCGACGAACCTCCTCGATGTCGGCGTCGCGATCCAGGCCCTGGCTCTCCAGGTCGAGGTAGTGCCCGATCAGATAGTCGGCGGTCCCCAAGTTCTCATTGAGTGACTTGATGTTGCCCCGCGAGGTTCCGCGGGCCTGAGCCAGGGCGGCAGCGATGGTCTCCAGGTCGGCGGCGATCTGACCGAGCTGTTCATTGGTGGCGTGCAGGCTGTCTTTGACGCGCTGGACTTCGGCGCCGTTGTTGATGGGTTGCTCGCCGTTTTCACGGTTGAACTGCGTGAAGTGCTCTTGGGCGGTGCGGAAGGACTCTTCGGCGGCGGTGGCCGAGCCGGCGGCGGAGTGGAACGCCTGGGCCAGGAAGTTGATCTGGGTGGGGCTGCCGGCCTGCAGACTGTCATCGATCGCCCACGGATCACCGCCGGCCTGCGCGATGAGATCGTCGACGTGCAGGTGCTGCAGGGTGGGACGACTCACTGCCGGGGGCCGGCGACGTCTCGCAACAGTTTGGCGTTGTGGTCGTCCATCTGGGTGAAGCCCGCGGCCGCCGTGCGCACGTTCTCGGCGATGCCGGTGAGGTTCTGGTGGTGGCCCTGCAGGGCGTCGCGATGACTGTCCTTGGCGCTGCCCAGCGCGGCGTGAAAACCGTCTGCGTCGTCGAAGTCGCCGAACATCTTGGACGTCACGCCGGCCACGTCGAGGCGCTGAGCACCGTCATTGGCGTGCCCGCCGGCGTCGTCGGACACGTTTGCTCCGGTGCGCAACACATGGGGGTTGACGTGCATCGCCGGTCACCTTCCGTCCGCTTGTGTCGAGGTCAAAGCCTACCGACGGGCGCGCAACCGTCAATTCACCCGCGGCAGATTGGGCGCAGACGCAAGGGAAAACCCTGTTTCGTCACCGGGTCGGCGAATCCTAGATTCGGCCCAGAGCGGAAGGTCGGGAGGGGAAGGAGCGGCCGCCGTGGGCCCGAGAAGTCTTGTCGCTGCTGCGGCCCTGGTCGGCGCCGCGGTCGAGGTGGTCAGCCCGAGCGGGCCGGGACCGCTGTCGGGTGCCTACACCATGACCATCACCGATGGCGCCGGAATCGTCCGCGCCGGATCGGCCTACCCGTGGTTCTTGGCGCCGTGCGGCACGGGCTGTCTCAACGTTCGCGACACCGCCATCGGCTGGGACAAGGATGCCCACCTCGAGGGCAACAGATGGGTATGGACCGTCAACGATGGGAAATTGACCCATTCCTTCGATCAGAAGACCCTGGCCGGGAAGCTGGCCGGCTCGTCAGCCACCATCTGGTGGGTGTTGACCAAGAACGCCTGAAGGCGGCGGGGTCACACCAGCGGGCGACCCGTGCGGATACGACGGTCGAGGTCCCACAGGATCAAGTTGAACGGGAAGCCGCGCAAGAACTGCGGCAGCACGTTGTTGACTGCGCGGAGCACGCCCATCAGCCGGTCGAACCGACGTTGCTTGTCGGGGCCCCACGGCAGCTGCATCTCGTCGCGGAAGCGCTGCGGAAGGAAGCCGGTGGTGATCAGCGTCGCGATCCGCTCGTTCGTCCGCTGCAACGGGCCGGGCAGGGTCAGGCCCCGCAGCCGGCTCGCCGCGATCGGCTCCAGGTATTCGCGGACGGCGTCATCGATGTGGACCTTGTCCAGCTGGTCCTGCCAGTACCGGTCGAAAGCGGCCCGGTCGGCCGGCCACATGTCCTCGGGCACCTGCAGCATGGTGGCCATCGCCTTGCCCTCATTGTGGTAGTGCCGGTCGGCGTGCTCGTCGTCCATCTCCCCGAGGAAGATGCGGTGGATGTCGACGTTGCCCTTGTACAGGCAGGCTCCCACCCAGAGCTGCAGGTCACGGTCGAATGCGTTGTACTTCACCGGGCTGTCGGCCGTGGAACGAACCTGACGGTGGGCACTGTTGACCGCCTCGCGGAACGCGGCCTTCTGCTCGTCGCTGCCCTGGGTGGAGACCACCAGGTAGGTGAACGTGGTACGAGCCCGTTTGATCGGATGCCGGTCAACCCGGCCGCTTTCGACCTTGCTCTCCATCACGCCGTAGCCCACTCCGGGCCGCGCCAGTTGCATGATCACGTTGGCTGGTCCGGCCAACAAGGCGACGCCCATCATCATGTTGTCGTCGCAGGTGACCTGCGGCAGCCAGGAACGCTTGCGCGGCGCGGGGTGCGCGCTCAGCGAGTCGTTCACCGAACGCTCCACCAGGGGAACGGGCTCGCTGATTGTCATGACTGCACCTCGCTGATTGTGAGAACGTCGGTTTCCCGATATTGCCCAGCTGTGGGCCCGGTGTCAAGATGGTGAACGTGGTCTCCGCCGTGCCCGAGCGTCCTTACCGGGGTGTGCAAGCAGCCGATCGGCTGGCTGAGCGCCGGGAACGCCTGTTGACGGCCGGGCTCGACGTGCTGGGTGCCCGCGATTTGATCGAGCTGACGGTGCGAGGGATCTGCCACCGGGCCGGCGTGGCGTCGCGGTATTTCTACGAGAGCTTCGCCGACAAGGACGAGTTCGTGGTCGCGGTTTTCGACCGGGTGGTCGGCGACCTGGCGGCCAGCACCCAAGCCGCCGTTGCCGCGGTGCCCTCTGCCGAGCAGACCCGAGCCGGGATGGCCCACCTGGTGTCTGCCATCGCCGGGGACCTCCGCGTCGGCCGGATGCTGTTCAGCACCCAGCTGACCAACGCGCTGCTGGTGCGTAAGCGAGCCGAATCCAGTGCGCTGTTCGCGATGTTGTCCGGCCGCCACATGCAGAACGTCTTGCGGGTGCCGGGCAACGACCGGATCAAGGCGGTCGCGCATTTCGTGGTCGGCGGGGTGGCCCAGACCATCAGCGCCTGGCTGGCTGGTGACGTACACCTGGCGCCGGATCAGTTGGTGGACCAGTTGACCGCGCTGTTGGGCCAACTCGACGACCCGGCCCTGTTCCGCGGCTAGGTCGATGGCGATGGCCCGCTGCGCCCGGCTTCGCCGCGCTTGCGACCACCGCTAGGCCGCCTCACCCCGCGAGGCTCTGTGTGATCGCATCGAAGGCACGCAGGGTGTCGGCCAGCATCCGCGAGTCCGCCGCGTAGGACTGGGTGGACACCTTGGCGCCGACCACCTCCGCGGCGCGGTCGACGTAGATCATCTGACCGCACATGCCTTGGCACAGCACCACATTGCTGCCCGGGTACGGCAGCCAGACCTGATTGCGGTACATCCCGCCGGGCATTCCGGTTTCGTCGGGGCTGGCGGCGAACGCCTGGCGTGAATCGGGACCGCCGTCGAGTGTGTCGGCGATCCACGCCGGCGGGACTACCTGCCGGCCGGTCAACGAGACGCCGTCGCGTAAGAACAGTGACCCGAACCGGATCAGGTCGGTGAGGCAGGCGCTGATGCCCCCGTCGAAAAATCCAGTGCCGACCGGGTCCACGCCTATGGTGGCGTCACATTGGGCACCGATGCGGCGCCACAGCAGTTCCGACATCAGCTCGGGCATCCGCTGACCGCCGGCGACCTCGCAGATCCAGCCCAGTACATCGGTTTCGCACGACCGGTATCGGAACGGGCCGCCGTGCGCCGATATCTGCCGCAACGTCAGCAGGAAGTCGCGCAGCGTGGCCGGACCGTCCTCGCTGGCCCTGGGCGCCCACCCGACTGCCTCGTCGAGGGCGTGTATCTCCGCGGTCGGATGCAGGTAGTTGTCCGAGAAGGCGATACCCGACCTCATGTCCAGCAGGTGGCGCACCGTTGCGCCGGCGTAGCCGCAGTCCGCCAGGGCGGGCACGTACGTGGTGACCGGGGCGTCGAGGGCGATCGCCCCGGCCCCGTGCAGCGCGCCGACCACGGCGGCCACCATCGACTTGCTCACCGAGAACAGCAAGTGCCGGATGTGTGCTTCCAGAGCGCCGACGTACTCCTCGGCCACCAGCGTGCCGCGGTGCGCGACGGCCCACCCATCGGTCGCGGTGACGGCCATGATCGCGCCGACAGTGGTCGGGGCCCCGTCGGAGGCGGTCACCGGGACCGTGGCCAGCTCAGCGCGGGACGCGGGCAACGCCGCGACGGGCCCGGTCCCGCGCGCAATCACCGCGGTCGGCACGAAGTCTTCGACGTGCTGAAACGACCACTGCGAATAGGGCTCGGACAGCCAGTTGTCCAGGGAGATCCCGGCCGGGCGGCGACCGGGCGCGACGTCGCTCACGCTCGCGCGACGAGCCGGGAGACGATCGGTGTGGCCGGTGTCAGGGGTGTTGAGACGAATTTCGCTCTCATGCCGTTGACCCAGCGCTGGCAGCGTTCGGTTAGTCGGTAATCGGTGGTCTGCAGGTGTCCGCGGGTGACGAGTACGCCGAGTTGGGCGCCTTCGGAACGCAAGTCGCCGGGCGCGGCGACGCGCATGTAGAACGCTTCGGACCCGTCGAGCAAGGTGGCCCAGTCGTTGGCGGACCGCGCAAAGGACACCCGACCGTCGTCGTCGATGCGCCACACCCCGGTGCGTGGCGTCGCGGTGAAGAGCTCGACTTCCGGCGAGGTCTCGTTGATGATCACCTGGCCCCAGACCTCGTCCTCGCCATAGCCACGCTCCCAGCGCGCGTTGATCTCGTCGATGTCGAGCGCATACTCCACGTCCATGTACTCGAGCAGATGGAAGAGGAACAGGGGCATGTCTGCGTAAGCCTCGGTGGTCAGGTTCGTCATCGGGCTGGCGCCGGACAGTCGCGGGTTGACCTCGCCGAGGTAGAGCTCGTCGGAATCCAGGTCGTGCAGCAGGTCCACTTCGAAATAGCCGCGGTAGCCCTCCCGGCTCAGGATGTCGCCCAGCTTTCGCACCATTTCTCGGGCGGCGTGCGTCTGGTCCGGCGGGAGCACTTCGCGCCAGATGTCGTTGCCGCACCAGGCGCCGGGATTGGGGGTCAGCTCCGAATAACCGACCAGACTGGTCATCGCGGGGCCGATCACGGTTCCGTGGCGAGTCACCGCACCTTCGATGCACACCTCGACATTGCGGATCCGCTTCATGACTTTGAATTCCTGCTCCGCGGTCAGCGCACCGGCGTGCTGGTCCCAGTCGGCCTGACCGCGCACAAAGAACGTTCCGCTACCCGCGTTGCCGTAGGGGATGGAGATGACGAGGTCATCTCCCAATCCGGCATCCCGCGCGAGCGTCAGCAGTTCTTCGTAGGAGCCGGCTCGACCCATCACGTGCGGCACACTCGGCACGCCCGCCGCGTCGGCCAGGCGCGTCATGACGGTCTTGGAGCCCAGGCGATTGCGCACCGCCACCGCGGGGTGCATGACTTCCAGACCGGCCTGCCGCGCGAGCGTTTGCGTTTCCTCCTCCATCATCACGAAGCAGGCTTTGCCACCGGGGCCCCGGCCCGCGATGAACTCAAGTGTCTCGGGATCGGACAAGAGGTGGTTGCACACGTCTCCCATGGAGTCGAAGTCGATGCGGTCGCGCCGCCGCGGCACGAACACCCGTGAATGGGTGCCTTCGAAGGAGTCGAAGTAGGTCAGGTAGAAGAAGTTTCGAACCCAGCGGTCGATACCCAACAGGTTGAACGGGGTCGGCGAGATGAAGTACAGCGGCGCGGTATTGGTGTGGAAGAACGCGCGCACGTCGGAGATGCCGTTCAGACAGCGGCGGGGCGCTTCCATGCCCAAAAGTGTGCGCCTGCGCTAGCGAACCTGTCGAGGCCGACGTGCAGGGGTGTCAGCTGCGATGTTTGCGGCTCTTGCGCCGGATGCCGACGCCGCCCCACAGCGAGAAACCGCGCACCTTGACCGTCGGTGCACCGGGGGTGCCGGTGCCCTCGACACGCTGGTCGAAGCCGCCCATCACGCCGTAACCGTGGATGTCGACGTTGACCTCGGGCGGCAGCAGGATGGTCTGCCCGCCCATGATGGAGTAGGCGTTGATCTCCACGTCCGGTGAGGTGAAGTCGGCGTAGCGCAGATCGATGACGCCGCCGCCCCACAGGGAGAACGTGGTCAGCCGCTTGGGCACGTTCCATCGGCCGCGTCGCTCGAAAGAACTCATGATGGCCAGCAGCAACGTGGAGGGCGCGGGTTTGCAGTCACCACCGCGGTGCGGGCACACCGAGGAGCCTGGCAGGTCGGCACGCAGACCGTCGAGCTCGTCGTAGGTCTGTGCCGCGTAGGCCTTGGCGAGCCGGGCTTCGTACTCGCTCATCGGCAGTTGACCCTGCGCGACGGCGTCGCCGAGCACCTGCGCCAACTGGATCCGGTCGGTGTCAGCGGCGCGCGACGTGGTGGCGTTGCTGTCGTCGTGACTACGCCGGGTTGAGTTCCTCATCGGATACGTAGCCTACGACTAACCGCGTTCGCCGCAAGCGGGGTTACCCAAAGTAGTTACTCTGCCCAGCTCGGGGGACGTTTCTGCAGGAAGGCCAGCATCCCTTCGCGGGCCTCGTCGGAGACGAACATCCGCGCCGACGCCACGCTGAGCGGCTCGGCGTCCCGATCGAACCCGGCCAGCACCGCCGCGGTGGTCAGGGCCTTGGAGGCCGCCAACCCCTGCGGTGACCCGAGCCGCAGATTGGCGACCAGGTCCGCGACGGCCGCGCCGACGTCCTCGGCTGCCAGGGTGATCAGCCCGATCGCCGCGGCTTCGGCTGCGCCGAACTTCTCGCCGGTCAGGTAGTAGCGGGCCGCGGCCCTCGGCGACAGCTTGGGCAGCAGCGTCAGCGAGATGATCGACGGAGCCACCCCGATGCGGGCCTCGGTCAGGGCGAAGGTGCTGGCCGGCCCGGCGACCGCGAGGTCGCAGGCGCCGACCAGCCCCATGCCGCCGGCCCGTACGTGGCCGTTGACCGCCGCGATCACCGGCCGCGGTGACTCGACGATCGCGCGCAGCAGGGCCGCCATTTCGCGGGCCCGGTCCGCGGCGAGCTCGCCGGGATCACCCCCGGACGCTTCGCTGAGGTCCGCGCCGGCACAGAACGTGCCGCCGGTGTGCCCGAGCACCACCACCCGCACGTTCGGGTCGGCCGCCGCGTCGCGCAGCCCGGCGTGCAGCTGAGCGACCAGCTTCGACGACAGCGCGTTGCGGTTGTGCGGTGAGTCCAGGGTCAGCCGGGCCGAACCGTCGCCGGTGTCTTCCGGCCCGGTGTAGGAGACCAGCGTGTCCATCAGTACGGCCTCAGTAGCTTCGAGGCAGGCCCAGCGAGGTCTGCGCGACGAAGTTGAGGATCATCTCCCGGCTCACCGGTGCGATCCGCGCCAGCCGGGACGAGGTGACCGCCGCGGCGATGCCGTACTCCTTGGTCAGGCCGTTGCCGCCGAGCGACTGCACCGCCTGGTCGACCGCCCGCGTCGACGCCTCGCCGGCGGCGTACTTGGCCATGTTGGCCGCCTCGGCAGCACCGAAGTCGTCGCCGGCGTCATAGAGCGTCGCCGCCTTCTGCATCATCAGCTTGGCCAGCTGGATCTCGATGTGGTTGGCCGCCAGCGGATGCGACAGACCCTGGTGCGCGCCGATCGGGGTCTTCCACACCTGGCGGGTGGTGACGTAGTCGACGGCCTTGCCGATCGCGAAGCGGCCCATGCCGACCGCGCTGGCCGCGCCCATGATGCGCTCGGGGTTCAGGCCCGCGAACAGCTGCGCGATGGCGGCGTCCTCGGAGCCCACCAGCGCGTCCGCCGGCAGCCGCACGTCGTCGAGGAACACCTGGAACTGGCGCTCGGGGCTGACCAGCTCCATCTCGATCGGCGTCCAGCTCAGTCCGGGGGTGTCGGTGGGCACCACGAACAGCGCGGGCCGCAGGTTGCCGGTCTTGGCGTCTTCGCTGCGGCCGACCACCAGCACGGCCTGCGCCTGGTCGACGCCGGAGATGAAGGTCTTCTGGCCCTTGAGGATCCAGTCGGAGCCGTCGCGGCGCGCGGTGGTGGTGATCTTGTGCGAGTTCGATCCGGCATCGGGCTCGGTGATGGCGAACGCCATGGTCAGCGAGCCGTCGGCGATACCGGGGATCCACCGCTTCTTCTGCTCGTCGGTGCCGAACTTGGAGATGATGGTGCCGTTGATGGCCGGTGAGACGACCATCATCAGCAGCGCGCAGCCGTTCGCCGACATCTCCTCCATGACCAGCGACAGCTCGTACATGCCGGCGCCGCCGCCGCCGTACTCCTCGGGCAGGTTGACGCCGATGAAGCCGAGTTTGCCTGCCTCGTTCCACAATTCGTCGGTGTGCTCGCCGGCGCGGGCCTTCTCCAGGTAGTAGTCCTGGCCATAGTTGCGGGCCATCGCTGCGACCGACTCGCGCAGTGCGCGTCGTTCGTCGCTTTCGATGAAGCTGGTGTCGCTCTTGGAATCGGTCACAGTGGATCTCCTTCTGCTTCGGATGCTGTTTCGGATTGTTCGACACGGGCCAGCACGGCGCCGACCTCTACCTGGTCGCCCGGCTTGACGTCGAGTTCAGTGAGCACGCCGTCGGACGGCGCGCTGATGGTGTGTTCCATCTTCATGGCTTCCAGCCAGATCAGTGGCTGGCCGGCGCTCACCTGGTCACCGACCGCCGCGCCCAGCCGGATCACGTTGCCGGGCATGGGCGCCAGTAGCGATCCCTGCGCGACCGCCGACTCGGGATCTCCGAATCGAGGCAACGCCACCAGGTGGACACCGCCGGCGGGGGAGTCGATGTAGACATCCGAGCCGTAGCGGGCGACGGTGAACGTGCGGGCGACGCCGGCCGGATCGGCCAGCACCACTTCATCTGGAGCCGACGAAACCAGGGTGACTTCGGCGCCGTTGACGATCAACCCCGTTCGGGTGAAACGGTATTCGATCCGGTGTTCGGTGCCTGCGTCGTCGAGGTAGCCCTTGGACTGGAAACCCGAGGCCAAGTTGCGCCAACCGCCGGGGATGGAGCCGAACACCTCCGCGGTGGCCCGATTGTGTGCGGCGTCGGCCAGGGCGGCCGCGATCGCGCTGGCCTGCACTGTGGCGGCGTCGGCCAGCGGCGCCGACAGTTCCGCCAGACCGTGGGTGTCGAAGAACGCCGTGTCGGTGGCCCCGTCCAGGAAGGCCGGATGGCGCAGCACGTTGACCAGTAGGTCGCGGTTGGTGCGCAGGCCGTGCAGCCGGGTTCGCGCCAGCGCGCCGGCCAACACGGTCGCGGCCTGCCGGCGGGTCGGTGCGTAGCTGATCACCTTGGCCAGCATCGGGTCGTAGTGAATGGAGACCGTCGATCCGCCGACGATGCCGGAGTCCAGTCGGACGCCGGTGCGCCGGGACAGCGTCTCGAACTGTGCCGTCACGCCCGGGATGTCGAGGGCGTGCACGAGCCCGGCCTGCGGCTGCCAGCCGTGGGCGGGGTCTTCGGCGTAGAGGCGAACCTCGATCGAATGTCCCTGCGCGGCCGGCGGCTCGGCGTCCAGCCGGGCACCGTCCGCCACCGCGATCTGCAGTTCGACCAGGTCGACACCGGTGGTCTCCTCGGTGACCGGGTGCTCGACCTGCAGCCGGGTGTTCATCTCCAGGAAGTAGAACTCGCCGCGGGAGTCGGCCAAGAACTCCACGGTGCCCGCGCCGGTATAGCCGATCGCGCTGGCCGCCAGCCGGGCGGCCTCGAACAGCTTGGCTCGCATTCCGGGGGTGCGTTCCACCAACGGCGACGGCGCCTCTTCGATGACCTTCTGGTGGCGGCGCTGAATCGAGCATTCCCGCTCACCGACCGCCCACACCGTGCCGTGCTGATCGGCCATCACCTGCACTTCGATGTGGTGCCCGGTCGGCAGGTAGCGCTCGCAGAACACCGTCGGGTCGCCGAATGCCGAAGCGGCTTCGCGCTGGGCGGCCTCGACTTCGCCTGCCAGGGCCGACAATTCGTTGACCACCCGCATGCCGCGGCCACCGCCGCCCGCGGAGGCCTTCACCAGCACCGGCAGTTGAGCGGCGGTGACGGTCGCCGGGTCGAGTTCTTCGAGAACCGGCACGCCCGCCGCGGCCATCATCTTCTTGGACTCGATCTTGGAGCCCATCGAGGTCACCGCGGCCACCGGCGGCCCGATCCAGGTCAGACCGGCGGCCTGCACGGCGGCGGCGAAGTCGGCGTTCTCGGAAAGGAATCCGTAGCCGGGGTGGATGGCGTCGGCGTCGGCGGCCCGCGCCGCGGCGATGATCGCCTCGGCGGACAGGTAGCTGGTGGTCTCCGGCAGGCGGACCTTCGCGTCGGCTTCGGCGACGTGCGGCATGCCCGCGTCGGGGTCGGTGTAGACCGCGACCGTGCCCAGGCCCAGCCGACGGCAGGTGGCGAAGACCCGTCGGGCGATCTCGCCGCGGTTGGCCACCAGAACAGTGCTGATCATTGACTCTGCCTTCTGCTCTTCGTGCAAGCGCTCATCGCGCTCACATCCGGAAGACGCCGAAGTTCGACGTCCCCTCGACCGGGCCACTGGCAATGGCGGACAAACACATGCCCAATACCGTGCGGGTGTCGCGCGGGTCGATCACCCCGTCGTCGTAGAGCATCCCCGACAGGACGAGCGGCAGCGACTCGGCTTCGATCTGCCCTTCGACCATGGCGCGCATGGCGGCATCGGCCGCCTCGTCGACCTGCTGCCCGCGGGCCTCGGTGGCCGCCCGGTTCACGATCGACAGCACGCCTGCGAGCTGTGCTCCGCCCATCACCGAGGATTTGGCCGACGGCCAGGCGAACAGAAAGCGGGGATCGTAGGCGCGCCCACACATGCCGTAGTGCCCGGCGCCATAGGAGGCGCCGAGCAGCAGCGAGATGTGCGGCACCGTCGAATTGGACACGGCGTTGATCATCATCGAGCCGTGCTTGATCATCCCGCCCTCTTCGTAGTCCTTGCCCACCATGTAGCCGGTGGTGTTGTGCAGGAACAACAGTGGGGTGTTGGAGCGGTTGGCCAACTGGATGAACTGGGTGGCCTTCTGGGATTCTTCGCTGAACAGCACTCCCCGCGCATTGGCCAGGATGCCGATCGGATATCCGTGTAGCCGTGCCCAACCCGTCACCAAGGATGACCCGTAGAGCGGCTTGAACTCATCGAAGTCGGAGCCGTCGACGATCCGGGCGATCACCTCGCGCGGGTCGAACGGGACGCGCAGGTCCGCGGGCACGATGCCGATCAGCTCTTCGGAGTCGAACAGCGGCTCGGTCACCGTCTTGGGCCTCGGGCCCTGCTTGACCCAGTTCAGCCGTGCCACGATCCGTCGACCGATCCGCACCGCGTCAAGCTCATCGTTGGCGAGGTAATCGCCCAACCCCGAAGTGCGCGAGTGCATCTCGGCGCCGCCGAGTGACTCGTCGTCGGACTCCTCGCCGGTGGCCATCTTCACCAGCGGTGGCCCGGCCAAAAATACCTTGGAACGTTCTTTGATCATCACCACGTGATCGGACATGCCGGGCACATAGGCCCCGCCCGCGGTGGAGTTGCCGAAAACCAGCGCGATGGTCGGGATGCCGGCGGCCGACAGCCGAGTCAGATCGCGGAACATCTGGCCGCCGGGGATGAAGACTTCCTTCTGGGTGGGCAGGTCCGCTCCGCCGGATTCCACCAGGGAGATCACCGGAAGCCGGTTCTCCAGGGCGATCTTGTTGGCCCGCAGGATCTTGCGCAGCGTCCAGGGGTTGGACGTGCCGCCCTTAACCGTCGGGTCGTTGGCGACGATCATGCACTCCACGCCTTCGACCGCGCCGATCCCGGTGACCAGGCTGGCCCCGACCTGGAAAGCGCTGCCCCAGGCGGCCAGCGGGCACAGCTCCAGGAACGGTGAGTCGGCGTCGATCAGCGTCTCGATGCGCTCCCGGGCGGTGAGCTTGCCGCGGGAATGGTGGCGCTCGACGTACTTGGGTCCGCCGCCGGCGAGTGCTTTGGCGTGCTCGGCATCGATCTCGGCGAGCTTTTCGGTCAGCGCCGACGCCGCCTCGGTGTAGGCGGGGGAGTGGGGGTCCAGGGTGGACTTCAGGGCCGTCACGACTGGTATCCAAGCGTCTTGGCGGCCAGGGAGGTCAGGATTTCGGTGGTTCCACCGCCGATGCCGATGATGCGCATGTCCCGATACTGACGCTCCACCTCGGACTCGGCCATATAACCCATGCCGCCGAACAGCTGCACCGCTTGGTTGGCCACCCATTCACCGGCCTCCACCGCGGTGTTCTTGGCGAAACACACCTCCGGGATGAGGAAGGCTTCACCGGCCAGCTGCCGCTCGACGACGTGGCGGGTGTAGACCCGGGCCACATCGATGCGGCGGGCCATCTCGGCCAGGGTGTTTTGCACCGCCTGCCGCGAGATCAGTGGCCGGCCGAACGTCTCCCGGTCCCGGCACCAGGTCAGGGTCAGGTCCAGGCAACGCTGCGCGCTGGAATACGCCTGCGCTGCCAGCCCGACTCGCTCGGAGACGAAGGCCGACGCGATCTGGGCGAAGCCGGTGTTCTCGACACCGACCAGGTTGGCTACCGGCACCCGCGCGTCGGCGTAGGACAGCTCGGCGGTGTCCGAGGAGCGCCAGCCCATCTTCTCCAGCTTGCGACTCACCTCGAACCCCGGCGTGCCCTTCTCGACCACCAGCAGCGACACCCCGGCCGCTCCCGGCCCGCCGGTGCGCACCGCGGTGACGACATAGTCGCCGCGCACCGCGGAGGTGATGAAGGTCTTCGAGCCGTTGACCACGTAGTGGTCGCCGTCGAGGCGCGCTGTGGTGCGCAGGTGTCCGACATCGGAGCCGCCGCCGGGCTCGGTGATGGCCAGCGAACCGATCTTCTCGCCGGCCAGCGTGGGGCGAACGAACTCGTCGATCAGCCGAGCGTTGCCCGAGGCGATCATGTGCGGTACCGCGATGCCGCAGGTGAACAGGGAGGCGAACACCCCGCCCGGCGCCCCGGCCTGGTGCATCTCCTCGCAGACGATCACCGCGTCGGCGCCGTCGCCGCCACTGCCGCCGACCTCCTCGGGGAAGCCCGCACCCAACAAGCCGACCTCGGCGGCCTTGCGGTGCAGTTCGCGCGGCAGCTCGCCGGAGCGTTCCCACTCATCGACGTGCGGCAGGATCTCGCGCTCGACGAAGCCGCGCACGGTCTTGCGCAGCTCTTGGCGCTCGGCGGTGGTCCAGATACTCACAGTTCCCCTTCTGACAGCAGCTGCTCGGGTATCTCGAGGTGACGACTTCGCAGCCATTCGCCCAGCCCCTTGGCCTGCGGGTCGAACCGGGCCTGGTAGGCGACGCCCTGCCCGAGGATGCCCTCGATAACGAAGTTCACCGCGCGCAATTTCGGCAGCAGGTGACGGGTGACCGGCAACTCGGCGGTTTCGGGCAGCAGTTCGCGCAGCTTGTCCACGGTCAAGGTGTGGGCCAGCCAGCGCCACTGTTCGTCGGTGCGCACCCAGACTCCGACGTTGGCCGAGCCGCCCTTGTCGCCGCTGCGGGCGCCGGCGATCGTCCCCAGTGGCGCGCGGCGGCTTGGGCCGGCCGGCAGTGCCTCGGGCAGCTCCGGGTCGGCGGCCGCAGCGAGTTCCAGGGTCTGCGTGGCGGAGGGAATGTCCACCCGGGTGCCGTCGGCGTGCACGGCGACGTGCGGCACCTGGGCGGCATCGACATAGCCGGGGGTGAAGACCCCGTAGACCTGGCCGTCGCCGGGTGGGGCGGTGACACAGAACCCGGGGTAGCTGGCCAGTGCGAGTTCGATGCCGGCCGCGGAGAACTTGCGGCCGACGTTCGCCGGGTCCGGGTCGCGCACCACACAGTGCAGTAGGGCGCTGGCGGTTTCCTCGGTGTCGGCGTCGGGGTGGTCGGTGCGCGACAACGTCCAGTCCAGCTCGGCCGGCCGCACGGTCAGGGCCGCCTCGAGCTGCGTGCGCAGCAGCGCGGCTTTGGCCTCGATGTCCAGGCCGGTCAGCACGAAGGTGGTGGAGTTGCGGAACCCACCGATGCTGTTCAGCGACACCTTGTAGGTGGGTGGCGGCGCCTCACCGGTCACGCCCGAGATCCGCACCCGGTCCGGCCCGTCGGCGGCCAGCTCGATGCTGTCCATCCGCGCCGTGACGTCGGGGTTCGCGTAGCGCGCGCCGGTCACCTCGTAGAGCAGTTGCGCGGTCACGGTGTCCACGCTGACCAGCCCGCCCGTGCCGGCATGCTTGGTGATCACCGACGACCCGTCGGCGTGGATCTCGGCGAGCGGGAACCCGGGGTGCAGCAACTTCTCGGTGGGAATCTCGGTAAAGAAGGAGTAATTGCCGCCGCTGGCCTGGATTCCGCACTCGATGACGTGGCCGGCGACCACGGCCCCGGCGAGTTGGTCGTAGTCCGAGCGGCTCCAGCCGAAATGAGCGGCGGCGGGCCCGACGATCACCGATGCATCGGTGACGCGGCCGGTGATCACCACGTCGGCGCCGCCGGCCAGGCACTCGGCGATGCCCCAGGCGCCCAGGTAGGCGTTCGCCGTCAGCGGAGTGCCCAATCCCAGCTCGGCCACACGGGGGAGCAGGTCATCGCCTTCGACGTGGGCGACGCGGGCCGGAACGCCCAGGCGCTGCGCCAGCTCGCGCACCGCCTCGGCCAGGCCCGCCGGATTCAGCCCGCCGGCGTTGGCCACGATGCGAACGCCCTGGTCCAGGGCCAGTCCGAGGCATTGTTCGAGCTGGGTCAGGAAGGTCTTGGCGTAACCGCGTTCCGGGTGCTTCATCCGGTCGCGACCCAGGATCAGCATGGTCAGTTCGGCCAGGTAGTCGCCGGTGAGGTAGTCCAGCTCGCCGCCGGTGAGCATCTCGTGCATGGCGGCGTGGCGGTCGCCGTAGAACCCCGAGCAGTTGCCGATCCGAACGGCTGCTGTCATCCCCAAATCCCATCCCTCAACCAACCGGTAGGTTAGCCGGTACCGCCGGTGCCGCGTCAAGGCGTCGGTCCCAGCCTCGTCTCTCCTTCGTCGAGCCTCGCTGAACCGCCGTATTCGCTATTTTGGAGCCGACGCTGGTCACCGGCTATCCTTTCGGATAGTCCCGCCGCTGGTATCGAAGCGGCACTATGCCAACAACAGGAGAGGCTCGACCATGGCCGTGCCGAAACGCAGGATGTCGCGTGCGAACACTCGTAGTCGCCGCGCGCAGTGGAAGGCTGAGGCAACCGGCCTGGTCAACGTGACGGTCGCCGGCCGCGCGCACAAGGTGCCGCGTCGCCTCCTCAAAGCTGCACGCCTGGGCCTTATCGACCTCGACCGTCGCTAATTAGGCTCCGACACGACCTGCTCCTGACCCTCCAGATCGCCTTTCGGATGATTGGATAGCACCCATGGCTACCCGGGTACTGGTTGTTGATGACGATCGCGCTGTGCGCGAGTCGTTGCGCAGGTCTTTGTCGTTCAATGGTTACTCGGTCTCGCTGGCCACCGACGGCGTCGAGGCGCTCGAGGCAATCACCAGCGACCGTCCGGACGCGATGATCCTGGACGTCATGATGCCGCGGCTGGACGGACTGGAAGTCTGTCGTCAGCTGCGCAGCACCGGTGACGACCTGCCGATCTTGGTCTTGACGGCACGGGACTCGGTGTCCGAGCGGGTCGCCGGCCTGGATGCCGGCGCCGACGACTACCTGCCCAAGCCGTTCGCACTGGAGGAACTGCTGGCGCGGATGCGGGCGCTGCTGCGCCGCACCACCGCCGAGGACCTGTCCGAATCGGTGGCGATGTCGTTCGAAGACCTGACGTTGGACCCGGTGACCCGCGAGGTCACCCGGGGTGATCGCCAGATCAGCCTGACCCGCACCGAGTTCGCCCTGTTGGAGATGCTGATCGCCAACCCGCGTCGGGTGCTGACCCGCAGCCGGATCCTCGAGGAGGTGTGGGGCTTCGACTTCCCCACCTCGGGCAACGCGCTGGAGGTCTACATCGGGTACCTGCGTCGCAAGACTGAAGCCGAAGGTGAGCCGCGGCTGATCTACACCGTTCGCGGGGTGGGTTACGTGCTGCGCGAGACTCCTCCCTGATGCAATCGTTCCGCCGCCGACAGGGTGAAGAGGCGAAGAAGACATCCCTGTCACTGCGCTGGCGGGTGATGCTACTGGCGATGTCGATGGTGGCATTGGTGGTGGTGTTGATGGCGGTGGCCGTCTACGCCGTGATCTCGGCGGCGCTCTACAACGACATCGATAATCAGCTGCAGAGTCGTGCCGAGATGCTGATCGCCAGCGGCTCACTGGCCGCCGATCCGCGCAAAGCGATCGAGGGCACCGCCTACTCCGACGTCAACGCCATGCTGGTCAACCCGGGCCGGTCGATCTACACCGCCAACCAGCCCGGTCAGCGGTTGCCGGTCGGCCAGCAGGAGAAGGCCGTCATCCGCGGCGAGTTGTTCCTGTCGCGCCGCACCGCGTCCGGCCAGCGGGTCCTGGCCGTGCACCTGCCCAATGGCAGCACGCTGTTGATCTCCAAGAGCCTGGCGCCCACCCGGGCGGTGACGATGAAGCTGCGATGGGTGCTGCTGGTCGTCGGCGGGGTGGGTGTCGTGGTGGCCGCGGTGGCCGGCGGCATGGTCACCAGAACCGGGCTGAGACCGGTGGGCCGCCTGACCGAGGCGGCCGAACGGGTGGCGCGCACCGATGACCTGAGACCGATCCCGGTCTACGGCAGCGACGAGTTGGCCCGACTCACCGAGGCGTTCAACGCCATGTTGCGGGCCTTGGCCGAGTCGCGGGAGCGGCAGGCACGACTGGTCGCCGACGCCGGGCATGAGCTGAAGACCCCGTTGACGTCGCTGCGTACCAACGTCGAGCTGTTGATGGCGTCCGCGGCGCCGGGTGCCCCGCAGCTGCCGGAGGAGGAGATGGCCGAATTGCGTGCTGACGCAATCGGTCAGATCGAGGAATTGTCCACGCTGGTGGGCGATTTGGTGGACCTGACCCGCGACGATCAACGCGAGGTTGCCTACGAGCAGGTCGACATCACCGAGGTCGTCGACCGCAGTATGGAGCGGGTCCGGCGGCGCCGCAACGACATCGAGTTCGACATCCAGGTGGTGCCGTGGCACGTGTACGGCGATGCCGCGGGGCTGTCCCGCGCGGTGCTCAACCTGCTCGACAATGCCGCCAAGTGGAGTCCCGCGGGCGGCGTGGTGGGGCTGCGGATGCGGCAGCTCGACCCCACGCACGTGGAGATGATCGTGTCCGACGAGGGGCCCGGAATCCCGGAGAGCCAACGGGAATTGGTTTTCGAGCGTTTCTACCGATCGGACTCGGCGCGCGCGATGCCCGGATCCGGGCTGGGACTGGCGATCGTCAAACAGGTGGTGCTCAAACACGGTGGAAAGATCACCATCGGAGAGACCATGCCCGGGGGGACGCCGCCTGGGACTTCGTTCCGAATGGTGTTGCCCGGCGGTGCCACGTCGGCCGAGCAAATACCGGCCGGAGCAGTCACAGGCGCTTCTCAGTCCACGTAGGCATGGTGGTGAGGCAACGTCGCCGCAGTCGTGTCCCTAGGAGTAGGCAGCAAACATGACGAATTACCCCGGGTACCCCCCGCCGCCTCAGCAACCGGAACGGGCCAACCCGACCGGTGGGCCGGCGGCGGACCAACGCGGACAGTCCGGTTACCCGGGCCGGGCCGCGCAGGGTTCGTACCCGCCGCCCTACGACTGGCGTTACGCCCCTCAGCAGGGCCAGCAGCAGCACCAGCAGTCCGCGTACCGCTCCGCCTATGACGCCTCCTACGGCCGCCCCGGGATTCCGGTCGGTCCGGGCGGTCCCGGGGGGACACCGCCGAAGCGTTCTCGCACCGGAGGTTTGGTGCTCGGGGCGGTGGCGATCGCAGCGATGTCCGGTGTGATGGGCGGCGTGGTGGGCTCGGCGCTGCACTCCGATCACAAGCCGGTCGCCACCGGAAACCACTCGCCGAGCATCCAGGCGCCAGGTGTGCCGGCCGCGGTAAATCTGCCGGACGGCTCAGTGGAGAAGGTTGCGGCGAAAGTGGTGCCCAGCGTCGTCATGCTGGAGACCGATCTGGGCCGCCAGTCCGAGGAGGGCTCGGGCATCATCCTGTCGGCCGACGGCCTGATCCTGACCAACAACCATGTGGTGGCCGCCGCTGCCGCCAAGCCCGACCCGAGCACCAAGGTTGACCCGGGCAGCAAGCCCGATGGGGCTCCCAAGGGGGCCCCGAGGACCACGGTGACCTTCGCCGATGGCCGCACTGCGCCGTTCACTGTGGTGGGGACGGACCCGGCCAGCGATATCGCCGTGGTGCGCGTCCAGGGCGTTTCGGATCTGACCCCGATCACGATCGGCTCCTCTGCAGACCTGCGGGTGGGTCAGAACGTGGTGGCGGTCGGCTCGCCGCTCGGCCTGGAGGGCACGGTGACGACAGGGATCGTCAGCGCCCTCAACCGGCCCGTCTCGACCAGCGGGGAGGCGGGTAACCAGAACACGGTGCTCGATGCGATCCAGACCGACGCCGCCATCAACCCCGGAAACTCGGGCGGTGCGTTGGTCAACATGAACGGCGACCTGGTCGGGATCAACTCCGCGATCGCCACCATGGGCGGCGATTCCGCCGAAGCCCAGAGCGGCTCGATCGGCCTCGGCTTCGCGATACCGGTGGATCAGGCCAAACGGATCGCCGACGAACTGATCAACTCGCCGGATCACACGGCGTCGCACGCCTCCCTGGGGGTGCGCGTCACCAGCGAGCGCAGCCTGCACGGCGCCAAGGTGGTCGAGGTGGTGCCCGGTGAGGCGGCCGCGAAGGCCGGCTTACCCGAGGGCGCGACGGTGACGGCGTTCGACAAGCGTCCCATCGGCAGTGCCGACGCGCTGGTCGCCGCGGTGCGCTCCAAGGCGCCCGGCGACCAGGTAACGCTGACCTACTTGGATGCCGCTGGAGCGTCCAAGACCGCGCAGGTCACGCTGGGTAAAGCGCAGCAGTGACGGGTTGGTGACTCCGGTGTCGGAATCCGGATATACGGTTGCACCCATGGAGCAGTCCCGAGAACTCGCCGGCCGCGCACTCGTCGTCGTTGTTGACGACCGCACCGCCCACGGCGATGAGGACCACAGCGGCCCGTTGGTCGCTGAATTGTTGGCCGAGGGTGGATTCATGGTCGACGGCATAGTCGCCGTCGCCGCCGACGAGGTGGAGATCCGCAACGCGCTGAATACGGCGGTGATCGGCGGGGTCGACCTGGTCGTTTCGGTGGGCGGTACCGGGGTCACCCCGCGCGACGTCACACCCGAGGCCACCCTCGAGATCCTGGACCGCGAGATCCTCGGCATCGCCGAGGCACTGCGGGCGTCCGGATTGTCCGCCGGGATCGCCGACGGGGGGTTGTCGCGTGGTCTGGCCGGAGTCTCGGGCAGCACCCTGGTGGTCAACCTGGCCGGGTCCCGGGCGGCGGTCCGCGACGGGATGGCGACACTGAACCCGCTGGCCGCGGCGATTATCGGCCAACTGTCCAGCCTGGAGATCTAGGCGGCCATGCCCGGACTCGAAGAGCATCAGTCGTCCTCGGACGAACGCGACCCGGACGACGCCCGGGAAGCCGAGGAACGCGAGCGCTGGTTACGGGACAACATCCCGCCGCATCACGGTTGAGGTTCGACTTCTCGAAATCCCCCGTACGGACTCCGCAGCGGCTACTACGGTTCGCCGTAGGCGGCGTGGCGCCGCTTCGCAGTGCATCCGTACGGAAGGGGAATTGCGGTGCTCAAGGGGTTCAAGAATTTCCTGATGCGCGATGACGTCATCACCGTGGCCATCGGTCTGGTCGTGGCGCTGGCGTTTTCCAACCTGGTCGAAGCTTTCACCAAATCGGTGATCAACCCGCTGGTCTCGGCCACCCAGCCGAACACCGGCGGTCTCGGCCTGGGCTACCAGTTGGGGGAAGCCGGTAACGAGGCGACGTTCGTCGACCTGGGTGCATTCATCTCGGCGATCATCTACTTCATCGTGTTCATGGCGACTATCTACTTCTTCATCGTGTTGCCTTACAAGCACATTCAGAAGCGGCGCGGGAAGTCGGTGTTCGGCGACGACCCGCCGACCAAGGCCTGCCCGGAGTGCACGTCCGAGATCGCCGCTGAAGCGACCAAGTGCAAATTCTGCGCCAGCTCGCAGCCAGCCGCCTGAGGCCCGTTCAGCGCAGGGTGAGCGTGACGGCCTGACCCAGTGTGGCGCCGGCCACCGCCACCGCGGCGGTGGCCGGCAACGCCACCAGTACCACCCGATCGTCGTGATTGTGCTTGTCGGACACCAGCACCACGATCCCGCCACTGGCCAGCACCCGGGCGGTACCCGGCGGACCGGCGGCATCGTCGGGAGCGGCCGTCACGACGTCGACGACATCGCCGGGGCGCACCAGATCGATCAGGGCGGCGTCGGCCGGGTGCACTCCAACGATGCGCGCGTCGGTTCCGGCAGCGGCCTCGGTGAGCCGGCGACCCAACAGACGCACATCGGTGAGTATCTCGCCGCGGCGGGCCGGACCCGCCAGCGTGGACTGCACCACCGCCGCCGTATCTGTGGCGGCGCCGTCGGGAACTGTTTGGGCCGAACGGCTTTCGAGGGAAACATCGTTGATGGTCAGGGCGGTGCCGGGCGCGATATCGTGGCTTGCCACCACCACATCGAGCCGGTCGCCCTGCGGGTTGGAGCGGATCGTCGCGACGCCGGCCAGCACGACCAGTGCGGCTGCGGTCACTCGACGGGCGCGCACGGTGCGGGTCCAGTCCGGGCGCAGGGCCAGTGATATTCGGCTGATCAGTGTGGGATTGAGCGACTCGCCCATGGCCGCACGCTAACCGGTAGGTTCACCGGGCGTCGTCGGCTCAAGCGCCGGACTGTGGATAACGGACTAGCTGGCGGTTGTCGCCGGTGCCGACGAGGTGGTGCTGGCCTTGGCGCTGTCGCTGGACTTGGCGCCGCTGTCGGCCGATTTGGTGCCGCTGTCGCTCGAACCGCTGCCGGAGTCACCAGAGCTCGTAGAGCTGGCGGAGCTACTGCCGTTGCTGGAACCGTTGGACGTTGACTTCCCGGACTTGCCCGCTTCGCGGCTGTCGTTGCGGTAGAAGCCACTGCCCTTGAAGACCACGCCGACCTTGCCGAAGATCTTGCGCAGCCGGCCGTTGCATTCCTCGCAGTTGGTCAGTGCGTCGTCGGTGAAGGCCTGGACCACATCGAAGCGGTTGCTGCACTCGGTGCAGGCATAGCTGTAGGTGGGCACGTGAACCTCCGTGAATCGAACAATCGGCTTAGCACTCTACCGTGCTAAGTGCTAGAACCACTATGTGGCCTTCCTCATTCCTGGCCACTGTGGCTCAGCCCAGCGCCACCAGGCCGAGCCCGGGTGTCAGGGCATGGGTCATCGGCACGTCGTGGGCCTCGGCAGGCAGCTTGTCGAGAAGCTCGGCGTCGCGGACCACTGCGACCAGCGGAATCTGCGGCCTGCGCCACTGCAGCGAGCGGTCGTAAAAGCCCGCGCCGCGCCCCAGTCGGGCCCCCCGGCGGTCGACGGCCACTGCCGGCACCACGATCAGGTCCGCCTCGGCCAGCGCGTCGGCGGCCAGCCACGGTTGCGGTGGTTCGAGCAGGCCGAACCGGGCGGTGGCCAGGGACTCCGGCCGGTACTCCCCCCATAACAGCGCCAGCGGGGTGCCGTCGTCGGAGGTGCGCACCACCGGCAACAGCACCCGCACGCCGCGACGGGTCAGGCGAGCGAGCATCTCGGTCGAACCCGGCTCGCTGCCGATCGGGACATAGGCGCAGACCGTGGTGGCCTGGCCCGCCAGTTGTTGCAGGTGCTCGGCCAACGCCGCGGCCTCGGCGGCGTGCACATCGGGGGGTACCGCGCGTCGGTCGGCGAGCAGCCGCGCCCGCAACGCGGACTTGGCGGCCACCACCGCGTCGTCGGTCACGGCAACCAGACTGTCAGCAACGGCTCGCCTACCGCCAGCCGAAGAGATCAAGTGGATTGCGGTTATCGTGTGAGCAATGCCCACGCCGAAGGTCCCGATTCCGCGCACCGCCATTGTGCCCGCGGCAGGTTTGGGCACCCGCTTTCTGCCCGCGACCAAGACAGTGCCCAAAGAGCTGTTGCCGGTCGTCGACACCCCCGGAATCGAGCTGGTAGCTGCCGAGGCGGCCGAGGCCGGCGCCGAGCGGTTGGTGATCATCACCTCCGAGGGCAAGGACGGCGTGGTCGCGCACTTCGTCGAGGACCTGGTGCTGGAAGGCACGCTGGAGGCCCGCGGTAAGAAGGCGATGCTGGCCAAGGTGCGCCGGGCCCCGCAATTGATCAAGGTCGAGTCGGTGGTGCAGGCCGAGCCGTTGGGCCTGGGGCATGCCATCAGCTGCGTCGAGCCCACGTTGTCCCCCGACGAAGATGCCGTCGCGGTGTTGCTTCCCGACGACCTGGTGCTGCCCACCGGTGTGCTGGAGACCATGTCGAAGGTGCGTGCCCGCCGGGGCGGCACCGTGTTGTGCGCGATCGAGGTCAGTCCCGACGAGGTCAGCGCCTACGGCGTCTTCGATGTCGAGTCGCTGCCCGACAGCGACAACCCGGACGTGATGCGGGTCAAGGGGATGGTCGAGAAGCCCAAGGCGCAGGACGCACCGTCGACGTATGCGGCGGCGGGCCGCTATGTGCTGGACCGGGCCGTGTTCGACGCGTTGCGGCGCATCGATCGCGGGGCCGGCGGCGAGGTGCAGCTCACCGACGCCATCGCGCTGATGATCGCCGAGGGCCACCCCGTGCACGTCGTCGTGCACCGGGGGTCGCGACACGACCTGGGAAATCCGGGCGGCTACCTCAAAGCTGCGGTTGACTTTGCCTTGGACCGCGACGACTACGGTCCGGATCTGCGCCGGTGGTTGGTGGCGCGGCTGGGCTTGGCGGAGAACTGAGCTGACGTCTGCGGAGAATCGGACCGATGCAGCAACGGAGAAAGGCGCACCGTGCGTTCGGTTGAGGAGCAGCAGGCCCGGGTTTCGGCTGCCGCGGTGGCGCCCCGCCCGGTCCGGGTAGCGATCGCCGAGGCGCAGGGCTTGATGTGCGCCGAAGAGGTGGTCGCCGAGCGGCCGATGCCCGCATTCGACCAGGCCGCCATCGACGGCTACGCGGTGCGCAGCGTCGATGTGCTGGGTGCCGACGCGATCGGCGACAGCTCCGATGGGGCCGGGCGCGATGATGCCTCCAACACCGTGGTCACCCTGCCGGTGTTGGGTGTCATCGAAGCCGGTGCGCGCACCCCGACCCGGCTGCAACCCAAGCTGGCCACCCGGATCCAGACCGGGGCGCCGATGCCCACCCTGGCCGATGCGGTCCTTCCGCTGCGTTGGACGGACGGCGGGAACTCCCGGGTCCGGGTGCTGCGCGGCGTGCGCCCGGGCGACTATGTGCGCCGGGTCGGTGACGACGTGCAGCCCGGTGACGTCGCGGTGCGTGCCGGCACGGTGGTCGGCGCGGCCCAGGTGGGGCTGCTGGCCGCCGTGGGCCGCGACCGTGTGCTGGTCCACCCGCGCCCCCGACTGTCGGTGATGGCGGTGGGTGGCGAACTGGTCGACGTCAATCGCACCCCCGGCAACGGGCAGGTCTACGACGTCGACTCCTACGCGCTGGCCGCGGCCGGTCGTGACGCGGGCGCGGAGGTGAACCGGGTCGGCATCGTCAGCAACGACCCCAAGAAACTGCGCGAGACGGTCGAGGGACAACTCAATCGCGCCGAGGTGGTGGTGATCGCCGGTGGAGTCGGGGGCGCCGCGGCCGATGAGGTGCGCGCGGTGCTGGCCGACCTCGGCGACATGGAAGTCGCCCGGATCGCGATGCACCCCGGGTCGGTGCAGGGTTTCGGCCAGCTCGGCCCGGAAGGGGTGCCGACGTTCCTGTTGCCCACCAATCCGGTGAGTGCACTGGTGGTGTTCGAGGTGATGATCCGCCCGCTGATCCGGCTGTCGCTGGGCAAGCGCGAGCCGATGCGCCGGATGGTGCAGGCCCGCACCCTCGGTCCGATCGCTTCGATGCCCGGGCGCAAGGGATTCTTGCGCGGCCAGCTGATGCGTGACGAGGACACCGGCGAATACCTGGTGCAGGTGCTCGGGGTTTCCGGCGGCACGTCGTCGCACCTGCTGGCCACGTTGGCCGAGGCGAACTGTCTGGTGGTGGTTCCCGAGGAGGTCGAACAGGTCGCCGCCGGCGAGTTGGTGGACGTCGCCTTCCTGGCTCAGCGGGGTTGAACCCGAGTCCATGTTGGTCAATCTGTGGCCGTTCAAGGCCGTTGAGCACCCCGGTTGGCCGAGTGTGCTCGGGCCCCTGCGGGTGCCGGCGGGGGTGATCCGGCTGCGGCCGGTGCGTATGCGTGACGGCGTGGCATGGAGCCGGATCCGGCTGGCCGACCGCGCCTACCTGGAGCAGTGGGAACCCAGCGTGGAGGTGGACTGGGTGACCCGGCACGGCAGCGCGTCCTGGCCGCCGTTGTGTTCGAGCCTGCGCACCGAGGCCCGCTACGGGCGGATGCTGCCGTACGTGATCGAACTCGACGGCCGATTCTGCGGCCAGCTGACGGTGGGCAACATCGCGCACGGGGCGCTGCGCTCGGCCTGGATCGGCTATTGGGTGTCCAGTGCGGTGGCCGGCGGGGGAGTGGCGACCGGGGCGGTGGCGCTCGGGCTGGACCACTGCTTCGGGCCGGTACGGCTACACCGAGTGGAAGCCACCGTCCGGCCGGAGAACGCGGCCAGCCGAGCGGTGTTGGCGAAGGCCGGCTTCCGCCAGGAAGGGCTGTTGCAGCGCTACCTGGACGTCGACGGGGCGTGGCGCGACCACCTGCTGGTCGCGATGACGGCCGAGGAGGTCGCCGGCTCGGTGACCGCGGCGCTGATCCGGTCCGGCCGCGCCGCCCGGGTCTGACGCAATTTCGGGCGGGCTGTTACCCGTGTGGTAGTTGTGACTAACGAGGTCAGCGAGTAAATTACAACTGTGTAATTGGTTCGGCGCGTCGTCCGAGGTCGTGTGGGTCCCACACCTAGCCTTGGCTCGGAAAGGAGCAGGCCAACCATGCCCAGCATCCCGCAATCATTGCTCTGGATCTCACTGGTCGTTCTCTGGCTGTTCGTACTGGTGCCGATGCTGGTCAGCAAGCGCGACGCGGTGCGTCGTACCAGTGACGTCGCCCTGGCGACCAGGGTATTGACCAGTGGTTCCAGCGCCCGGCTGCTCAAGCGCGGCGGGCCGGCCACCGGCCACCGCAGCGACCCCGACTGGCAGCACAGCGCCGACGACATCGACGAGGACGCCGACATCGATGATGTCGACGAGGTCGAGGGCGAGCCGGCCCAGGACGGCTCGCGGGTGTTCGTCGCCGCGGCGGCCGTGTTCGTCGCCACCGCGGAAAAGCAGGTCGGTGAGCAGACCGAGCTCGACTACTTGGACGTCGACGTCGTCGCCGATGACTCCGACGTGCTCCCGCTGTCGGAAGCGGGGCTTGCCGCCGAGGTCGAAGCCGAGGCGCGCGCCCAGGCCGAAGCCCAGGCCGCCGCCGAGGCGGAAGCTCGCGCCGCGGAGGAGGCCGCCATGGCGGCCGAGGCCTTGGCGGCCAAGGTGGAAGCCGAGGCCGACGAGGACGCCTACGAGGAGCCGGCCGCCGAAGCCGAATCCGACGGTTACGAGTACGAGTACGTCGAGGACAGCTCCGGGCTCGAGCCCGAAGCGGAGTCCTCCGCGCGCGGGGCCGGACTGTCGGCCCGTGGTCGCCGGCCCCGTATCGACACCGCGGCGGCCGTCAGCGCGCGCAAGTACGAGTTCCGCAAGCGCGTGTTGATGTCGCTGGCGGTCGTCCTGGTGCTCTCGGCGCTCACCGCCTTCACCGTGGCACCCAGTGCGTGGTGGATCTGTGGTGGCGCGGCCGGCGCGACGGTGCTCTATCTGGCCTACCTGCGGCGCCAGACCCGGATCGAGCAGCAGGTGCGGGCCCGCCGGGCACGGCGTTCCGAGCGGCCGCGTATGCAGCGCGAGAGTGTCCACACCGACGCGTTCGAGGTGGTGCCGTCACGGCTGCGCCGTCCGGGCGTGGCGGTGCTGGAGATCGACGACGAGGACCCGGTGTTCGAGCACCTGGAGTACACGTCGAGTTCCGGCCGGTACAACTGGCGCGGCGACCTGGCGCGCGCCTCCGGTCAATAGGTCTCGGTTTCAGGGCACCCGCTAGGGGCTGGTAATCTCCTATCGGTCAGGGGCTATAGCGCAGTTGGTAGCGCGTCTCGTTCGCATCGAGAAGGTCAGGGGTTCGATTCCCCTTAGCTCCACAGAGGTTGGGTAGCTGGTCAGATCGGTCGATCGGCTTTGCGCACATGTTGATCCGCCAGCGTCGCCGCTATTTCGAACAGCCGTAGCCGGCTCTGCGGGCGAAGCTCGTACTGCGTGTCGATGATGCCGCCTTTGGCAAGGTGCGGATCGTGCGGCATGTATTCGGCGCGGATCTCGGCCTCGGTGAACAGATCGGTGAGGTAGCGCCGCGCATTCGGAGTGGCGTGGTTCCGGCTGTTGTTGAGGATGACCATCGAACGCGCCAGCAGGTCGTGGTAGTCCATTGAGCGCAGCAGATCGATGGAACGCGCGACCGGCAGTGCGGTATCGCCGGTAAGTCCGGACACAAAGACCAGGGCGTCGCAGGAGTTGAATACCGCCTTCATCACCGGATGGTCCAGATTGTCCGACGTGTCAATCAGGACGATCTGGTGTGTGCGGCGCAGGCGGGCCAGCGCCTCGTTCAGCATCGAAGGCACGAGCGGACGAGGCTGGTCGGAAGTCCGATTGCCCGACAGCACGTCCAAACCGATGCTGTTGTGGCCCAGATGTTCTCGGATATCGGTGTAGCCCCGAACATCGATCTTGGCGATGATCTCGGTGTAGCCGTCGGGTGAGGCGGTGTCGATCCGGTCGGCCAACGTCCCGAAGCCCGGTGCGGCGTCGATCGCTACGACGTTGTCTGATCGCGATTCCCGGAATATGCCGCCGATGCATGTGGTCATCGTGGTTTTGCCGACGCCGCCTTTACCGGAGACCACGCCGATGACCAAGTGTTTGTGCATGCGCTGACGGATCTGATCGCGGAGTGCACGGTAATGCTGTTCAAGCGGTGATTCCCCGGCATTGATACCGCGGAATGAGGCGGCATAAACGAGTTTGCGCCAGCCGGAGGCCGGTGCGGCTTTCCGTGGCGCCTGCAGATCCGGCATATGCAGGATCTCGGCGATCGGGTAATGCCGATGGGGACGTCGACCTGCTTCGCTGCGGATCCGGTGGGCACCTGCCTGATTCGGACGCCGATGCGAACCCCGTTCCGTGCCGGCAGTGCTCCACTCGTGCGGCATCGGTGACGGTCGGTGCAGGTCGGTCACGAGGCATTAGTAGCACGGGCGGTCAATTGCCAATAGACAATTTATGACAGCAAGACACAACTGTTTGCCGGTCGTTACGATCCGGTGCCGCGACGGTCCGGGAAGTCCCGGGATCGGCTGATCCATCGGCGAACAGGCGCCGCGCCCCAGGCGGTGGCCTCCACCTGGACAGTTGCTTCCACAGCGTATGACCATGATCGGCGATATCTGGGGCTAACTGGGCAAATATCCTCAATCGTTGACGGATCGGGGGTCATGGTCATACGCTTTTGGCAATTATGTCTCCTCAAGGCCGACGCCGGCCTAGCGGAAGGGCGTGAATGTCGATGGCTGTGAACCGCGCCGCCCCCAGCGTCTTTGACGCGGGACTTCCCGTCGTCGATTACGACCTGACGGCCACTCCGCGCGACATCCTCGAAGACCTCCGGCTGGCGCGATCACGCGCGCCCATCGCCATCGGACCGCTGGGCCCGGAAATCCTGTCTTACGAATTGACTCGCGACATATTGCGCGACAACAGATTCCGTCTGCCGCCCGGCATCACTCTGGCCGCGCAGGGCATCACGTCGGGCCCGCTGTTCGACAAGCTGGCGAGCAGCCTCCTGGGCCTGGACGGCCCACCCCATACTCGGTTGCGCAAACTGGTTTCCAAGGCGTTCACCCCCCGCGCCACATCGCGCCTCCACGACACGATCCACGAGGTGGTCAACGGACTGATTGATCGGGTGATGGACGCCGGGCGGTGTGACGTCGTGGCCGACATCGCCCGTCCCTACCCGACGCCGATCATGTGCGCGCTGCTCGGTGCGCCGCGCGCGGACTGGCAGTTGTTCGCGGACTGGACTGAGGAGGTGTTCAAGGCCTTCAACTTCCAGCCGGATGCCACCTTTGATGAAGCTGCGATCATGCGCGCCTGGAGCGAACTCGACGCCTACGTCGACGACATGGTCGCCGCCCGCCGAGGCAACCTGACCGATGACCTGCTCTCCGAGCTCATACGCGCCGAAAGCGAAGGCGAGCGTCTGAGTCTCGACGAACTCCGCATGCTGGTTGCCGGCTTCCTGATGGCGGGGACGGACACGACACGGAACCAACTGGCGGCGTCGGTCCAGGTGCTCTGCGAGCATCCGGATCAATGGGCGAGGCTGCGCGACCATCCAGAACTTGCGATGCAGGCGGTCGAGGAGAGCATGCGTCACTCACCGGCGGCCTGCATCGTGCCGCGAACCGCCGTCGACGATGTCGAGTTCGGTGGCTACCTGTTCCCGGCAGGAACTTTTGTGCTGGCGAATACTTTTGCCGCCAACCGAGATCCAGCGATCTATGACGATGCCGACCGCTTCGACATTGCGCGCAGGGACGTCCCCGCAATTCTGACGTTCGGTGGCGGCGCGCATTACTGCCTGGGGGCGAACCTCGCACGCCGGGAACTGGCCGAAGCGCTGACGGTGCTCACCCGCCGGCTCACCGCCGCCCATCGCGTGGGTGCGGCCCCATGGAAACCGGTGCTCGGAATGACGGGTCCGACAACTCTTTCGATCGAGTTCACCAGCGAACGGCTGGTGACCGTCGATGCGTAGTCGAGGCTGGGCGGGTTCGACGCCCACATCGGACGAGGAAGCCATCTCGCGCATCCTGAGTGCGGTGGACGAGGAGATCGCCGAGCGCGGAGCGGCGGTGCGCCTAGCCGACGTCGCCCGCAGGCTCGGGGTGACGCGCCAGACGGTGTACCGCTATTTTCCCAATGCCGACGCGCTGCTCATCGCCAGTGCAATGCGTTCGGTCAACGGATTCATCGACCAGATTGCAGACCACGTCAGCGGCCTCAACGACCCGGTCGCCGCGGTGGTTGAAAGCGTCTCCTTCGGAGTTGAGACCCTCTCCGGTGATCCGCAGCTGGAAAGCCTCTTGACCCGGCGAGATGAAGGCGAAGCCATCGTCTCGCTGACCTCCGACACGGCAATCACGTTCTGCCTATCTGTTTTTCACCGTTTCGATGTGGACTGGAAGCTTCACGGCTTCGATGCTGCTGCTCTACGTGAACTCGCCGAGATGACCCTACGCACGGTGCAGTCCCTGTTGACCGATCATGGACAAGTGCCGCGCACCGGACTCGCGTTACGCGGCTTCATCGCTCGATGGTTGGGGCCGGCCATTCTCTATCCACGATTGACGGCACTGCCGGCTCAGGGGTAGGGCGTGGGGAGGCTTCAGGGCTAGTCCAGCCATTCGGCGACACCGCCGTGGCGCGCGCAGGAGCCTGGACGATGGCTCGAAAAGGAATAAGTGCCGTCGCGACAGAGTGCGTTGGCTCCGGCCGGTGAATCCCCTGGCCGAGTGATGCAGTCGCCATCGACGTTTCGATAGCAGGTCGGGGCTGGGGCTGGGCGGGGTGCTCGTGGCGGAGGTGGGCTCGGCCGGTGAGCTGGCGGAGCTGAATGTGAAGGCGTGGCATTGCGGCTCGTCGGCACGGGTGGCGGCGCGCTGGTAGCTCCGTCGGCTTTGCAGTCGTTGAGGAGGAACGCCAAGGTCTCGTGCTCGTCGGCGGTGATCCATAGTCCGTATCTGGTTTTCACATCAACGATGCGTGCCGCGTAGGTGCAGCGGTAGGACTTGTTGTCTGGTAGCCAGGTGGCGGCGTCACCGGAACCCTTTTCCTGATTCACCGCCGCTGTGGTGGCTTGCAGGTTGATGGGATCGTTAGCGAAGTTCCGGCGGGTCAACTCGTCCCAGCCTTGGGCGCCCTTCTGCCAGGCATCCAAAAGCGGCACGATGTGGTCGATCTGGATGGGGCTCAACTCTTCGGGCTCGTGTTGGTACAGGACGGCTTCGCCGGTATAGGGGTCGTTCAGGACGCCCGAGAGGACGACGCAGGAATTGCCCGGTTGGTAGCCTGCGCCGCTAAGGTCGCGCCGCAGGATGTCGTCTCGGGTATCGCAACCGTTGTGGCCGCCCTCCACGGTGACATCGTCAGACCAGGGGGAGCCGAAGAGCGCGCGGTCGTAGTCGGTTTTTGGGGCACGGCCCTTGACAGGCAGGCTGCTGAGCTTCTTCTGCGGGGATTGCGATGAGCTGGGAAAGCTCGATGTGAGCGTGGACTTCTTGGACGATGTATCCCGGTTTGTTACGAGGGCAATGGCAACGAGGACGACCACGCAGACGATCGCACAGATCGAGATGATCAGAAGAATTCTTCGGCGGCTTGGGGGCGGCGCGGCGCCATTTGAGCTTGCAACCCCCGTAACTCGGGGGTTGCCGGACTCGTCGATGTCGATGCCCACCGAGCGGACGCTAGTTCACTTTCCGGTTTCTTCAGGTGTATCTGCGCAAAGTCGCTTGTCTCAGCCCTCAGCCCTGGGGGCCGGTAGGAGTGATGTGGTTGCTCAATACCGGTCCGGAGCCGCCCGGGAGCGCGGAGTTCTCGGGCGGAGGGGGCAGCGGCGCCGGGTCGGGCATGTGCCCGGGTTCGTCGGGGAGAACATTGTCGGCGCGGACCTGGTAGGTGTCTTGGCTTGATATCCGGGTGCTGACCCAGCCGCCGGGGTAGTACGTGCAGTTGCTGTAGTACCTGCGATTCGAACAGCGACTGGTCGCGTTCTCGTAGTGGGCGGGAATGCCGATGATCCGGTTGCGTGTCCAGTAGCCGTCTGGCCGGATCGGCGAATCGCAGATCACCCGCGTTTCTCTGCCCAGAAAGCCCCAGGGACGCGAATCGCAGTTGGCGGGGAGGTCGGCGCGGGCGACCGGGGGACTGTAGAAGCCGGCGAAGGCAACCGCGCCGAAGGTGACGATGCCGATGATCGAACCGGTGATCAGATGGGTGGACATGGGGGCGTAATCCTTAGATTTCGGCTTACAACAACACACGCTCTGACGGACCAGGCAAACATCAGTTCACCTTTTGTTAACCGTACCGTCACTTTCCGTACACGTCATTTCGAAGGCGGTCTGGCGGCGGAGGTAGCGATAGCGAGGTAGTGGTAAGACCGTGTTCATGTCAGTTCGCGCCGCCGCACAATCGGTTGGCGACGTGTCTAGCGCCCGGGACGCCTGGCGGCTGTTGGAGCCCCTGCACGCGGTCGTCTACTTCGCACCGGAACCCCTGGCCGCACTCGACGCCGCCGGCTATCGCGGATTCTGGATGGGCTACTTCGCGGGCCGTGCCGCGCCACTGGGTGCGGTCGGCGCCGAAGTCGTGCATGCGGCGTTCTACAACTTCTCTTTCGAACGGGTCGCCAAGGCGCTGCCGGCCGCGTGGCGCTTCGCCCCGCCCGAAGCTGCCCTCCAGGCACGCCAAGTGGGTGCCGTCGCCGCCTTGCGGCGCCAGCTCGCGGATCTGGCGGAGGGTCCCGAGGTGGCCCGCGCCGCCGAGCTCGCCTCGCGAGCGGCGGCGGAGGTGCCTCTCGCCGGCCGGGTGCTGGGTGCTGCGAATCATGCACTTCCGCTGCCCGAACAGCCCTTGGCGCGGTTGTGGCACGCGGCCACGGTGCTGCGTGAGCACCGGGGCGACGGCCATGTCGCGGCTCTTCTGGCTGCCGGCGTCGAGGGCCGCGAATCCCATGTGTTCCACGCCCTGGCCTCGGGAACCCCGCGCCATACCTACACCGTCGCCCGCGACTTCACCGATGACGAATGGAACCGGCTGGCGAACGCACTGCGCGACAAGGGCCTTGCCGGAACCGACGGGCTCACCGCGGAAGGCGTCCGGCTCAAGGCGCAGATCGAAGAACAAACCGATCGGCTCGCCGCTGCGGGCTATGACGCGCTGACCGATACCGAACGGCACGACTTGATCCGTGCGCTGCACCCGCTGACCCGGGCCGTGGTGGCGGCCGGTGAGATCCCTCTTGATTCGCCGATGGGCCTTGATCTTCGCCCTCTCCTCGAACGGCAGTGAGCGGTAGGATTTCCCACGTGGCTCAGTCTGGCCGGCCGGACATGTCCGCCTACGAGCGCAAGCAATGGGACGCGCTGCTGGACGCGGCCACCGGCGCGGAATCGCCCCGGTGGTTTGAAGGCCTGAGTCAGGGCATCGCGGATCGCGCCAAAGACGTGGTTTCCCAAGTCCGCTCCGGGGTTGAACAGGTCCCGGGCGCCACGGCGGCCATGGGCAAGGTGGACCAGCTCACCACCAAGGCCCTGGAAACTCTGCACACCGTGCTGGTCGAGCGTGGACTCAATTCGGTCAAGCCGGCCAACGTCTTCGCGATGTTCGCCGACGAAGGCATCAGCGTGCAGTCCTATGCGCAGGTCAAGAACCTCGACCTGAAGCATTGCGATAGCTCGGTCCCGCGCCGCAAGGAGCGCTACGTCGTCTTGGCGGTGGCCGAAGGTGCGGCGTCGTCGCTGGCGGTGACGGGTTCGGCGGTGTCGAGCGCGGTGACCGGCGGCACCACATTGCCGGTCGCTGCGTCGGCCGTTGTGGCCGACGTGACCGCGGTGCTGGTGGGTATGGGCCGGATCGTGGCATTGGTTGCGGCGCATTACGGTTACGACGTTCGCGAGCCAGACGAGCAGGCGTTCGCCTCGGGGGTCATCGCTTATTCCACCGCCGGCAACTCCGCGGAGAAGGCCGCAGCCTTGGCCTCGCTGTCGCGATTGACCCAGCAGATGATGCGTCAGGAGTCGTGGCACCAACTGCAGCCGCAGCAGGCCGACAACGTGATCAGTCAGGTCTGGATGGCGCTGGGATTCCGGCTGGCCAAACGCAAGCTGGCGCAGGCGGTTCCGATCCTGGGCGCGGTGGTCAATGGTGGGCTCAACGCCCGTATCGCGCAGCAGACATTCGAACGCTCACAACAGGCCTATCGGCTGCGGTTCCTCACCGAGAAGTACGACCTGGACGCCGGCCTGTGGGCGCCGGCGGTGATTGCCGGCGGCGATGTCGACATCCCGCTGGTCGACGAGATACTCGACCGGTCAGCTGGTCGACTCCAACCCGGCGATGAAGATCTGCAGCAGCCGTAGGACGGTCGACTCGAAGTCGGTGACCATTGGCCGGGTGGCATCCGGGTCCATCCAGGCCCACGCGGTGCCGGTGAAGGCGTGCACCGCCGCGGTCAGGGTTCCGAGCTGGTCGTCGGAGAGCGGCAGCCAGGGTTGTAGCGCCGAACCGAGACGCCGTTGCGCGTCGCTGGCCTGGGCGAGCAGGACCCGCATCTCGTCGGGGCCGAGCTTGACGATCAGTGCCGGTGACGCCGCGATGAGGTCGCACAGGACGGGGCGAGCGGCGAGCGTGTGAGCCAGGGCTGTGGCCGGCGCGGTGTGCGGCAGTTCGACGGTCAGCGCGTCGATCCAGGCCAGGTGCTCCTCATGCATCACCCGCAGCAGCAGCGCCTCCCGTGACCCGGCGTAGCGCAGGATGCCCGACTTCGCCAGCCCGGCCGCCGCGGCCACGTCGCCCAGCGTCAGTGCGGTGGCCCGGGTCTGCGTCAGCAGCGCGCGGGTGGCGGCGGTGAGCTGCGTCAACCGGTCCTGGCGCTGCGCCTCGTTGCGGGCGCGCGCGAAGGGCAGGGGAGGGGGTGCTGGCACCACCTCATAATAGAACAAGGTTCTGTTATCGTGTCGGCCATGGTTCACCGCTACGAATGCGTCATCTCCAGCCGCACCAGGGCCACGCCGCAGACCCTGTTCGCCCTCGTCTCCGACGGCGCCGGGTGGTCCAAGTGGGCTGCGCCGTTGATCCCGTACTCGACATGGGAGTCGCTGAGCCCGGCCGGCGATAGTGGCGTCGGGGCGATCCGCGCTGTCGGGAGGCGGAAACGGCCGACCCGCGAGATGGTCACCATCCACGAGCCACCCGGCCGCCACGGCTACACCATGCTCACCGATGGCCCGATCCGCGACTATCAGGCCGAGGTGACCTTCGTCGAGGACTCCGAGGGCACCCAGGTGACGTGGCGCGGGCGGTACGAGACGCGTTGGCGCGTCGTGGGTATGGCCTACTGGCTGGTCCTGCGGGTGGTGCTCGGGACGCTGACGCGCAAACTCATCGCGGCCGCCGAGCGCAAGGCCGGCTAGGCCGACGAATCAGTGCAGGGTGTCAGGGCACAGTTCGTGCTGCGCGATGTCGATCACCGGGCGCAGGTTGACGGTCAGATCGTCGACCATCGACGGACCGCCGAACGACGGTCGGCGCACGTAATCGTTGACGACCTGGTCGGGGGTGGAGCCGCCGCGCAGTTGGCTGCAGAACCGGTGTCCCGCCGACAGGCGCGCGTTGGGGGGACCGGACTTGAAGACGCCGTTGGCGTCGAGTGCCGCGAGATAGCTGGCGTCGTCGGCGTAGGCCGGAGCGCTGCAGAGCAGGGCGATGGCGGCGCTCCCGACGAACACGGCGGCACCCAGAATCCGATTCATATCGGCGATGCTAAGCGATAAGGGGTCAAAAGCACGTTGACTCTGCGTCCATGGCGGAGAAGTGCGAGTGCACCCCGCCATGGACGCAGAGTCAACAGAGGCTAGATCAGGCCCAGCGCGGTCATCGCGTCGGCGACCTGGATGAAGCCGGCGATGTTGGCGCCCAGCACGTAGTTGCCGGGGGCGCCGTACTCGTCGGCGGTGACCAGGCAGCGATGGTGGATGCTCTGCATGATCGCCGCCAGCCGCTGCTCGGTGTACTCGAAGCTCCACGAGTCCCGCGACGCGTTCTGCTGCATCTCCAGCGCGCTGGTGGCCACACCACCGGCGTTGGCCGCCTTGCCCGGGGCCACCGTCACACCGGCCTCGCCGAACAGCTTGACCGCCTCCGGGGTGCACGGCATGTTGGCACCCTCGGCGACGATCTTGCAGCCGTTGCGGGCCAGCGTGGCGGCGTGGTTGCCGTCCAGCTCGTTCTGGGTGGCCGAGGGGATCGCGATCTGGCAGGCCACGTCCCAGATGGAGCCGTCGCTGACGAACTGGGTCGCCCCGCCGCGGGCCTTGGCGTAGGCCTCGATCCGCTCGCGCTTGACCTCTTTGATCTCCTTGAGCAGCTCCAGGTCGATGCCCTTCTCGTCGACGATGTAGCCGCTGGAGTCCGAAGCGGCCACCACGGTGCCGCCCAGCTGGTGGATCTTCTCGATGGCGTAGATCGCCACGTTGCCCGAACCGGAGACCACGGCCCGCTTGCCCTCGAAGGAGTCCTTGGAGGTCTTGAGGATCTCGTCGGCGAAGAACACCGCCCCGTAACCGGTCGCCTCGGTGCGGACCTGCGACCCGCCCCAGCTCAGGCCCTTGCCGGTCAGCACACCCGACTCGTAGCGGTTGGTGATGCGCTTGTACTGGCCGAACAGGTAACCGATCTCACGACCGCCCACGCCGATGTCACCGGCCGGGACGTCGGTGTACTCGCCCAGGTGGCGGTAGAGCTCGGTCATGAAGGACTGGCAGAACCGCATGATCTCGTTGTCGGAGCGGCCCTTGGGGTCGAAGTCCGACCCGCCCTTACCGCCGCCGATGGGCAGACCGGTCAGGGAGTTCTTGAAGATCTGCTCGAAGCCCAGGAACTTGATGATCCCCAGGTACACCGACGGGTGGAAGCGCAGGCCGCCCTTGAAGGGGCCCAGGGCCGAGTTGAACTCCACCCGGAAACCCCGGTTGATCTGCACGTCGCCGTTGTCGTCGAGCCACGGCACCCGGAAGATGATCTGGCGCTCGGGCTCGCACATCCGTCGGATGACGGCGCGATCCACGTACTCGGGGTGCTTGGTCACCACCGGGCCGAGGCTGCTGAGCACCTCGAAAACGGCCTGATGGAACTCGGCCTCACCGGGGTTGCGCCGGAGCACCTCGTCGTAGATGTCGTGCAGCTTCGGATTCAGTTCGGTCATATTGGATGATCTCTTCCTCGCGTGTCGCAGTCAGCGGCCACAGGCTAGCGGCCGGAATCGCTAACGCCGAATCCTGGCCGTTACATCATTGTTAAATCATTAACATTCGCGGGGCACCGGTTAACCTTGGTTGGCGAACAAGGGGCGGAGCACTTCCATGGTGATGTCGCGGCGGGACCCGGATTCCGCAGCACCCGATGGAGCTCTACCCGCCGCCGACCTCGCCGAGATGGAGATCTTCGCCGGGTGCTCCGCGGCTGATCTGGCGCCGCTGGCCGCCGGGTTGCGGCCCCTGCAGGCCCCCGCCGGTGCCGAACTGATGCGGCAAGGCGAGCAGGCGCTGTCGTTCCTCCTGATCTCGTCGGGATCAGCCCAGGTCAAGCATATCGGCGACGACGGCACCGTGGTAGTCAACGAAGTGACGTCCGGCATGGTGGTCGGTGAGATCGCGCTGCTGCGCAAGGGTCTGCGAACGGCGACCGTCACCACCTCGACGCCGCTGACCGGCTGGATCGGTGACGAGCAGGCCTTCCACGCGATGGTGCATGTGCCCGAGGTCATGGGTCGGCTGGTGCGTATCGCGCGCCAGCGGCTGGCGGCCTATCTTTCCGCCGTCCCGATCCGGGCCCGCGACGGCACCGAGCTGCTGTTGCGGCCGGTGTTGCCCGGCGACAGCGCGCGAACCGTCTCGGGCCATGTCGAATTCTCCGGCGAGACGCTCTACCGGCGGTTCCAGACCACCCGGACCCCGAGTCCGGCCCTGATGCACTACCTGTTCGAGGTCGACTACGTCGACCACTTCGTGTGGGTCATCACTGAGCCCGACGGCTCGTTCGTCGCCGACGGGCGATTCGTCCGCGATCCCGACAACCCGACCTTCGCCGAGGTCGCGTTCATCGTCGGCGACAGCTACCAGGGCCGCGGCATCGGCACCTACCTGATGGGGGCGGTGGCGGTGATCGCGCGGCTCGAGGGCATCGAGAAGTTCACCGCGCGGGTGCTCTCGGAGAATGCGCCCATGCGCGCCATCCTTGATCATCTGGGCGCCTTCTGGGAGCGCGACGACCCGGGCGTTGTCACCACCGTCCTCGATGTTCCCGGCGAGGACCAGCTGCCGTTCGACCGTGCGACCGCCGATCAGATTAAAGAGGTTGGCCGCCAAGCGATCCAAGCCGTGGGGTAACCGCTGCCAACGGCCCAGGTCGCGTTGGGTAAATTGGCTGCGATGTTGACCCTTCGCGCGGTGCTGGCTATCGGCTGTGTCTGCCTGCTCGCCGCCTGCAGCTCCAGCCCCGCCGAGGTTTCCGCCGACATCAGCAAGGTGGTTGATCTCAAGTCTTCGTTCGGCCCGGATTTCGAGGCCAAGGCCATCTCGCGCACCGGGATCGATCCCAAGCTGCTGGCGGGCACCGCGCTGCCCCCGGGCCTGACCTTCGACCCGGCTGACTGCTCGAAGTTCGCCATCAGTCAGCAACTGCCGCAGGGCGTGCAGGGCAACATGGCCGCCGTCGCCGCCGAAGGCCAGGGCAACCGGTTCATCACCATCGCCTTGGAGACCTCCGAGCCGGTTCCGGTCAGCGAACCGGGACGTACCTGCCGACGGATCGGCTTCTCAGGTGGCCAGATGCGCGGATTGATCGAGACGGTGGAGGCGCCGCACATCGACGGGGTGAAGACGCTGGGCGTGCACCGGGTGATCGAGGCCGTCGCCGCCGGCAAGTCCCGCGTCGGTGAGCTCTACAACTACTCGGCCTACTTCGGCCCCTACCAGGTGCTTGTCACCGCCAACCCCCTGGTGCAGCCGGGCAAGCCCGTCGCACCGGTCGACACCGCCCGGGCCCGTGAGCTGTTGGTGGCCGCGGTGGACGCGATACGCAACTAGCGGATCCGTCCGTTGAGCTATCGCACGCCGCGCGGGCGGAACTGAATGCTGATCCGCGGGCCGGTGGGCATGGCCGTCTTGGGGATCGAGTGCTCCCACGTCCGCTGACACGAGCCCCCCATCACCACCAGGTCGCCGTGGTGTTGCGCCAATCGCAGGCCGGGGCCGCCGCCGCGCGGCCGAAGGGCCAGGGTGCGGGTGGCGCCGACGCTGACGATCGCGACCATGGTGTCCTGACTGGCGCCGCGGCCGATGGTGTCGCCGTGCCAGGCCACGCTGTCGCCTCCGTGGCGGTATAGGCAGAGCCCCACCGTGGTGAACGGCTCGCCGAGTTCCCCGGCGTAGATGTCATTGAGCCGGCGACGCAGCTTGGCGATCGCCGGGTGCGGCGCATCACTGGTCGCCAGGTCGTGGAAGCTCACCAGCCTGGGGACGTCGAGCACCCGGTCATACATTCGGCGGCGTTCGGACCGCCAGGGGATGGCCGATTGCAGCTCGCTGACCAGTTCGCTGCTTTCCTCGGACAGCCAGCCCGGACGAACGTCGAGCCAGGCACCGTCACCGAGCTGTCGGCGTTCGCTGAGGTCGAACAGCGACTCCTGTACCGGTATCGCCACGAACGCAGCGTATCGCACATCAGTTCGATTCGTCGAGATGCCCTAAGACCAGCTGGGCAGCCAGATCTCCATGTTCCAGGTGACGGGGGAGATCGGCACCCCGGTCAGAATCGGATACAGCCAGGCGAAGTTGGTCAGCACCAGCGCCAGGTAGCCGGACACCGCCAGCAGCCCGAGCGCCCAGCGCTCCTCGGTACGGGTTCTCCCGTCGTTGACGATGTCGACGCAGATCAGGGCCAGCAGCATCGCCAGGAACGGGGCCATCGGCACCGCGTAGAAGAAGTACATCTGCCGCCCGATGTCGGCGAACCAGGGCAGCCAGCCCGCGCAGTAGCCCACCAGCGCCGCGGCGTAGCGCCAGTCGTGGCGCACCAGGGAGCGCCACAGCGCGTAGCCCAGCACCGGCACGGCCAGCCACCACATCGCCGGGGTGCCGACCAGCATCACCGCTTTGACGCAGGACTGCGCTCCGCAGCCGGGCACGTCGTGCTGGTCGATCGCATAGAGCACCGGGCGCAGCGACATCGGCCACGTCCACGGCTTGGACTCCCAGGGGTGGTGATTGCCCGCGGCGTTCGTCAGTCCGGCGTGGAAGTGATACGCCTGGTAGGTGTAGTGCCACAGCGAGCGCAGCGCATCGGGAATCGGAAACCGACTCTCGAACCCGATTGACTGGCCGACTTCGTGGCGGTCCACGCCGGTCTCCGAGGCGAACCACGGCGCATAGGACGCCAGGTACACCGCGAACGGGATGAGCACCATGGCGTAGGCGGTGGGGCCGACGTCGCGGCGCAGCGTGCCCAGCCACGGCCGCCGCACCCGGTACTGCCGTCGCGCGGCCACGTCGAACGCGAGCGACATCGCGCCGAAGAACACCACGAAGTACAGGCCGGACCATTTGGTGGCGCAGGCCAACCCGAGCAACACCCCGGCGCCGAAACGCCACCAGCGCACTCCCAGCCGAGGGCCCCAGGGTGTCGCGCCGCACCGACCGTCGGTCAGCACGGTGTGCATCCGCATGCGCACCTGGTCGCGGTCGACGATCAGCGCCCCGAACGCGGCCACCACGAAGAACGTCAGGAAACCGTCCAGCAGCGCGGTGCGCGCCGCGACGAAACTGACCCCGTCGCCCACCAGCAGCAGTCCGGCGATCCCGCCGGCCAGCGTCGAGCGGGTCATGCGCCGCACGATCCGCACCAACAGCGCTATCGCCAGCACCCCGAGCAGCGCGCTTGTGAACCGCCAGCCCAGCCCGTTGTAGCCGAACAGCGCCTCGCCGATCGCGATCAGCTGTTTGCCCACCGGCGGATGCACCACCAGGCCGTAGCCGGGATTGTCCTCGACGCCATGGTTGTGCAGCATCTGCCAGGCCTGCGGCGCGTAGTGCTTCTCGTCGAAGATCGGGGTGCCGGCGTCGGTCGGTGTGTACAGGTTCGAGAACCGCGTCACCGCGGCCAGCAGCGTCACCGCCGCGGTCACCGCCCAGCCCCGGGCCCGGTCGGTCGGCCCGAAATCGGCGACCGGCACCAGCAGCCCCGGGCTGATCACCGGAGCGGTGCGCTCCGGCGCGGCCGCGAGCCTGGTAGCGGTCGGAGCGCTCATTCCGACGATCGTAGGCTGTGCGCCATGCCCGATGGTCGATTGCTGCTGGGTGCCACCCCGCTGGGCCAGCCCGCCGACGCCTCCCCGCGGCTGGTCGAAGCGCTGAGCACCGCCGACGTCGTGGCCGCCGAGGACACCCGGCGGGTGCGCACGCTGGCCAAGGCCCTCGACGTGCAGATCGGCGGCCGGGTGGTCAGTCTGTTCGACGCCAACGAGGCGTCGCGGGTGCCCACGCTGCTTGCCGATCTCGAGGCCGGGGCCACCGTGCTGGTGGTCAGCGACGCCGGGATGCCGCTGATCAGCGACCCGGGTTACCGCCTGGTGTCCGCATGCGCCGAGGCCGGGCTGCCGGTGACCTGCCTGCCCGGCCCGTCGGCGGTGACGACCGCGCTGGCGGTGTCCGGGTTGGCCTCGGAGCGGTTCTGCTTCGAGGGTTTCGCGCCCCGCAAGCAGGCGGCCCGCCGGGCGTGGCTGGCCGCGCTGGCCGACGAACGGCGCACCTGTGTGTTCTTCGAGTCGCCGCGGCGGTTGGCCGACTGCCTGCGTGACGCCGTCGACGAGCTCGGCGGCGAAAGGCGCGCGGTGGTGTGCCGGGAACTGACCAAGACCCACGAAGAGGTGCTGCGCGGGACGCTGGCCGAGCTGGCCGACTGGGCGGTCGACGGCGTGCTGGGGGAGATCACCGTGGTGTTGGCCGGGGCGACCCCGCGCGCGGACCTGGCGACATTGGTGGACGAGGTCAACAGGCTGGCGGCTGAGGGGATGCGGGTCAAGGACGCCTGCGCGCAGGTGATCGCCGACGTGTCGGCCGCGGTGTCGCGACGCGAGCTTTACGACGCGGTGCTGCGTTCCCGGGACTGACCGTCGGCGACGATCGGGGCGGCCTTGTGCAGGCACTCCTGCCACTCGGCGTCGACGTCGGAGTCCGCGGTGATTCCGCCGCCGACCCCCAGCACCGCACCGCCGGCGGCGTCGAACTCCACGGTGCGGATCGCGACGTTGAGTTCGCAACCGGCCACCGGTGACGCCAGCCCCACCGTGCCGCAGTAGGTGCCGCGCCGCGACGATTCCCACTCCGAAAGCAGCTGGCGGGCACGGTGTTTGGGAGTGCCGGTTACCGACGCGGGCGGGAATGTCGCGTCCAGCAACTCGGCCATCGCCAGCTGCTCGGGCACCCGGGCCGAGACGGTCGACACCAGATGCCACACACCCGGGGCGGGCCGCACCGCCAACAGTTCGGGCACGGTGACGGTGCCGGTGATCGCTACGCGGCCCAGGTCGTTGCGGACCAGATCGACGATCATGATGTTCTCCGCGACATCCTTGGTCGACGCGCGCAGCGCCGACGGGCGGGCGTACAGCGGCAGGGTGCCCTTGATCGGGCTGGAGTCCACGACCTGACCGCGGCGGCGCAGGAACAGCTCCGGTGACAGCGAGGCCACCGCGCCCCAGTCACCCGCGACATAGGCGGCACGCGCCGGCGAGGTGCGCGCCACGGCGTCGGCGAAGAAGTCCAGCGGGGCACCCGTGACGGTTCCGGTGAAGCGGGTGCACACGCAGGCCTGATACACCTCGCCGGAGCGGATGGCCTCCAGGCAGGCCAGCACGCCGGCGCGGTGCGCCTGCCGGTCCGGGGTCTCCCAGTAGATCCGGCATCCCCGGGCCGGGGCGGGAGTCGTCAGCGCCTCGGCCAGCCAGCTCGGCATCGCCGCGCCGGACAGGCTTTCGAACCACCACTGCTCGTCGTGGTCTTGGCGCAGCACACAGTCGGTCCAGCCGCCGGCAGCCTCGGGGATGCGGGGGCCCAGGCCGTCGGCGCCGGCATCGGGGTAGGACAGATAGCCGATCCAGCCGCCACCCACCACGCCGGACTGCGCACCAAGGGCGGGGCTATTCGGCACGTCAAAGACCTCGCCGGGGCCGACCGGCTCGACGGCCACGCTGGGCGCGATCACCGCCCGTGCGCCGAACCACTCGCCGGTCAGCGCGGCCGGCGACGGCAGCCCATGTCGGTCGGTGGCATCGCCGACCGCGCGCAGCACCTCCGGTGCCGCACCCAAGTCGCCGAGACGCTCGATCCGCACGGCACTAGCTTGTCAGACGTCAGCGCCGCGGGTGATCTCGCGGGCGGCCGCCACCGCCGCCAGCTTGTCCGGGTTGCGCATCGCGTAGAAGTTCGTGATCAGCCCGTCGACGATCTCGACGGTGAACACGCCCTCCAGGCGGTCGGCGCTGTAGAGCAGCACCGCGGGCGCGGAGTTGCAGACGCCCATGTCCACCCGCACGTCGGGCATCTGTGCCCCCTGCCGCAGCAGCCCGATGACGGTGCGGGCGACCTTGTCGGCTCCGACGACGGGCCGTCGGGCCGCGCTGGCCTTGCCGCCGCTGTCAGCGGTCCACACCACGTCGGGGGCCAGCATCGACAGCACCGTGGTGAGGTCGCCGCCCGCCGCCGCGGTCATGAACTCCGCGGTGACCCGTGCGCTCTCCTCCGGGTCCACCGGGGCGTAGCGCGGCCGGCGGGCCTGGACGTGGCTGCGGGCCCGGTGCGCGACCTGACGGGCCGCGGCCGCAGATTTGCCGACCGCGGCCGCGATCTCGTCATAGTCGAAGCCGAACACTTCGCGCAGCACGAACACCGCCCGCTCCTCGGGACGCAGCGTCTCCAGCACCACCAGCATCGCCATCGAGACCGACTCGGCCAGTACGACATCGGCCGAGGGATCGTGCTCGGTGAGCAGCAGCGGCTCGGGCAGCCACGGCCCCACGTACTCCTCGCGGCGTCGGGCCCCGGCCCGCAGCGCGTTGAGCGCCTGACGGGTGACCAGGCTGGCCAGGTAGGCCTTGACGTCGCGGACCTCGGCCAGATCGACCTCGGCCCAGCGCAGGTAGCTGTCCTGCAAGACGTCGTCGGATTCGGTTGCCGAGCCCAGGATCTCGTAGGCGATGGTGAACAGCAGCGGCCGGAGCTCGGTGAACCGTTGGGCGTGTTCGCTTCTCACACCGCAGCCCCCCGTTCCGATTGGCCCTGTGCGGCCTGGGCCGCCCGGGCGCCGCCCTTCATCCAACGGTACGAGCCCGGCTTGGCGGCCTCGCCCCGAATCCACTTCACCGTGTACTTGCAGATCGACTCCTTGACCACGGCGCCAAGGCGGCCGCCGATGAACGCCTTGATCGGGGTGTCGTCGCGGCGCGACAACTGCACGGTCGCCGCATCGCGCCCCACACTGATGCACTGCGACACGAACGCCTGGTCCAGCGCGACCGGTGAGGTGCCGGCGATGCGGGCCAACACCGTGTTGGCGGCTTGGGCGCCCAGCGGCAGGGCGGCCTGGCAGCTCATCCGCAGCGGCTGGCCCGAGGGGGCGACGGCATCCCCGGCCGCCATGATCCACGGGTTGTCGACACTGGTCAGGGTGTCGTCGGTGAGCAGTCGGCCCAACGCGTCGGTGGCCAGGCCACTGGCTGCGGCCAGGTCCGGCACGCCGAAGCCCGCCGTCCAGACCGTCACCGCGCTGGGCAGCACGGTGCCGTCACGCAGCACCAGAGCGTCGGCGCGTACTTCGGCGACGACCGCGCCCTCGCGCAGGTCGACACCCAGTTTGCGCAGTGCCTTGGCCACCGAGCGCCGGCCCGCCGCGTGCAGTGACGGTCCCAGCATCTCGCCGCAGACCAGGGTCACCGGCCGACCTTGACCGGCCAGTTCGGAGGCCGCTTCGATTCCGGTCAGTCCACCGCCCACCACGGTCACCGGGGCATCCGGCGCCACCGCGGTCAGGCGCGCCAGCAGCCGGGTCGCGTGCTCCAATTCGCTGATCGAGTAGGCGAATTCGGCGGCACCGGGAACCGCCGGGGTGATCGCCCCGGTGCTGCCCACCGCATAGATGAGGAAGTCGTAGCGCAGGACGGTGCCCGATGCCAGCTGGATGCGCCGGTCGGCGGCGTCGATCCGGGTGGCCGAGTCGACCAGCAGCCGGACTCCGTCGCCGAGCAGTTCGGGGTAGTCGATGGTGGCCGTCCCGGTGCCGGCGACGTACTGGTGCAACCGGATCCGCTCGACGAATGCCGGGCGCGGGTTGACCAGGGTGATGTCGACGTCGGGGTGCTGGCGCAGCCGGTTGGCGGCCAGGGTGCCGGCGTAGCCGCCGCCGATGATGACAACTTGGATGCGGGTCATGAGGTGCTCCTGTCTCTCAAGGGTTATGCCCTCAAGACACCGCACGGCTGCCAGATGTGACAGCTTGTGGCCCAGATCACGGGACCGCCGTCACGTTCAGGGTTGGTAGCGCGGAAACACCCCGGACGGCGCCGGGAGCGAAAGCCCGGGCACCAGGCGCTCGGGCACGGCGGTGAACATCCGCTGCTCATCGGTCTGGCCCAGCAGGTCCAGCAGCTTGCCCGCCGATTCGGGCATCACCGGCTGCAGCAGCAGCGCCGCGATTCGCACCGACTCCAGCGTGGTGTACAAAACCGTGCCGAAGCGGGCCTGATCGGCCGCTGACTCGCTCTTGGCGAGCTTCCACGGCTCGTTGGCCGAGAAGTACCGGTTGGCTGCGCCCAGCATCTGCCAGATCGCTTCCAGTCCCACGTGCATGGACTGCGTGCCGAACGCCGCCCGCATCTTCTCCAGCAGCGCGTCGGCCAGTGCCAGCAGTTCCTCGCCGTCGGCGGCCTGGGCGGTCGGCTCGGGCACCACCCCGTCGAGGTTCTTGGCCACCATCGACAGCGAGCGCTGCGCCAGATTGCCCAGTTCGTTGGCCAAATCGGCATTGACCCGGCCGATCATCGCCTCGTCGGAGATGCTGCCGTCCTGGCCGAACGGGATCTCGCGCAGCAGGAAGAAGCGCACCTGATCCACGCCGTACTTGTCGACGAACTCGACCGGGTCGATCACGTTGCCCACCGACTTGCTCATCTTCTCGCCGCTGTTGAGCAGGAAGCCGTGCGCAAAAACCCTGCGCGGCAACTCGATTCCTGCCGACATCAGAAAGGCGGGCCAGTACACGGTGTGGAACCGGATGATGTCCTTGCCGATCATGTGCAGATCGGCGGGCCAGTACCGCTTGAAGATTGGCGAGTCGGTGTCGGGGTAGCCGACGCCGGTCAGGTAGTTGGTCAGCGCATCCACCCAGACGTACATGACGTGGTCCGGGTGCCCGGGAACCGGCACGCCCCAGTCGAACGAGGTGCGCGAGATGGACAGGTCCCGCAGCCCGCCGGAGACGAAGCTGACCACCTCGTTGCGGCGCACCTCGGGGGCGATGAAGTCCGGATTCGCCTGGTAGTGCGCCAGCAACCGGTCGGCATAGGCCGAGAGCCGGAAGAAGTAGGTCTGCTCCTCGGTCCAGGTGACCGGCGCCCCGGTTTCGTTGGCCACCCGCGAGCCGTCCTGCGTCAGCCGGGTCTCGCCCTCGGTGAAGAACCGCTCGTCGCGCACGGAGTACCAGCCGGAGTAGGCGTCCAGATAGATGTCACCGGCGTCGACCATGCGCTGCCAGATCGCCTTGGAGGCCTCCAGGTGATCGGCGTCGGTGGTGCGGATGAACCGGTCGAAGGAGATGTTGAGTTTGCGCTGCAGCGCCTCGAACACATCGGAGTTGCGCCGCGCCAGCTCTGCGGTCGGAATGCCCTCGGCGGCGGCGGTCTCGGCCATCTTCAGCCCGTGCTCGTCGGTGCCGGTCAGATACCGCACGTCGAATCCGTCGAGCCGATGGAATCGGGCGATCGCGTCGGTGGCGATGTACTCGTAGGCGTGGCCGATATGCGGGTCACCGTTGGGGTAGGTGATCGCGGTGGTGAGGTAGAAAGGCTTCATCACCGTTCACCCTATTGTGTGCGGGTGAGCTCGAAACGATCAGGCAAAACTCCGCCGCCCGCACCGCAGGAGCTCAGTCCGCTGGTCGACGCCCACACCCACCTCGATGCCTGCGGCGCCTCCGACGCCTCGTCGGTGCGCGCGATCATGGATCGGGCCGCCGCGGTCGGGGTGCAGGCGGCGGTGACCGTGGCCGACGACCTGGCGTCGGCTCGCTGGGCGACCGAGGCCGCCGACGCCGACGATCGGGTCTATGCGGCGGTCGCGCTGCATCCGACCCGGGCCGGCACCCTGAGCGAGGCGGCCCGCACCGAGATCGAGGCGCTGGCCGCCCACCCGCGGGTGGTGGCGGTCGGGGAGACCGGCATGGACCTGTATTGGCCCGGGCGCTTGGAGGGCTGCGCGGACCCGCAGACCCAGCGCGAGGCCTTCGCCTGGCATATCGACCTGGCCAAACGCACGGGCAAACCGCTGATGATCCACAACCGCGACGCCGACGCCGCCGTGCTCGATGTGCTGCGCGCCGAAGGCGCTCCCGAGACGGTGATCTTCCACTGTTTCTCGTCGGGCCCCGCGATGGCTCACACCTGCGTCGACGCCGGCTGGATACTGAGCCTGTCCGGCACGGTCAGCTTCAAAAATGCGCGTGACCTGCGGGAAGCGGCGGCATTGATACCGGAGGCGCAGCTGTTGGTGGAGACCGACGCGCCGTTCTTGACTCCCCATCCGTACCGCGGTGCACCGAACGAGCCCTACTGTCTGCCATACACTGTCAGGGCGCTGGCTGAGCTGTTGGGAACATCGGCGGAGGAGCTGGCGCAGGTGACGAACCGCAACGCCCGGCGTGTGTACGGGCTGGACTGAAGGTCGAGCAGGTCACATTCGGTTGCCGACCGCCGGTAGGTTCGTTACCGTTCCGTTATCGAACCTGGGGGGCAGAGCCACTGCCCCTTTGCTGTGTATTCAACGTCGTGAGGTTTTCTGACTTGAACGCTTTGACCAGGCTGCACCAGGCGCCATCGCCGATGCTGCGGCTTCTGGTCGGCGCTTTACTACTGGTGCTGACCTTTGCCGGCGGCTTCGCGGTCGCCAGCGTCAAGACCGTGACGTTGGACGTTGACGGAACGCCGATCACCGTCACCACCATGCGGTCGCGGGTCATCGACGTCGTCGCCGAGAACGGCTTCAACCTCGGCGAGCGCGATGATGTGAGCCCCGCGCGCACCGCCCGGGTGAACGACTCCGACACGATCATGGTCCGTCGCGGCCGGCCACTGCAGGTGTCCCTGGACGGGCGCGAGCCCCAGCAGGTGTGGACGACGGCGCTGTCGGTGGACGAAGCGCTGGCGCAGCTGTCGATGACCGACACCGCCCCCGCCGCGGCATCGCGCGGCAGCCGGGTCCCGCTGGCCGGGATGGCGCTGCCGGTCGTCAGTGCCAAGACCGTCACGCTCGACGACGGAGGTGTGGTGCGCACGGTGCACCTGGCCGCGCCAAATGTCGGCGAACTGCTGGCCGCCGACGGCGCCCCGCTGGAGCAGGCCGACAAGGTCATCCCGGCCGCGTCGACTCCGATCACCGAGGGCATGGCGATCCAGGTGACGCGAATCCGGGTCAAGCAGGTCACCGAGCGGGTGCCGCTTCCCCCGCCCGCCCGTCGCATCGAAGACCCGGCGCTGAACATCAGCCGGCAGGTCGTCGAGGACCCGGGGACTCCGGGCACCCAAGACGTGACCTACTCGGTGGCCACCGTCAACGGCGCCGAGACCGGCCGCCTGCCGGTCGCCAACGCGGTAGTGGCCCCGGCCCGCGACTCGGTGCTGCGGGTCGGCGCCAAGCCCGGCACCGAGGTGCCGCCGTCGGTGTACGGCGCAGCCTGGGACCGCATCGCCAACTGCGAGTCGCACGGAAACTGGGCGATCAACACCGGCAACGGCTTCTATGGCGGCGTGCAGTTCGACTACGGCACCTGGGTGGCCAACGGCGGTCTGAAATACGCACCGCGCGCGGATATGGCGACCCGCGAAGAGCAGATCGCGATCGCAGAGGTCACCCAGGCCCGGCAGGGCTGGGGCGCCTGGCCGGTGTGCAGCGGGAGACGCTGACCATCGGGCTACTCGGGGCCGGTGACATCAGGGCCCTGGCGAATGAACTCGACCTGCGGCCCCGGAAATCGCTGGGACAGAACTTCGTTCACGACGCGAACACCGTGCGCCGGATTGTGGACGGCGCCGGTATCACCGCCGACGACCATGTCCTGGAAGTCGGGCCTGGGCTCGGCTCGCTGACCCTGGCGCTGCTCGAACACGGCCCGACGGTGATCGCCGTCGAAAAGGATCCGGTGCTGGCCACCCGGTTGCCGCAGACCATCGCCGAACACGCGCCCGCCGACGCGCCCCGGTTGGAGGTGCTCGGCGCCGACGTCTTGACCCTGCGCCGCGACGGGGTGGCGACCGCGCCGACGGCGGTGGTGGCGAATTTGCCCTACAACGTGGCGGTCCCGGCGCTGCTGCACCTGCTGTCGGAGTTCGACTCCATTCGCACCGTCACGGTCATGGTGCAGTTGGAGGTGGCCGAGCGGCTGGCGGCCGAGCCGGGTGGCAAGGACTACGGGGTGCCCAGCGCCAAGGCACGGTTCTTCGGCGCGGTGCGCCGCTGCGGCACGGTGCCGCCCAGCGTGTTCTGGCCGGTGCCGCGAGTGAATTCCGGGCTGGTGCGCATCGACCGCCACGAGGCCGCCCCGTGGCCGGTCGACGACGCGTTTCGCCGGCAGGTCTTCAGGCTGATCGACGTCGCATTCGCCCAGCGCCGCAAGACCGCCCGCAACGCGATCGCCGACTGGGCCGGCTCGGGCGCGCGGGCTGCCGAGCTGTTGGAGGCGGCGGGCATCGATCCGATGAGTCGCGGCGAGACGCTGGCGATCGCGGACTTCGTGCGGCTGCTTCAGGTCTCGGCGGCTTTGGCGGGCCCGGCGTGCGAGACCAGCGCGCGGGACAACTCTTCGACGAAATCGGCGCAGGACTCGTAGCGGCGCGCCGGAAACTTCGCCAGCGCACGTTGCACCACCACATCGGCGGCCCGCGCCGCCGGACCGAGCGTGTCGGACAGCGGCGGCGGTAGCAGCCGCAGGTGCGCATCGGCCAGATCGGCTGCGCACTGAGCGGGGAAGGGCGGCGCTCCGGTAAACAGCTCGACCGCCGTGCAGGCCAAGGCGTATTCGTCGGTGGCTGCCGACGGCGCCTTGCCCTGCAGGATCTCCGGTGCGGTGTAGGGCAATGAGACTTCGGGGTTTTCGGAATGTCGGGCCCGGTGCCACACGTCTTCGACGACGGCGTGGGCCGCTCCGAAATCGGTCAGCACCGCCCCGGCCCGGCCGAAGTCGGCGTGGATCAGGATGTTGGCGGGTTTGACGTCACAGTGCACGATGCCGCGACGGTGTGCGTAGTCGAGCGCGCCGGCGATCTGGGTCAGCGCCGCCAGGCGATCGTCGAGCGAGCGCAGACCGGTCACTTTGCCGCCGTCGACGTACTGCATGGCCAGCCAGAACGGGCCGTGCCGGTACACCGCGACGATGTTGGGGTGCTTGAGGGCGCCCGCGAACGCGAACTCGCGATCCAGCCGGGCCTGCTCGGCGGGGGAGCGGTGCGCCTCGTCGAGGACCTTCAGTGCCACGGGCACGTCAGGGGCGCCGTGGTGGTGGGCCAAATAGACCCCGGCGTGCCCGCCGCGGCCGATCTCGCGCTCGATCAGGTAGCCGCCGTAGTCGCCGGCTGCGTTCATGACCTCAGATTAGGGCGCGCACAGCTACCTCGCAGAAAACTGAGAGTAGCATGATCGAATTACAAAAAAGCGATGACATTTCGCTGGTGCGAGATGAATAATCGACCTATTGCAGCAGCATCCAGGGAGGCCGTCATGACAACTCTGTCCCATCGCAACCTGAGTTCCATCGGTGCCGTGCCTCTGACCCTGGCCGCCATTGCCGCCCTCGGTGTCGCACCCGTGGTGGCGCCCACCCTGGCCGCGACCGCCAAGACGGTGGTCGCCCAGACGACCCTGCTGGACACCGAGTCGTGGATCATGGGCGGCAGCGGACTGCCGATCCCGCCGCCGCAGTACCTGGCCGCCCTGACCGATCGGTTCATCTCGCCTGCGACCCCGAAGTTCGACGGTCAGCCCACTTTCCACGTGGACGCCACCAACCCGTTGTTCACCCCGGAGGGTCTCTACCCGCTGACCGGTGTGAAGACGCTGCCGCTGGACACCTCGCTGGCCCAGGGCTCCACCATCTTGTACCAGAAGATCATGGAAGAGGTTGGCAAGGGCAATGACCTTGTCGTACTAGGGTATTCGCAGAGTGGTGTGATCAACGGGCTGGTCATGGACCAGCTGCTGGCGCTGCCCGAGGACGAGCGCCCGACCTCCGACGAGCTGTCCTTCGTGACGCTGGGCAGCCCGGCCAACCCCAACGGCGGCCTGCTGGCCCGCTTCGACGTCCCCGGGGTTCCGCTCAGCCTGCCCGCCCTCGGCGTCACGTTCAGCGGGGGTGCCCCGTCTGAGACGCCATGGGAGACAGTCAATTACATCCAGGAATACGACGGCTTCGCGGACTTCCCGAAGTACCCGCTGAACTTCCTGGCCGACATCAACGCCTTCCTGGGCATCATGTTCATCCACGGCACCTACCCGACACTGACCGACGCCCAGCTGGCGACGGCCATCGAGCTGGACACCTCCGGCGACTACACCGGCAACAACCAGTACTTCATGATCCCCACCGAGAATCTGCCGCTGCTGGAGCTGTTGCGCGGCAACGCATTCGGCAACGCGTTTGCCGACCTGTTGCAGCCGGCCCTGCGGGTGCTGATCAACCTCGGCTACGGCAACATCGAGCACGGCTGGGACCAGGGCCCGGCGGACATCTCCACGCCGTTCGGGGTGTTCCCCGACGTCAACCCGATGGACGTGCTGACCGCACTGGTCAACGGTGCCGAGCAGGGTTGGAACGACTTCATCGCCGACCTGCAGAACATCGGGTCCGGCGGCGCGTCTGACCTGTTCGACTTCAGTGGCGGCCCCGCGGACTTCTCGCTGCCGAGTCTGACGGAGATCGTCAACACCTTCAGCAGCGCCGCGGCGACCTTGTACGCGACGCTGTTGCCGACCGCCGACATCATCAATTCGCTGATCACCACGCTGCCGGCCTACTCCGCGAGCCTGTTCTTCAACGAACTGATGTCGGGAGATCTGCTGAACGCGATCGGCATGCCGCTGGCCGCCACCACCGGGTTGGTCACCATGGCCGGCGGGTTCGAGGTGGAGGTCCTGATGAACGCCTTCAGCTCGATCAGCGCCGACTTCTCCGACCTGTTCTCCTGATCGGGTAGGCACTCCTGGCCCGAGCCCGGGGTACTACGGCCCCTCGGAGCCGCTGTAGCCCGATAGTCTCATCGGCGTGACCGCATCCGACGGCAATACCGCCACCGAGTGGTCCCCGACCGGTTCGGTGACGGTGCGGGTACCGGGCAAGCTCAACCTCTACCTGGCCGTCGGTGACCGTCGAGATGACGGTTACCACGAGCTGACCACCGTGTTCCACGCGGTTTCGTTGGTCGACGAGGTGACTGTCCGCGACGCCGACGTGCTGTCGCTGCGGGTCAGCGGCGAGGGCGCCGATGTGCTGCCCACCGATGAGCGCAACCTGGCGTGGCAGGCCGCCGAGCTGATGGCCGAGTACGTGGGCCGGGCTCCGGACGTGGCGATCAGCATCGACAAGTCCATTCCGGTGGCCGGCGGCATGGCCGGCGGCAGCGCCGACGCCGCGGCGGTGCTGGTCGGCATGAACGTGCTGTGGGAGCTCGGCGTGCCGCGCCGCGACCTGCACTCGCTGGCCGCCAAGCTGGGCAGCGACGTGCCGTTCGCGCTGCACGGCGGCACCGCGTTGGGTACCGGACGCGGCGAGGAGCTGGCGACGGTGCTCACCCGTGAGACCTTCCACTGGGTGCTGGCGTTCGCCGACCGTGGGCTGTCGACGCCGGCGGTCTTCGGTGAACTGGACCGGTTGCGCGAAACCGGGCGCAAGCTGCCGGAGTCGGGTGAGCCCGAGCCGGTGCTGGCGGCGTTGGCCGCCGGTGATCCAGAGCGGCTGGCCGGATTGCTCGGCAATGACCTGCAGGCCGCAGCCGTCAGTCTCAACTCGGGCTTGCGCCGCACCTTGCGCGCCGGGGTAGAGGCGGGTGCCCTGGCCGGTGTGGTGTCCGGCTCCGGCCCGACGTGTGCGTTCTTGTGTTCCTCGGCGCAGTCGGCGGCCGACGTCGCCGTCGAACTGTCGGCGCTCGGCGCGGGGCGGGCGGTGCGGGTGGCCAGCGGCCCGGTCTATGGCGCTCGCGTGGTGCCGTCGTCGGTGAGCGGGGCCTGATCGAGCAGCCGATCCGCGGGATAGATTTGCCCGTGGATTAAGAGGAGTTTAAGATGGCCCGCGGTGACTATTCGCGGCCAGGACAACCCTGCCAGCCAGACGCTCTCCGTTCTGGTGGGCCGCGCATTACGGTATCGAGATCTAACCGCCACCGAATTGTGTGCGTGTGCCTCTCGCGATGTGGTCTAAAGCAGGTGGAACATGAAATCTGAGCCCGTATGGAATGTACTGGTGCCGGCTAGGAGGCCGTCGTGAGCAGGTTTACCGACAACATGTTCCGCAGTGCCCGGGAGTCGTCGAAGGGCATGGTGACGGGTGAGCCGCACACGCCCGTCCGGCACACCTGGGCCGAGGTCCATGAACGCGCCCGGCGTATCGCCGGCGGGCTGGCCGCGGCCGGCGTAGGCCCGGGCGACGCGGTCGGGGTGCTGGCCGGTGCCCCGGTGGAAATCGCCCCCACCGCCCAGGGCGTGTGGATGCGCGCGGCGAGCCTGACCATGCTGCACCAGCCGACCCCGCGCACCGACCTGGCGGTGTGGGCCGAGGACACCATGACCGTCGTCGACATGATCGACGCCAAGGCCGTCATCATCTCCGACCCGTTCATGCCGGCAGCCCCGGTGCTGGAAGAGAAGGGCCTGAAGGTCGTCACGGTCGCTGACCTGCTGGCCGCCGAGCCGATCGACCCGGAGGAAGCCGGTGAGGACGATCTGGCGCTGATGCAGCTGACGTCGGGATCGACCGGTTCGCCGAAGGCCGTGCAGATCACCCACCGCAACATCTACTCGAACGCCGAGGCGATGTTCATCAGCGCCGAGTACGACGTCGAAAAGGACGTCATGGTCAGCTGGCTGCCGTGCTTCCACGACATGGGCATGATCGGGTTCCTCACCGTGCCGATGTACTTCGGCGCCGAGCTGGTCAAGATCACCCCGATGGACTTCCTGCGCGACACCCTGCTGTGGGCCAAGCTGATCGACAAGTACAAGGGCACCATGACCGCGGCCCCGAACTTCGCCTACGCGCTGTTCGCCAAGCGGCTGCGCAAGCAGGCCACGCCGGGGCAGTTCGACCTGTCCACGCTGCGGTTCGCGCTCTCGGGTGCCGAGCCGGTGGAGCCGGCCGACGTCGAGGACCTGATCGACGCCGGTAGGCCGTTCGGGCTGAACCCGACCGCCATCCTGCCGGCCTACGGCATGGCCGAGACGGTGCTGGCGGTGTCCTTCTCCAAGTGCAATGCGGGCCTGGTGGTCGACGAGATCGACGCCGACCTGCTGGCCGCGCTGCGCCAGGCGGTGCCGGCCACCAAGGGCAACACCCGCCGACTGGCCTCGCTGGGGCCGCTGTTGGAGGGCATCGAGATCCGGATCGTCGACGAGCACGGCAATTCGTTGCCGCCGCGCGGGGTCGGAGTGATCCAGCTGCGCGGTGAGCCGGTGACGCCGGGCTACCTGACCATGGCGGGCTTCCTGCCGGCGCAGGACGAGCACGGTTGGTATGACACCGGCGACCTGGGCTACCAGATGGAAGACGGCCACGTCGTGGTCTGCGGCCGCGTCAAGGACGTCATCATCATGGCGGGCCGCAACATCTACCCGACCGACATCGAGCGGGCCGCGGGCCGCGTCGAGGGCGTGCGCCCGGGTTGTGCGGTCGCGGTGCGCCTGGACGCCGGGCACTCCCGGGAGACGTTCGCGGTGGCGGTGGAGTCCAATGCCTGGCAGGACCCGGTCGAGGTGCGCCGTATCGAGCACCAGGTCGCCCACGAGGTGGTGACCGAGGTCGACATGCGGCCCCGCAACGTCGTGGTGCTTGGGCCGGGCAGCATCCCCAAGACTCCGTCGGGCAAGCTGCGCCGGGCCAACTCTGTCGCGCTGGTCACCTAGCTGTACTGCCCAGGCAGGTTGGTTGAGAAAGTGTGACGACACGCTGTAAGAGTCGTTGATGGGTGAAGGTCTCCTGCC